>NZ_JBHXHX010000014.1:102503-244770 GCF_042723915.1 Streptomyces sp. NPDC058335 | reverse complement strand
GGTTCTCACCGGCCCGTCCGCCGCAGCGGGCCCCACTCCGCCTCCTGCCGGGCCACCTCCTCACGCGCCGCCTCGATCACCGAGCCGTCGATCCAGCACAGCGGCCGTACGTCGGTCACGAGCGGCTCGTTGTCGGGGCCCCGGCCCGCCTCCCGTCCCGCGAGGACCCAGGGGCGCACGCCGGGGCCCTTCTCGTGCGGCAGGTGCGCGTAGTCGTACAGGCGCCGGGCCACCCAGAGGGTGCGGGAGCGGTCCTCCCACCAGTCCTCGACATCCAGGGGGTTCGCGGACAGGCCGTTCATCGGGACGCCGGTGAGCTCGTCGGTGCTGGACGCCTCCCCGAGGTCGGTCTCGGGCCCGCGTGACCAGCGGACGAACAGACCCCGCTGCCGCATGACCAACTCGGCCAGTTCGGCCAGGGAGCGCGCGACCGGCAGGTCGTCGGACGAACTCATGGCATGACCTCCCTCTCCGCAGTCAGGACAGCCCGCGCCGTCAGGACAACGGGGTACCCGCACCGCCCGGCGGGAATCAGCCCTTCCGAGCGCCCCTCCTGGCTCAGCCGTCCCGCGGTGTCCGCGCGGCGGGCAGCCTCAGGGTGAACACGCTCCCCGAGCCCGGAGTGCTCGCCGCCTCCGCCGTGCCACCGTGCGCGGCCGTCAGATGGCGGACGATCGACAGGCCGAGGCCGCTGCCGCCGGTGCGGCGGCTGCGCGACTTCTCGGCGCGCCAGAACCTCTCGAAGACCTGCGGCAGATCCTCGGCCTCGATGCCGGTGCCGGTGTCGGCGACCTCCAGCACCACCCGCTCGCCGACCGCGCGCGCGGTCAGCGTGACCGTGCCGCCGGACGGGGTGTGGCGTACGGCGTTGGTGACGAGGTTGCCGAGCGCCTGCCGCAGCCGCACCGGGTCGGCGTCCAGCCAGGGGCTGCCGTGGGTGTCGGTGCGCAGGGCGACGCCCGCGGTGTCGGCGGCGACGCGGTGGGCGGCGGCGACCTGGGCGAGGAGGTCGTCGGCGGGAACGGGCTCGCGGTGCAGGCGCAGGGTGCCGGCGTCGGCGTCGGCGAGGTCACGCAGGTCGTCGATGACCCGTTGCAGGACGAGGGCCTCCTCGTGCAGGGCGGCCAGGAGTGCGGGGTCCGGTTCGACGAGGCCGTCGCGGGTGACCTCCAGCCAGCCCCGGATGTTGGTGAGCGGGCTTCGCAGCTCGTGGGCGACATCGCTGACCAGGGCCTTGCGCTGGGCTTCGAGGCGTTCGCGGCGCTCGGCCAGGTCGTTGAAGGCCTCCGCGAGGATGCCCGTTTCGTCACGGGTGGTGACGGGCACGCGCGCGTGCAGCTCGGGTGGCTGCTGGGCGGCCTCGGTGAGCGCGCGCAGGGGCCGTACCAGGCGGGTGGCGACGACTGCGGTCACGGCGACGGTGACGGCGAGCACGAGTCCGGCCGCGCCGACGACCTTCGCCTTGTTGGCGGAGGACATGTCCCAGCGGGGCGCTGCGCCGTTGTTCCCGCCGCCGAGGAAGAGTTCCGCGACGGGGGCGACGTACGGGTCGAGCTGGGCGAGGCGGGCGTCGTCCAGGCAGCGCTGCGCGGCGCGCGTCGTCGCGCCGTCCCCCTTGAGGAGGAAGCCGGGAGAGGGCGTCGGGGAGCGCAGGTCCGCGCCGCCGAGGCCGACGATGCCGCCCAGGGCAAGGGGCGTGTCGGGGTCCAGCCCCGCCCCGGTCAGGCAGCCGCGGGCGAGCTTCTGGAGGGCGGCCAGCGCCTTCTCCTCCGTGGGCATCGCGGCGTTGAGCCGCCCGTCGGCGCACGGCTCGGGGACATAGCCGTCCTCGACGGTGTCGTCCGCGGGGTGGAGGACCGGGCGGCCGCTGGGCGTGCGGGAGACGGTGGTGTCGATGCCGTGGCGCAGGAAGCAGCTCTGCCGTTCGCGCGCCAGCGTGTCGAGCCGGGCGCGTTCACCCGCCGTGAGCCGGTAGGGGCCGACGACGCGCGGGTCCGTGCCGCTGAGCTGGGCGCCGGGTTCGCTGGAGGTGTCGGTGCGCAGGGGGTCGACGGTGGCGGCCGCGCGCGGCGGCAGGGAGGTGCCGCGAGGTGCGGAGTCGGCGAGGAGGGTGCGGTCGGCGCCGGTCAGGGCGATACGCCGGCCGGTCTGCGCGGACAGGGCGCGGACGGTGGCCGGTACGCCGCTCCAGTCGGGGTGGGTGGCGGCGTAGCCGCTGAGCCGGGCGAGGATGTCCATGTCGTCGGCGAGGGCCTGGCCCTGTTCCTCCCGCAGGGCGCGGGTGGTGGTGGTCACCGCCAGCCAGGCCGTCGCGGCCACCGAACAGACGGCGATCAGGACGGACGCGATGAGGAGCCGGACGAGGAGGCGTTTGCGCAGCGGTATGCGGGGGCGGGGGCGGGGGCGTTTCACGGGCGGGTACCGCTGAGTTTGTAGCCGACGCCGAAGACGGTCAGCAGCCGGGCGGGTCTGCGCGGGTCCGCCTCGATCTTGCGGCGCAGGTTCATGATGTGGACGTCGACGGCCCGTTCGGTGGAGGCGCGGTCGTAGCCACGGGTGTATTGCAGCAACTGCCGTCGGGAGAAGACCCGTTCGGGCTCGCCGACGAGGGCGAGGAGGATCTGGAACTCGGCGGGCGTGCAGTCCACCGGCGCCCCGTCGCACCGCACCTCGTGCCGCGCGGGGTCGACGGCGATCCCGGCGGCCCGTACGACGGGGTCCTCCCGCCGGCCGGCGGCGGAGCCGCTGCGCCGCAGGACGGTGCGGATGCGGGCCATCAGCTCACGCGGGCTGTACGGCTTGGTCATGTAGTCGTCGGCGCCCAGTTCCAGGCCGAGCAGCACGTCGTCCTCGGCGGCGCGGGCGGTCAGCATCAGGACGGGGATGTCGTCGTCCCGGCGGAGCACCCGGCACACCCCGAAGCCGTCGATGACCGGCAGCATGAGGTCCAGCACGACGAGGTCCGGCCGGTCCCGGCGCACCGCGTCGAGCGCGGCCGAGCCGTCGTGCACGACGGTGGCGGTGTGCCCCTCGGCGAGCAGGGAGCGGCGGATGAGTTCGGCCTGCATCGCATCGTCCTCGGCGACCAGCACATGTGCGCACACGCGGCGGTTTCCCCTTGTTCCTGTGGGCGATAGGTGTCGGTGGGCGGTCGGTGTCGGTGGGCGGTCGGTGGGCGTTCGGCGGCCGGTCCGGGTCAGCGTGCCAGGGAGGCATGGTCGCCCATGACGACGACCGGGTGGAGGGCGGGGTCGAGGGCGCGGAGCAGTTCCTTCATGTGCCGTTCGGCGATGCTGACGCAGCCGTGGGTGGGGCCGCCGTGGTCGACGTGGATCCAGATGCCTCCGCCACGCTCGGCCCCCAGGGGGCGGGTCCAGTCCAGGGGCGAGGTACCGGGCTTGCGGTTGTAGTCGATGGCGATCACGTAATCGAAGGACCCGGCCAGGGATTCGCCCTCGAAGCCTGTGCCGGGTGAGCGGAATCCGCCGGTCGACCGGTCGTACGGCAGCCGCGTGCCGGGGTCGGGCAGTCGTCCGCCGGCGTCGGTGAGGCCGTACACGCCGATGGGTGAGCGCAGGTCGCCGGAGAGGTGGTGGTCGGTCCAGCCGCGCAGGGCGTTGTGGGCGGGCCAGGCCGGGCCGGGCTGCCAGCCGGTGCCGGTGCGGCGGTACAGGACGACTTCGGAGAGCGGGGAGTCCGGGCCGCGCCCGGTCACCACGACCACCTGGCGCGCGGCGGCCGGCACGGCGGAGCGGGTCTTCGGGCCGAGGCCCGGCAGGTGCTGCGGGACGGCCTGCGCAGCGGCCTCGGGCGCGGGCGTGCTCGGCACCGCGGGAGCGGTCGCGGGGTCGGGGTCCTTGTGGTCGGGCGAGGCCGCCGCGCCGCCGCCGCACCCGGTGAGCAGGAGGGACGCGGCGAACAGCGCGACGCGGGCGCGATGCGTGATCATGACTCGACCCTGGCCGAGAGGTGTGAGGAACTGGTCAGGTTCTCAGGGCTGGTTGGGCTTTCCCCGAGCGTACAGCCAGGTCTTGAACAGGCTTCCGAGGTCCTTGCCGGACACCTTCTCCGCCAGCCGCTCGAACTGGGCCGTGGTGCCGTTGCCGCCGCGGTGTCCGGACGCCCAGGCGCGCAGGACACGGAAGAACGCGCGGTCGCCGACCGTGGTGCGCAGGGCGTGCAGGGCCATGGCGCCGCGGGCGTAGACGGGCGTGCCGAAGATGTTCGCTCCGCTGCCGGGGTCACCGGGCGGGAACGCCCACAGGCCGTCGGCCGCCGGGCGGGCGTAGAGCGCGTCGAAGGCGGCCTGGGCGCTGTCGCCGCCGTGCTGTTCGGCGTAGAGCCACTCGGCGTAGGTGGCGAAGCCCTCGTTGAGCCAGATGTCCTTCCAGGAGGTGAGGGAGACGGAGTCGCCGAACCACTGGTGGGCGCTCTCGTGGACGAGGGTGCCCAGGTCCGGCGCCCTGTCGTACACGGGCCGGGTCTGGGTCTCCAGGGCGTAGCCGACGTCCGGGGCGTGGTCGACGACGGAGCCGGCCGCGCGGTACGGGTACGGGCCGAACAGGCCGCTCCCCCACTCCAGTACGGCAGGGAGCTTCGCCAGCACGGGCTTGGCCGCGGCCGCTTCGCGGGGATCGACGGCGTCGTACACCTTGATGCCGTCGCGGGTGGTGTACTGCCGGACCTGGAAGGTGCCGACGGTGGCCGTGGCGAGGTAGGCGGCCATGGGTTCGGCCTGCCGCCAGCGGTAGGTGGTCCTCCCGTGGGCGGTCCGGCTGCCGAGGAGGACGCCGTTGGCGACGGCCGTGCGGCCCTCGGGGACGGTGATCGTGAAGTCGTACGAGGACTTGTCCGTGGGGTGGTTGTTCGCCGGGAACCAGGTCATGGCGCCCTGCGGCTCCCCGGCGACGAACGCGCCGTCGTCGGTGGGGATCCAGCCGTCGGGGGAGCCGTCGGGGTCGGTGACCGGGCCGGGGGTGCCGGAATAGGTGACGCTCACCAGGAACCGCTCGCCCTTGCGCAGGGCGCGGCGCGGGGTGACGACGAGTTCCTGGCCGTCGCGGCGGTGTCCGGCCTTGACGTGGTCGACGGTGAGGGCGGTGACCTTCAGGCCGTTCAGGTCGAGGTCGAAGCGGGCCAGGGACTGCGTGGCGCGCGCGGTGAGGACGGCTCTGCCGTCGAGGTGCCGGGTGGCCGGGTCGTAACGGAGGGTCAGGCCGTAGTGGTCGACGTGGTAGCCGCCGTTCCCGGCGAGCGGGAAGTAGGGGTCGCCGACGCCGGGCGTGCCCACCGGACCGGCCGCGAGCGCGGGGTCGGCACCCGTGAGCAGGGCCGTCACGGCGAGGGGTACGGCCGCGAGGAGGGCGGGGCGTCTGCGGAGGTGGGTCACGGGCGCTCCTGGGGGGGGTGGCTGTGATCAAACCTGACCAGACTAGGCAGCCGGCCCCGCGGATTCGCCCTCGTTCAGGTCAAGCCGTGCGGCGCGGGCGGGCGGTCCGTGCTTACCCTCGGCACCACCGCCCACCGCGTGGAGAGGCCGCCCATGAGTGTCCGCGTACGCCGTGTGTACGACCCGCCCGAGCCCGGGGACGGCGTCCGGGTCCTGGTCGACCGGCTGTGGCCGCGCGGTCTGGCGAAGGACGCGGCACGGGTCGACGAGTGGCCCAAGGGACTGACCCCGTCGAACGAACTGCGCCGCTGGTACCACGCGGGCGAGGGCTCGTACGAGGAGTTCGCGCGGCGTTACGAGGCGGAGCTGGCCGAGTCGGAGGCGGCCGAACTCCTCGCACGCGTACGTGAGTTGACGGGCGCGGGACCGGTGACCCTGCTCACGGCGGTGAAAGAGCCCGAGCACAGTCACGCGGCCGTGCTGGCCCGCCTCCTCGGCTGAGGGCAGGGTCGCCCGCCGGCTGAGGGCGCGCAGCCTGCTCGGCGGACGGCCGGCCCGGTCCCGGCCGACCCGACGGCCGGTCCGGTCCCCGGGGGTCAGCCCGCCGCCTCTGCCGACGGTCGACCGCCCCGGTCGGGGGCCGGCCCGCCCCGGACCCGTGGGCCTCACCCCGTCTGGCGTGCCGCCGCCCGTCCCGCCGCGCGCCCCGAGAAGAGGCAGCCGCCGAGGAAGGTGCCCTCCAGGGCGTTGTAGCCGTGGACGCCGCCGCCGCCGAACCCGGCGACCTCGCCCGCCGCGTAGAGGCCCTCGACCGGGCTGCCGTCGGCGCCGAGGGCGCGCGAGTCCAGGTCGGTCTGGATGCCGCCGAGGGTCTTGCGGGTGAGGACGTGCAGCTTGACGGCGATGAGCGGTCCGGCGTCGGGGTCGAGGATGCGGTGCGGGGACGCGACGCGGCCGAGGCGGTCCCCGATGTAGCGGCGGGCGTTGCGGATGCCCTGCACCTGGGCGTCCTTGCTGTAGGCGTTGGCCATCTGGAGGTCGCGGGCGCGGATCTGCCGGCGGAGGACGTCGGCGTCGAGGAGGGCCTTGTCGGTCAGACCGTTCATCTTCTCGACCAGACGGTCCAGGGTGTCGGCGACGACGAAGTCAGCGCCGCGGTCGAGGAACGCCTGCACGGGGCCGGGCGCGCCCTTGCCGAGGATCCGGTCGCGCAGCACGGCCTTGCGGTCCTTGGCGGTGATGTCGGGGTTCTGCTCGGAGCCCGACAGCGCGAACTCCTTCTCGACGATCTTGCGCGTGAGGACGAACCAGGAGTGGTCGTGGCCGGCGATGTCCTCGGTGGTGCGCAGATGCCGGAGGGTGCTGAGGGTGTCGTAGCCCGGCAGGCAGGGGTCGGGCAGCCGGCGGCCGAGGGCGTCGAACCACATCGAGGACGGGCCGGGCAGGATGCGGATGCCGTGGCCGGGCCAGATGGCGTCCCAGTTCTGGACGCCCTCCGTGTAGTGCCACATGCGGTCGCGGTTGACGAGCCGGACCCCGGCCTCGGCGCTGATGTCGAGCATGCGGCCGTCGACGTAGGCGGGGACGCCGGTGACCATCTCGGCGGGCGGGGTGCCGAGGCGTTCGGGCCAGTAGCGGCGGACCATGTCGTGGTTGGCGCCGATGCCGCCGCTGGTGACGACGACGGCCTGGGCGGTCAGTTCGAAGTCGCCGACGGGCTCCCGGCTGGAGGAGACACCGCGCGGCGCGTCGTCGGGCGCGAGGACCGTGCCGCGTACGCCCCGTGCGGCGCCGCCCTCGAGGACCAGCTCGTCGACGCGGTGACGGTGGTGGAAGGTGAGCAGCCCGTCCCGGGAGGCCTGCTCGGCGTATCTGACGAAGGGTTCGACGACGCCCGTGCCGGTCCCCCAGGCGACGTGGAAGCGGGGTACCGAGTTGCCGTGCCCGTCGGCGCGCAGATCGCCGCGTTCGGCCCAGCCGACGGTCGGCACGAAGGAGATGCCGTGCCCGGCGAGCCAGGTCCGCTTCTCTCCGGCCGCGAACTCGACGTAGGCACGCGCCCAGCGCACCGCCCAGGAGTCCTCGTCGTCGGTGCGGTCGAACTGGGCGCTGCCCTGCCAGTCGCTCCAGGCGAGGTCGAGGGAGTCCTTGATGCCGAGGCGCCGCTGCTCGGGCGAGTCGACGAGGAACAGCCCGCCGAAGGACCAGAACGCCTGGCCGCCGAGGTTGGCGGCGTTCTCCTGGTCGACCAGGGCGACCCGCCTGCCCCTGCTGGTGAGTTCGTGCGCCGCGACCAGGCCGGCGAGGCCCGCTCCGACGACGATGACGTCCGCGTCCATGGCGACCGTTGCCTTTCTCATTCGGGGTGGTTCTCGGGTTGGCTTTCGGAGTGGCTGTGGGTGCCGCCCTCGGTGAGCAGCGCGGTGAGGAGCTGCTTGAGCCAGGCGCGGGCGCCGTCCACGTCCTTGTCGAGGAGGAGTTGGGTGGTCACCCCGTCGTACGCGGCGACCACCGCGTGGGCGGCTGCGTCGGCGTCGCCGAGGACGGCGGGCAGTGCGGTGTGGGCACGGTCGCGGCCGAGCCGGTCGGCGACGGCGCCGCGCAGTTTTGCCCGGTGTTCGAGCAGGGACCGGGCGACGGCCGGGTCACGGGCGGCGTGCACGAGGAAGTCCGTCTTCACCAGCAGCCAGTCGTGGTCGAGGAGCAGCACCTCGGTGACGCGGTCCACGGAGGCGGGCACGTCGAGGCCGGGGCCGTCCCCGGCGAGCGCGTCGGCGACCTGCCGGGCGATGAGGTCGGCGCGCTGCCGGTAGAGCGCGAAGAACAGCTCGTCCAGGCTGGCGAAGTTGGAGTAGAAGGCGCCCCGGCTGTATCCGGCGGCCTCGCAGACCTCCTCGATGGAGACCCGTCCGAAGCCCTTGGCGGCGAACACCTGGAAGGCGGCGTCGAGGAGGTTGGCCCGGGTGCGCACCCGGCGCCGGGTGACACGCCTCGCCGTCTGCTCCGCCGCCATGCCGGACCTCCGTTCGATACGGGAATGTATCCGATGCACTGGTGTATCGAAAGGGTCCGGACGCCGACTCGCGACCCCGTGCACCCGGCCACCAAGCACATGGAACAAATATTCGATTAAGGAGTAGGCTGGTCCCATGACCAGGCACCTCCAGGGCTCCCTCTTCGACCAGACCGACGAGCTGCGCCTCGGACCCCTCACCGGGATCCGCCGTACCGCGCTCGGCTCGGGCGCCTGGATCGACGTGCTCCCGGGCTGGCTCACCGGGGCGGACCAGCTGTTCGAACAGCTCGCGGCCGAGGTCCCGTGGCGCGCCGAGCGCCGGCAGATGTACGACCAGATGGTCGACGTACCCCGGCTCCTCGCGTTCTACGGGGAGGACCGGGAGCTGCCGCACCCCGTACTGGACGAGGCCCGCGCGGCCCTCTGCGCGCACTACACCGGCGAGCTGGGCGAGCCCTTCGTCACCGCGGGCCTGTGCTACTACCGCGACGGCCGCGACAGCGTGGCCTGGCACGGTGACCGGATCGGCCGGGGCGCCCGTGAGGACACGATGGTCGCCATCCTCTCCGTGGGCGCGCCGCGCGACCTGCTGCTGCGTCCGGTGCGCGGCGGCGACACCGTGCGGCGCCCGCTGGGCCACGGCGACCTGATCGTGATGGGCGGCTCCTGCCAGCGGACCTGGGAGCACTGCGTCCCCAAGTCGACGCGGGCCGCGGGGCCGCGGATCAGCGTCCAGTTCCGGCCGCACGGCGTGCAGTAGGACCACGCGGGCCCGGCGCACCCCCCGTCGATCTGCTTTGCTGTCCCCGTCGGGCACGGACCTCACCCCACGGGACGATCATGCGGGCAGACGTACGGCAGGTCGCGGACGGCACCTATCTGGTGCACGGCGGCCACACCAACTGGGTGATCCTCACCGAGGGCGACGCCGTCACCCTGATCGACACCGGCTACCCCGCGGACCGGCCACAGCTCCTGGACTCCCTCGCCGCGGTGGGCAGTTCACCGAAGGCGGTCACCGCCGTCCTCATCACCCACGCGCACAACGACCACCTCGGGTCCGCCGAGCACCTGCGCACCGAGTACGGCACCCCCGTCCGTCTGCACCCGGCCGAAGTCCCCCACGCCCGCCGGGACTTCCTCCACCAGGTCGGCGTCGGCACGGTGCTGCGCAACGCCTGGCGGCCCGGAGTGCTGCCCTGGGCGGTCCACGTACTGCGCGCCGGCGGCACCGAACAGCACCCGGTCACCGTGCCGGAGCCGTTCCCGGCCGCCACCGGGGCGCTGGACCTGCCCGGCCGGCCCGTACCCGTGCACACCCCCGGGCACACGGACGGCCACACCGTCTTTCACCTCCCCGACGCCGGAATTCTCGTCTCCGGTGACGCGCTGGTCAGCGGGCACGCGACCTCGCGGGTCCGGGGCCCGCAGCTGCTGCCCGGCATGTTCCACCACGACCGGGCCCGCGCGCTGGCCTCGCTGGACGTGATCGGGTCCCTCGCCGCCGACACCCTGCTGCCCGGCCACGGCCCCGTCCACCGGGGGCCGGTGCGGGAGGCCGCACAGCGGGCGCGGGAACGCGCCGTCTAAGGTCGGGCCATGGCTTTGCAGATCAGTGCCACCAACCCGGAGCACCCGGCCCTCCTGCTGGAACTGCCCTGGCAGCTTCCGCTGGAGGAGTGGCCCGAGGACGTTCTCGTACCGCTGCCGCGCGGCATATCCCGGCACGTGGTGCGCTACGCCCGCGCCGGCGACGAGGTGATCGCCGTCAAGGAACTGGCCGAGCGCCCGGCGCTGCGCGAGTACGAGCTGCTGCGCGACCTGGACCGGCTGGGCATCCCCGCCGTCGACCCGCTGGCCGTGGTCACCGGGCGCGCCGACACCGGGGGCGACCCGCTGGAGTCGGTGCTGGTCACCCGGCACCTGGGCGGGTCGATGCCGTACCGGTCGATGTTCGAGACCACCATGCGTCCGGCGACCATGCACCGGCTGATGGACGCCCTGGCGGTGCTGCTGGTGCGGCTGCACCTGTCCGGCTTCGCGTGGGGCGACTGCTCCCTGTCGAACACCCTGTTCCGGCGCGACGCCGGCGCCTACGCCGCCTATCTCGTCGACGCCGAGACCGGTGACCTGCACCCGCAGCTGAGCACCGGGCAGCGCGACTACGACCTCGACCTGGCCCGCGTCAACATCAGCGGCGAGCTGCTCGACCTGGAGGCCTCGGGCGCCCTGCACCCGTCGGTGGACCCGGTCGAGTTCGGCATGGAGATCTGCGCCCGCTACGGGGGCCTGTGGGAGGAGCTGACCCGTACCTCGGTCTACCCGGCGGGCAAGTACCACTACATCGAGCGCCGGATCCGCCGGCTCAACGAGCTGGGTTTCGACGTGGCCGAGATGCAGATCGAGCACTCGTCCAACGGCGACACGGTCACCTTCGTGCCGAAGGTCGTCGACGCGGGCCACCACCAGCGGCAGTTGCTGCGGCTGACCGGCCTGGACACCGAGGAGAACCAGGCCAGACGGCTGCTCAACGACCTGGAGAGCTGGATGGCCACCCAGGACGACTACGCCCCGGGCGACCCCCTCGCCGCCCGCCCCGAGGTGCTGGCGCACCGCTGGGTGCGGGACGTGTTCCGGCCGACCGTACGGGCCGTGCCGCCGGAACTGCGCGGCTCCATGGATCCGGCGGAGATCTACCACGAACTCCTCGAACACCGCTGGTACCTGTCGGAGCGCGCACAGCACGACATCGGGCTCGACACGGCCGTCCAGGACTACATCGCCAGGATCCTGCCCCGCGCGCGGGAGACCCTGGAGCCGACGACGCCGGAGTGAGCCGGACGCCTGGCGTGAGTCAGACGTGCGGGACCACGGCGACCGGGCAGTTCGCGTGGTGCAGCACGCCGTGCGCCACCGAGCCGATCCGGGCACCGACCCCGGTACGGCGCGCCCGCCGGCCGACCACCACCAGCTGGGCCCGCCCGGACACCGACAGCAGCACCTGCCCCGCGCTGCCGATCTCCACGTGCTCCACCACCGGCACGTCCGGGAAGCGTTCCCGCCACGGGGCGAGGGCGTCGGCCAGCGCCTTCTTCTCGTACGGCTCCAGGCCGCCGGCGTCGTCGAGCAGCTTGAGCGAGGCGGGGCTGTAGGAGAACACCGGGGGCAGGGTCCAGGCCCGCACGGCGCGCACCGAGGCGCCGCGGGCGGCGGCCGTCTCGAACGCGAAACGCAGCGCGGGCCCGCTGTCCTCGGGCGAGCCGTGCTGGCCGACGACGATCTCGTGCCCGGCCACCTCGGCGCTCGCCCTGTCCCCGGCCCGCACCAGCACGACCGGGCGCCGGGCCTCGGCGATCACCTGCTGGCCCACCGAGCCGAGCAGGAACCCGACGACCGCGCCGTGCCCGCGCGAGCCGAGCACCAGCACCTCCGCCTCCGCCCCGGCGGCGACCAGCGTCTCGGCCGGGTCGCCCTCCAGGACGTCGCTGGTCACCCGCAGTCCGGGGTGGCGTCCGGAGACGTCGGTGACGGCCTCCCGGACGACGGCCCGCACCCACTCCTCCTGGGCGTCCCGGTCCGCCACCTCGGCCGCCGCGTCCGGCTGGAACCGCCAGGCGTGCACCACCCGCAGCGCCAGATCCCGCCGTACGGCCTCCCTGGCCGCCCAAGCCAGTGCCGCGAGGCTCTCTTCCGTCCCGTCGACCCCTGCCGTGATCGGGCCCGTCATCCCGTCGCCTCCCCGCGTCGTATCTCGCTTCGTCGGGTCCAGTGTTCACCACTACAGTTGCCGTCATGACCTTGGAGTGGGAACAGCTGATCGTCGACTCGGCCGATCCGGTCGCACTGGGACGCTGGTGGGCCGAGGCCCTCGGCTGGGTCGTGGTGAACGACGCGGCCGACGAGTTCGAGATCAGACCGGCCCCGGACCGGTTGCCGGGCCTGCTGTTCGTGCCCGTGCCCGAGGCCAAGACGATCAAGAACCGGCTCCACCTCGACTTCCGGCCCGAGGACCAGCGCGCGGAGGTCGAGCGTCTGCTGGCCCTGGGAGCGCGCCACGCCGACGTCGGGCAGGGCGAGGTGAGCTGGGTGACACTGGCGGACCCCGAGGGCAACGAGTTCTGCGTGCTGAGCGACCGCAGGACCTGAGGCCGTCCCGCGTCGACCGCCGATGCCCCCGATGCCCCGCCGGTGCACGGACCTGCACCGGGAGCGCACGGTCCGCCCGGTCCCGGAGCGCACCGGGGCGATCGAACATACGATGGGCGGAAACCGGCGCGGGGCCCGCCGTGCCGCGAGTCCAGAACCCCCGGGGTGGGAGACGTATGGCACAGGCCGCCGAGACCGCGCGGACCGTCATTCTGACCGTGGACGACGACCCGGGGGTCTCCCGCGCCGTCGCCCGCGATCTCCGGCGCCGCTACGGCGCCGCGTACCGGATCGTGCGCGCCGAGTCCGGCGAGTCCGCGCTGGACGCTCTGCGCGAGCTGAAGCTGCGGGGCGACCTGGTGGCGGTCATCCTGGCCGACTACCGCATGCCGCAGATGAACGGCATCGAGTTCCTCGAGCAGGCCCTGGACGTGTATCCGGGCGCCCGCCGCGTGCTGCTGACCGCGTACGCCGACACCAACGCGGCGATCGACGCGATCAACGTGGTCGACCTCGACCACTATCTGCTCAAGCCGTGGGACCCGCCGGAGGAGAAGCTCTACCCGGTCCTGGACGACCTGCTCGCGGCATGGCGCACCAGCGACCACCGGCCCGTGCCGGCCACCAAGGTCGTCGGGCACCGCTGGTCGGCGCGCTCCTCCGACGTCCGGGAGTTCCTGGCCCGCAACCAGGTGCCCTACCGCTGGTACTCCTCCGACGAGCCCGAGGGGCGGCGGCTGCTCGCCGCGGCCGGCGCGGACGGGCAGCGGCTGCCGCTGGTGATCACCCCCGACGGCACGCCGCTGATCGAGCCGGACGCGCCCGAACTCGCCTCCCACGTGGGGCTGGCGACGACCCCGGAGGCCGAGTTCTACGACCTCGTGGTGATCGGCGGCGGCCCGGCCGGGCTCGGCGCGGCCGTCTACGGCGCCTCCGAGGGGCTGCGGACGGTGCTGGTGGAGCGGTCGGCGACCGGCGGGCAGGCCGGGCAGAGCTCCCGCATCGAGAACTACCTCGGCTTCCCCGACGGCGTGTCCGGCGGACAGCTCACCGACCGGGCCCGCCGGCAGGCCGCCAGGTTCGGCGCCGAGATCCTCACCGCGCGTGAGGTGACGGGACTGGAGGTCAACGGCCCCGCCCGCGTCGTACGGTTCTCCGACGGGTCGGCGGTGGCCGCGCACAGCGTGATCCTGGCGACCGGTGTGTCGTACCGCCAGCTCCTCGCGCCGGGCTGCGACGAGCTGACCGGCTGCGGGGTGTACTACGGCTCGGCGCTCACCGAGGCGGCCTCCTGCCAGGGGCAGGACGTGTACATCGTGGGCGGCGCCAACTCCGCGGGGCAGGCGGCGATGTACCTGGCGCGGGGCGCCAAGTCGGTGACGCTGCTGGTGCGCGGGGAGTCCCTGACGGCGTCGATGTCGCACTACCTCATCCAGCAGATCGAGGAGGCGCCGAACATCTCCGTGCGGACCCGTACCGTCGTGGAGGCCGCGCACGGGGAGGAGCACCTGGAGCAGCTCACCCTGCGGGACGTGGACAGCGGGGCGAGCGAACTCGTCGACGCGCAGTGGATGTTCGTGTTCATCGGCGCGGCCCCGCTGACCGACTGGCTGGACGGCACGGTGCTGCGCGACGGGCGCGGGTTCATCCTGGCCGGGCCCGACCTCACCCCGGACGGGCGGCCGCCGGCGGAATGGGAGCTGGACCGGCCGCCGTACCACCTGGAGACCAACATCCCCGGCGTGTTCGTGGCGGGCGACGCGCGCGCCGAGTCCGCCAAGCGCGTCGCGTCCGCCGTCGGAGAGGGAGCCATGGCCGTCATGCTCGTCCACCGTTATCTGGAGCAGTCGTGAGCGGGCGGCCGATGCCCTGCGAGCCGGCCGAGATCAGCACGCTGTTCCTGTTCGAGAAGCTCTCCCCCGAGCAGCTCGGACGGCTGTGCGCCGAGGGCAGGGTGGAGCGGTTCGAGCCCGGCCCGGTCTACACCGAGGGCGACCCGGCGACCTGCTTCTACGTGATGATCGAGGGCACGGTGGTGCTGTACCGCCGGGTCGGCGGCGACGACGTCGAGGTCAGCCGCACCTCGCAGCGCGGGGTCTACGCGGGCGCGATGCAGGCGTACCTCGGGGACCGGGTGCCGCAGGTCTACAACAACTCGATGCGGGTGACCGAGCCGACCCGCTTCTTCGTGCTGCCCGCGGAGTCGTTCTCGGGCATCATGCGCGAGTGGTTCCCGATGGCGGCGCATCTGCTGGAGGGGCTGTTCTTCGGCTCGAAGAACACCCAGCGGGCCATCGGGCAGCGTGAACGGCTGCTGGCGCTCGGCTCCTTGTCGGCCGGGCTCACCCACGAGCTCAACAACCCCGCCGCCGCGGCCGTACGGGCCACGGCGACGCTGCGGGAACGGGTGGCGAAGATGCGGCACAAGCTCGCCGTCATCTCGCAGGGCGCCTACTCCCGCGAGGTGCTCGCCGGACTGATCGAGATCCAGGAGCGCACGGCCGAACGGGTCGCCAAGGCACCGGTGTTGAGCCCACTGGAGGCCTCCGACCGCGAGGACGAGCTGACCGACTGGCTCGACGACCACGGCATCCCCGAGGGCTGGCGCATCGCCCCCGTCTTCGTGCAGGCCGGACTCGACGTGGACTGGCTGGAGCAGGTCGCGGCGGCCGTACAGGCCGACATCCTGCCCAACGCGATCGGCTGGCTCAACTACACGGTCGAGACCGAGCTGTTGATGGACGAGATCGACGACTCCACCAACCGGATCTCCCATCTCGTCGACGCGGCCAAGCAGTACTCCCAGCTCGACCGCGCCCCCTACCGGGTCGTCGACGTCCACGAACTGCTCGACAGCACCCTGCTGATGCTGTCCGGGAAGATCGGGCCGCGCATCACGGTCGTCAAGGACTACGACCGCACCCTGCCGGACGTCCCCGCGTACCCCGCGGAGCTGAACCAGGTGTGGACCAACCTCGTCGACAACGCGGTGTTCGCCATCAACAGCGACGGCGGGGAAGGCACGCTGACCGTGCGGACCGCACGGGAGGGCGACCGGCTGCTGGTGGAGTTCGGCGACACCGGGCCCGGTATCCCGGCGGACATCCGAAGCCGGATCTTCGATCCCTTCTTCACCACCAAGCCGGTCGGCGAGGGCACCGGTCTCGGCCTGGACATCTCCTGGCGGATCGTCGTGAACAAGCACCACGGCAGCCTCCAGGTCGAGTCCGCGCCGGGTGACACCCGCTTCCAGGTGCTGCTGCCGCTGACCGCGCCCGAGGCCGACGCCGGCCCCGAGAACCCCACCGACACCTCCCCCGAGCCCGCCGAGGAGCCCGTATGACCGACACCGACGCCATCGACCCGAGCGTCCCGCCCAGCGGCACCGGCTGCGTCGAGTGCGACGCGACGGGCGGCTGGTGGTTCCATCTGCGGCGCTGCGCGCAGTGCGGCCACATCGGCTGCTGCGACTCCTCCCCCGCCCAGCACGCCACCGCGCACTGGAAGACCACCGGGCATCCCCTGGTGCAGAGCTTCGAGCCCGGCGAGGACTGGTTCTGGGACTTCGACAGCGACGAGCTGTACGAGTCCGGCCCGGAGCTGGCGCCGCCGTCCGGCCACCCCCTGGACCAGCCCACGCCCGGCCCGGCCGGCCGGGTGCCGGACGACTGGGCCCGGTCGCTGAACCGGTGAGCCGCTGAGGCCCGTTCCGGGGTCTGCCCTGCTCGCGTGCGGTGTTGTCGGTGCCGCGTGCCAGGATGGAGCCGTGCCACCCACAGCGTTCGCCACCGCGTTCATCGGCCGGGACGAGGAAATCGCCCGGCTCTCCGGCGTGCTGGAGCGCGCCCGCGCGGGGGAGGCGCGGGCGGTGCTGGTCGCCGGGGACGCCGGCGTCGGCAAGACGCGGATGCTGGACGAGATCGCGGCGCGGGCCGCGCGCACCGGCACGACCGTGCTGACCGGGCACTGCGTCGACCTCGGTGACGTGGGCCTGCCGTATCTGCCGTTCACGGAGATCCTGGGCGTGCTGGCCGGGGACGAGCGCTTCGCGGCCGTCCTCGCCGCGCATCCCGTCGTCGACCGGCTGCTCGGCGGCGGGCCGGACGACGCCGTACGGGACCTGGGGGGACGGCTGCGGCTGTTCGAGGGGATGGCGGGCCTGCTCGCCGATCTCGCGGAGGTCAACCCGCTCCTGATCGTGCTGGAAGATTTGCACTGGGCGGACGAGTCCTCCCGGGACCTGCTGCGGTTCCTGCTGAGCCGCGGTGTCCTCCAGCGGCCCGCGGGCGGCGCGCCCGCCCACCGGCTCGCGCTGCTGGCCTCCTACCGCGCGGACGATCTGCACCGCCGGCATCCGCTGCGGCCGCTGCTGGCCGAACTGGTGCGGCTGCCGGGCGTGGAGCGGCTGGAGCTGCGGCCCCTGGCGGACGCCGAGGTGACCCGGCTGGTGCGCGCCCTGGAGGACCGGCCGCTGCCGGACGCCACGGTGCGCCGCATCGTGGAGCGCGCCGAGGGCAACGCCTTCTACGCGGAGGAACTGCTCGCCGCGACGGACACGGAGGCGGGCGGGGTGCCGAGCGGTCTGGCCGACCTGCTGATGATCCGCGTGGAGCAGCTCTCCGAGACCGCCCAACTGGTGCTGCGGACCGCGGCGGTGGCCGGGCGGCGGGTGGAGCACGACCTGCTGCGGGACGCGGTCGCACTGCCCGAGGACGAGCTGGAGTCGGCGCTGCGCGAGGCCATAGGCCGGCAGCTCCTCGTCGCGGGAGCGGGCGACACGTACGCCTTCCGGCACGCGCTCGCGCGCGAGGCGGTGTACGCCGATCTCCTCCCGGGGGAACGGGCCCGGCTGCACGGCGCGTTCGCCCGGCTGCTCGGCGGCCGGGGGCATCGCGCCGAGACCGCCGCCGAGCGGGCCCACCACTACCGCGAGAGCCATGACCTGCGGGAGGCGCTCGCCGCCTCCCTGGAGGCCGCCGACCACGCCCAGCGGGTCGGGGCGCCCGCCGAGGAGCTGCGACATCTGGAGACCGCGCTCGACCTGTGGCCCACGGTGGACGCCTCCGCCCGCCCGTCGGGCGAGGGCATGGACCGGGTCACGCTCATGCTGCGCGCCTCGGCGGCCGCCGCGCACGCCGGGCAGGGGCACCGCGCGGTCTCGCTGACGCGCGCCGCGCTCGCCGGGGTGGGCCAGGACGCCGACTCCGAACTCGCCGCGCGCGTGCGGTACACGCTGGCCGGCACCCTCCTCGGCGTCGACAGCCTCACGGCGGCGTTCCGCTACAGCAGTGAGGCCCTGGCGATGATCCCCGCCGAGCCGCCGTCCCCGACGTGGGTGTGGGCCGCGGCCACGCATGTCCTGGCCGCCCGGCAGGTCGGGGACACCGGGACCGCGCTGCGGGTCGCCCGCCGGGCGCTGGGTGTCGCGGACCAGCTGAAGGTGACCGACGCGCAGGCCGACCTGCTGATCTCGCTCGCCATCCTGGAGGGCGGCGGTCGGCGCTCTCCCGAGGGCCGCGAGCGCCTGCGGGAGGCCCGCGAGCTGGCCCGGCGGGCGGGCAGTGCCCCGGTGGAGATGCGTGCCCTGTTCAACCTGGCCATCGGCTGCTACGAGGCCGGGGAGTTCGAGGAGTGCCTGCCCTGGCTGGCCGACGGCCTGGACCGGGCCCGCCGGGCGGGCCTGCTCTCCTCGCCGTATCCGCTGGAGATGCGCTACCTGCAACTGCTGCTGCTCCACACCCTGGGCCGCTGGGACGAGTGCGTGCGGACGGCGGCGGCCGACCTGGCCGTCCTGCCCTCGGCGGGCGGGTACGCGGCCGGGCCCGCGCTGTACGTCGCGCTGGCCCGCGGTGAGGCGGGGGCCGTCGAGCGGGCACGTGCCCTGACGGGGGGCGCCGCCGACTGGATGGCGGCGCTGGTCGCGGCCGTCGTCCTGACCGACGCGGCGGCCCTGCGGGGTGACGCCGAGGCGGCGGTGGCGCAGATGCGCGCCTCCCTGGAGGCACTGACCGGCGACACGGGCGGCCGCCCGGACGTCACCGTCCGGCTCGCCGCGCTCACTCTGACGCCGGTCGCCGACACGGCCGCCTCGGCCCGCGCCGGCGGCGACGAGGCTGCGGCGGCCCGCTGGTCGGCGGTCGCGGACGAACTCGTGGACCTGGCACGGACGTCGGCGGTGCGCGGCGAGGCCGGGGTGCCGCAGGGTCCGGAGGGGCAGGCCTGGCTGGCCCGCGCCGAGGCCGAGCACGCGCGTGCGGCCGGCGAACCTGACGCGGCGGCCTGGGAGAAGGCGGCGGCGGCGTTCGAGTTCGGCGACGTGTACGAGCGCGCGCGGTGCCGGCTGCGGCTGGCGGAGGCCCTGTTGGCCGCCGGCCGGCGCGAGGAGGCGGCCGGCGAGGCCCGCGCCGCCCGGGAGACGGCCGTACGGCTGCGGGCGGCGCCGCTGCTGGAGCGGGTGGACGCCCTGATCCGGCGCGGCCGGCTCGGGCCCGCGGCGCCCGGCCGGGAGGGACCGGCC
The DNA here is from genome assembly GCF_042723915.1 of Streptomyces sp. NPDC058335. Taxonomy (NCBI): domain Bacteria; kingdom Bacillati; phylum Actinomycetota; class Actinomycetes; order Kitasatosporales; family Streptomycetaceae; genus Streptomyces; species Streptomyces sp. NPDC058335. The sequence goes on along the minus strand of NZ_JBHXHX010000014.1, from coordinate 225,702 downwards.
GCCCTCACGACCCGCGAACAGGACGTCCTGCGGCTGCTCGGCCTGGGCCGCAGCAACCGTCAGATCGGCGAGGAACTCTTCATCAGCGGCAAGACGGCCAGCGTCCACGTCTCCAACATCCTGGCGAAACTGGGCGCGTCCAGCCGTACGGAGGCGGTGGCGATCGCCCATCGGGAGGGGCTGCTGGAACCGGAGGCGGGGGCGTCGGGCTGAGGTCGGGCGGGGGATCCCCCGGGGAACCTCTTCGCGCCGCCGCCCGTTCTCCCACCAGGGCCCCGAGCGGGTCGGACCGGACGTCGGGGCGGCAGGATGAGCGAGTTGGTTGCCGGGGCCAATGTGGCCCTGCCGGAAGGTGCCCTCGCTGTCCGGGTGTCCGGTCCCTTCGACGTGTGCGCGCTGGTCACGGACGACAGCGGCAAGGTGGGCGGGGACGGCGACTTCGTGTTCTACAACCAGCCGACGGCGCCGGGGGCCGGGCTGCGGGGCGACACGCTCACTCTGGAGCCGGCCCGGCTGCGGGCCGGGGCGACCCGGGTCACGGTGGTCGTCAGCGCGGCCGAGCCGGGCGAACCGCCGGCCCGGCCGCCCGCGCCCACCCTTCAGGTCACGGACCGGCAGGGCCGTCCGCTCGCCCGGTTCACACCCCCGCCCGCCCGGCAGGAGACGGTCCTGCTGCTCGCGGAGGTCTACCGGCGCGGCGGCGTGTGGAAGCTGCGGGCGCTGGGCCAGGGGTACGCGGACGGACTGGCCGGGCTGGCCCGGGACTTCGGGGTGGAGGTCGCCGACGACGGGACCGCTCCCCCGCCCCGCGCCGCTTCCGCACCGGCGCCGGCACCCGCTCCCGGCCCCCATCCGGACGGGTTTCTCGGGCCGGTCAACTCCGCCCGTGCCGCGGCCGGTTCACGGCCCGTCTCGCTCGACGCCCGGCTGGTCTCGGCGGCCCGTGCACACGCCGCGGTGATGGCCGCGACCGGCCGGCTGGACGCCGTGGGTGCCGACGGCGTCTCCGTCCACCAGCGCGTCACGGCCGCCGGCTTCCGCTACCTCGCCGTGGGCGAACACCTGGTCTCCGGGCCCCGCACCCCGGCCGAGTTCATCGGCTACTGCCTGCGCACCGACCGGGCCCGGCACACCCTGCACGGCCCGGCGTTCACCCACGCGGGCCTGGCCCACGCGAAGGACGGCCGCACCGGCGACGTCTTCTGGACGGCGCTGTGGGCGAGCCCGCTGACACCGGCCGGGCTGGCCGGGACCGAGGCGGAGGTCGTCGACCGCACCAACCGGGAGCGAGAGCGGGCTGGACTGCGGCCCTTCGCCGTCGATCCGCTGCTGGCCACCGCCGCCCGCGCGCACAGCGCGGACATGGCCGCCCGTTCCTTCTACTCGCACACCTCGCCCGAGGGCGGCCGGCCGTGGGACCGCGCCGCCGCCGCGGGGTCGGCCCGGCGGACGATCGGCGAGAACATCGCCTGCGGCCAGCGCTCCCCCGCCGAGGTGGTGGAGGGCTGGATGCACAGCCCCGGCCACCGCGCCAACATCCTCAAGCCCGCCTTCACCCACATCGGCGTCGGCTTCGCGGGCGGCGGCCCGTCCGGCACGTACTGGACCCAACTCTTCGGCGCCTGACGCCCGACGGGGCCGGCCGGTCCCCCCGGCCCCGTCGAGTGATCTGCGCCTCACAGGCAACCTGGCCGGCCGTGCGCACGTCTTGACCGGCGACAACACACACCACCCGGTGACGCCCGCCCCGGCCGCTCCCGCGGCCGGGGCGAATTTCGGGCGCACTATACACACCATGTATACATGCAGCGTATACATGGGGGCCGAGAGGAATCGATGTACGGCAAGGCTTTCGCCCCGGAGTACCAGGGCGCCCTCACCACCCTGTCCGTGAACTCGTCCCTGGTCGACGTACTGACCGCCGGCACCGAGCAGTTGGCGGCGGCCGAGCGGGCCGGGGAGCGCGCCGAGGTGGCCCGCTCCGGGCTCGCCGTCGCCGAGGCGCACCGCCGGCTGGGCCAGGTGCGGGAGGCGGACCGGGCCTGGAAGGCGAGCTACCGCGCGGCCCGGGACGCGGGCGACGTGGCCACGATGGCGTGGGCCCTGTGGAGCGGCGGCACCCTGGCCCGGCAGCGGGGCGCCCTCCCGCTGGCCCGACGGCTGCTGGGGCTGGCGGCCGACCTCGGCGAGCGCGGCGGGGACGTGGTCGCCCGCGGGTACTCGCTGGCCGGACTCGCGGAGACCGGCCGTATCCAGGGGGACTACGAGGCCGTCGGCCGGCTCCATGAACAGTTGCTGGCCGAGGCCCGCCGGCGCGGCGAGGCACGGCACACGGTGTGGGCGCTGGAGGGCATCGCGCAGATGCACCGCAACTCCGGGGATTTCGACACCGCTCACACCCTGTTCCAGGAGGCGGCCGAGATCTCCGCGCGCGCCGACGACCGGCGGGGACACGCCTGGGCGCTGCGCGGCCTGGCCGACCTCGTCTCGGTGCGGGACGGCGACACCGAGCGCGCGCTCGCCCTGCTGTCCGAGGCGGAGACGACCTGCCGCGCGATGAACCTCACCAGCGCACTGGCCTACAACCACAAGATGCGCGGCAACGTCCTCTACCGCGCGGCCCGTTACGCCGAGGCCCGGGACCTCTACGAGCAGGCCCTCGCGGAGTTCGGTGCGATGAGCGAGCCGCGCGGGAAGGCCCTCGCCCGGCTCGGGCTCGCCAAGTCGCTGGCCCGCCTGGGCCGCGACCGCTCCGAGACGGCCGCGGAACTGGCCGCTCTGGCGGGTGAGTTGGAACGGATCGGGCTGCGGCACGCGCGGGAGATGGTGGCGCGGGCCGAGGAGGAACTGGGCATCGGGACGGAACCCGCCCGTCCGGGCGGCGCGACCGTGGAGGCCGTACGGTGACGGCGCTCTCCACGACGTTCTCCACGGCGCTCTCCACAGCGGTCGGCCCGGCCGCGGCCTCGGCGGACCCTCCGGCTCCACCGGCCGCGCCCGCCGTTCTCGACCGCTGCCGCGCGCTGGTGCGGCCCGCGCTGGCGGAGGCGGTCGGCCGGCTGCATCCGTGGGTGGGCGAGATGGCCGCGTACTCCTTCGGCTGGTGCGAGGTCGGCGGAGCCACTGCCGCCGCGTCCGGCGGGAAGGGGCTGCGGCAGGCCCTCGCCGTGCTCGGCGCGGAGGCGGCAGGGGCGCCCGCGCGGGCCGGTGTCGCCGCGGCCGTCTCGGTCGAACTCGTGCACACCTTCTCCCTGTTGCACGACGACATCATGGACGGCGACCCCACGCGAAGGAGCCGCCCCACCGTCTGGAAGGCCTACGGCACGGGACCCGCCGTCCTCGCGGGCGACGCCCTGTTCGCGCTGGCCGTGGAGACGCTCGCCGCGGCCCCGGGCGGCGCCGGCGGAGTACGGCTGCTGTCCGGGGCGCTCGCCGAGCTGGTGCACGGGCAGGCCGACGACCTGCTGTTCGCCGCGCGGCCCTGGTCGGGGCCCGAGCGGGTACGGCCGGAGGCGTACCGGGCGATGGCCGAGGGCAAGACCGGCGCGCTGCTGGGCTGCGCGGCCGCGCTGGGCGCCGTGCTCGACGGTGCCCCCGAGGCGACCGTCACCGCGCTGGACCGGGCCGGGCGGCATCTCGGGATCGCCTTCCAGGTGGTCGACGACCTGCTGGGCACCTGGGGCGATCCGGCCGTGACCGGCAAACCCGTCCACGGCGACCTGCGCGAGGGCAAGAAGACGTTCCCGGTGCTGGCGGCCCTGGAGTCGCCCGCACCGGCGGCCCGGCGCCTCGCCCGGCTGCTGGAGTCGGGGGGCGACCCGGCCGAGGCGGCCGTACTGGCGGAGGAGGCCGGGGGCCGGGCGGCGGCGCTCGCCGAGGCGCGCCGGCAGGTGTCCGCCGTGGAGTCGGCGCTCGCCGGGGTGCCACTGCGGACGCGCCCCGCGAGTGACCTGCGGTCACTGCTCGACTTCCTGGTGCGCCGCGACCTCTGACCACCGCCCGGACCCGGTTGACCTGGGCCACCGCCGCGCGACAGGGTGCGGAGAGCGCGCGGCACAGCGCGCGGGAAAGGTGGTCGTCTTGATCGGCATCACGGACATCGAAGCCGCGGCGGAGCGGATCGCCGGGCACGTCGTCCGCACCCCGACCCTGCCGAGTCCCGGGCTCTCCGGACTGCTCGGCGTCCCCGTCATCGTCAAGCTGGAGCTGCTCCAGCGCACCGGCTCCTTCAAGGCGCGCGGGGCGGCGGCGAAACTGCTCTCGCTCGGTGAGGCGGAGCGCGCGGCCGGGGTGGTCGCGGTGAGCGGCGGCAACCACGGGATCGCGGTGGCGGTCATGGCCGCCGCCCTCGACGTGAAGGCCACGGTCGTCATGCCGCGTTCGGCGCCCGCCCGTGCCGTCGAGATCGCCGAGGAGGCTGGCGCCTCGGTGCGGTTGACGGACGGGATGGGCAGCGCGTTCTCGCTCGTGAACGACCTGCGGGACGAGGGACTGACGCTGGTCCACCCGTTCGACGACCCGGTGGTGATCGCCGGGCAGGGCACGGTCGGCCTGGAGTTCGCGCAGGACGCCGACGAGTTGACGGACGTCCTGGTCAGTGTCGGGGGCGGCGGGCTGATCTCCGGTGTCGCGACGGCCCTGCGGGCTCTGCGGCCCCAGGTGCGGGTCTGGGGCGTGGAGACCGAGGGCGCGGAGGCAATGGCGGAGGCACTGAAGGCCGGCGGTCCGGTGCCGGTGGAGGTGTCGTCGATCTCCACCACGCTGAGCGCGCCGGCCGTCGCGCCGCTGACGTACGAGCATGTCGCGGCGCTGGTGAGCGAGGTGCTCGTGGTGCCGGACCGCGAGGCCGTACGGGGCTGTCTGGAGCTGGCGGAGCACGCCAAGGTGTGGACCGAGCCGGCCGCCGGATGTCTGCTGCCGGCCGCCCGCCGGGTCGTGGAGCGGGTGGGTCCGGGCGCCCGGCTGGGACTGGTGGTCTGCGGGGGCAACGCGTCGGCCGCCGACATGGCGTCCTGGGCCGAGCGTTTCGGACTGCGCTGACGGTTCGGGCTGCGCCGACGCTTCTGACTACGCCGACGCTCGGGTGTGCGCGGCGCCGAGGAAATCGCCCGCGGCGGCCGTCGTCCTGGAATGGACCGACGCCCGTCGCGGGCGATTCCGTGGACGCCCGGCAACCGTTTACCCCTGGTTACACCCCTGGACGACCCGAAGTAATTTCCTTTCCTCGCACATATGACCGGCGTTCTCGCCGCCCTTTCTTGAATGAAAGACAGAAATCCCGGCGGAGTTGCCGACCTCTTGAACGCACACCCTCTCGATCGCCGTACCACTGGGAAAGGTGAGCAGTCGGGGGTTCAGCGAGGGATGACCATGGTCAAGGCGCACGTCTCCACGCACGAGTTGGTCGCCGGTCGGTACCGGCTCCTCGACGTCGTCCACCGCGAGACGAACCGCGTCGGCTGGTACGGCGAGTACGCCGACGAGTCGGTCGGCACCCGGCCGTGTCTGATCACCCGGATCGGGCTGCCCGCGGGCCTCGGCGAGGAGGACGCCCACCGGGCCGCCGAGCGCGTGGTGCGGATGTCCGAGACGATGGCCCGGGTATGCCCCGGCCGCGTCGCCACCGTCCTCGACGCCCTCGCGGAGGCGGGGTCCCTGTGGACCGTGACCGAGTGGATCGACGGCCTTCCCCTGGGCCAACTGATCGAGCAGCGGCGCGTGTTCCCGCACGTCCGCGCCGCGCGGATCGGGCTGGAGCTGCTCGACGTGCTGGAGGCCGCGCACGGCGAGGGCATCACCCACGGCGAGCTGAGTCCCGGTCAGGTCTTCGTGCGGGCGGGCGGCCCGGTCGTCGTCACCGGCTTCGGCCTCGCGGGGGTGGCCCTCTCTCCCCGCCTCGCGGCCCCGTCGTACGCCTCCCCCGAGCAGGCGCGGGACGAGCGGATCGGGCCGGCGGCGGATCTGTGGGCGGTGGGCGCGATCCTCTACACGATGGTCGAGGGCCGGGCGCCGTACCGGGACCGGGACCGGCCGGAGGCCACGCTGAAGGGCGTGGACCGGCTGCCGCTGCGCACCCCGCTGCGGGCCGGTCCGCTCGGACCGGCCGTCCAGGGCCTGCTGCGCAAGGACTCGCGGGAACGGATGACCCGGCCGACGGTGCGCCAGAGCCTCGCCCGCGTCCTGGACGAGGACACGCACGGGGTGCCCGCGCCCCGGCCGCGGCGCGTGTACGCCGTCGCACGGGTCGCCGGTCCGCGCTGGAACGGGCGGGCGGTGGCGGCCGGGACCGCGCTGGCCCTGGTCGCTGTGACGGTCGCCGCCCTGGCCGCGACGGGCCAGTTGCCCGGCACCGAGAACACGTCGTCGGACGGCGCGCAGGCCCGCCCGGCCGCGCCCAGCGCCCCGCCCGGCGAGGACGGCGCCGACAGAGTCACGGACGTGCCGACGCCGGCCCCCAGCCCGCCGGCCCCGTCCTCCCCGCCCGCCGCCTCCCCCAGCCCGGCCCCGACTCCCACGGCCGCCTCCCCGTCGGCCGCCTCCCCGTCGGCCACCGCCGGGGCGCTGCCGGCCGGCTTCCGGGTGTTCCGGGCGCAGGAGGGCTTCTCCGTCGCCCTCCCCGAGAACTGGACCCGGCTGGACACCACGCGTGCCGGGGATCTCGCCTACCGGGTCACGTTCGGCGCCGAGGGCGACCCGCGCACCCTCGCGGTCACCTACAGCGAGCGCGTCGGCCCGGACCCGGTGGCGGTCTGGCGCGACGACGTGGAGCCGGGCCTGCGCCAGGCCGACGGGTTCTCGCGCATCGGGACGATCGAGGCGACGACGTACCAGGGGTACGAGGCGGCCGACATGGAGTGGGTCGTCGACGTCGACGGCACACGGGTACGCACCTTCGGCCGCGGCTTCCTCCTCGGCGACCACCGCGGCTTCTCCCTGCGCTGGACGACCCCCGCGGCCGACTGGGACGCCACCGCCAACAGCCGGGCCCTGGCCACCTTCCTGAAAACCTTCCGGCCGGGGCCGGCCTGAGCTGTCACCTTCCGAAGCCGGCGACGAGGCCGCGGGGTTGCGCGACCGACCGAGCCGAGGCCTCAGGACCGCGGCGCGCGCTTCCTGTGCAGGGAGCCGCCGTGCAGGGGTTGCGTGGACCAGCGGGCTGTGAAGGTCCGGGCCGGGAGGGAGCAGGTCACCCGGAGCCGGTGCGGGGTCTCCAGGAAGGCCAGGTCCACGGCGAGGGTGTCGCCGTCGCTCCAGCCGCCGCTCGCCGCGACGGGCACGGGTTCCTCGGTCACGGTCCAGGCGCCGGGGCCCAGGCGCGGTGCGAGGCGGTCGTCGCCCTCGGCGAGGGTCAGTGTCCAGCCGTCGCCGTCCGCCGTGACGGTCACGCCGGTGAGGCTCGGCTGGTCGGCGCAGACACCGCCGTACGGGGTGAAGGCGGTCCCCGACCAGGCGTGCGGGCGGTCCGGCGGCGCGGGCTTGCCTGCCGTGGGCGGCAGGGCGAGGCGGGTGAGGCGGTCGGCGAGGGCCGCGTCGGCGTCCTGGCGACCGGACAGCGGCGCCGGGCGGAACGCCGGCAGGAGGTGCTCCCAGACGAGGTTCAGCAGGCCCTGCATGTCGGGGGCCGCCGCGGTCGTGGCGATGACGGCGTCGTGCTCGGGCAGGACGAGGCAGAACTGGCCGTAGGCGCCGTCGCCGCGGTAGCCGTGCCGGGAGCGCCAGAACTGGAGGCCGTACCCGCGGTCCCAGTCCTCCCGGCCGGTGTCGCCCATGGCGCCCGCCGTCGGGATGTGCTCGCGGGTCGCCTCCGCGATCCACTCCCGCGGCAGCAGCCGCCGCCCGTCCCAGTCGCCTTCGCGCAGGTACAGCAGGCCGAGCCGGGCGATCGCGTCGGTGCTGCCGTGCAGGCCGCTGAAGCCCAGCTCTCGGCCGGTCCGGTCGGTCAGCCAGGCGACGTCGCCGAAGCCGAGCGGGTCCAGCAGCCGGGGCCGTAGATAGGCGGTGAGGGTCTGGCCGGTGACGCGCTGGAGGATCGCGGCGAGGGTGTAGGTGGCGGGCTGGTTGTAGGCGAACACCGTGCCGGGATCGCGGTCCGGCGGCAGCAGCAGGAAGCCGCGGACGAGGTCGTCGCGGTCGAGCGCGCGGGCCCGGTCCAGGGTCTCGGCCTCGTGTCCGCTCGCCATCGACGCCACGTGCCGCACCCGCATCGCGCGGCTGCGCGGGTCGGTGATGTCGGCGTCGAACTCCGGGAAGTACGAGATCACCGGGTCGTCGAGCCCGATCAGTCCCTCGGCGACGGCGAACCCGGCGGCCGTCGAGGTGAAGCTCTTGCTGAGGGAGTACAGCAGATGGAGGCGGTCGGGCGTGTACGGCGCCCACCAGCCGGCGGCGACGACGTGGCCGTGTCGCAGGACCATGAGGCTGTGCGGCTCGACGGCCTCGGCCGCGTCGACGGCGTCGAGGAAGGCGAGGACGCCCGAGGCGTCGACGCCCTGGGCGGACGGGGTGCTGTCAGGCAGCGGACGGGCGCTCATACCCGCATCCTTCCCCGAAGGCCCGGCGGACGGCGAGGGCACGAAAAGGGACACCGAGAGACACCGGGGGAATTTCCGGTTCCGCCCGTGGCCCGTTTCCTCCCCCGCCCGCCTGGGGACCCGGCACACATGGTGCGAATCGGATACACGATGATGACCGAACAGGCCGGCCCCCGTGAACTGGTCGACCATGTGGTGGGGGCCGAGGAGGCCGGTTTCGACTTCTCGGTGACCTCGGACCACTACTTTCCGTGGCTCCGGTCACAGGGCCACTCCCCCTACGCGTGGAGCGTGCTGGGCGCCGCCGCCCAGGCCACCTCGCGCATTCCGCTGATGACGTACGTGACCTGTCCGACGGTCCGCTACCACCCGGCGATCGTGGCGCAGAAGGCGGCCACCGTGCAGCTGCTGTCCGAGGGGCGCTTCCGGCTGGGGCTCGGCTCCGGGGAGAACCTCAACGAGCATGTGGTGGGCGGTGGCTGGCCGTCCGTGGACGTGCGGCACGAGATGCTCGAGGAGGCCGTGGAGATCATCCGCGCGCTCTTCGAGGGCGGCCATGTGACGCATCACGGCACGCACTTCGACGTCGACTCGGCCCGGCTGTGGGACCTGCCCGACGCGCCGCCCGAGATCGGCATCGCGGTCTCGGGGGAGCGGTCGTGCGCGCTCGCCGGGCGCCTCGCCGACCTGGTGATCGCCACCGAGCCGAAGTCCGGGCTGCTGGAGGCCTTCGACCGGCACGGCGGTGCGGGCAAGCCGCGCGTGGGCCAGCTGCCGGTCTCCTACGACCCCGACCGGGACACGGCGGTGAAACGGGCACACGCACAGTTCCGCTGGTTCGGCAACGGCTGGAAGGTGAACTCCGAGCTGCCGCATCCGGACTCCTTCGAGTCGGCGACCCAGTTCGTCACCCCGGACGACGTGGCCGCGTCGATCCCGTGCGGCGACGACCCGGACGACTTCGTCGAGGCGGTCCGGCCGTACGCGCAGGCCGGGTTCACGGAGATCGCCCTGGTGCAGATCGGGGGCGACGCGCAGCCGGCGTTTCTGGACTGGTCGGAGAAGACGCTGCTGCCCGCCCTGCGCGACGCCTTCGCCTGACCTCCGCCGGCGTGGCCATGGGCGTGACGGGCAGGGGCGACACCCGTGCTTGTCCTAGGCTGCCGGTCGGTACGTCCCGTTCCGGGGTGTGCGGTGTCCGCAGTCTGCACAGGAGAGTCATCCGTGACCGTAGCGATCGACCCGTCCGAGACGTCCGCCGCGGCGGCGTCCCCCGCGCCGCTGTCCGACCTCGTGGCGCGCGACGCCCGCGAGTTCGGCGCGTACGCGCGGACCGGTGGGTGGGCCTTCGGGCTGATGGTGGCGCGAAGCGTCCGGCCGGGCGGGCAGAGCGCGCAGGAGACGCCGAAGGTGTCGGCGAAGGAGTTCGCCGAACTGGCCGGCTGCTCCGCGGAGCGCGTCATGCGCTACTACAAGGCCTGGGACCGGGCCGCCGACGACGGTCTCGTCCCGCACTTCGAGGAACTGGCGCCGGGGCAGGAGGCCGAGCTGCCGGACGCCGACGTGTGGCTGACCTACTACGTGTCCCGGTCCAGTGCCTCCTCCGAGCGCGGCACCGCGATCGCGCAGGCCGCCGAGGCCGAGGGCATCAGGCCGACCAAGGCGCTGGAGGTGGCCGAGAACCCGACGGCCCTGCGCGCCGCTATCCTCGCCGATCCGTCGACCGCGCGGGCGGCCCGTGCCGCGCTCCTGGACCGCATCAAGGAGGACCCGGAGCTGCAGACCGAGCTGGCGCGGGACGTGGTGCGCACCGACGACCTGAAGAAGGCCGTCGCCAGCGAGAGCCGCTCCGCGGACCGGATCGGCTACGTCCGTCAGATCGCCGAGTCGGGGCAGATCAGGACGCCCGCCGGGCAGACGGTGGACGCGCCCGCCGACCTGCGCCAGGAGGCCGAGAGGCACCTGTCGCTGCTCGACGAACTGGACGAGGGCGAGGACTCCGGCGAGTGGGCGACGGAGGCGTACGACACGCTGAAGACCCTCGTCGTGGAGGCCGTGGAGGCCGACCCCGAGCTGCGGGTGCAGGAGCGGCGCACGAAGTTCTACAGCGGGCTCCAGAAGGCGACGAAGGTGTTCGAGGAGCTGACCTTCGACGACGCGCAGGACTTCTACGAGGACGACATGGTGCAGCAGCTGGAGGAGCTCCAGCAGGCGATCGGCAGCTGCATCGCGGCCCTGCGCGGGGCTCGCGCCACGGAGTGAGCCGTACCCGCCGGACGGCGGGCGGGAGGGCGGCCGTACTCGTGGCCCGCCCGCCCGCCGCCGTGCGAGTGGCTGCTCAGCGGGACGTGTAGCGGTGCCGGGTCCACAGCGGGACCCCGAACCAGAACAGCAGGTACCACACGACCACCGCGGTGACCAGGTAGGGCACGAAGCCGTTGTGGGTCGCCACCCGCAGGATCAGCAGCAGTGCCGAGGTCATCGTGGCGAGCAGCAGCATCAGGCCGACGAAGGTCATCCGGGAGGCCCAGGTGACCGCCTGGGGCTTCACCCGACGCCCGGAGACGAGACGGTGCAGGGAGACCGGGCCTATCAGGGCGCCGGTCGCGCAGGCACCGAGGACGACTGTGACGATGTAGATGGCCTTGTCGGTGTCCGCGAGGCTCGCGTAGCGCGGAGTGAAGACGACGGTGAGCAGGAAACCGAAGAGAATCTGCACGCCCGTCTGGGCGACGCGGACCTCCTGGATCAGCTCACCCCACATCCGGTCGGCTCTCTCCTCCTCGGTCTCGTTGCGACCCCTGCGACGCTCGTCCCCCACTGCGGTGACCACGTGCCCTCCCCGGTTCGAGTAAATGTTCTCCCCGGCGAGTACCCGCTGATCGGCGTTCTTCTCCCCCTTGGTCGTGGGCCGGACTACCAGCGGCCCTCGACCTGCTCCTTGATCCGCCGCTCGTAGAGGTCCCGGATCGCCGTCAGGGTCTCCTCGGACAGCTCGGGCAGCCGGGCGGCGGCCGCGTTGGCGCGGGCCTGCTCGGGCGAGCGGGCGCCGGGGATCACCGTGGTCACACCGGGCTGCTGGACGATCCAGCGCAGCGCCAGCTGGGCCGGGGTGCAGCCCTCGGGGGCGAGGGCGGAGAACTCGGCGGCGGCCTCGACGCCGGTGGCGTAGTCGACGCCGGAGAAGGTCTCGCCCTGGTCGAAGGACTCGCCGTGCCGGTTGTAGGTGCGGTGGTCGTTCTCCGGGAAGACGGTGTCCTTGGTGTACTTGCCGGACAGCAGGCCGGAGGCGAGCGGCACACGCGCGATGATGCCGACGCCGGCCTCGCGGGCCGCCGGGAGCACCTCGTACAGCGGCTTCATGCGGAACGGGTTGAGGATGATCTGCACGCTGGCCACGCCCGGCCGGGCGATCGCGGTGAGGGCCTCGGCGCAGGTCTCCACGCTGACGCCGTAGTGGGCGATGCGCTCCTCCTCCACCAGGGTGTCGAGGGCGTCGAAGACCTCGTCCGTGGAGTAGACGGGGGTGGGCGGGCAGTGCAGCTGCACGAGGTCGATGCGGTCGACGCCGAGGTTGCGGCGGGAGCGGTCGTTCCAGGCGCGGAAGTTGTCGAGGACGTAGTTCTCGGGGATCTGATCGACGCGGCGGCCCATCTTCGTCGCGACCAGCACATGCAGGTCGGGCCGTCCGCTGAGGAAGGTGGCGATGGTCTGCTCGCTGCGGCCGTCGCCGTACACGTCGGCGGTGTCGAAGAAGGTGACGCCCGACTCGGCGGCCGCCTCCAGTACCGCCAGTGCCTCCTTGTCGTCGACGTCGCCCCAGTCGGCACCCAGTTGCCAGGTGCCGAGACCGATGACGGATGCGTGCTGACCAGACCTGCCGAATTCGCGCTCGTCCATGGGGGCAGTCTGTCATCCGTTCCGGCCGGGTGCGGAACCGGCCGGTCCGGCCCGCCACCTGCGGTTCGTCCGCGCGCCCGCCGGCCGGTCAGGTCTGCCTGCACCGTCGGGCCGCAGCGGTCGGTGACTCTCCTCGGTGGGGGCCGTTCTCGGCTCGGCGCCGCGGGCGATGCCGCTACTTCCGGGAGGCCGAGGCCTCGGCCGGCACGGTTCTCGCGGTCCGTGCGGTCTGTGCGGTCCTGGCGAGTCTCGGTCCGAGCCAGCGCTTGAGTCTGCGCAGGGTCGCCAGCCGCCCGGCGGCCTTGTCGAGCCGGTAGTACAGCTGCGGCGGGACGTACGGCAGCAGGGGCGAGTGGCGCTGCCCGAGCAGGGCGAACATCTGCTCCGGGGGCAGGTCGATGTAGCGGGTGAGGTTCTCGTACCACTGGGCGCTGTGGCGGGCGGCGCTCTGCGGGGTCAGCAGGGCCGCCGTACGGTCGCGCTCGTAGCGGGCGAGGGCCTGCGGCAGGCCGGGGCCCTCCCGCAGGGCGTCGGCGAGGGCGAAGGCGTCCTCCAGGGCGAGGGTGGTGCCGGCGCCGATGGAGTAGTGGGTGGTGTGGGCGGCGTCGCCGAGGAGGACGACGTTGTCCCGGTACCAGGTGCGGTTGGTGAGGGTGCGGAAGGTCAGCCAAGGGGCGCCGCCGTCGCCGGAGGCACGGCCGATCAGGGGGCGGCCGTCGAGGATGTGCGCGAAGAGTTTCTCCAACTGTGCCGTTCTGTCGGCGTCGTTCGCCCGGTCGAGGCCGAGGCCGGTCCAGGTCTCGGGGGCGCATTCGATGACGCATGTGCTCCGTTCGGAGCTGAACGGATAGCCGTAGCACCAGATCCAGCCGTGGTCGGTCTCCACGAAGGCGAAGGTGAAGGAGTCGAAGACCTTGGTGGTGCCGAGCCAGACGTACGGGTTGCGGCCGGGCGTCAGTTCGGCACCGAAGTGCCGGGCGTGGCGGGCGCGCAGGGCGCTGTGCACACCGTCGGCGGCGACGACCAGGTCCGCCTCGGGCAGGTCGTCGGGCGTGATCTCGTGCTCGAACTCCAGGCGTACGCCCAGTGCGCGGGCGCGGGCGGTGAGGATCTCCAGGAGCTTGTGGCGGCCGATGCCGTGGCCCTCGTCGCCGGGCTGACGGGTCACCAGGTCCCGTACGTGCGCGACGCCCTGGTTCCAGCGCACGGAGTGCTCCGCGACGGCGCGCGCCGACTCGGGGTCGCGGGCGTGGAGTTCGTCGAGGAGTCCGCGCCAGTACGTGACGCCCCAGCCGTAGGTCGAGCCCTCCGGGTCGCGTTCGTGGACGGTGATGTCGTGGGACGGGTCCTGCCGCTTGAGCAGGATGGAGAGATACAGGCCGGCGGGCCCGCCGCCGACGCAGGCGACCTTCACGCACACTCCCAGGAATGACGAACTGTGTTCGGTTGACGACGCAGGGTAGCAGCGGGAAGGGGTGGTCGCGGTCGGCCCTTCTTCGTGATTCCGTCACTTTCTCCACGTGAGCCACACCACCGGTGGAGTGGTCGCGCGCGAAAGATCACCGAAAGGGCCCCTCCCAGGGAAAGGAATTGCCCGTTCCGCCTCGCGGGACACTCACCCACGAGCAAGATCATCTTACTTCAACATTGCACGACTTGTTATTGATTGTCCGGATCGCAGCCAACCCGTCCTGAGGGATTTCTCCCGTTCTCCGGTCGGCCGATAGGCATGCGGGGTCGTCAACCGAACGCACCCCAGGAGGTCCCGCATGCCGGAACTCAGCCGTCGTCGCGCACTCACCACCGCGGCCGCCCTCGCCGCGGCCGCCACCGCCACCGGGACGGCCGCGGCGCACTCCACGGGCGCCACCCCGTCCCACTCGCCCGGCGACTCCTTCGACGAGGTCTACAAGGGACGCCGGATACAGGGCCGGCCGACTGCCGGGGGCGGGCACCACGGCGGCGGTCAGCAGGGCGGCGGTCACCACGGCGGCGGCTACGCGGTGTTCGTCGACGGTGTGGAGCTGCACGTGATGCGCAACGCCGACGGCAGCTGGATCAGCGTGGTCAGTCACTACGACCCGGTGCCGACCCCGCGGGCCGCCGCCCGCGCCGCGGTCGACGAGCTACAGGGCGCCCGGCTGCTGCCGTTCCCCACCAACTGACCGCCCCGCACGCACACTTGGAGCACCGCACACATGACCGTCCGCAAGAACCAGGCGTCCCTGACCGCCGACGAGAAGCGCCGCTTCGTCGCCGCCGTCCTCGAACTCAAGCGCAGCGGCCGCTACGACGCCTTCGTCACCACGCACAACGCCTTCATCATCGGTGACACCGACAACGGCGAGCGCACCGGCCACCGTTCACCGTCCTTCCTGCCCTGGCACCGCAGATTCCTGCTTGAGTTCGAGCGGGCGCTCCAGTCCGTGGACCCCTCGGTGGCGCTGCCCTACTGGGACTGGTCCGTCGACCGGTCGCCGCGTTCCTCGCTGTGGGCGCCGGACTTCCTCGGCGGCACCGGGCGCAGCCGGGACGGGCGGGTGACGGACGGCCCGTTCGCCGCGTCCGCCGGCAACTGGCCGATCGAGGTGCGCGTCGACGGGCGGACCTTCCTGCGGCGCGCGCTCGGAACCGGCGTGCGGGAGCTGCCGACGCGGGCCGAGGTCGACTCGGTGCTGGCGATGCCGACGTACGACATGGCGCCGTGGAACAGCGGGTCGGACGGTTTCCGCAACCATCTGGAGGGGTGGCGGGGTGTCAACCTGCACAACCGGGTGCACGTCTGGGTCGGTGGCCAGATGGCCACCGGGGTCTCCCCCAACGACCCGGTGTTCTGGCTGCACCACGCCTACATCGACAAGCTGTGGGCCGAGTGGCAGCGGCGGCACCCGGCGGCCGGGTACCTCCCGGCGGCGGGGACGCCGGACGTGGTGGACCTGCACGAGACCATGAAGCCGTGGAACGACACCGCTCCGGCCGACCTGCTCGACCACACCCCGCACTACACCTTCGACACCGCCTGACCGGAGCCGGGTTGGCCGCCGAGGCCTCGGGTACCCGGGCGCCACGTACCCGAGGAGAGCGAGGAGGAGAGCGACCGTGACGCAGGTCGAGGAATCCATCGAGGTGGGTGTCCCGGTGCACACCGCCTACAACCAGTGGACGCAGTTCGAGACGTTCCCCGAGTTCATGGGCGGGGTGGAGCGCGTCGAACAGCGCACCGACACACTCACCCACTGGGTCACGGACGTCAACGGGGTGCACCGGGAGTTCGACGCGGAGATCACCGAGCAGATCCCGGACGAGCGGGTCGCCTGGACGACGGTGGGCGGCGAGGCACGGCAGTCCGGCGTGGTGACCTTCCACCGTCTCGACGACGATCACACGAAGGTCATGCTCCAGATGGTCTTCGAGCCGGAGGGCCTCGCCGAGACCGTCGGCGACAAACTCGGCTTCGTGAAGCGGCAGACCAAGGGCGATCTCAAGCGCTTCAAGGAGTTCATCGAGGAGCGCGGCCTCGAGACCGGCGGCTGGCGCGGCGTGGTCGTCTGACCGGTGCCGCCGCCGTGGCCCGTACGGCCGCCGTACGGGCCACGGTCACCCGGCGGCCGCGGTACGGCACTCCGGGTGGCCCCAGCCCTGATCGTTCTTGGCGATCGGCTCGCCCTGCGCGTAGGGGCGCCCGCACACACAGCGGCCGGGGAACTTGGCCTTGATCGTGCGGGCGGACGAACCGCCGGTCCGCCGTGGCGACGTTCCCCCGCCGGCCCCCGTGCCCCCGGTGGCCTTGCGGCGTACGGCGGCCTTCGCCGGGACGTCGGGGGCCGGCGGCGGCTCGGGCGAACCGAGGGCGCTGCCCGCCGGCTCCTGCACGATCGCCGCCTGGCTGGCGGCCCGGTCCGCGAAGTCGTTCAGCCTGTCGCCGTCGACCTGGTGGGCGGGCACGTAACGGAACTCGACCGTGCGGCCGCCGAGCAGTTCGTCGATGCGCACGACCAGGTCCTGGTTGGCGACCGGCTTGCCCGCGGCGGTCTTCCAGCCGTTGCGCTTCCAGCCGGGCAGCCAGGTGGTGACGGCCTTCATGGCGTACTGCGAATCCATGCGGATCTCCAGCGGCACGTCGGGGTCGACCGCCGCCAGCAGGCGTTCCAGGGCGGTGAGTTCGGCGACGTTGTTGGTGGCCTTGCCGAGCGGGCCCGCCTCCCAGCGGTCCGGGGCCTCGGAGGCGTCGGAGATCACCCAGGCCCAGCCCGCCGGACCGGGGTTTCCCTTCGAGGCCCCGTCGCACGCGGCCACCACTCGTTCACGCATGCGCACGATCATGCCATGGCCCGGCGGTGGGCCCGTCGCGGCCTAGGAGACGTCCCTGGTCTGCGGCATCTCGCCCTCGGTGGTGGTGACGTCGATGACCGAGAAGTTCGCGCCCTGCGGGTCGGTGAGGGCGGCGAACCGGCCGAACGGCGTGCCCATGGGGCCGAACCGGAGCTGTCCGCCGAGCTTGGTCGCCCTGGCGACGGCGTCGTCGCAGTCGGGGACGGTGAAGTAGACGTTGATGTAGGACGGGACCTCCGGCGGGAAGTCGTCGCCCATCGTCATCCGGCCGAGGACGGGGTCCTCGCCCAGGTCGTAGAGGCGGAAGTCGACCCCTTCGTCCTCCAGCTGCTTCTGTCCGTACCCGTAGACGGCGGAGAGGAAGGCGTCGGCCTTCTCCGGCTCGCGGGTGAAGACCTCCGCCCAGGCGTACGCGCCGGGCACGCCCGTCGCCTCGAAGCCCTCGTGGCTGCCGGCCTGCCACACGCCGAACACGGCGCCGCTGGGTTCGCGGGCCAGGCACATGCTGCCGAACTCGCCGACCTGCATCGGCTCCATCAGCACCTCGCCGCCGTTCTCGCGGATCTTCGCCGCGGTGGCGGCGGCGTCCTCGGCGGCGAGATAGAGGCACCAGGCGGACTGGCCCTCCTGGCCGGGCATCGGCGGTACGACGGCGGCGACCGCCTTGCCGTCCGCGTAGGCCTGGGTGTAGTTGCCGTACTCCGACGACGACTCGCCGAAGGTCCAGCCGAGGACGTCGCCGTAGAAGCGCTTGGCCCCTTCGACGTCACTGAACATCGCGTCGGCCCAGCAAGGGGTTCCCTGGGGTTGCACGGCCATGGTGACGGCCCTTTCCGGTGAGAGCTGTTGGTGTCCGGTTCCTCACGCTAGTCATCCATCTGGACCCTCGCGCGCCGAATGTCGGCAATCCCCTATTTGCTGCCGGGCGGATCGTCCTCCGTGTCCTTCGGGGGCCGGCCGTACGGTGCGTCGCCCGCGGTGAGGTGTTCCAGGACCTCGACCAGTTCCTGGCAGGCCCGTTCCACCGACCTGCGCGTGTTGCGCTGTTCGGTGATGACGGCCGAGAGCAGCAGGGCGGTCAGGGCCATGGTGCCGTTGAAGGCCTGGAGTTTGCTCATGACCTCGATGCGGGTCAGATCCGCGAAGGGGCCGACCCCGTCGGTGGCCGCGACGGTGGCCAGGACCGAGGTGACCAGGGCGCACAGCATGCTGCCGGCGAGCTGGAAGCGCAGGGCGGACCAGATCAGCAGCGGGTAGACGAGGAAGAGCAGGCTGACGCGGCTGTAGGTGGCCAGCGGGATGAGCGCGAGGGCGATGACGGCCATGCCCGCGGCCTCCTTCCAGCGGGTCAGGGGCGGCGGCAGGCGGGCGGCGTGCACGACGAGCAGGACGGGCGTGACGATGAGGACGCCCATCGCGTCGCCGACCCACCAGGCCAGCCAGACGGGCCAGAAGGCGTGCGCGGGCAGCTGGTCGGTGACGAGGAGGACCCCGACACCCACCGTCGAGCTGAGCAGCATCGCGGTCAGCGCCCCGAGGAACACCAGGGCGAGACCGTCGCGTAAGCGGGCGAGATCGTTGCGGAAGCCCACCTTGCGCAGCATGAGGTAGGCGCAGACGGGGGCCGCGGTGTTGCCCGCCAGGTTGAAGACGACGGACGGGCTGAGCGAGGTGAGCGACAGGATGACGAGCAGTGCGCCGAGGGCGATGCCCGCCCAGCAGCGGAGCCCGAGGATCAGCAGGCAGGCCACGGCGACGCCCGAGGGCGGCCAGATGGGGGTGAAGATGGCGCCCTCGACGACGAGCCGGCGCAGCAGCCCCAGCTTTCCGGCCGCGTAGTAGCCGGCCGCGACCGCCGCCGTCTCCGCGGCGAGGACGGCCGGCCGACGCAGATCGCTGGTACCCACCACAGCAGCCATCAGACACCGGGCCCGTGCCGACGGCGAGGCGGGAGGCGCCCGGACCGGCCCTATGGCTGAACACGCCGCTCCTACCCGCCGACGATGCCGTCGTGCCTGACGACCAGGACGGCCGCGTCGTCCTCGTGTCCGACGCGCTCGGCGCCCTTCATCACGGCGGTGGCGAGGGCGTGGGCCTCCAGGCCGGCGACGGCGGCGATGCCGGCGAGGCGCACGACCTGGTCCAGGCCCTCCTCGACGCTCATCGACGGCCCTTCCACGACGCCGTCGGTGAGCAGCACGAACACCCCGCCCTGGGTGAGCCGGTAGCGGGTGACCGGGTACTCCATCCCCTCCTGGACGCCGAGCGGCGGTCCGCCCTCGTCCTCGGCCACGCCGGACCAGCCGTCCGCGGTGGCCCACACGCACGGGATGTGACCGGCGCGGGCGCTCTCCACCACGCCGGTGGCCGGGTCGAGGCGCATGAAGGTGCAGGTGGCGAAGAGATCGCCACCGAGGGAGATCAGCAGGTCGTTGGTCAGGGCGAGGAGTTCGCCGGGCTCGCTGGTGACGGAGGCGAGGGCGCGCAGGCCGACGCGGACCTGGCCCATGAAGGCGGTCGCCTCGATGTTGTGGCCCTGGACGTCGCCGATGGACAGACCGATACGGCCGTCGGACATCCGGAAGGCGTCGTACCAGTCACCGCCCACGTTGAGGCCGTGGTAGGCGGGCGCGTAGCGGACGGCGATCCGGTAGCCGGACGCGGTGGGCAGGTCCCTGGGGAGCATGCCGCGCTGGAGGGCGAGGGCCAGTTCGACGCGGGAGCGTTGCAGTTCCGCGCGTTCGCGCGCCTGGGCGGTCAGCGAACCGAGCCTGGCCAGCAGCTCGTCGCCGTCGTCCATCGGGCGCTTGCGGGACATGGCCTCACTCCGGAGAGGACGGTAGCCCCTTCGGGGCGAACCTCACATTTTACGTTTACTGGATGATACCGACATATCTGTCGGCGCTGACGGCGTGGAGCCGTCGGGGGCCGTGATCAGCGGGCCGGCCGTGGCGTCGAAGGCGTGCGTGACCTCCGGCGCGCTGCCCGGTACGAGCAGTGCGCGGGCCCGCTGCTCGTGGCGGCGGTCGGTGACGGTGAGCCGGTCGCCGTGCTGGGCGAGGTGCTCGCTCCACGAGCCGAGGAGATAGTGCTCCAGGAAGCGCTCGGGGTCGTTGCCGTCCTGGTAGAGGCCCCAGGCGAGGGCGCCGGTACGGCGCCGCGACCGGGCGACGTGCGCCATGCGGGCGGTGAACTCGGCCCGGTTGCCCGGCGGCACGCGGTAGGCGACGGACACCAGGACGGGGCCGTCGGCCGGACCCGGCTCGAACACCAGGGGCGGCACGGGCCAGTGGCTGGACGGCGACGGGTCGATGCCCTGGGTGTCACGCAGCGGCCACAGGCGTACGGTCCCGGCGCCGAGCACCATCAGGGCGGCGCTGATCACGTAGGCGGTGGTCAGCCCCAGCCGGTCGGCGAGGACACCCCACAGCGGGGCCGCGCAGGCCTGACCGCCCTGGAAGACGAGCAGGTACACGGCGAGGCCGCGGGCCCGCACCCAGCCGGGGAGCCTGGTCTGCACGGCCGCGTTCAGGGTGGACAGGACACCGATCCACGCCAGTCCCGCGGGCAGCAGGGCGGCCGCGACCAGCCAGGGCGAGCGGGTGGCGGCCAGCACCGCGAGGACACCCGCGAAGACCACGGTGCCCGCCGCGAGGGTGCCGCTCGCGCCCAGGGTGCGGCGGATGAGGGGCAGCACGAACGCCCCCGCCACGGCGCCCACGCCCACCGCGCCCAGCAGCAGGCCGTAGCCGCCGGAGCCGAGGCCCAGGGTGCGGTCCGCGGTCACCGGGAGCAGCGACCACAGGGCGGCCCCGCCCGGCACGAACAGCAGCGTGCGCAGCAGCACACGGCGGACCCCGGGGGCGTTCCACACGTAGCGGCGGCCCGCGTACAGGGCGGGCAACAGGCGTTCCCTGCCGCCGGGACGGGCGGGGGTGGCGGGGCGGTGCCACAGGAGCAGGACGGCGGCGGTGCCCAGGTAGGAGACGGCGTTGAACGCGAAGACCCAGCCCGCTCCGGCCGCGGCCACGACCGCTCCGCCGAGCGCGGGGCCGACGGCACGGGCGAGGTTCATGTTCACGGCGCCGAGCGCGGCCGCCTGGCCGAGGCGCTCCCGCTCGACCAGTTCCGGCTGCACGGCCTGCCAGGCCGGACCCATCAGAGCGGTGCCGCATCCCAACAGGAAGGTAAGCGACAGCAGGGAGGCCGGGCCGAGGGCGTCCGCGAACGCGAGCGCGGTGAGCACGCCGGAGACGGCCACCATGGCGAACTGGGCGGTCAGCAGCACCCAGCGCCGGTCGAAGCGGTCGGCCACCACACCGGAGGGCAGGGCCAGCAGGACCACGGGGAGGCTGGAGGCGGTCTGGACGAGCGTGACCAGCGCCGCGTTCTCCCCGACCAGCAGCCACTGGGCGCCCACGGTCTGCATCCAGCCGCCGACGTTGGAGACGAGCTGGGCGATCCACAGGGCTCGGAAGAGGCGCGCCGCGAGAGGCGCCCAGGGCGAGTCGGGCCGCGGAGTCCTCGCGGTCTTCGGTGTGCTGCGCATACGAACCCCAGATGGTGCGGAGCCGGTGGTTCCGGGCGGGGCGATGCTAGGAGCGGCGGGCAGCGGCGGGTAGTCCGGGAGCGCACGGCCGCCGTCCCCCGGGTGCACGACCGCGCCGGGCGCTGACGGCGACACCCGGGCCCCAGAACCCGTGCACCCTCGCACCGGCCGTGGTGCACGCGCGGGCAAGCCGCCCCCGCACGGGGCGATTCCGGAGCGGCCGGCCACGGCAGGTAGTCCGGGAGCGCACGACCGCCGTCCCCCGGGTGCACGACCGCGCCGGGCGCCGACGGCGACACCCGGGCCCCAGAACCCGTGCACCCTCGCACCGGCCGTGGTGCACGCGCGGGCAAGCCGCCCCCGCACGGGCGCCCTAGCCTGTGCGACGCCGACGACGGCACCCCGGCGGGACGGACATCTCGGCGCAGGGAATCGCCCGGCCCGACCGGCCTCCGGTTGGTGGAGGGGCCGCCGCCGCCCGACACTGACTACGAACCCCCGCACGCTCCCCGGCGGACGTGCCCAGGAGATGACACCGTGAACTCCTTCTCCCCCGGCTTCCGGGGCCGCGGCAAGCGGATGGCCGACAAACTGCCGCCCGGCCAGTATCCGACCGAGTCGTTCCCCGTGCTCTCGGCGGGCCCCACGCCGAAGATCCCCACCGAGTCCTGGCAGTTCACCGTCACGACGGAGACCGGCGAGACGCACGCGTGGGACTGGGACCGGATGATGGCCCTCCCCCAGCAGGACACCGTGCACGACATCCACTGCGTCACGCGCTGGTCCAAGTTCGACACCCGGTGGCGCGGTGTGTCCCTCGACGTGTTCCTCGAGGACGTGGAGACGGCCGCGGACCACGTCGTCGTCAGCAGCTACGGCGGATACACCACGAACCTGCCGCTCGAGGACCTCCTCGACGGCCAGGCCTGGATCGTGCACTCGTTCGACGACTATCCGTTGTCGCCGGAGCACGGCGGCCCGGCCCGGCTGCTCGTGCCCCACCTGTACTTCTGGAAGTCGGCCAAGTGGGTGCGGGGCATCCAGCTCACCCACGAGGACGAGCCCGGTTTCTGGGAGAGCGTCGGCTACCACAACTACGGCGACCCGTGGCGCGAGCAGCGCAACTGGGGCGACTGAGCGTGGCCGTCGTCTGGCGCCGGGCCCGGCTGGTGGAGCGCCGCCCGCAGAACGCCACCGCCCGCACCCTGATCCTCACCGTCCCCGGCTGGCCCGGCCATCTGCCCGGCCAGCACGTCGACGTGCGCCTGACCGCCGACGACGGCTATCAGGCCGTACGCAGCTACTCCCTGGCCGCGCCCGTCGACGGCAACCGCCTCGAACTGGGCGTGCAGGCCGTGCCCGACGGCGAGGTCTCGCCGTATCTGGCCGACGGTCTGCCGGTCGGGGCGGAGGTGGAGGTGCGCGGGCCGCTCGGCAACTGGTTCGTCTGGCGGCCGGGACGGACCGAGCCGGTGCTCCTGGTGGCCGGCGGATCCGGGGCCGTACCGCTGACCGCGATGGTGCGCGCCCACCGGCAGTCGCTCGCGCGCGGCCCCTTCCGTCTGCTGTACTCCGTGCGCGGCGCCGAGGACGTCTGGTACCGCGAGGAACTCGCCGACGGACACCCGGACCTCGCCGTACGCCTCCTCTACACCCGCAAGGCCCCTCCGGGCAGCGCCCGTGCTCCCGGCCGGGTCACCGCCGCCGACCTCGCGGAGGCGTCGGACGGGCTGCCGCCGGCCGCTCCGGTGTACGTCTGCGGCCCCACCGGATTCGTCGAGACCGTCGGCGACCTGCTGACCGGGCTGGGACGCGACCCGGCGACCATCCGCACCGAACGCTTCGGCTGACCCCGACCCTGGAGGCCCCCGTGACCGACCCGGCCCCTCATCGCGACGGCAACTGCCTTGCCGGACCGCTCTCGGAGATCCTCGCCGTGGAGCCCACCGCCGCCTGGTGGCGCTGCCCGGAGTGCGCCCGCTCCGGGCCCCTCGCGGAGCTGCACGTCTACGGCCCCGAGCCCGGCCTCACCGCCCGCTGCCCCGGCTGCGCGTACGTGGCGCTGCGGCTGGTGCGGGAGGAACGGCACGTGTGGCTGACGCTGGGCTCGGGCGACGGCGCGTTCCGCTTCACCGTCGCCTGAGCCGCGGCACTCCCTGCGTGGGTCAGCCGCCGAGGGCCGTCATCACGACGTCCTTCGCCTCCTCCTGCACCTGGCGCAGGTGGTCCGGGCCCAGGAACGACTCGCCGTAGATCTTGTACACGTCCTCGGTGCCGGAAGGGCGGGCGGCGAACCAGGCGTTCTCGGTGGTCACCTTGATGCCGCCGATGGCCGCGCCGTTGCCGGGCGCCTCGGTGAGGACGCCGGTGACCGGTTCCCCGGCCAGGGTGTCCGCGGTGACCTGCGCGGGCGAGAGCTTGGCGAGCAGCGCCTTCTCCTCTCGGGTGGCGGGCGCGTCGATACGGGCGTAGGCGGGCTCGCCGAAACGTGCCGTCAGGGCCGCGTACTGCTCCGACGGGCTCTTTCCGGTGACCGCGGTGATCTCGGAGGCGAGCAGCGCCAGGATGATGCCGTCCTTGTCGGTGGTCCACACCGATCCGTCGCGGCGCAGGAAGGACGCGCCGGCCGACTCCTCCCCGCCGAAGCCGAGCGAGCCGTCGACCAGCCCGTCCACGAACCACTTGAAGCCGACGGGCACCTCGACGAGACGGCGGCCCAGATCGGCGGCCACCCGGTCGATCATGGAGGACGACACCAGGGTCTTGCCGATGCCTGTGCCGTCCGGCCACTGCTCACGGTGGGCGCAGAGGTAGGCGATGGCGGCGGCCAGGTAGTGGTTGGGGTTCATCAGGCCCGCGTCCGGGGTGACGATGCCGTGCCGGTCGGCGTCGGCGTCGTTGCCCGTGGCGATGTCGAACCGGTCCCGCTGCCCGATGAGCGAGGCCATCGCGTACGGCGACGAGCAGTCCATGCGGATCTTGCCGTCCCAGTCCAGCGTCATGAACCGCCAGGTCGGGTCGGCGAGCGGGTTGACCACGGTCAGGTCGAGGCGGTGCTCCTCGGCGATCCGGCCCCAGTAGGCGACCGAGGCCCCGCCGAGCGGGTCGGCGCCGATCCGGACGCCCGCGGCACGGATCGCGTCCAGGTCCAGGACGGCCGGCAGGTCGGCGACGTAGGCGCCCAGGAAGTCGTGACGGCCGGTGCCGGGGGCGGCGAGCGCCCGGCGGTAGGGGATGCGCCGTACGTCCTTCAGGCCGGCCGCGATGATCTCGTTGGCGCGGTCCTGGATCCAGGAGGTGGCGTCGGAGCCCGCCGGACCGCCACTGGGCGGGTTGTACTTGAAACCGCCGTCGCCGGGCGGGTTGTGCGAGGGGGTGACGACCACACCGTCCGCGAGGCCCCCGGTGCGGCCCCGGTTGTGGGTGAGGATGGCGTGCGAGACGGCCGGGGTGGGCGTGTAGCCGTCGGCGCTGTCGATGAGCACGCGAACGTCGTTGGCGGCGAACACCTCCAGCGCGGTGACCCGGGCGGGCTCGGACAGGGCGTGGCTGTCGGCGCCCAGGAAGAGGGGGCCGTCGGTGCCCTGGGCGGAGCGGTACTCGCAGATGGCCTGGCTGGTCGCGGCGATGTGGTCCTCGTTGAACGCCGTGTTCAGGGAGGAGCCGCGGTGCCCGGACGTGCCGAACGCCACCCGCTGGGCCGGGTCGGCGGGGTCGGGGTGCAGCGCGTAGTACGCGGTGACCAGTCGGGCCACGTCGACGAGGTCCTCGGGGCCGGCCGGCCGACCCGCTCGTTCGTGCTGCATGGTCCGTTCCTCCGCATGGGTTGATCCGTCGCTCGCCGTCCCATCTTTCCTCGTCAGGCGGCCGGTCCGCGAGGGGGCCCCGGTCCGCGGCGGTGTTCGCCGCGGTCCTGGGCGGCGCGGGTCAGTGTCCCGGACCGTGCCGGCCGCCGAGCTGGTCACGGTGTCGGGGGTCGCCCAGGTACCTCTCCGGGTCGAAGACGGGCGCCGACCGCACCTCGTCCTTCGTCCGGGAGACCTGCACGATGCGGGCCTGGTGGTCGACGCCCATGACGGCGTCCGCCGGGAGCACCACGTCCTTGCCGAGGAACCAGATCCCGGTGTGCACCACCAGGTGCAGCCGATCGAGGTCCCTGGTGTATTTGCTGACCTTGCCCACCCGGCCGTCCCTGGCGTCCACCTGATACCCGGTCAGATCGTCGTCCGGAGTGTGCCCGGCCGTCGGGACGGTGTGCCCTCGGTACTCGCTCACGGTGTCCTCCCTGGGGTTGTGCTCGGTGCTTCGGTGCTTCGGTGCTTCGGTGCTTCTGCGCTCCTGTGTTCCTGTGTTCCTTCGTTCCTGTGTTCCTGCGTGTGCCCGGTGCGGCTCACGGCAGGCGTTTCGGCAAGCGGCTTCGTCGTGTCGGCTCGTGCGAGCGTCTTCGGAAAACGGTTTCCGACGTTTTCCCGCGCGGAAGGTTACTGAAAGCGGTTCCCGGAGTTTCCGCTCACTGAAGCGTTCCGACAGCGGTTACCCGCCTTTCCGCACCCGCGGCCGGGATCAGACGTCGGAATCGATGCCGGTGACCGCCGCCGGCCCCAGCGGCGCGTCGCTCTCGTCCAGCCCGGACTCGCGCAGGGCCGACTGCGCGAGCAGCCGCGCGCTCTCCTCGGCGTGCGGCGCGGTGTCCGCCTCCACGGTCAGCCGGATGGTGAACGTGTCGTCGTCGTTCAGCGAGAGGGCGTCGAGGCCCTCGCTGTTGCCCATCTGTGTGCGGTGCGGGTCGGCCGGGCTCAGGGAGCGGCTGATCCGGGACCGGGTGTCCGCGTCGACGTCGGTGGTGAAGGTGCCGGGGACACTGATCACGTAGGTCGTCATGACGATCCTTTCCTGGGTTCCCTGCCGCCTACCCCGACTCCCGCCCGCTCATCGGAAAGCGGCCGAACCCGCCGGCCGGCGGGCGTTGCGCGGACGTCGAGCCACACGTGGCACGGTCCCGGCCGAAGCGCGTCGGCTGCGGGTGCCCGGACCGCTCCTCTCCGGGCCGCCGTCGGCGTCGGCCCGCGCTACATCGACCACATCCCGGCCGACGCCCTCTCCGCCCGTGACGCGGCCGTCGGCCGGCCCGCCGCCCGGCCGGTCACCGCGACTCCGCCCCGGCCGGACGCCCGTGTCACCGTCACCGACTCCGCCGCGGAGCGGCTCCACCTGTCGTGCACCGGGACCGCACTGGCCTCCGGGAGCGATCGCTTGGTCAGTCCGACCGGTGCGCGCACACACCTGAGCGGGCCCGCTCCCGGATCACCGGGGGCGGGCCCGCCATTCGCCTCAGCGTCTGCGGCCGCGCGCCGACCAGCCGGCGCCAATGCCGGCGACGTGGAGGGCGAGCAGGGTCAGGCCGAGCAGCATGATGTTGGTGGAGGTGAAGGTGTCGTTGGTCGAGATCTCCGCCGCGTTGATCAGGAAGGCGATGAAGAACCCCACCGCCGCGATGATGGCCAGCACGATGTCCGTCCCTTCGGGGGTAGTAGTGGCTGCGGGTGTCGGCTCGTTCGGGTCAGTCGTTCTCCGGATGCCCCCGACCGGGCGGCGAACACCGCGGAACCCGTAGGAGGTCGTACGGGTGTCTGAGTAGGTGTACTCAGGCGCGGTCGCCGCGCCGCCGCCAGACTGGGCTCACTCACCCCGCCCCGATCGGAAAGGGCCCGCCGTGCTGACGCGTGCCGCCTCCGTCCTGGTGCCCTTGTTCGGGCGCCTCACCGTGACCAGTGAACTCCGGATGCGCCTCTCCTCGGGGACCATCTTCGCGGCCAACCACGACTCCCTGGCCGACCCCGCCGTCGTGCTGGCCGCGCTGCGCGGGCTCGGCGTGGAGCCGGTCGTGATGGCGACCGCGGGACTCTGGCGGGTGCCCGTGCTCGGGCGGGCGCTGGCCCGCGAGGGCCATATCCCCGTCCACCGCCGCTCGGCACGCGCCGCGTACGCCCTCGACGCCGCCGCCGAGGCCCTCGCCGGGGGACGGCACGTCCTGCTCTACGGCGAGGGCGGGCTGCCGGACCGCACAGACGCGGCGCCCGGCCCGCCGGAGGCGTTCCGCACCGGACTCGCCCGGCTCGCGCAGGTATCCGGCGCGCTGGTGGTGCCGGTGGGCCACGCCGGCGCCCGGCGGATCACCTCGGGCTCGACGGCCAAGCAGGTGGCGGGTGCCCTCACCGCCCCGGTACGCCGCCCCCACTGCCACGTCCACGTCGGCGCCCCGCAACGACTCCCCGCAGAGGCCCACACCGGCACGGCGGCGGCCCGGACCGCCGTCACGGTCGCCTGGCGCACAGCGGCCCGAGCGGTAGGGGAACGGGACTTGGAACTGCGGCTGGTATAGGAGCAAGGTCTACGGGGCCCGGCGGCGAGCTGCCCCAACTCGCCGACTCCGCGGCTTCGCCGGCCCGGTCCCGTGAGGACCGCCCGAAGGTCTCGCCGACGCCCCGGCACTCCGTCCGACCGCACGGGCCGGGTCGGTCCACCAGGGCCCATCCGCCGGCCTCCGGTCCTCCGGCCCCCTGACCTCCACCTGCGACTGCTCGCAGCCGACCCGAGTCGGCAGGCCCGGCCACTGGGCCCTCGCCCCGGTCGGAGCCCGCCCCGACCGGAGTCCGCATCCTGGCCCGGGGCGCCGCACGAGCCCCCGCCCCATCGGCCTCAGCCCTCCCCCGCTCCCCCGGCCGGCGCCGGCCCGCGTCGGCCCCCCGGCGGCGGTGCCGTGCTGTCGCGCAGCACCAGGCGGGTCGGAACCAGGGTCGTGCCGCGTTGGGGGCCGTCTCGGCGCATCTTGCGGAGCACGGCCTGGACGCAGAGACGGCCGACCTCGGCGAAGTCCTGGTGGAGGGTGGTCAGCGGGGGCAGGAAGGAGCCCGCTTCGGGGATGTCGTCGAAGCCGATCACGCTGACGTCCTCGGGGACGCGCCGGCCGCGCTCGTGCAGGGCGCGCAGCAGGCCGAGGGCCATCTGGTCGTTGGCCGCGAAGACGGCGGTGCAGTCCTCGTGGGCGGCGAGTTCGAGGCCGGCGTGGTAGCCGGACTCGGCCGACCAGTCGCCGCGGACGAGGGGCGGCGTGGGGCGGCCCGCGTCGGTGAGCGCTCCGCGCCAGGCGTCGGCGCGGCGCTGGGCGGCGAAGGAGTCCTCGGGTCCCGCCAGGTGCCAGACCGTCAGGTGCCCGAGGTCCAGGAGGTGTTGGACGGCCGTGCGGGTGCCGCCGGACTGGTCGGTGTCGACGACGGTGTAGTGGCTGCCGGCGTCGGAGTCGACGACCACGACCTGGACGTGCGGTGGCAGGGTGACGGTCGCCGCGTCCAGCAGATGGACCTCCATGATGACGATCACCGCGTCGACGGCGAGTTCCTCAAGGCGGGAGAACGCGCCGCGCACCTCGTCCTGGGTGGGCACGGCGACCGGCAGCAGCGTCACGGCGTACCCCTCGGCGGCGGCGGAGGTCGCGATGGCCTCCAGGGTCCGCACGTTGCCGGTCGTGGACAGCGTGAAGGTGATCACGCCTATCGTGCGGAACTCTCCGCGCTTGAGGGCGCGGGCCGCGCTGTTGGGCCGGTAGCCCAGTTCCTTCATGGCGGCGAGCACCTGTTGCCGGGTTTCCTCGTTCACACCGGCGTAACCGTT
Organism: Streptomyces sp. NPDC058335; assembly: GCF_042723915.1. Classification (NCBI taxonomy): domain Bacteria; kingdom Bacillati; phylum Actinomycetota; class Actinomycetes; order Kitasatosporales; family Streptomycetaceae; genus Streptomyces; species Streptomyces sp. NPDC058335. The sequence goes on along the minus strand of NZ_JBHXHX010000014.1, from coordinate 196,719 downwards.
GGAGACGCGCGACACCGTCTGCGAGGACACGCCGGCGAGGCGTGCCACGTCCGCCATCGAGGCCGTGGTCCGGCCTCGGCCGCGAGTCCGTCGTGCCGCGCCGTCCGGGCCTTGAGCGCCCCCGGCCGGGCCCATGGCCGTCCCGGCTCCGTTCGCCGGGGCTCTTTCAGCCATCTCCACGCGTTGCCCCCATCTTTCTGTCGCCGCAGCTTTCAGGGTCTCCGCAGATGACCCTTGACCATGGTTATCGGGGCAGTGTAGACATGCCGCCATCAGATGTTTACGTAAACATAACAGCCCACCGCCTCTTCGCAGTGGCTGATGTTTGCGTAAACATCGTGGCGGTGCGCACGGCACGTCGGCGCGACACCGCGGGTTCCAGGACTGGATGAGCGAGGAACGACATGACGACGCTGCAACCGCCGGTGGCCGCCGAGCCGCGGCCGGCGCCCCCTCCGGCGAACCGGGACCGCCGCTCCTGGATGGGCTGGGGTTTCATCGGTCCCTTCGTGGCCGTGTTCGCCCTGGTCTTCCTGGCCCCGATCGCGTACTCGATCTACCTCAGCCTCTTCCGCGACCAGCTCATCGGCGGCACGCAGTTCGTCGGCTTCGACAACTACACGCAGGCGCTGAAGGACGACCAGTTCTGGGGCGCGCTCGGGCGGGTGTCGCTGTTCCTGGCCATCCAGGTGCCGATCATGCTGGGCATCGCCCTGCTGGTGGCGCTGGCGCTGGACAGCGGCCGGCTCTACGGCAAGAGCTTCTTCCGCATCACGATCTTCCTGCCGTACGCGGTGCCCGCCGTGGTCGCCACCCTCATGTGGGGCTTCATGTACGGCACGAAGTACGGCCTGGTGGGCGACATCAACGAGGCGTTCAGCGTCTCGCTGCCCGATCCGCTCTCCCCCGACCTGGTGCTGGCGTCGATCGGCAACATCGTCACCTGGGAGTTCGTCGGCTACAACATGCTGATCTTCTACTCGGCGCTGCGCGTCATCCCGCACTCGCTGTACGAGGCCGCGGAGATCGACGGCGCCGGACAGATCCGCGTGATCACCGCGATCAAGCTGCCCGCGATCCGGGGTGCCCTGGTCATCGCGACGATCTTCTCGATCATCGGCAGCTTCCAGCTGTTCAACGAGCCGAACATCCTGCGGCCGCTGGCCCGCAACGCCATCACCACCGACTACACGCCGAACTTCTACACGTACTCGCTGTCCTTCAACGGCCAGCAGCACAACTACTCCGCGACGGTGGCCATCATCATGGGCCTGATCACGATGGTGATCGCCTACGTCGTGCAGCTGCGCGGCATGCGCAAGGGAGCGTGACCCGATGAGCAGCCCTCTCACCACCGCCTCCCCCTCCGTACCCGCGAAGACCTCAGGTCCCGGCCGGAACGCCCCGCGGCTGCGCAAGCCGCGCAAGCCCTCCGCCGGAAAGCCCAAGCGCAGCGTGCTGCTGACGGTGCTGACCTCGCTGATCGTCATCTACACCGTCGTACCGCTGATCTGGCTGGCCATCAACGCCACCAAGACGCAGGCGGGTCTGGCCGACTCGTCAGGCATGTGGTTCGCCCACGACTTCGCGCTGTGGGACAACATCCGCGACACGTTCACCTACGACGACGGCGTGTTCACGCGCTGGCTGCTGAACACCCTGATGTACGTGGTGCTGGGCGCCGGCGGGGCCACCTTCCTCGCGGTGCTGGGCGGTTACGCGCTGGCGAAGTTCGACTTCCCCGGCAAGCGCGGCATCTTCGCCACGGTGATCGGCGCGGTGGCGGTCCCCGGCACGGCCCTGGCGGTGCCCACCTTCCTGATGTTCAGCAAGATGGGCCTGACCGACACCCCGTGGGCCGTGATCATCCCCTCGCTGGTCTCGCCGTTCGGCCTGTACCTGATGTGGGTGTTCGCCACCGAGGCCATCCCCACCGAACTGCTCGAGGCCGCCCGCATCGACGGGGCCGGCGAGGCGCGGATCTTCTTCACCGTCGCCCTGCCGCTGCTCGCCCCCGGCATCGTGACCGTGCTGCTGTTCACCACGGTCGCCACCTGGAACAACTACTTCCTGCCGCTGATCATGCTCAAGGACTCGGACTGGTATCCGCTGACGCTCGGTCTCAGCGTGTGGAACTCCCAGGCCGAGACCATCGGCGGCGACGTCATCTTCAACCTGGTGATCACCGGTTCGCTGCTCACCATCCTGCCGCTCATCGCCGCGTTCCTGCTGCTCCAGAAGTACTGGCAGTCGGGTCTCGCCGCGGGCAGCGTCAAGGAGTGACCCCTCGGCCCAGCGGCCGCCCCCTCAGCCCCACACCGCGCACCACCACCCTCACCCCGTCCCGCCCACGAAGAAGTGGAAGCACCTCCATGCGCAGAAAGACCAGCCGCCTGCTTCGCGGCATCGCCCTCCTGTCCACGCTCGCCCTGGGCGCCACCGCCTGCGGCGGCTCGGACGACGACTCCGCCGGCAAGGCGGTCTCCGCCTCGGACATCCAGGCGGCCCTGAAGAAGGGCGGCACGGTGACGGTGTGGGCCTGGGAGCCCACGCTGAAGACGGTCGCCGCCGACTTCGAGAAGAAGTACCCGAAGGTCAAGATCAACCTCGTCAGCGAGCGGTCCGGCGACAAGCACTACACCGCGCTGTCGAACGCGATCTCGGCCGAGAAGGGCGTCCCGGACGTCGCGCAGGTCGAGTACTTCGCGGTGAGCCAGTACGCGCTCACCAAGGGCCTCTCCGACCTGGCCCCGTTCGGCGCCGACAAGCTGGCGTCCAAGTACACGCCGGGTCCGTGGAACGCCGTCACCGAGGACAAGGCGGTCTACGGCCTGCCGATGGACTCCGGCCCCATGGCGATGTTCTACAACAAGAAGATCTTCGACAAGTACAAGATCGCCGTCCCGACCACGTGGGACGAGTACGTCGACGCCGCGCGGGCGCTGCACAAGGCCGACCCCAAGGTCTACATCGCCAACGACGCCGGTGACGCCGGCTTCACCACCAGCATGCTGTGGCAGGCCGGTTCGCGGCCGTACAAGGTCGACGGCACCAACGTGAAGATCGACTTCAACGACGCGGGTGCCAAGAAGTACACGGACACCTGGCAGAAGCTCATCGACGAGAAGCTCGTCTCGCCGATCAACGGCTGGACCGACGACTGGTACAAGGGTCTGGGCGACGGCACCATCGCCACCCTCACCACCGGCGCCTGGATGCCCGCCAACTTCGTCACCGGCGTGCCGAACGCGGCCGGCGACTGGCGCGCGGCCCCGATGCCGGCGTGGACCAAGGGCGACAAGGCCAGCGCGGAGAACGGCGGCAGCTCGCTGACCCTGCCGTCGCTCGGCAAGAACAAGGAACTCGCGTACGCCTTCGTCGAGTACGCGAACTCCGGTGACGGCGTGCAGACCCGCGTCAAGCAGGGCGCCTTCCCGGCGACGACGGCGGAGCTGCAGTCCGCCGAGTTCCAGAGCACCAAGTTCGACTACTTCGGGGGCCAGGAGGCGAACAAGATCTTCGCCGACTCCGCCGCGAACGTCGCCGACGACTGGTCGTACCTGCCGTTCCAGCAGTACGCCAACTCGATCTTCAACGACACCGTGGGCAAGGCCTACGTCTCCGGCACCAAGCTGTCGGACGGTCTGAAGTCGTGGCAGGACGCCTCGGTGAAGTACGGCGAGGAGCAGGGCTTCACCGTCGAGAAGTAGGACAGCAGCAGACGCAGGGCGGCGCGGGCGATCTCCGCGTCGCCCCCGTGCACCGCACCCCGGAAGGACCGCCATGATCTCCACCCTCCACTCCCGCCGCCGCGGGGCGGACGGTGACCCCGCCCCGCGTCTGGCCTACGGCGCCGACTACAACCCCGAGCAGTGGCCCCGGGACGTGTGGGAGGAGGACGTACGGCTGATGCGCGAGGCCGGCGTCACCGTAGTGTCCGTGGCGATCTTCTCCTGGGCCCGGATCCAGCCGACCCGGGACACCTGGGACTTCGGCTGGCTCGACGAGGTCATGGACCTTCTGCACGCGGGCGGCATAGGCGTCGACCTGGCCACCGCGACCGCCTCCCCGCCGCCCTGGCTGACCACCGCCCACCCGGAGATCCTGCCGGTGACGGCGAGCGGCGAGACGGTGTGGCCGGGTGCCCGCCAGCACTGGCGGCCCACCTCGCCCGTCTTCCGCGAGCACGCCCTGCGGCTGGTGCGGGAGCTGGCGGCCCGGTACAAGGACCACCCCGCGCTGGTGGCCTGGCACATCTCCAACGAGCTGGGCTGCCACAACATCTACGACTACTCCGACGACGCGGCCCGCGCCTTCCGCGGCTGGCTGCGCGCCCGCTACGGCACGCTGGAGGCCCTCAACCACGCGTGGGGCACGGCGTTCTGGTCGCAGCGCTACAGCGACTGGGAGCAGATCCTGCCGCCGCGGCTGACCGCCTCGCACCCCAACCCGACACAGCAGCTGGACTTCAAGCGCTTCTCCTCCGACGCGCTGAAGGACTACCTGCGCGCCGAGCGGGAGGTCCTGCGCGAGCTGACGCCCGAGGTCCCGGTCACCACCAACTTCATGGTGATGGGCGGCACCAAGGGCATGAACTACCCGGACTGGGCGGAGGAGATCGACTTCGTCTCCAACGACCACTACGTCCACCCCGGCCCGCAGGACCGCGACGAGCTGTCCTTCTCGGCGAACCTCGTGAGCGGGATCTCCGGCGGGCGGCCCTGGTTCCTGATGGAGCACTCCACCAGCGCCGTGAACTGGCAGCCGGTCAACGTGGCCAAGCGGCCCGGCGACCTCGCCCGTGACGCGCTGCTGCACGTGGCGCACGGCGCGGACGCGGTGTGCTTCTTCCAGTGGCGGCAGTCGGCGGCCGGCGCCGAGAAGTACCACTCGGCGATGGTCCCGCACGCCGGCGCGGACAGCGACCTGTTCCGGGCCGTGGCCGCGCTCGGCGACACTCTGAAGACCCTGGCACCGGTCGCCGGGACCGAGCGGGAGACCGCCCGGGTCGGCGTCCTGTACGACTGGGAGTCGTGGTGGGCCAGCGAGCAGGACTCGCACCCCACCTCCCTGCTCGACTACCGGCAGGAGGCGCTCGACTGGTACTCGGCGCTCCTCGCCCTCGGCGTCCGCGCCGACCTCGTCACCACCCGCGCCGACCTCTCCCGCCACCAGGTGCTGATCGCCCCGGTGCTGCACGTGGTGCCCGCCGAGCTGGCCAAGGAGCTGACCCGGTACACCGAGCGGGGCGGTCACCTGATCACCACGTACTTCTCCGGCGTCGTCGACGAGAACGACCACGTCTGGCTGGGCGGCTATCCGGGCGCCCTGCGCGAGCTGCTCGGCATCCGCGTCGAGGAGTTCGGGCCGCTGCTGGCCGGGGAGAGCGTGGAGCTGGACGACGGGACCACGGGCACCCTGTGGACCGACCAGATCACCGCCGCCGACGCCGACACGCAGGTCCTGGCCCGCTACCGCACCGGTGTGCAGGCAGGCCGCCCCGCCGTCACCCGCCGTCCCACGGGCGAGGGTTCGGCGTCCTACGTCTCCACCCGCCTCGGCGTCGACGGGCTCGTGTCGCTGCTGCCGCGGCTGCTGGAGCCGGCCGGGGTCGGCAGCGAGCTTCCCGAGGAGGCCCGCGGCCGGGTCGAACTGACCGTCCGGCGCGGGGACTCGGGACGGTTCCTGTTCCTGGTCAACCGGACCGACGACACGGTGCCCGTGACCGGACTCGCCGGGGACGTCCTGGTCGGCACCGGCGGCACCGGCGGCGCGCTGGTCCTCGGACCGCGCGAGGTCGCCGTACTGCACCAGCCCGCCGGCTGAGACAGAGAGCCGGCCGGGACGAACCGCCCGCCCAGGAAGGCGCGCACACCCCCCACACGACTCCTCGGTACGGCACGCACCCGTGCCGAGGGCCATCCCCTCCCGCCCCCTTGGCGGGAGGGGCCCATGCAGCGACCGCACCGCAGTTGGGAGAACAGATGGCACGCCGTACCCGCACCAGACGGACCCTCGGGGCCGCCGGACTGACCGCGCTGGCCACGGGGGCAGCCCTGCTCGCCGTTCCGGCGCAGGCCGAGGCCGCCGCGTCCGTCACCGTGCAGCCCGACCCGTCGTACCAGCAGGAGAAGTTCGAGGGCTGGGGCACCAGTCTGGTCTGGTTCGCCAACGCGACCGGCGACTATCCGCCGGAGATACGCGAGAAGCTGGCGAAGCTCCTCTTCGGCGACGACGGGCTGGCGCTCAACATCGCCCGGTACAACGTCGGCGGCGGCAACGCTCCGGACGTCAAGGACTACCTGCGCGCCGGCGGCGCGGTCGAGGGCTGGTGGAAGGCGCCCGCGGGCACCACCCGCACGGACACCGACTGGTGGAGCGCCGACGACCCGGCGGACTGGAACAAGGACGCCGACGCCAACCAGCGCTGGTGGGTCGACCGGATCAAGAACGACATCGACCACTGGGAGACGTTCAGCAACTCCCCGCCGTGGTTCATGACCGTCAGCGGCTACGTCTCCGGCGGGTTCGACTCCAGTGCCGAACAGCTGAAGCCGGAGTCCGTCGACGACTTCGCCGCCTACATGGCGGGCGCGACCAAGCGGCTGGAGAAGGCCGAGGGCATCAAGGTCGACACGGTCGACCCGTTCAACGAGCCGAACACCAACTACTGGGGCACCCGTCTCGGTGCGGACGGCCAGCCGGTCGGCGGCCGTCAGGAGGGCGCCCACATCGGCCCCGAGGTCCAGCAGAAGGTCCTCGCCGCCCTGGCGCCGGCGCTGAAGAAGGCCAAGGTCAAGGCCGAGATCTCGGCGATGGACGAGACCAACCCGGGCATCTTCGCGACGAACTGGAACGCCTACTCGCAGGCCTCCCGCGACCTCGTCGACCAGATGAACGTCCACACCTACGGCACCGGGCAGCGCACCACCGTCCGGGACCTGGCCAAGGCGGCGGACAAGCCGCTGTGGATGAGCGAGGTCGAGGGCGACTGGGGCGACGGCCAGAGCTTCACCGACATGCGCCCGGGTCTCGGTCTCGCCCAGCAGATGGTGAACGACCTGCGCGAACTGGAGCCCAAGGCCTGGGTGTTCTGGCAGCCGGTCGAGGACCTCGACAACATGAAGCCGGGCGGCGAGTCCGCGAAGGGCGGCAACTGGGGCAGCATCCAGCTCCCGTTCAGCTGCACCTCGACGGACACCCTTGAGTCCTGCCCCATCCTCACCAACACCAAGTTCGACACCGCGCGCAACTTCACGCACTTCATCAAGCCCGGCGACAAGCTGATCAAGGTGGACGACACCTCCAGCGCCGCCGCCGTCACCGCGGACGGCAAGGGCGCCTCGCTCGTCCACGTCAACAGCACGACCGAGGCCCGCACGGTCACGATCGACCTGTCGAAGTTCCGCAAGGTCGGTAAGAACGCGACCGTCACCCCGGTGGTCACCAGCGCCGACGGCAAGCTCCAGCCGCAGGCGCCGATCGCGGTCAGCGACCGCGAGGCCACCTTCACCGTGCCCGCCCAGTCGGTGACCTCCTTCGCCGTGAAGGGCGTGTCCGGCGTCGCGAAGGACGCCCCGCTGATCCGCAAGGGCCACACCTACACGCTGACCGGCGTGCAGAGCGGCAAGGCGGTCACCGTCGCCGCGAACGGCACCAGCCTGGTCCTCGGCACCGGCAACGGCACCGCGGCCCAGCAGTGGCAGCTCGACGCCCGGTACGGCGAGACCGGCGCCCGCCAGCGCTACGTGTTCGCCAACCCGGCCGAGGGCAAGCGGCTGGCCGTCCGCGACAACGTGCCCGTGGTCGAGCCCGACACGGGCGAGCGCGATCCCGCCACCGAGTGGGTCATGTCGACCACCGGTGACGGCACCTGGACCCTGGTGAACCCGGCCACCAGCCGGGTCCTGGAGGTCGGCGGCCAGGCGACGAACGAGGGCGCCGCCGTCACCACCTGGCAGCCCAACTCCGGCTCCAACCAGCGCTGGAGGGTGACGGACGTGACTCCGTAGCCCCTTGTCGGTCCGCAGTCTCCGCCCGCATCGCGATCGTCGTGATGCGGGCGGAGTGCTGTGCGGGGGCCGGTGCCGGGATCCGTTCCAGGACCCCGCCCGCGAAGACGTCGTACAGGGGCAGCGTCTCCAGGTGGACGTAGCCGATGTGGCAGTCGCAGACGGCCAGCGGGCAGGCGCGGGGGCGCAGGGCGGCGCGGTAGGTACCGTCGTAGAGGTTGCCGAGCGGGGCGGGGACGAAGTGGCAGCGGCGGACGGTGCCCTCGCCGTCGACGGAGATCACCGAGTCGCCGGTGCGGCAGGGCAGGCCGGCGCTGGTGTGCGGGTGGCGGCTGTACGGGAACAGCGGGTCCAGGTCCGTCCACCGGGCGGCGTCGGCGTCGCTGTAGGTGTGGCCCTCGGCTGCGTTGATCCACAGGTACACGTGCTCGGGGAGGTCGCCGCGCAGGCGGCGGGCCGCGTCGAGGTGTTCGGGCAGACCTACGACGCCGACGCTGAAGCGTATGCCGCGCGCGGTGAGGTCGCGGCACTTGGTGAGGAAGCGGTCGTAGGGGGTCTGGCCGGGGTGGTAGGTGCACCACAGGGCGAGGGTGTCGGGGTCGGCCTCGGCGAGCCAGTCGGTGCGGCAGCTGAGGTTGGTCTGGATGGCGACCCGGCGGATGTGCGGGAGGCGGGACAGGTCGGCGAGGGTGCGCCGGTACCAGGAGCGGACCAGGCCCTCGCCCCAGGGCGTGAACAGCAGGGAGAGCCGGTCGTCGGTCTGCCGTGCGGCCCAGTCGGCGAAGCGTTCCAGGGCGGCGCGGTCGGCGCGCAGTTGGGCTCCGGTGTCGCGCCGCTTGGCGAACGGGCAGTAGGGGCAGTCGTAGTCGCAGGAGGCGAGGGGGCCGCGGTAGAGGAGCGTCAGGTCCATGACGGGTGGTCACTTCCTCGCGTAGGCGGCCATGGCGGCCCGCACGGCCGGGGAGAACAGGGCGGGGCCGATCGCGTCGGAGTGGGCGAGGCCCTCCGGGGTGAGCCGGAGGACGGCCGGGTCGCCGGCCAGCCAGCCGTGCTCGGCGAGGCGCTCCAGTTCGGGGCCGAAGTCGTCGGCGGGGGCGGCGCCGAAACGGGCCCGGTAGTCGTCGGTGCGCAGGCCGTCGGCCTGGAGGAGGGACTGCAGGAGATGGCGGCGGCGCGCCTCGTGGGCGTCCATGGCGTGGCCGACCTCGGCGTGGGAGAAGTCGGCGGTGGTGACGTAGTCGTCGATGATCGCGCGGATCTCGTGCATGTCGACGGCGTAGTCGAAGGAGTAGTGCAGGCGGGCCGTGTAGGAGCGGGCGCCGCAGCCGAGGCCGATCATGCCGTCGGTCTGGCAGGCGTAGTCGTCGGCGCCCTGGGAAGGGGCGTCCGCGCGGCGGAACATGCGCATGGACCGCTGGACGTAGCCGTGCCCGAGGAGGTGGTCGCGGCCCGCCCGGTACAGGCGCAGCCGCTGTTCGTCCCAGTCGGGGTCGGGGCCGGTGCGGCGGCGGTCGAGGCCGGTGAGGGGGCGGACGTAGAGGGGGTAGAGGTACAGCTCCTCGGGGCGCCAGGCGAGGGCCGCGTCCAGGGAGTGGCGCCAGGTGTCCTCGCTCTGGCCGTCGATGCCGTAGATCAGGTCGATGTTGAGGACCGGTATGCGGGCGTCGCGGATCCGGCCGAGGGCGGCCTCGACATCGGCGCGCCGCTGCGGGCGTACGGCGGCGCGGGCCTCGGAGTCGACGAAGCTCTGCACGCCGAGGCTGAGCCGGGTGGCACCGCGGCCGGCCAGGACGGCGAGCCGGTCGGCGGTTGCGGTGGCGGGCGAGGCCTCCACGGACAGCGGGACCGCGCGCAGGTCGGCACCCATGCGGTGCTCGGCGATGTCGCAGAGGCGGTCCAGCTCGGCGGCGGTGAGGAAGGTGGGGGTGCCGCCGCCGAAGGCCGCGGTGGCGAAGCGGACCTCGTCGGTGTCCCCGAGCGCCGCGCGTACGGCGTCCGCCTGGCGTTCGAGCGCGTCGAGGTAGGCGCCGGTCAGGCCGTGGGGGGCGCCGATGCGGGTGAAGAGGTTGCAGAAGCCGCAGCGGACCTCGCAGAACGGGATGTGCAGATAGAGGGAGAGGGCGTCCTTCGGTTCGGCCGCCCACAGGGTGCTCAGCGGGGGGCGGTCGGGGAGCGTGCGGTAGGCGGTCTTGTGCGGGTAGGCGTAGACGTAGTGCTGGTAGGGGCTGGGGCGGGTGGTCGGCTCGGCGGTGGTCATCGGGTGGCCTCCGTCGGACTGGGTGCGGGGTCGGCTGCGGGCTCGGCCGTGGGGCCGGCTGCGGAGTCGGTTGCGGGGTCGAGGAAGAAGTGGGCGTAGGGCACGGTCCACACGGACTCGTGGCCGAGACGGTGGCCGGTGTAGCCGTCGTCGCCGTAGGCGGTGCCGTGGTCGGAGCAGACGATCGCGAAGCAGCGGCGCCGGCTGCTCGCCGCCGCGAACAGCCGCCCGATGTGCCGGTCGACGTACTCCAGTGCGGCGGCGTGCGTCTCGAGGGTGTCGCCGGACCCGCGGGTCGCGCCGGGCAGGTGGAACCAGTTCGGCTGGTGCAGCGCGGAGACGTTGACGAACAGGAACAGCCGCTGTGCGGCGGGGAGTTCGCGTACGACGCGTTCGGCGCGGGCCACCTGGTTCTCGAACGAGTGGGGCGAGGTGACGCCGAACTCCGTCTCCCAGTGGGACTCGTGGAACAGGCCGGGCAGCACCGAGCCCAGCGGGCCCTGCTTGTTGAAGAAGCCCACTCCCCCGACGCACACGGTGTGGTAGCCCGCCTTCGCCAGGCCGGACACCAGGTCGGGGGTGTCGTGGACGAAGGTTTTGTCGGCGGTGGTCTCGCTGCCGGCGAAGCTCGCGGCGAACAGGCGGGGGTGCGGTCCGGGGGCGGCCGGGGTGGGCAGGAAGCCGGCGAAGATCGCCTGGTGGGAGGCGTAGGTGAAGCTGCCGGGGGCGTGCCGCTTCTCCCAGCGGCCGCCGGGGAGGTGCCGGGCCAGGTTCGGCAGCCGGCCGGCGGCGGCCAGTTCGGCGGCGACGTCGTGGCGCAGGGTGTCGAGGGTGACGAGCAGCAGGTCGTGACTGCCCACCACCTCGTTCATGTCCGGCTCGTCTCCGTGCGGTTGGCTCATGTCCGGCTCACGCATGGGGTGTTCCTGTTCTGTGCCGGGCGGGGGCGCCGCCCAGGGCTGCGGCCACCTGGGTGGCGTAGGTGTCGAGGCCCTCGGCGCCGCTGCCGGGGAGGCCGGTGAGCCGGGGCAGCAGGTCGCCGAAGGCGTTGACCTCCCCGACGGCGGCTCTGCGCCAGTCGACGGCCGGCAGCAGGTCGACGCCCACGCAGAGGGTGCGGGGGAAGCAGGCGGCGGCCCGTTCGCACACGTCGAGCAGGTCGGACCAGCGGGCGCCGGCCGCCTCGACGGCCTGCCGGGCCGTGCCGAGGTCGCCGCGGCTGCCGCCGAGGTGGAGGTTGGTCAGGGGTGAGCGGCTGGTGCGGACCACCGCGTGGGTGGCCCGGCCGGCCACGACGACGACCCGCAGATCGGCGGCGCGGCCCTGCTGGGAGGCCTTCGGCAGCCAGCGTTCCAGGTGCAGGCCGTCGGGGGCGAGCGCGTCGACGATGGTCGCGATGTCCCGCTCGTCCTGGTAGCGGCGGACCCTGAGCGAGTTGAACAGGCCGCCGTCGGCGGTGAGTTCCACCGAGGTGGTGGCCCTGATCCGCCCCGGTCCGCCCGTCTCCACGGCCAGCACCCCGGACGCGGACGAACCGTGCGCGGGCTTGACGAACAGCCGGGGCATCCGGTGCTCCCGCATCAGCGCCCGTACGTCGTCCCAGCCGTGCACCGGGGCGGCCGACGGGCCCGAGGTGGGCGAGGCGGGCACCGGTACGCCTGCCGAGTCGAGGACGGCGTGGCAGCGCCGCTTGTCGAACAGCACGGGGAGGTCGTCCGGGTCGTCGAGCCGGATGCCACCGCGCAGTCCGGCGAGTGCGGCGGTGAACCCGGCGTACCAACGGGCCGAACCCTCGACGCGGGTGGGGTCGCCGGGGCCGCGCAGCAGCCGGTCCACGTGCGCGTTCTCCCCCGGTGAGTCGATCCGGACGATCTCGTCGGGGCCGAACTCGGCCCCGCCCGCGCGCAGGACGTCCGTCCAGGCGACGACGCGCGGAGCGGGGAGACCGGCCGCGCGCACGGCCTCCGCGAAGAGGGTGACGCGGCGGTTCTCGGGGTTGCCGACGACCGCGAAGCGTGGCCGCCGGTGGGGGGCCGGCCGCTGCATGGCGTCCTCTCGTGGGGCGTTCGGGGGTCGGCGCGGTGGCGAGGGGTTCGGGGGCGTGCTCAGGGGGTGTTCACTCCCCCACGGCCACGTACCGCCACACCGTGCCGTCGTCGTCCTGGTCCTCGTCGGCGTCGTCGCGGTCGAGGTCCACCTCGACGCCCTCGGTCTCGACGGTCCGGCGGATCCGGTCCTGGAGGGCCTCGCTGAGGTAGTGGTGGTGCAGGTCGAGCTTCTTCAGATGGGTGAGCGGCTGTCCGGCGAGCAGTGCGGCGGCACCCTCGTCGGTGAGGACGCCCATGGAGAGGTCCAGGACCTCCAGGCGGGCGACCACCGGCGCGGAGGCCACGGCGGCGGCGACGGCATCCTGCATCTCGCTGTTGCGCAGCGCCAGGTGGCGCAGGCGCGGCAGGCGGGCGCCGGACAGGATCGGCTCCAGGTCGGCGGCCTCGCTGTCGCCGCCGTAGTCGGGGGTGCCCAGCCACAGGTCGAGGTGCTCCAGCGCGGGCAGGTCGCTGGCGCCGACCCCGCGCACGACCTCCGCGGGCAGACCGCCGGCCTCCATGGTGAGGCGACGCAGGGCGCTGTGCTCGAGCGGGGGGAAGCGCAGGCCCGAGCCGCCGCGGACGCCGAACTCCTCCAGCTCGGGGTAGGCGGCGAGGAGGGGCGTCAGGTCGGTCTGGTTGATCCAGGAGATCTCGCACTCCTCCATGACCATGTCCCCGACGAACAGCGCCCGCAGGGCGGGGAACCGCTTCCGGGCCGACACCAGCGCCTCGACGACGGCCGAGGGATCGCTGTCGTACGCCTCCTCCCAGGCGCCGACGATCAGCGCGCGCACGCGGGTCGTGTCGACGGCGTCGCAGAAGCGGGCGAAGGCCTGCGTCCAGTCCTCCTCGGCGTCGTACACGCCGCCGCTGATCCGCCAGGCGAAGGCGTCCGGCTCGGGCAGGTCGTCGGTCCGCGCGTCGGGGCCGGGGAAGGTGTAGGCGGGCAGCCGGTACAGCGCGTCGAGGTGGTCACCGATGGTCATGCGGCTGCTCCTGGGGAGGAAGAGGATGCGTTCCGTGTGACCGCAGTTCTACCAACAGGCACTGACAGGGCCGGTGGCGGGGCGGCGGCCGGGGGCCTGTGCCGGGATCGTTGTCAGTGGGGTGCCCCTACGGTCTGCGTCGGTCTCGCCGACTCCGGCGCGCAGTCTCTGCACCGGGACGAGGCGGGCATCCTGTGGCGGACCGACCTGGACGGCGACGAGCCGGTGGTGAATGGTCGAGGTCCTGAACAGTGCGCCGGCCGGCTCCAGCGGGCGGGCCCGCGGGCGTCATCCTCTGAACACAGCGGTGACCGCGGCGAGTCGGCCGTGGTCACCGCTTGAAAAGTTTCCTGCTTCACGGGGCTTGCCGGACCAGAGAAGTCATCAGTTAAATCAAGTCGTGAACTAAGCGGTGTTCCACCTCGCCGGTTCACGTCCCACCGCACCCGCGTCAACCGCACGTCATCCGCACGCGTCCGTACCACCCGCACTCACCCCCGCAGGGACCCGCATGAGACTCAGATCCCTGGGTGTCGCGCTCGCCGCCACGGCGGCGTTGCTCACCCTCCCCACGACCCAGCAACCCGCGGCAGCGGCCGACACCCTTCTCTCCCAGGGCCGGACGGCCACCGCGTCCTCGACCGAGAACGCCGGCACCGCCGCCGCCCTGTCGGTGGACGGGAACACCGGTACCCGGTGGGCCTCCGCCGCCACGGACGCGCAGTGGCTCCAGGTCGACCTGGGCGCCACCGCCACCGTCACCCAGGTGGTGCTCCAGTGGGAAACCGCCTACGGAAAGGACTACCGGCTCCAGATCTCCCCGGACGGCAGCACCTGGACCGACCTGAGGACGGTCACCGGCGGCGACGGCGGCACCGACACTCACGCCGTGTCCGGCCAGGGCCGCTACGTCCGGATGCAGGGCGTGCAGCGGGCCACCGCCTGGGGCTACTCGCTCTGGGAGTTCCAGGTCTTCGGCACCTCCGGCTCCACCACTCCCACCACCTGCGACACGGCCAATGCCGCGCAGGGCAAGCCCGCTTCGGCCTCCTCGACGGAGAACGCCGGGACCCCCGCCTCCGCCGCGTTCGACGGCGCCGCCGGCACCCGCTGGTCCAGCCAGGCCTCCGACCCGCAGTGGGTGCGGGTCGACCTGGGCTCGGTGCGGGACCTGTGCAAGATCGACCTGAACTGGGAGGCCGCCTACGCGAAGGACTTCCAGATCCAGGCCTCCGCGGACGGGCAGACCTGGAACACCCTGCGGAGCGTGACCAACGCGACCGGCGGCACGGCGAGTTACGACGTCAGCGGCTCGGGCCGCTACGTACGGATCAACGGGACCGCCCGCGCCACGCCGTACGGCTACTCACTGTGGGAGGTCGCCGTCCACACCGGAACCGGCGGCACGCCCCCGATCGAGGGCGGCGGTGATCTCGGGCCCAACGTCATCGTCGTGGACCCGGGCACCGCGAACCTCCAGCAGAAGTTCGACCAGGTCTTCGCCCAGCAGGAGTCGAACCAGTTCGGCTCCCAGCGCTACCAGTTCCTGCTGAAGCCGGGCACGTACAACGGCATCAACGCCCAACTCGGCTTCTACACCTCGATCTCCGGGCTCGGGCTCAACCCCGACGACACCCAGATCAACGGTGACATCACCGTCGACGCGGGCTGGTTCAACGGCAACGCCACCCAGAACTTCTGGCGTTCGGCGGAGAACCTCGCCATCCGCCCCGTCAACGGCACCGACCGGTGGGCGGTGGCGCAGGCCGCGCCGTTCCGCCGGATCCACGTCCAGGGCGGCCTCAACCTCGCGCCCAACGGCTACGGCTGGGCCTCCGGCGGATACATCGCCGACTCGAAGATCGACGGCACCGTGGGGCCGTACTCCCAGCAGCAGTGGTACACCCGCGACAGCTCCGTCGGCGGCTGGACCAACGGTGTGTGGAACATGACGTTCACCGGTGTCCAGGGCGCCCCGGCGACCAACTTCGACACCGGCCCGTACACCACGCTGGACACCACGCCGGTCTCCCGCGAGAAGCCGTTCCTGTACCTGGACGGCTCCGAGTACAAGGTGTTCGTGCCGGCCAAGCGGACGAACGCGCGCGGGGTGTCCTGGCCGGCCAACGCGGGCGGCACCTCGATCCCGCTGAGCCAGTTCTACGTCGTCAAGCCGGGCGCGACGGCGGCCACCATCAACGCCGCGCTCGCCCAGGGCCTGCACCTGCTGTTCACGCCCGGCGTCTACCACCTCGACCGCGCGATCGAGGTGAACCGCGCCAACACGGTCGTCCTGGGTCTCGGCCTGGCCACGCTCGTGCCCGACGGCGGTGTCGACGCGATGCACGTGGCCGACGTCGACGGCGTCCGGCTGGCCGGGTTCCTCATCGACGCGGGCGCGGTCCGCTCCGACGCACTGTTGCGGATCGGTCCGGCCGGTTCGAACGCCGACCACGCGGCCAACCCCACCACCATGCAGGACGTGTTCGTGCGCATCGGCGGGGCCGGTCCCGGCCTGGCGACCGACTCGGTGGTGGTGAACAGTGACGACGTGGTCATCGACCACACCTGGATCTGGCGCGCCGACCACGGTGAAGGCGTCGGCTGGGAGACCAACCGGGCCGACTACGGCCTGCGGGTCAACGGCGACGACGTCCTCGCCACCGGCCTGTTCGTGGAGCACTTCAACAAGTACGACGTCGTCTGGAACGGCGAACGCGGGCGGACGATCTTCTTCCAGAACGAGAAGGCGTACGACGTCCCGAACGCGGCCGCCGTCACCCACGACGGCATCGTCGGATACGCGGCCTACAAGGTGGCCGACACGGTGAACGAGCACGAGGCCTGGGGGCTGGGCAGTTACTGCAACTTCACGTCCGACTCCTCGATCGTGCAGCACCACGGCTTCCAGGTCCCGGTGAAACCCGGTGTGAAGCTGCACAACCTCCAGGTGGTCTCCCTGGGCGGCAAGGGCCAGTACGCGCACGTCGTCAACGACACGGGCGCGCCGACCTCGGGGTCGGACACCATCCCGTCCAAGATCACGCAGTTCCCGTGAGATAGGGCGGTAACCGCTTGCCGGTACGGCAGACGCCTTGCCGTACCGGCAGGCCCCACCGGGTCTCAGGCCACCGAGGACCCCGGCTCAGCGCTCGGCGGAACGGGCCAGGACGTCCGTGACCTGCCCGTGGACGACCTCCCTGGCCTCGGCGGGCAGGGCGCCGAACTCCGTGCGGTCCAGGGCGCGCAGCGCCTCGTCGGGGCCGGCCTCGCACGGGACGCTCTCGTTGAGCACCTCGTAGCCGTCGCGGGCGGCGACCCGCAGCAGCCTGCGGCCGTCGCCGTCGGCGTGGACGGCGGCCGCCACGACGAAGGGCGGCGGGCCGCCCGCGTCCGCGGGAACCTTGTGGTAACCGCTCACGACAGGTTCGCGCCAGCGCAGGCCGAGCATGAGGTGGCGCTTGGCCACGACCTCGGCGAGATCGGTCTCGTACACCCGGTCGGGTTCGAGCACCGTGGCCCGCGCGTCCAGGACGAGGGCGGCGGGCAGCAGACAACGCAGGGTGCTGCCGACGATGTTGCCGCCGACGGTGGCGGTCCTGCGTACGGCTCCGGTGCCGACGGTGGAGGCCGCCCGGCGCAGCACCTCCGGCGCCTCGCCGTCGATGCGGTGCAGCACCACGGCGGCGCCCAGCGTCCCTGGCCCGACCGCGTTGGCCGCGGGCAAGTCACGCAAGGACATGGCCATTTCAGGGAAACCGTCCCGCTGCCAGGTGGCCCACACGAGAGTGGCCCCGCCTATCGGTACAGCACCCTCAGCGAGGCATTCCTGCGCTTCGGATATGGAGGTGGGAAGACGCAACAACACGGCGACCGACCTGCCTTCCCGGGGAAGTTGGCGGTGCGGAACCGACGCCTCCGCCATGTGATCACTGGCAGAGCGCATTCTGCCCAGGCCCGTGGGGGCGCGTACAGGGCTCACTGACGCGCCGTGTGCGCCCCTCGTGTGGGTGGCGGCCGTGGAACCGGCTGTGGACGCCGGCCGGGCGTGCCGACCGTGGGTGGCGCGGAAAATCCGTTGCGGCCTGTTTCTCCGCCCCGGACCCTGCCTCCATGTCCTACGTCCTTCGTTCGGCCACGCTCGCCGACGCACCCGCCGTCACCGACCTGCTCAACGCGGTCGACCTGATCGAGATCGGCCGTCCCGAGACGGACCTGCACACCGTAGAGGCCGATCTGAAGCACCCGGAGACCGACCTCGCCCAGGACTCCTGGCTCGCCTTCGACGGAGATCGCCTGGTCGCCTACGGCCTGCTGTGGGACGAGTCGTCCGGCGAGCGCATCGACATCGACCACTACGTCCTGCCCGAGCACCAGGAGGCCGGCCGGCTCCTGCTGGAGGCGATGGAGGCCAGGGCGCTGCGCAAGGCCCACGAAAACGGTTGTGCACGAGCGGTGGTCCACCTGCACCTCAATGTGCGGCCCACCCTCGACACCGAGGCGATCCGCAGCCGCGGCTGGTCCGTCGTACGCCGTTACCACGTGCTGCGCCGCCCCCTGGACCGGGCCGCCGACCTCGTGCCCGTGCCGCCCGCGGGCGTGCGGGTGCGGGCCTGCGCCGACGAGGCCGACCGCAGGCGGGTGCACGAGCTGTACCAGGCGAGCTTCGCCGACCACTTCGACTTCCAGCCGCGCGGCTACGAGCAGTGGCTGCACGACGTCGACGCGCAGGGCCTCGACTGGTCGCTGGTGTGGATCGCCGCCACGGACGCACTCGGCGACACCGGTTTCCTGCTGGCCCGCGACGACCGTGAGGCCATGGGCTGGATCCGCAGCATCGGTGTGGTGCGCGAGGCCCGCGGCCGCGGACTCGCCGGGCTGCTGCTGGGGCACGCCTTCGCGGCGTTCGCCGCGCGGGGCCGGGACACGGTGGGCCTGGGCGTGGACACCTCGAACGGCACCGGCGCACCCGAGCTGTACGCACGCAACGGGATGACCGTGCACTACGCCGTCGACACCTGGGAGGCGGTACTGACGTGAGCGCACTCCTCCTCCCTCCGGTTCAGTCCTCCAGGGACAGCCAGGGCCGCGGGTCGGCGTAGTAGCCGTCGTAGACGACCTCGAAGTGCAGGTGCGGGCCGGTGGACAGGCCCGTCGAACCGACCCGGCCGATCGGGGTGCCGGTCCGCACGCTCTGCCCGGCGGTGACGCCGAGGACGGAGAGGTGGCTGTAGGTGGTCTCCAGCCGTTTGCCGTCGACGGTGCCGTGGTCGATGACGACGCGGTTGCCGTACGCCCTGGTCATGGCCGCGAAGACGACCCGGCCGTCGCGTGCGGCGGCGACCTGCGCTCCCTGGGGCGCGCCGAAGTCCACTCCGGTGTGCAGCTTGGTCACGCCGGTGAGGGGGTGCTGGCGGGAGCCGTACGGGGAGGTGATGACGAGGGTGGTCACGGGTGGGGCCAGGATCACGTCGGCGGGGCCGCCGCCGGTCGGGGTCTCGCGGTCGAACGCCTCGTAACGCGGCAGGAGTTGCTTCACCTCGGCGAGGTAGGTCCGGGCCCCGGCGGGCACGCGTCCGGCCGCGGCGACCTCGCGGCCGCCCACGGCGAACGCGGCGAGGGTGAGGTCCACGAGGTCGCCGGTGACGGTGCCGTCGGTCCTGAGGTCGGTGACCTCCCCGGCGAGGGCGCAGTCCTGGCGGCCGAGCGCCATGATGGCATCGGCGGGGTCACGGGGCGAGGAGTTCCCGTTGCCGTCGTCGTCCTTGCCCCAGGTCCGCCACTCCGCGTCCGTGAACCCGGCGATGCCCTGCTCGCCGGAGAGCCGGCCGGTGTCGTCCCGCCAGCCGGAGAGCTGGTCGATCTGCGCGGCGAGCACGGACGGCGTGACGACGGTGCAGCCGGCCGCGGCCTTGCGCAGCCACGGAACGTAGGTCTCGTTCACTCCGGGCACGGTGACCTGCTGCCCGTCCGTACCCGGCGTCCAGTCCGAAGGCAGCCCTCCGGTCAGCGCGAGGAGACCGGCCACCGCGGACAGCGTGAGCAGACCGGGCAGCACCAGGAAGGTGAGGGGTCCGGGACCGCGTCGGCGGGGGCGGGGGGCGGGCTGCGGCGGGGTGGGGGCGGCCGGATCCGCGGTGACGCCGGGCGACCGCTCTCCCGCGGAGCCCTCCTCCGGGCCGTCATGGCGCGTCTCGACGGCCCCGTTCTCGTTCATGTGACCGGCCGTCGGGGGGAGTTGCTCGTGTTCACGGGCGGACGCTAGCGCGGGGAGCGGGCGCAGTCACCGGACGGGGAGGCAGCGGGAGGTGTCCCCGGGGGCAGACCTGGTGCGTCCGGGCGGGCGCCGTAGGGGACGGGGAAGCCGGGGACCGGCGCGTGGGCGTGTCCGGCCGGGGCGGGCGGGAAGGGTGCCGGGACCGGAGGAAGCGGTGCCGGGGCGGAGCGGGCGGGCCGGTGGCGGCGGGCCAGCCACAGGACGGCGGCGGTGTACAGGGCGACCCCGGTCAGGTCGAGTGCGACGAGTTCCCAGGGCGCGTCGGCGGCGGTGTCGTCGCTCTTGAGGCCGTCGACGACGGAGGCCGCGGCGGCGAAGGCGAGGAGGTTGTTGACGGCGTGCAGGCCGATGGCCGCCTCCAGGCCTCCGGTGCGCACGGTCAGCCAGCCCGCGACGGCCCCGAACACCACCAGGTCAGCGAAGCCCCAGGGGGTGCCCCAGCCGTGGGCGGCGGCGAACAGCACCGCCTGAGGCACGATCGCCGGCCAGGGTGAGCGCAGGAAGGCGCCGACCGCCTGGGTGAGCCAGCCGCGGAAGACGTACTCCTCGGCCGCCGCCTGAAGGGGCACCAGCAGAACCAGCATGGCCAGGGCCGGCCCGAAGACCTCCCAGCCCGCCCACTGTTCCGAGGGCCCGTCCTCCGCGGGCAGCAGGAGCATCGCCCCGGCGGTCACGGCGAGGATCGGCAGCGCTGCGAGCAGGCACAGGCCGAGCCACCGCCACCGCAGTCCGCCCGTCACGGAGGAGACCGTGCCGGCCGGGCGGCGGCCGATCCAGCGGACCGCGAGCAGCACGAGGGGGATGGCGACGGCGAGCATCGTCAGGTCGACGGCGGTGGTCGTCACCGGCCCGAACTCCACGGTGCCGTCCGGGCCTTCGCGGTGGCCCCGTGCCACTCCCACGGCGGAGACCAGGGCGTAGAGCAGCCCGACCGTCACCGTGTACGCCACCGCCACGAACAGCGTGCCCAGCACGGGCCGCCACCATCGGTGACGTGCCGAGATCCGGGCCAGCCGGTGGTAGCCGAGCGGTTCGGCGAGATAGCCGGGCGGCGGGGCGGGAAGGGATCCGGGAAGGTACGGCGGGGGCGCGGTGGCGGACGGGTTCGTCATGACGGCAAGCCTCGCCGACCGCCCGTGCCCGGTCATCGGTCCGGCGCAGGAAGGGCACCTCCATCGCAGGGTGGAGAGCGGCCTCGTACCG
Organism: Streptomyces sp. NPDC058335; assembly: GCF_042723915.1. Taxonomy (NCBI): domain Bacteria; kingdom Bacillati; phylum Actinomycetota; class Actinomycetes; order Kitasatosporales; family Streptomycetaceae; genus Streptomyces; species Streptomyces sp. NPDC058335. Next base: position 175,894 of record NZ_JBHXHX010000014.1, on the reverse strand, counting down.
GGGACGGGTGCAGCGCGGTCGTGGCGCGACCTACGCTCGCTGCGACATGGAGACGATACGCAACTGGCTGCTCCCCGCCCTGCTCGCGGCCGGACAGATCACCTGGCTGTGGGCCGGTGCGGATCTGGCCGGCGAGGAGGTGCCCGGGTCGGCTCGGCTCGCCGCCGTCCTGGTCGCCCTGGCCGTGGAGACCGTCGCGCTGGGCCGCCGACGGCAGGCCCCGGTCCCGGCCCTGGCCTGGACGCTCGGCACGCTGGTGTTCGGCCAAGTGGCGGGGTACGAGGACTACTTCGGGCTCGGCGCGCTGGTCTCGCTGTACTCGGTCGGCGTCCGCCGGCCCGTGCCCGTGACCCTCCGCGCGGTCGCCGCGGTCGTCGGCGTCGAGTGGCTGCTGTCCCTCGTCCGCCTCGGGGTGCGGCCGGCGCTCGCCACCGAATGGGCGCTCGGCGCGCTGGTGTACGTGGCGTGCGCGGGGCTCGGCGAGGCCCGCCGCCAGTGGGTCAGGGGGCGGGCGGCCGCGGCCCGTCGGCTGGCCGGCGCGGAGGAGACGCGGCGGCGCGCGGCCCAGACCGAACGGCGGCGCCTGGCCCGCGAGTTGCACGACGTGAGCGCCCACCATCTGACATCCGTCGTCATCACCGCCGACGCCGCCCGCCGACTGGGCGGCCGCAGACCCGAGTTGACGGCAGAGGCTCTGTCGTTCGCGGAACGCACCGGCATCGAGACCCTGACCTCGCTGCGGCGGCTCGTCGGACTGATGCGGGACGCCGACGGTGCCGACGCCCGTCCGATGACCGCGCGCATCGAGGAACTCATCGCCGGGTTCGGGCGGCTGGGGCGGCCGATCGAGGCCGATCTCCCCGACGACCTGGCCGGTCCGGCGGCGGAGGCCGTGCACGGCATCGTCCGCGAGGCGCTCACCAACGCCCTGCGGTACGCGCCCGGTTGTGCCACGCACGTGGGTGTCCGGCGCGGGGCCGGCGTCCTGGAACTGACCGTGGACAACGCCCCGCCGCGCGGCAGCGTGGCGTCCGGGGTGGGCGGTCTCGGATCGGGGCGCGGGCTCGCGGGGATGCGGGAGCGGGCGGCGGCCGTCGGCGGGGAGCTGACGGCCGGTCCCCGGCCGGACGGCGGCTGGCGGGTCCGGGCCACACTGCCCGACGTCACCGGTCCCTGGGGACCGCCCGAGAGGGCGGACCGGCCGGACCTGCTGCGGGAGCAGCGGCTGGCCGATCCGGCCCTGGTGTTCGCCGGGGCGGTGCTGCCCCTGGCGTTCGCCCTGGTCGTCGCGGAGGAGTGGACGCCCGCGAGCCTGCGCGGCGCGCTGCCCGGTCTGCTCGTCCTGGCCGCGTTGCTGACCGTCCACGCGCTGCCGCTGCTGTGGCGTCGGCGCGCCCCGTGGGCGGCGCTCCTCGGGGTGCTGGCCACGTCGTGGCTGTGGCCGCCGGCGGTCGCCCTGGGCGCCGTACCGGCGCGGGTGTCCGAGTTCTTCGACGCGGGAGTCCTCACGGAGCTGCTGGCCGTGTACGCGATCGGGGTCTACGGCGGTGGCGCCGACCGCACCTGGCCGGCCTGGATCGTGTCGGCGGTGTCGCTCTCCTCGGTTCTCGTGGCGACGGCCGCCGCGGAGGGGAACCTGACGGGGGCGGGCTCGGTACGGCTCACCGCCGTGGTGGTGTTCGTGCCACTGGTCGTCGTGGCGGTCGGGGTGCTGGCCGCCCTGTGGGGTGCCGGGCTGGCCGTGCGCCGCCGGCGCCTGCGGATCCTGGCCGTGGACGACCACGAGCTGACCACCTCGCTGTGGCACGCGGAGCGGGCGGCGGACGCCGAACGGTGGCGACTGGCCGCGAAGTTGCGTGACGCGGTGCTGGAGCGCACGACCATTCTGGTCGAGCGGGCCCGGCAGGGGCGGCTGGAGGAGGTGGCCGCCGAGGCCCGCTCGGCACTGACCGCCATGCGCGAACTCCTGCACGGTCTGAGCGCGTCGGAGCGACGGGCCGGGGAGGAGTGAGGAGGCTTCGCGCCGCCTCCGAACGCGAGGAGGCCTGCGCGGAGGTCCGCGCGGAGGCCCCGGGCCGGGTACTCGTCCGCGACACCGAGGACACCGGCACCGAGGACACCGGCACCAAGGGCGGCGGCACCAAGGACGCCGGTCCCCGCAGCCCGGCCCTCTCCCCCGCGGCCTGGTCGGCGTTCCTCGACGGGATCGACCCGGCCGGCACCGGCCCGCGGGTCTCGGCCTCCTGACCCTCCGCGCCGTACGCCTGCCTCCCTGCGCGGTGCAGCCCGCTCGAACGGCCCGGTATCGTACCGGTGTTGCTGTCGGTCCGGGCGAGTCCGGGCCCGTTCAGGAGGTGGCCCCGTCGTCACGCGTGTGATGGTCGTCGACGACCAGGCGGTGGTCCGTGCCGGATTCGCCGCCATCGTGGGCGCCGAGCCCGATCTGACCGTGGTCGCCGAGGCCGGTGACGGGGCGTCGGCCGTGGCGCTGGCCGCCGACGAGCGGCCCGACCTGGTGCTGATGGACATCCGCATGCCCGGCATGGACGGCCTCACCGCGACCCGTCTCGTCACCGCGGCGCCGAACGGCCCGCGGGTGCTGGTGCTGACCACCTTCGACCTGGACGCCTACGTGTACGAGGCGTTGCGTGCCGGGGCGTCCGGGTTCCTGCTCAAGGACGCCCATCCCGAGGAACTGCTGTCCGCGATCCGGGTCGTCGCCGCCGGGGAGGGCATCCTGGCCCCGACCGTGACCCGCCGGCTGATCGACACCTTCGCGCAGGGCGCGCCGCGGCCGCCCTCCGTCACCGGTGCGCTGTCCGCGCTCACGCCCCGCGAGAAGGAGGTCCTGCTGCACATCGCGGCGGGTCTGGCCAACGCCGAGATCGGTGCCGCGCTCGGTGTGACCACGGGCACGGTGAAGACCCATGTGAACGCCCTGCTGTCCAAGTTGGGGCTGCGCGACCGGGTACAGGCGACGATCCTGGCGTACGAGAGCGGGCTGGTCCGGCCGAGTGGCACCTCCGACGCGTAGGGCTGTCCGTGGTCCCTGCTAGAAAGGGCGCCCCGGCCGGCACCACGTCGGCCGTCGGCCGAGCCGGAGGCTCTTGAGCATGGACCACGTAGCGGAACTGCACGGCCTGCCCGTCCACGACTTCCCGGCCCCGGGGCAGGACGCGGGGACGTTACCGGCGGCGGAGACGGTCGCCTGGCGGCTGTCCATGGACGAGGACCGGGGCGGTGAGCCGTTCGCTGAGGGCTGGGAGCGCTTCCTGGACACCGTGGACCCCTCGCGGGTGCGGGCCCTGGTGCTGGGGGCCGGCGCCTACGGCAGCGAGCTGGACTCCGCCAACCCCGCGACGACGGTGAAACGGCTCGCCGACGCCGCCGGCCGCCTGACCCGGCTGGAGGCCCTCTACCTCGCCGACCTCACCTTCGAGGAGTGCGAACTGTCCTGGATCGTCCAGGACGACGTGACCCCGATCCTCGCCGCCTACCCGCGGCTGAGGGAACTCGCGGTGCGCGGATCGAACGGCGGGTTCGACGGCGAGCCGGGGCTGGACTTCACGCCGATCCGTCACGAGCATCTGCGCACGCTGCGTTTCGAGAACGGTGGTCTGCCCGCCGCGGTGGCCCGCGGTGTCGCCGCCTCGGATCTGCCCGCCCTGGAACGGCTGGACATGTGGCTCGGCACGGAGGACTACGGCCGTGACGCCTCCGTCGCCGATCTCGCGCCCATCCTGGACGGCGGCCGGCTGCCCGCCCTGCGCGACCTGGGCCTGCGCAACGCCGACATCCAGGACGAGGTCGCCGCGGCCGTCGCCGCCGCCCCCGTCGTGGCCCGGCTCACCACGCTGCGGCTGAGCCTGGGCACCCTCGGCGACGTCGGCGCCGAAGCACTGCTCGGCGGACAGCCCCTGACGCACCTGGCGGAACTCGACCTCCACCACCACTACCTGTCCGAGCCGATGACGGGCCGCCTGCGCGAGGCGCTGGAGCCGTCCGGCGTGCGGGTGGACCTCGACGACCGCCAGGAGGCGGACGCCGAGGACCACTGGCGGTACGTGTCAGCCGGGGAGTGACCGGCCGCCGGGCCGGGGCGGACCGCGCCCGCCCCGGCCGGCTCAGCCCACCTCGACGAGCAGGTCGCCGCCCTCCACCTGCTGGATCCGGTTGATGGCCAGCCGGTTGACCCGGCCGCCCTGCGGGGCGGTGATGGTCGCCTCCATCTTCATCGCCTCGATGGTGGCGACCGTGGCCCCGGCCGCCACCTCGTCGCCCTCGGCGACCGCCAGTGTCACCACGCCGGCGAACGGCGCCGCGACATGGCCGGGCCTGGACCGGTCGGCCTTCTCGGTGACCGGAAGGTCGGAGGCCGCCGCCTGGTCGCGGACCTGGATGGGCCTGAGCTGGCCGTTCAGGGAGGACATCACGGTACGCATGCCGCGCTCGTCGGCCTCGCCCACGGCCTGCAGTTCGATCAGGAGCCGCACGCCGGGTTCGAGGTCGACGGCGTACTCCTTCCCCGGCCGCAGTCCGTAGAAGAAGTCCTTGCTGTCCAGGACGCTGGTGTCGCCGTAGGCCTGGCGGTGGGTGTCGAAGTCGCGGGTCGGGCCGGGGAACAGCAGCCGGTTGAGGGTGGTGCGACGGGTCTTCTCCAGGCCCTCCCGGTCCTCGGTGGTCAGCTCGGTGACGGGCTTGGCCGCGGCGCGGCCCCGGAGGGCCTTGGTGCGGAACGGCTCGGGCCAGCCGCCGGGCGGGGTGCCCAGTTCGCCGCGCAGGAACCCGATGACCGAGTCCGGGATGTCGTACGTGTCGGGGTCGGCCTCGAAGTCCCGCGGGGACACGCCCGCGCCGACCAGGTGCAGGGCGAGGTCGCCGACCACCTTGGACGACGGGGTGACCTTCACCAGGCGGCCGAGGATGCGGTCGGCGGCGGCGTACATCGCCTCGATGTCCTCGAAGCGGTCGCCGAGGCCGAGCGCGACGGCCTGGGTGCGCAGGTTGGACAGCTGTCCGCCGGGGATCTCGTGGTGGTAGACGCGGCCGGTGGGCGAGGCGAGACCCGCCTCGAAGGGGGCGTAGATCCGGCGGACGCCCTCCCAGTACGGCTCCAGGTCGCCGACGGCCTGGAGGTCGAGGCCGGTGGTGCGGTCGGAGTGGTCGGTCGCGGCGACGAGCGCCGACAGCGAGGGCTGGGAGGTCGTCCCGGCCATGGAGGCCACGGCCCCGTCGACGGCGTCCACACCGGCCTGGATCGCGGCGAGGTAGGTGGCGAGCTGGCCGCCCGCGGTGTCGTGGGTGTGCAGGTGCACCGGCAGGCCGAACTCGCGGCGCAGCGCGGAGACGAGGGTGGCGGCGGCCGGGGCGCGCAGCAGGCCCGCCATGTCCTTGACGGCCAGGACGTGGGCGCCGGCCTCGACGATCTGCTCGGCCAGGCGCAGGTAGTAGTCGAGGGTGTAGAGGCGTTCGTTCGGGTCGGACAGGTCGGAGGTGTAGCAGAGGGCGACCTCGGCGATCGCGGTGCCCGTCGCGCGTACGGCGTCGATGGCGGGCCGCATCTGGCCCACGTCGTTGAGGGCGTCGAAGATGCGGAAGATGTCGATGCCGGTGGCGGCGGCCTCCTGCACGAAGGCGTCGGTGACCTCGGTCGGGTACGGGGTGTAGCCGACGGTGTTGCGGCCGCGCAGCAGCATCTGGAGGCAGATGTTGGGGACGGCCTCGCGCAGGGCGGCCAGCCGCTCCCAGGGGTCCTCGGCGAGGAACCGCAGGGCGACGTCGTAGGTGGCGCCGCCCCAGCACTCCAGGGAGAGCAGTTCGGGCAGGGTCTGGGCGACGGCCGGGGCGGCGGCGAGGAGGTCCTTGGTGCGCACGCGGGTGGCGAGGAGCGACTGGTGGGCGTCGCGGAAGGTGGTGTCGGTGACGCCGAGCGTCGGCGATTCGCGCAGGTGGCGGGCGAAGCCCTCGGGGCCGAGGTCGACCAGTCGCTGCCGGGAGCCGGCGGGCGGCTCGGTGGCGGGCACCGGAGGCAGTTTGGTCGTGGGGTCGATCAGGTCGGGCCGCTCGCCGTGCGGCTTGTTCACGGTGACGTCGGCGAGGTAGGTGAGCAGTTTGGTGCCGCGGTCGGCGGAGTGGCGGGCGGTCAGCAGGTGCGGGCGCTCTTCGATGAACGAGGTGGTGACCCGCCCGGCCTGGAAGTCGGGGTCGTCCAGGACGGCCTGGAGGAACGGGATGTTGGTGGACACTCCGCGGATGCGGAACTCGGCGACGGCACGCCGGGCCCGGTTGATCGCGGTCGGGAAGTCCCGGCCCCGGCAGGTGAGTTTGACCAGCATCGAGTCGAAGTGCGCGCTGATGTCCGTACCGGCGTGGGTGGTTCCGCCGTCGAGCCGGATGCCGGAGCCGCCCGGTGAGCGGTAGGCGCTGATGCGGCCGGTGTCGGGGCGGAAGCCGTTGGCGGGGTCCTCGGTGGTGATACGGCACTGGAGGGCCGCGCCGCGCAGGGTGACCGTGTCCTGCGACAGGCCGAGGTCGGCGAGGGTCTCGCCGGAGGCGATGCGCAGCTGGGCCTGGACGAGGTCGACGTCGGTGACCTCCTCGGTGACCGTGTGCTCGACCTGGATGCGCGGGTTCATCTCGATGAAGACGTGGTTGCCGTCGCGGTCGAGGAGGAACTCGACGGTGCCGGCGTTGCGGTAACCGATTTCGCGGGCGAAGCGGACGGCGTCGGCGCAGATGCGGTCGCGCAGTTCCGGGGCCAGGTTCGGGGCGGGCGCCAGTTCGATGACCTTCTGGTGGCGGCGCTGGACCGAACAGTCGCGTTCGAAGAGGTGGATGACGTTGCCCTCGCCGTCGGCGAGGATCTGCACCTCGATGTGGCGGGGGTCGACGACGGCCTTCTCCAGGAAGACGGTGGGGTCGCCGAACGCGGACGCCGCCTCCCGGGACGCGGCCTCGATGGACTCGCGCAGTTGGGCGGGGTCCTCGACGCGCCGCATGCCGCGTCCGCCGCCGCCGGCGACCGCCTTGACGAAGACGGGGAAGCCGACGGTCTCGGCGGCCCGGACCAGTTCGTCGATGTCGTTGGAGGGCTGCGAGGAGCCGAGGACGGGTACGCCGGCGGCGCGGGCGGCGGCGACGGCGCGGGCCTTGTTCCCGGTCAGTTCCAGGGTGCGGGCGTCGGGCCCGACGAAGGTGATGCCCGCCTCCTCGCAGGCGCGGGCCAGTTCGGGGTTCTCGGAGAGGAACCCGTAGCCGGGGTAGACGGCGTCCGCGCCCGCCCGGCGTGCCGCGCCGACGATCTCCTCCACGGACAGGTACGCCCGGACCGGGTGGCCCGGTTCCCCGATCTCGTAGGCCTCGTCGGCCTTCAGCCGGTGCAGCGAGTTGCGGTCCTCGTGCGGGAACACCGCGACGGTGCGCGCGCCCAGCTCATAGCCGGCGCGGAACGCCCGGATCGCGATCTCACCACGGTTGGCGACCAGCACCTTGCGGAACATCCTGGATCCCTTCAGCCTGCCGGTGACGGGACCATGGTGTCGGTGCCGTCACCGGAGTGCCATGTGAGTCGGGCCACTCACCCTCACGTTTCGCCCGTTTCCGGGCGAGCGGTGTGGTCGGGATGACCGGCGGTACGGCGTGCTTCCTTCAGTTCGGCCTCGTAGAGGTGGTCCCTGCCCTCGGCCAGCTCGTCCACGGCAGCTCGCTCCAGTCGCCTGAACGACTGGTAGTACGTGCGGTCGTAGGCCTCGACGATCTGGAAGGTCCAGTGGCCGGGGATGACGTTGCGGCCGAGGATCTCGGTGGAGACCTTCTCGGCCCACTCCTCGTGCCCCGCGCCGCGCAGCAGAGTGACCGCCTCGTCCAGTTGGAAGTCCGCGGTGCCGGTCAGCTGGTGGAAGGCGTAGAGGTGGCCTCTGGCCCGCTCCGTCGTCTCCAGCGCCTTCGACAGTGCGCCCAGGGCCTTCACGGTGTCACCGCTCACCCCTTCGGGACGGCGGTGGTCGCGGTCGGGTCCGTCTTCGTGCCTGTGCATGTTCTCGCCTGTCCCCCGGACCGGGCCGGATATGCCCGGCCCGGTCCGGGTCGTCGGGCTCTGGACGGCGGGCCTCGCCGGCCCGGCGCGGTCAGCCGGTGGCCAGCTTCCGCAGTCCGTCCGGGGTTCCGTTGAACCGGTCGTGGTCGCCGACGGTGGGCCCGGTGGAGGTGTACTGCCAGAAGGTGTGGCGGGGCCAGCCGGCCGGGAGGGTGCCGGGCGTCGAGGCGTACCGCGCGATCCACAGGGGGTTCGTGGCGCCGAATCCGGCGTAGTTGCCGGTGCACTGCGTCCACCAGTTGGTGGCGGTGTAGATGACGGCGTCGCGGCCGGTGCGGGCCTTGTAGCGGGCGAGGAAGTTCGCGATCCAGGAGATCATCGAGGCCCGGGTCCTGCCGAAGCAGGCGTCGCCGTACGGGTTCCACTCGATGTCGAGGACGCCGGGCAGGGTGGTGCCGTCGTGGGTCCAGCCGCCGCCGTGGTCGACGAAGTAGTCGGCCTGTGCGGCGCCGCCGGTCGTGTCGGGGGTCGCGAAGTGGTAGGCGCCGCGGATCATGCCGACGGCGCGGGAAGCGCTGTACTGCCGGCCGTAGTAGGGGTTGGTGTAGTAGGTCCCCTCCGTGGCCTTGACGTAGGCCCAGGTCACTCCGGAGGCCCACAGGGTGGGCCAGGCGACCTCGCGCTGGTGGCTGGAGACGTCGACGCCTTCGGGCTGGGCGGCCGCCCGGGTGTCGGGGGAGCCGGTCCGGCCGTCGTGGAGGGCGACGCCCATGCCCATGTGGGCGGTGCCGCGGGCCGGGGTGCCGGGTGACTCGCCGGGGGACGGCGGGGATATCGGCTGGTGCAGGGACAGGAGTATGGACAGGGCGACCGGCAGTCCGGTCGCGTACAGACGCAGGCGGCCGAACGCCGCTGTCATGGGCCTTCGCATGCCTCCCATCTGATGTGCTGTCGCGGGTGGCCGCACCTTTTCGTCCCTCCGTCGGCCGCACCCCCCGGGCGGCAGGGCCCGGGGGGAGGAAGCGCGACGCGGGAGGTCCCGCGGGACAGCCGGCCGGTTCAGTGCCGGTCGGCGTCCAGTAGCGTCTGCAAATGGAGCATGCAGGGGGTGCAGTGGCGGTCGGTGGTGTTCGTGGCCGTCGCGCCGGTGGCGGTGACATCGGTGCCGCACAGGCTCGTCCCCTGGTGCGGGACCACCACATGCCACACATGCTCACCGCCACCCGACGCGAGGCCCACCTTCATCTCGTACACGGCTCGTCCCTTCTGTCGGGCGTGCCTCCAGAAGACCGCGCGGGCCGCCCCGCGTCCCGCCGGGGCGGGCCATTCGGGGGAGTCGGTACCCCGACCGCCACGCCCGGGTGGCGGGCCGGCGCGGGCCGTGGGACCGTGACCCGCGCGCCGGCCGGGCCGCCGGGATGTCAGGCGCAGGGGTCCCGGCGGACGGTGAGCGCGGCCACCTCGAAGGACATCTCGGTCACCTCCGGGTCGGGCGGCGGGTGGTAACGGCCCGCGCACACCGAGAGGTTGACGATGAGGTGGGCCTCCCAGTGCCGGCCCACGCCCCGCCGGTCGGCGAAGACGGCCGTGCCGTTCAGGGACCATACGACGTCGCGGGCGCCGAACTCGACGGCCAGGTCGATCCAGCCGCCGGGGCGGACGGCGTCGTCGCGGTGGTAGCGGTGGGTGTCCCGGACGTGGTTGGACAGTTCCAGCAGGTCCGGGTTGTCGGGGTGGTACTCGAAGACGTCGATCTCCTCGCCGCCGTCGCGCCAGGTCCAGATGGCGGGCCAGGCTCCGGTCTCGACGGGCAGCCGCACCGTGGCCTCCAGCCGGTCGCCGGTGCGGGCCGTGAAGCCCTCCTCGCTGCCCTCCGTGGTGAGCAGTCCGGTGTCCCAGAGACCGTCGGCGCGCCGGGTGGCCCGGAAGGTGCCGGTGCGCGCGTAGGCGGGGTCGGCCACCAGGTGGTCGAGTTTGTCGTCGTCGGGGTTGACGGGCCCGCCCCCGGGATAGGCCCACGAGCGGCCCGCGGCCCACTGGCGGGCCGAGGCGAAGTCGGCCCTGAAACAGACGTCGGTCACCGGCGTGCTCCTCGCCCTCGCGCGTACCGTCGCAGAAGGCCTGCCCTTTGCACTCGCACTCACACGATGGCGGCCCGTACGCCACTCGGGTGAGGGACCCCGGCTCGCACGGGTGCTCAACTCCCGCACGGAGGTGCGGACTGCGGCGCGGGTCCCCAACGGCTCTCGAGGCGGCGGGCGGTGCCCCGCACCCCCATGTTCGACCTGTCGGACATTGTTCGAGATCTATTGACGCCGTGCCGATCCCCGTTTGACACTCTCGCAACACCACGTCACACAGCGGAAACGGCGGGCCGACAATGACGCACACCCCACGACATCGCAGCCACGCGAGACGGTGGGCGGGCCGCCTCGCCGGACTGACCGCCGCCTCCCTGCTGCTCGGTCTCACCGGCACCGCGACCTCCACCCAGGCGGCGGAAGCTGCCGACATCACGGACGGACTCGTCCTGCGGTACGCGCTCGACGGGCCCGCCGGTGTCACCGACTCCTCCGGGCACGGCCGCGACGGCACCGTCCAGGGCACCGCCGACTGGTCCGCCGCCGGCCAGGGGCTCGCCTTCAACGGCTCGGACACCTACGTCAAGGTGCCGAACGACGTGATGAAGGGCCTGAACTCGATCTCCGTCTCGATGGACGTACTCATCGACGCGGCCCAGAGCACGCCCTACTTCCTCTACGGCTTCGGCAACTCCAGCGGCGGCAACGGAAACGGTTACCTCTTCACCACCGGCAACTCCCTGCGCACGTCCGTCGCGACCGGCAACTGGTCGACCGAGCAGACGACCAGGCCCGCCGACTCGCACAACCTGACCCGCGCGGTGTGGAAGCACGTCACGTACACCCAGACCGGCGGCACGGGTGTGCTCTACGAGGACGGGGTGGAGGTCGCCCGCAACACGGCGGTCACCATCACCCCCGGCGCCATCGGCTCCGGCACCACCACCGCCAACGCGATAGGCAAGTCTGTCTACTCCGGCGACAAACTGTTCAAGGGCAGGATGCGCGACTTCCGCGTCTACGACCGGGCGCTGGCCGGCTCCGAGGTCGAGCAGCTCGCGCTCCCCGTGGCCGTGCGGGGCGTCGCCGACGACAAGGCCGCCCTCAGCCTCGGGGACACCGACGGCGTCACCGCCGACCTCACGCTGCCGAAGACCGGCACGGCCGGCGGCTCGGCCATCGCCTGGAAGAGCGACAACCCCTCCGTGGTGTCGGACTCCGGCGCGGTGACCCGTCCCGCCGCCGGTGAACCGGACGGCCGGGCCACGCTCACGGCGACCCTGCGGAAGGGCACCGTCAGCGACACCAAGACCTTCGACGTCACGATCCCGGCGGCCTTCGACGACACGACCGCCACCGAGCAGGCCGCCGAGGCGCTCACCGTGCGCAACCTCGACGACGTACGCGGCAACCTCACGCTGCCCGCCACGGGCGCCTACGGCACCAAGGTCGCCTGGTCCTCCGCGAACGCTGGTGTCGTGGCCGACGACGGTAGGGTCCACCGCCCGGCGCACGGCGCCGGCGCCACGACCGTCGAGCTGACCGCGACCGTCACCAAGGGCGACGCGAAGACCACCCGCGCCTTCACGGCCGAGGTGCCCGAGCTGCCCGCGACCCAGGCCTACAAGGGCTACATGTTCAGCTACTTCACCGGCGAGGGCACCTCGGACGGCGAGCAGCTCTACGCGGCCCTCAGCAAGGGCAACGACCCGTTGAAGTGGCGGGAGTTGAACGACGGCAAGCCGGTCCTGACCTCCACGCTCGGCGAGAAGGGCCTGCGCGACCCGTTCATCATCCGCTCCCCGGAGGGCGACAAGTTCTACCAGATCGCGACCGACCTGCGGATCTACGGCAACGGCGACTGGGACGCCTCGCAGCGCACCGGCAGCAAGTCCATCATGGTCTGGGAGTCCACCGACCTGGTGAACTGGACCGACCAGCGCCTGGTCAAGGTCTCCCCCGACTCGGCGGGCAACACCTGGGCCCCTGAGGCCTACTACGACGAGCAGCTCGGCGAGTACGTCGTCTTCTGGGCCTCGAAGCTGTACGCGAACGCCGACCACTCCGGCGACACCTACAACCGCATGATGTACGCGACGACCCGCGACTTCTACACCTTCAGCGAGCCCAAGGTCTGGATCGACCGCGGCTACTCGGTCATCGACTCCACCGTCATCCAGCACGACGGCACGTACTTCCGCCTCTCCAAGGACGAACGGAACAACACCTCCTCCACCCCCAACAGCAAGTTCGTCTTCGAGGAGAAGAGCGACTCGCTCCTCGACACCTCCTGGACGGCCGTCGCCGAGGGCATCGGCAAGGGCGCCATGAGCGCCGCCGAAGGGCCGCTGGTGTTCAAGTCGAACACCGAGGAGAAGTGGTACGCGTTCCTCGACGAGTTCGGAGGCCGCGGCTACATACCCTTCGAGACGACCGACCTCGACTCCGGCGTATGGACCCCGTCCACCGGCTACGACCTGCCGTCCAAACCCCGGCACGGCACCGTGCTCCCGGTCACCCAGGCCGAGTACGACCGGCTGCTGACGACCTACCAGCCGGACCAGATCGTCACGAGCGCCGAGGACGTCAAGGTCGAGACGCGCATCGGTGACGCCCCGGTCCTGCCCGCCACCGTCATCGCCGAGTACGCGGACGGCGCGAAGCGGCCCGTCGCCGTCACCTGGGAGGACGTGGCCGAGTCGCAGTACGCGCAGGCCGGCACCTTCACGGTGACGGGCGATCTGCCCGGCGACGCGGCGATCGAGGTCAGCGCCGAGGTCACGGTCTCCGCCGAGGGGCCGGACGTCCCGGCCGACCTGCTCCTGCACTACGGCTTCGACGAGACCGGCGGCAACATCGCCCGCGACTCCAGCGGCCACGGCTACCACGGCACCTACGTCCGTACGCCCGACTTCGGGACCGGCGTGGACGGCGGCTCGTTCAAGATGTCCGGCGGCTCCAGCAGCTCCGCCTCGCCGTACGTGAAGATCCCCAACGGGGTGTTGAAGGGCGCGGCCGGCGTCACCGTCTCCACCTACGTCAAGTGGAAGGGCGGCGACAACTTCCAGTGGCTGTTCGGGCTCGGCCCCGACAGCGACAAGTACCTCTTCGCCACCCCCTCCAACGGTGGCGGAAAGCTGTTCTCCGCGATCACGAAGGCCACGTGGTCCGGGGAGAAGCAGATGATCGGCGGCTCGCAGCTCACCCAGGGTGAGTGGAAGCACATCACCGTCACGCTGAACGGGACGACCGAGACGGCGATCCTCTACGTGGACGGCGCCGAAGCGGCCCGCGTGAACGGCGTCACGATCAAGCCGTCCGAGCTGTACGACTCCGCCAAGGACCACACGGGCTACATCGGCAAGTCCATGTACTCCCCGGACCCGTACTTCGGTGGCGAGGTCGACGATTTCCGGATCTACAACCGGGCCCTGACGCCCGCCGAGGTTCTGGAGCTCAGCGGCAACACCACCGGCATCGCCGCGGCGACCCACCCGGCGCTCAAGGTGGACGCGCTGATCAACGACAAGGACGACAAGGTCGTCCTGCCGCTGACCGAGGGCAGTGACGTCACCGCCCTGGCACCGCAGTTCACCCTGGCCCACGGCGCGAGCATCAGCCCCGCCTCCGGCACCCTGCACGACTTCACCGAGCCGGTGACGTACGAGGTCACGGGTTCGGACGGGAAGAAGCGCACCTGGACGGTCTCGGCCGTGATCATGAAGAGTCCGGTCCTCCCCGGCCTCAACGCCGACCCGAACATCGTCCGCTTCGGTGACACCTTCTACCTCTATCCCACCACCGACGGCTTCGAGGGCTGGAGCGGTACGCAGTTCAAGGCGTACTCCTCGACCGACCTCGTCCACTGGAAGGACCACGGCGTCATCCTGGACCTGGGTCCGGACGTCTCCTGGGCGGACAGCAGGGCCTGGGCGCCGGCCATGGAGGAGCGGAACGGCAAGTACTACTTCTACTTCTGCGCCGACGCGAACATCGGTGTCGCGGTCTCCGACTCGCCCACCGGCCCGTTCAAGGACGCGCTCGGCAAGCCGCTGCTGAAGGCGGGCGACCACCGGGGTCAGATGATCGACCCGGCGGTCTTCACGGACGACGACGGCCAGTCGTACCTGTACTGGGGCAACGGCCGCGCCTACGTGGTGCCGCTCGACGACGACATGATCTCCTTCGACGCCTCGAAGGTCACCGACATCACCCCGAGCGGCTACAACGAGGGCACCTTCGTCATCAAGCGCAAGGGCACCTACTACTTCATGTGGTCGGAGAACGACACACGTGACGAGAACTACCAGGTCGCCTACGCCACCGGCTCCTCGCCCACCGGTCCCTGGACCAAGCAGGGCGTGATCCTGCAGAAGGACCTCTCACTCGGCATCAAGGGCCCCGGTCACCACTCGGTGGTCCACGTCCCGAACACCGACGACTGGTACGTCGCCTACCACCGCTTCGCCATCCCGGGCGGTGACGGCACGCACCGCGAAACGACCATCGACAAGCTGGAGTTCGACGCCGACGGCCTGCTGAAGAAGGTTGTTCCCACCCTGGGGAGCATCGACCCGGTCAGCATCGTCCGCGCCGGCCCGGACGCCTCCGGCAAGGAAGGCGACAAGATCGGTCTGAACGGCACGATCTCCGGCGCGGGCACCGCCGAGTGGACGGCCGAGAAGGACGCCCCCTGCGCCTTCGCGGACGCCAAGTCGGCGAAGACCACCGTCACCTGCACCGACGACGGCACCTACGAGGTGACCCTCACCGGTGGCCGCGGCACCGACTCGGCCACCGTGACCGTCGCCAACGCGGCCCCGGCGATCACGTCCGCGGCCGGGCCCACGTCACCGGTGAGCGTCCGCCAGCGGGCCGCCGTCACCGTCGGCTTCACCGACCCGGGCACCTCCGACGGCCACACCTGCGTGGTCGACTTCGACGACGGCACGAAGCCGGTGCCGGGAACGGTCACCGACACGGGCTGCCGGGCGGCGCACGTCTACACCGCGGCGGGCATCCACCGCCCGGTGGTGACGGTCACGGACGACGAGGGCGCCTCGGACAGCACGACGCTCCCCGAGCTGATCGTGTACGACCGTGCAGCGGGCCCCGCGGCCGGCGCGGGCCTCGTCGCCTCCCCCGCCGGGGCCTACCCGGCCGACGCGGCGCTCGCCGGCAAGGCGGCCTTCTCCCTGGCCGCCGACTACCGCACGGGTGCCACCACGCCGACCGGCCGGGTCACCTTCGACTTCGGCCCGGCCCGGCTGAAGTTCCGCTCCACCGCGCTCGACTGGCTGGTGGTCACGGGTTCCCGGGCCGTCCTCGAGGGCTCCGGCACCGTCGCCGGCACCGCCGGCTACGCCTTCCGCGTCACCGCCACGGACGCGCCGGACACCTTCCGCATCACCATCTGGAAGAAGTCCACGGGCGCCGTCGTGTACGACCTGACCGGCGCGGCAAAGGTGACGGGCGCCCTCTCGGTCGGCGCCCGGCACCACTAGGCCGCTTCTTCGGCACCGGGTCCCCCTGGGCAGAACGGGCCGTTCCCACCGCACCTGACAGCGGTGGGAGCGGCCCGTTCGCGTCAGCCGGCCGCCAGCAGCGCCTCCAGTGCCGTCGCGGTCGCCGGGTGACCGGCGAGCAGCTCCGCGCCCCGCGGGGCGGTCGCCTCGGGGCTCGCCCAGGTGCCGTCGCAGCCGAGCAGCTCCGCCAGCGCGTCGCAGGTCGCCGGATGCGTGGCGAGGAGGGCGACACCTCCGGGGGCTCCGGTGACCTGTCCCGGCCGGACGGCCGGAAGTTCCTGCGGGGCACGCCACGGCGGCACCCAGGAGTCCAGCTGCGCCAGCCGGGCCGGGAAGACCCGGCCCGCCTCACGGATCAGCAGCGGGGCCAGCTCCGCACCGCCCGCCCGCAGGCTGGTGATCAGCGTCGGCAGCCAGGGCAGCAGGACCGGATCCGGAAGCCGCGCGAAGGCGTTCGACACCGCCTCGACGACGAAGTCGGCCAGCCCCGGCACCGGCTCCAGCGCGTGCACGAACCCGCTGAGATAGCGCGGGTACGCGGGCACCACCAGCGGGTTGCCGAGCAGCTCGTCGCAGCGGGCCCGCAGGTCCGTCCGGGACAGCGTGCCCAGGTGCGTCTGCGCCGCCCAGAGCAGCGCCGTGCGGGACGGCTCCTGCGGGTGGGACTGGGCGAGGGCCAGCTCCAGCTGCGTACGGTCGCAGCCGAGGGACAGGGCGAGGCCCTCCATGCCGAACAGGAAGCCCAGCATGGCCGCGACCTGCCGCACGGTGGCGTCCTCGTCGGTGAACGCCGTCGGCAGCAGCGTGCAGTAGTGCGCGTAGCCGGTCTTGACGAAGGACTCGATCCAGGGCGGCAGGACCGGCTCGCCGGTGCGGTAGTAGGCCAGCAGGCGGCGGACGCGGCGCAGCACCTCGGGTGCCCCGTCGACACTGCGCTCGCCCGCGAGGACCTCCAGGGCGCGGGTGCCCAGTTCGTCGGCGAGGCGACGGCTGCGCAGATGAAGGATGGCGTCCTCGACGGCCTCCAGGACCTGCGCCGCCGTGGCCTGCGGGGCGTACGCGGCGCGCCGCAGCCGCTGTTCCAGGACCTGTTCGATGCTGACGCCCTCGTAGCCCAGCTCGATGAGCGCCCGCTGGTGGGTGCCGAGGGCCAGGTCCCAGGACTCCTGGATCGCGCGCTCCCCGAGGCGCCGGTCGCCCATGATCGGCCGGGCGGCGCCGTGCGGCAGCAGCCGCCGCAGCATCCACAGCAGGTCGGAGCAGCGCTCCAGCTCCGGCCGGCCGGCGATGTCCAGCAGGGCGCGCTGTACGCCGCGCTGCTGGAGCTTCAGGTTCAGCGGGGCGAGCCGGTCGTGGACGTCCCGGGCGAGGGGCGGCAGCGCGTCGTACCCGACCTGGCCGATCCGGTCGCCGCCCATCATGATCTCGACGAGCCGCGCGACATCGCGCCGCCCCGGTACGGCCTCCTTCTCGATGCAGGTGACGGCCGCGTCCTGGAAGTCGTACGGCGTCGGGCGGACCCGGTCGCGCATCCCGGCCAGCAGGATCGACGTCTCGAACACGGCGATGGCGTCGGCGGTGGAGGCGAGGTAGCCGCCCCGCCGTGCGGCCCGCACGATCTCCACGGACCAGCCGAGCAGTTCGGCCTCGTCGAGGGGGTCGAGGGCCGGCGGCCGCTGGAGGAACCCGGTGAGCCGGTCGGCGGGTGGGGCCGCGGCGGCGGACAGCGCGGGCACGGCCGTCCTTCTCGGCCTGCTGCTCCTCTTCGTGCCGGCCTGTCCCTCCAGGCGGTAGGGCCGCACTCCGGTGCGCTTGAGGTTCTTCGCCCATTCCGTCGCGGCGATGGACACCGACCCGGCGGCGAGGCCGAACTGCGCCTCGATCGCGGCGTGGCTGGAGGGGATGAGTCCGTGCCGCCACGCGGTGGGGGTGGGCGGGCTGATGGTGAAGGTGTCGCTGCCCTCGACGCCGAACTCCTCGACGCGGCTGGCCGCGTGGAACGCGCCGCAGACGTAGAGGCAGTCGGCTGGGTCGGTGCCGGTGGCCGCGAGGTGTTCGCGCATCCGCGTCCACATGTACCGCTCGCGGTCCTCGTCGACCCGGACCCGGCGCTGGTCGCCGGGTGCCAGGCGCCGGAAGAGGCTGCCGACGAGCAGCATGACCTGGCGGTAGGTGTCGTGGTCGCTGCCGCCGAGGGGCAGTTCGACGTACTGGTGCCACCACTCCGACCAGTGCCGCACGCGGCCGTGGCGCAGCAGGTGCTCCTCCAGTTCGGCGAAGCGGGGGCGCAGGTCGCCGATCTCGACGCCGACCGCGTCGCCGTGCAGGGCGCTCTCCTCGTCGGCGGGCGGGGCGTCCGTTCCGGCGTCCGCGGCGGGCGGGGTCTCCCACTGGAAGACGTGGTCCGAGGAGCGGTCGACGAGGACGAGGTCGACGCCCGGGGTGTCGAGGGCGTACGCGATCGCCTGGTACTCGGCGGATGCCTCGGTGACCGGCGCGACGACGGACAGCGGCGCCCAGTCCGCCGGGAAGCCCTCGAGCTCGGACGCGAAGGCCTGTACCGCCACCGGGAGGCGGCAGTTGCGCAGCTCGGTGAGGAGGGGCGCCATGTCCTCGCACAGCTCCAGGTAGACCACCTTCGGCTGCTTCTCGCGGAGCCGGCGGGCCATGGCAAGCGCCGAGGCCGGGGAGTGGTGACAGACGGGGAAGATCTCCAGCGGCTCGCGCACCGCGCGCTCGACGTCGTCGACGATGCCCCGCAGGATGCCTTCGAGGGCGCCGGGTCCGTCGGCGAACGCCGTGGCGGCGTCCTGGAGCTGGGTACGCAGGGCGGTGAACGTGCCCTCGGGCGGGGTGCTCACGAGAGGGTCGCGATCGCGTCGCGGCCGCCCTCCAGGAACTCCGGCCAGGAGCCCCCCTCTTCCTTGCTGCGCGGCTCGACGACGCCGTGCAGGTACTTGTTGAGGATCGCCAGGTCCTCCGGTTCACGGCGGGCGAGGGAGCCGACCAGGGAGGAGGCGAGGGCGTGCGCGGTCAGGGCGCGCTCGCCGAAGAAGTTGCTGCGCAGGATGGCGTCCTCCAGCACGCCGATCTGCTCGGCCGTGGACAGCGCGGACTCCAGCTTCTCGTCGTCACCGGCCGCCGCGGCGGAGGAGGCACGCAGGTCGGCGAAGCTCTGGAGCAGCACGTCCAGCAGGGTGGGCGGGACGTCCAGTTCGATCTGGTGGCGGCGCAGGAGTTCCTCGGTGCGGAAGCGGACGATCTCCGCCTCGCTCTTCCTGTTCGTCACGACCGGGATGCGGACGAAGTTGAAGCGGCGCTTGAGCGCGGAGGACAGATCGTTGACACCCCGGTCGCGGCTGTTGGCGGTGGCGATGACGGAGAAGCCCGGCTGGGCGAACACGATGTTGTCGCTGTCGAGTTCGGGCACCGAGATGTACTTCTCGGACAGGATGGAGATCAGGGCGTCCTGGACGTCGCTGGTGGAGCGGGTGAGTTCCTCGACGCGGCCGATCGTGCCGGTCTCCATCGCCGTCATGATCGGTGAGGGGATCATCGACTCGCGGGACTGGCCCTTGGCGATCACCATGGACACGTTCCACGAGTACTTGATGTGGTCCTCGGTGGTGCCGGCCGTGCCTTGCACGACCTGGGTGGAGTTGCGGCAGATCGCGGCGGCCAGCAGCTCGGCCAGCCAGCTCTTGCCGGTGCCCGGGTCGCCGATGAGCAGCAGACCTCGGTCGGAGGCCAGGGTGACGATGGCCCGCTCGACGATGCTGCGGTCGCCGAACCACTTCTGCGAGACGTCCCGGTCGAGACCGTCGGCGCGCTCGGAACCGAGGACGAACAGCCGGACCGTCTTCGGCGACAGCCGCCAGGAGAACGGCTTGGGGCCGTCGTCGACCGACTCCAGCCAGTCCAGCTCCTCGGCGTACTTGATCTCGGCGGGGGCGCGCAACAGGTCGGACATCGACATGCCTTTCTGCGGAAGGGCGAGAAGGAAGTGAGAAAGGGAGGGAGAGCGAGAGGAGCGGGCGTCTCAGGTCAGGAACGTCTTCAGCTCGTGCACGAGCTTGCGTATGTGGCCGGAGAGCACCGGCGTGCCGAGGTCCTTGAAGCGTTCCCGGAACCAGGGGTTGACGCTGCCGCGGCCCGAGCTGGTCACCGAGCCGACGGGGATGAACTTGACCCCGGAGCGGTGCAGGGCGGCCATGCTGTCGTAGAGGGGCTCACTGCGCCACTCGTAGAAGTCGGAGATCCACACCACGACGGTGTTGCGCGGTTCGGCGATCTTCGACTGAGCGAGGGCCATGGCGACGGTGCCGTCGGTGCCGCCGCCGAGGTTGGTGCGCAGCAGGGTCTCGAAGGGGTCGTGCACCCAGGGGGTGAGGTCGAGTGCCTGCGTGTCGTACGCGATGAGGTGGACGTCGACCTTGGGCAGCCCGGCGAAGATCGAGGCGAGGATGGTGCAGTTGACCATGGAGTCGACCATCGAGCCCGACTGGTCCACCACCACGACGAGCCGCTGCGGTGTCGTCCTGCGGGCGGTGTGCCGGTAGTAGAGGCGGTCGACGTAGAGCCGCTCCTCCTCCGGACTGTAGTTGGTGAGGTTCTTCCAGATGGTGCGGTCGAGGTCGAGGTTGCGGAACACCCTTTTCGGCGGGACGGACCGGTCGATGGCGCCGACCGTGGCCTTCTCGACCTGGGTGCGCAGCACTTCGGCGACCTCGTCGACGAACCGGCGGATCAGCGCCTTGGCGTTGGCGAGGGCGACGCCGGACAGGTTGTTCTTGTCCCGCAGCAGTTGCTCGATCAGCGACATGCTCGGCGTGAGCCGGGCGGCGAGCGCGGGATCGGCGAGCACCTCGCGCAGGTGCATCCGCTTGACCAGATCGCCTTCGAGGGCGCCGAGTTCGGGTCCGATCTGCGGGATCAGCCGGCTGAGGTCGGGTGTCCTGCCGTTGCCGCCCGAGCCGGTCGGGCCGACGCCCCGGCCGCCGCCCGCCCGGCCGCCTCGCAGGTCGCCGGGTGTGCAGCCCAGTGCCCGCTCCAGCCAGCCGGCGTCGGACTGCCAGCGCGCCAGCTGACCGGCGCTGACGGCTCCGGTGCCGGTGGAGAAGACGTTGAGCAGCACCTTGGAGACGAGGGCCGCGCGCCGCACCTCGGCCGGGCGGTCGCGGGCGTCATCTTCACCGGCGTCCGCGTCCGCGTCGGGCTCGGCTCCGGCTCCGGCTCCGGCTCCGGCTTCGGCTTCGGCTTCGGGGACCATCAGGCCGTCGAACTCGGCGGCCAGTTCCGGGTGGCGCTGCACGATGGAGTCGACGGAGGCCCCCGGGTCCAGCAGGGCGGGCGGCAGGCCGATGTCCTCGACGACGGCGAGGCTCGCGGACTCCAGCGCGGCCTGCTCCTCCGGGTCGAAGAGGCGGGCGAGCAGCCTCCAGTAGAGGACCTGCCGGCGGTTGTGGTGGGGCTCGGCCTCGGCGGCGTGCTCGGCCGAGTGCGCGAGGGTGGTCTCGGGCTGGTTCATGTGCGCAGCAGCCTTCCCGCCCGCTCCCGCAGGACGGTCACGGCGTCCGTGGCGGCCTTCTCCGCCTTGGCGCCGGTCTTGTCGGTGGTGCCGCCCGCCCAGGCGCCCGCCTGGAGGGCGACGGTCTTCTTGCGCACCGTGGTCTCGACGGCGAGCGGCTGGACGTGGAACTCGCCGTCGTCCCAGCGCAGCAGGCCGATGCAGGCGCTGGAGGCGGCCACCGCCTCGGGGGTGAGCGGACCGGCGGCCGGGATGCGGTCCGTGTCCACGGTGAGGGAGTGTCCGGCGAAGCCGAAGGTGAGCGGGGAGTCGTCGTCCTGCCGGGTGGCGTAGCCCTCCAGGAACACCGGTTCGGCGAGACGCGCGGTGTGGCGGTCCAGGGGTGCGGTGGGCGGGGCCGTGGCGACCGGGAGGGCGACGCGTGCGGTGGCGAAGGCGTCGGCCGGTCCGCCCGCGCGGGCCCGGTCGTCGTCCCAGATCAGGTCGCCGTCCTCGGTGAGGGGCATGTCGGTGAGCTGCATGGACCGGCCTTCGCCGAGGGCCGTGAGCAGCGGCAGGTGCGGCCGCAGGAGCTGCCAGACGCCGGCCGCGACGACGGTGTCCGGCTTGGGCACGGAGACGCTCGCCCGCACCAGGCGGGGCGTGCCGCCGTCCGTGGGCTCGAACACCGCGTGGACCTGCGCCTGGGCGGCCGTCGCGTGCTCGTGCAGGTCGATGCCGAGGGGAAGCAGGCGGCCGGTGGCGGGGGCGGCCGGCCGGGGTGCGGCGGCGCCGGGGCGGGTCAGCAGCAGGGCGCGCGCCCACAGGTCGCCCCAGCGGCGGGCCGGGAAGCGGTCCAGGGAGGCGCCGGGGCAGGAGGCGGCGAGTTCGGCGGCGAAGCCGTCGAGCAGGGTGGCCAGTCGGCGCAGGGCGGGGTCGGGCAGCATCGCGGAGACGATCTGCGCGGCCGAACCGACCAGTTCGTGGTCGATGCCCTGCCAGCCGGCGCGGGCCAGGTCGGCGAGCCAGGTCCGGGCGGCCGACAGCAGGTTGACGGTCTGTTGTTGTTCCGGAGCGGCTGCCGTGGCCTCGCCGCGGGCGCGGCCGGTGCTCTCGTCGGCGCGGGCCGCCAGGGCGTCGTGTGCCGCGCCCAGCAGTGCGGTGCGGGCGGCGGCGAGGGCGACGAGATGGTCCTCGCCCGCGGCTCCGGCCGCGACCTTCCCGGTCGAAGGCGTCGACCGCCGCGAGGGCCTCGCCGAGTCCCTCGACGGGCATGGTCAGCGGGTCCGCGCGCCGCTCCTCCGTGACCGGCTCGGCCGCCCGCGGGGGCACCTCGGTGGCGGCCGCCGTCCTGGTCGGCGGGAACCACTGCATCTCGGGCAGCGGGGCGGTGGTGGGCGCCAGTTCGAGGTAGGCGAGGTGCCGCAGGAACCGGCTGAAGACGGAGGCGGCCGCGGTCTTGCCGTCGGCGGGGGCCGGCCGGGTGGCGGTCATGGCGCCGGTGATGCCGGGGACCGTCGCCTCCCCGCCGGCCGGCTCGACGCGCAGATAGCGGGCGACGCGCTCGGCGCCGTACTGCAGGACGGCCTCGGTGATCAGGGCGCGGATGTGGTTGCAGAACGAACCCCGGGCGCCGCCGCAGGGGCGGTTGTTGTTGGTGCTGCACGCGAACGCGTAGGTCGCGGCGGCCACCGAGGAGACGTACACGCGCTCGATGTCCGAGCCGCTGGAGACGACGCCCTGGAGGCGTCCGTCGGCCAGTTCGACGAAGGGGACCTTGGCGAGTTTGCGGGGCCGCGCGGGCGGCACCACCCGTGCCGTGCTCGACTTCTCCCAGTGCGACAACGCACCATCTCCTTTGCAGCACAAAGCCCGGTCGCGCCAGGTCGGCGCAGCGCAGGGGGGCTGTCGCACCGGAGTCGGCGCGACAAGAACGAAGCTACCGGTGACCACTGACAACGCCCGGTGCGCTGTGGGCACCGGGCGTTCGAGGGCGTGGGCGAGCGCGTCACCCCGCCCCCGCCCCTCCGCCGTCCCGCCCCTGCCTCATCCCTGTCTCACGTGTCGAACTCGCCGTACCAGGACGCCTCGACGAGGTGCTTCGGCAGGTACGGCGAGGTGGTGTCGACCGCGAACCCGATGTCGCGGGCCAGGCACACCAGGGCGAGGGGGCCGAGGGCCACCCGGCCGCGCGGGTCGGTGGAGTCCCGGTAGTAGACGGCGTGGTGGTCGAGGGCTTCGGCGAGCGCCCGCGTGAAGTGGTCCTCCTGACGGGTCAGCACGCGGTGGAAGAGGGCGATGGGCTGGTAGTCGACGAGGTTGAGGAAATCGGCCGGGGTGCGGGTCGCCACCTTGGGGTCGGAGGTCTCCATCGTCGTGACGAGCTTCTTCACCAGGTCCTCCGCGGGTACGGAGCCCAGGTAGCTCTGCAACGTGTCGATCCAGTGGAAGACGTAGTCGTCGAGGTCGGGCCCCGAGCGGCGCAGGTCCTCCACCGGAACCTGGCACAGCAGTCGCAGCCGGTCGCCGTCGCGGCAGACGACGGCGGTCCAGAAGGCGTCGAGCCAGGCGCGGGCGTCGGCGTGCGGGGCGGGGCCGGTGGCGGGCAGGGTGTACGTCTCGTGGCCGATCCGGCACCGCACGGTGCCCTCGCGGGCGAGGGCGGTGCCGAACAGGGCGCCGCCGATCTGCGTCGCGGTGACCCAGGCCGCCCAGGTCTCCACCTTCGCCGCCCGCGGGTCGTCCGCGCACAGGGCGTGGGCGTGGGCCACGGCGGCGTCGAGCGCGGGCCCGAAGCCGGCCGGATCGTCCGCGAGGCGCCCGGTCGACTCGGCGACGACGCGCGCCAGCCGGTCCACGTCGTACGGATCGTTCGGGCCGTTCGGGTCGTTCGGGCCGGCGGTCGGCTCCCCGCCGCCGCGCAGCCGCTTCATCAGGTCCAGCAGTTCCGGCGGCGGTACGACGGACAGGGCGCGGGTGTCGTGGTCGAAGGTGGTGAGGCGGTCCAGCCGCCCCTGGTGCCACCAGTACAGCCGAGGACTCAGCGAGCCGGGGCCGTCCTGGTGGGCGCCGAGCGCGTACGTCCCGAGGTCGTTGACCGCGTCGACGACGGTGCCGTCCACGATGGGGTGGAAGGCCAGGAGGTGTCGGGTCGGTACGGCGACGAGCGCGCCGGCCTCCGGCAGGTCCCGGCCGGTGAGGTCGCGGACCAGTTCCGGCAGGACCAGCGCCTTGCCGGCGACGAAGTGGGAGTCGCCGTACACGGAGTGCAGCACCGCCCCGGACGGGCCGGGGAACTCGGCGTGTTCGACGGGCTCGGCCAGCAGGTTCGCCCGCCCGGCGGCCCACAGGTCGTCGAGTCCCGCCCGCTCCACGTCGCGGTCGCCGAGGATCCGCACGGACTCGGGGCCGTCCAGCGCCAGCGCGGCGATCAGGTCCTCGGCCACCGGACGGACGTACGCGAACTGTCCGTCGGCGGGCAGGGCGTCGGACGGCAGCAGCCGCAGGAAGGTGCGGCTCAGCAGCTGCTCGGCGTCCTCGTCGCCGCGGGAGGCGGACTCCAGCCGGGCGAAGTGCTGCCGCACCAGTTCGGGCCAGGCCTCCTCGGGCGCGTCCTCGCACCAGCGGGCGAGGTTGAGCAGTGGGTGCCGGTGGCCGGCGTGCTCGACGGCGTCCGCCTCCACGGTGGGCCGTATGCCGTGTCGGGCGGCGAAATGGTCGGCCGTCAGGGCGCGCAGGCGGTCGGCTCGGGCGACGGTGAGCGGCGGCAAATGGGCATCGGGCGCGTCGTGTTGGATCACACGGTCACTCTACGAAGCCGGATGGCGCCGCCCTCGGTCAGGCGCCGTCGGCCGCGGCGACGGCCGCGGGGTCAGGCCTTGGGCCAGTCGCGGTAGGGGATGCGGGCGAGTTCGCGGACCTCGCCGATGGTGCCCCACTCGTTGCCGCCGAGCCGGGCCAGCGGCCGCAGCCTGCGGATGTCGGGCCGGCCGTCGACGACGGCGTCCTCGTGCACGGCGGCGTGCACGACCTGGCCGAGGACCAGGGTGGAGTTGCCGATGCCCAGGGTGGAATGGAGCCGGCATTCGAGCGCCACCGGGGAGGCGGCCACGCGGGGCGGACCGACGCGCAGCGAGGGCTCCCGCTCGATGCCGACGGCCGCGAACTCGTCCACCTCGGCGGGGAAGTCGACCGCGCTGGCGTTGATCTGCTCGAAGAGCGGTTCGGGGGCGAGGTTGACGACGAACTCGCCGGTGGCCTCGATGTTGCGCAGCGAGTCCTTGCGTCCCACGGAGGTGAACTGGACGATCGGCGGAGAGGTGCAGGCGACGGTGAAGAACGAGTGCGGTGCGAGGTTCGCCGTGGTGCCGTCGGCCGCGAGGGTCGACACCCAGGCGATGGGCCGGGGCACGACGACGGAGGTGAGGAGCTGGTAGAAGGCTCCGGCGCCCAGGCTTTCGGGGGCGTAGTCGATGCGCATGCCGCCAGTTCTACCCGACCGACCGGGCCCGGCCGGACGCCGCCCCTGGCCTCGACCGAGGACGCACTCGTGCCCGTGGGCGCGCGACGCGACGGCCGTCACGCTCGGGTCACTCGTCGACGTGATCGGCCCTCGCCCCCGCCGGGGAGGCGGACCGGACCCTGGCGACGGCCGCCGCCACCTGTTCCTGTACGGCCTCCGGTGGCGGGTCTCCCTCCACGGCGTCGACGAGGTCGTGGGCGAGGTGGTGCAGCTTGGTGTTGGTGTGCTGGGAGGCGTCGACCAGGACCCGCCAGGCGTCCTGGGCGCTCAGGGCGAAGGAGGCCATGAGGATGCCGCGGGCGAGGTCGATCACCGGGCGGGTCTGCATGGCCCGCCGCAGCTGGACGACCTCGACACGCAGGTCCTGTTCGCCGCCGTGGTCTTCCGGCGGGACAGGGGCGTCGTCGTCATGGTGGGGATCGGGGTCGGTGCCGGCGAACAGCGGGGCGGTGCCGGTCAGGTCGAGGAGCCGTTCGACCACGGGGGCGGCCGAGCGGATGACGACCGGCTTACCCTGCCGCAGGCCCCGCTCACGCGCTTCGAGCAGCACGTTCAGGGCTGCGCAGTCGCAGAACGTGACCCCGGCGAGATCCAGGTCCACGGCACCGACCGCCGCGGCCAACGCCGCCCGGAGGGCATGCTCCAGCTGCTCGGCGCTTTCCAGGTCCAGCTCACCGTCGATCTCCACGGCCACCCGCTCGCCTTCCGCACGAAGGGCGATCTCGGGCAGCGGCCGGGCATGCGGCGCGCCGCTCGCCTCGGCCCGCAGGCCACCCGCCCCCGCGTCACCTTCCGCGTCGTACGCAGGCTCTGCCATGACCGCCTCCCCGGTCACTCTTTCTCACCGTCCCAGGCTCGCTCTGATACCCGTCATACGTCAACTGATACACGAAAAAGAGTTCCAGTGTTTGTATACATGAATCCCTGGCCGTATCATGGCCCCATGGAGGGAGTGCCCGAATCGCACACCGGATGGACGTTTCTGACGAACCATGCCCGCGTGCTGGCAGTCATCGCGGACAACCAGACCGCCCGGATCCGCGACATCGCCGCCCGCTGTCGGCTGACGGAACGCGCCGTCCAGAAGATCATCGCCGACCTCGAGCAGGACGGCTACCTGTCGCACACCCGGGAGGGGCGCGGCAACATCTACCGGATCGATCCGGGCAAGGTACTGCGCCACCCGGCCGAGGCGGGCCTGACGGTGGCGGCCCTGCTCTCACTGCTCGCCCAGGACGAGGCGGACCGCACCCTCAGCCCCGAAAGGGACGCCGACGGGGGAGCGAGCGCGCCGGATCCACGACGCGACCGCAGCGGCCGGGCGCGCAGGTCAAGTGTGGCCGATCCAAACGCCGTTGCGGTGAAGAGAGACCAAGGTCACGAATACGTATCGGACATTTAACACCTCAATCTTCACACCAGTCACACAAGTTGGCTAGGTTGACGCAAGGCCGCGCGACCGACTCCGGCGAACCCCGCCGGCCGCGCGACCTCCGCCGAGTCCGTGACAGCAGTGCCGCGGCCGGAGCCGGGACCGTCCATCCCCGGGGTGAGATGCTCGACCGCCCGACGGGCTGCGAGCTTGGGAGCACCTTGCTGCAAGGACCGCTCCCGGATCCACCGCCCACTCGGCCGGCGGAGCACGGAAGGAGTACGTCTTCCATGGCGACGGATCGCACCACGCTCCCCACAGGGACAGGTTCCGCCCGCATCGAGGACGCCGGCACACCGAGCCGTGCGGAGATCCAGCAGCGGGTCAGCGCCCTGTACGACCGGGCCGAGACCGACACCGGCACCTTCAACGCCACCCGCGCCAGGTCGGGCCGAGGCGGTCGCCGAACCGTCACCTCCGTCGCCAACAGCGGGCGCCCGGCGGCCGATCCCTCGCTGGAGGCCGTGACCCGTCAGTGGTTCGAGATGGCGCGCAGCCGGGTCGGACCGACGACTCCCGCCAGCCTGCCCACCGACCGCCTGCCAGACCGTCCGGCACTCGCCGCGCGCCCGCGGAGCGCACCGGAGCTGCCGCCCGGCGGCGGAGCCGTACGCGAGCTGGAGGCGGGCGGCCGACGCGCACCGGAGTTGACCGGGCGGGCCGTGGCCGCCCTGCCGGCGGCCCAGGAGGCCCCGCAGCAGGAGACCAGGGCGCTGATGCCGGCCCCGGCCTCCGCCCCCTCCCCCGCCCCGGCCGCGCCGCAGGCGTCCCTGCGCAGCGGCAAGGAGAGGATCGGGCGGAAGCTCGCCAT
The DNA here is from genome assembly GCF_042723915.1 of Streptomyces sp. NPDC058335. Taxonomy (NCBI): domain Bacteria; kingdom Bacillati; phylum Actinomycetota; class Actinomycetes; order Kitasatosporales; family Streptomycetaceae; genus Streptomyces; species Streptomyces sp. NPDC058335. The sequence continues at coordinate 147,982 of NZ_JBHXHX010000014.1, read as the reverse complement.
CGCCCGCGAGGTGCTGGCCCGTGCCGTCCCGCAGCCGATGCCGTCACTGCCCGCGATCGAGTCGTGGCCGGTCGAGCGGACCTGGGACACCGGGCCGCAGCAGGCCTACCGTCCGGAGACGGACACCTGGGCGGGACAGCAGGCCGCCACCGGCAGCACGGCCCTCACGTCGACCGGCCAGAACGCCGTTCTCCCCACGGCCGAGGCCGGCTTCCCCATGCCCACGCCGGATTCCGGCGCCGCGTCGTACGACTTCCCCGTCCCGTCGTACGACTTCCCCGCCCCCACGTACGACTTCCCCGTCCCCACGTCCGGTTTCGCCGTGCCTCAACCGCCGATCGCGCCACCCTCGAACGCCTTTCCCGAGCCCGAGACGGGCCTCCTGGCGGCCAGTTACGGCGACCTGCTCGCGCCCACGGCGGGGAACACCGCCCCGGCCGTCCCGCCCCAGCCGGTCTACGCCACGCTCCCCACGCCCGAACCCGCCTTCGCCGTCGCCGAGTTCCCTCTCCCCGCCCCTGAACTCGGCCTCGCGCTCCCGGAGTTCACGCTCCCGACCGGCCCCGGGCCCGGCTCCGCCCCCACTCCCGCCCCGTCCCCGCTCGGCCTCACCGTCCACGCGACCGGAACCGGCTACCTCGGCAAGGCGGACAAGGCCCTCGCCTTCGCCCGCGCCCAGATCGGGCGGCCGTGCGTGACGGGTGCGACAGGGCCGGAGTCGTACGACTGCTCCAGCCTCACCCAGGCCGCCTGGCGGGCCGCGGGGGTGACACTGCCGCGGACGGCGCTGGACCAGGCGCAGGCCTTCACCCGGGTCGCCTTGGACGATCTGCGCCCCGGCGACCTGGTCTTCTTCTACGACGACCTGAGCCACACCGGTCTGTGCACGGGCAACGGCATGATGATCCACGCCCCGGGCCCCGGCGCCGCCATCCGCGAGGAATCGGTCCACGCCCTCGGCGAGGGCGCACTGCGCGGAGCGGTACGTCCCTCCTGACGCCACCCGGCCCGGTCACCCGGTGTGACGAAAATCGCTCAACGCACGCCCGAGTTCGCCCGCATCTGCTCCCGGCGGGCATTGTTGTAGGCGCGCAGAAGATGCTTCGACACCGCGCACGGCACGGCGTCGAAGTGGCACTGCCGGCAGGTGCGGGCGTGCTCCTCGTAGGTCGCACGGGCCTGCTGCAGGGCTTCCTCGGGCGAGGTCATCGGGGGTCCTCCGAAGGGAACGACGGTCGCGGGGCCTCAGCTACTCGCCAGTAGCCCCCTCTCGGAAGGAGAGTGGATCATGTTACTGACGGTAGTGGGAATTCGGATTCCGGCTGCTTCCGGAAACCGGCCACCGCTCCGCTGGCCCGGCCCTACACTGAGGCGCCGTCAGGGCCGCTCGGGCGCGGGACCTGCCCACCACGACGGGAGACCGACTTGACCGGCGAGGACGAGAAGCGGCGCGCGGCGGCGGTGTTCGACGCGCTGGGATCCGGGTACGAGAAGGCGTTCGCGCACTCGGAGGCCCACCACCGGTCGCTGGGGTGGCTGCTCGGGCGGCTCGCGCCGGGCAGCCGGGTGCTGGACGTGGGCAGCGGGACGGGCCGGCCGACGGCCGAGACCCTGGCGGGCGCCGGGCATGACGTGCTGGGCGTCGACGTCTCCCCCGTCATGGTCGCTCTCGCCGCCCGGCAGGTCCCCGAGGCGACGTTCCGCTGCGTGGACGTGCGTGAACTCCCGCTGGAGAATGGCTCGTTCCATGCGGTCTGCGTGTACTTCTCCCTGCTCCAGATGGACCGGGCGCAGCAGAGCGCTCTGGTCGGCCGGCTGGCGCGGGCCCTGCTGCCGGGCGGCAGCCTCGTCCTCGCCACCGTGCCGCTGGACGTGGAGGGCGTGGACGCGGTGTTCATGGGGCAGCCGGTGCGGGTCACCAGCTTCGCCCGCGACGATCTCGTCGGGATGGTGACGGGCGCGGGGCTGACGGTACTGGCGGAGGAGAACCTGCTGTTCACCCCCGACCATCCCGAAGCCGTACCCGAGCCGCACGTCTTCCTGCACTGCGGACGGGAGTAGGGGCGCCGGTTCCGGTTCCGGCGCCGCGCCCCTGTCCTCAGCCGTCCAGCCGGGCCGCCGCCGCCAGCACCAGGGCCGCCGAACCCGTCCCGAGGAGTGCGCCCGCCACGACGTCGCCCGGGTAGTGCACGCCGGTGTGGACGCGCGAGTAGCCCACCGCGCAGGCGAGCAGGCCCAGCGGGACGGCGGCGACCGGGAACGCCGGGCCGACGGCTGCCGCGAAGGCGACGGCCGACGCGGTGTGCCCGGACGGGAACGACGCGGAGTCCGGCATCGGCACGTGCCGGCCCGGGAACGGCGAGTCGACGGCGCGGTGCGGGCGCGGACGGCGGACGAGGCGCTTGCCGAGCAGGTTGGCGCTCGCCGAGGCCACCCCGACGGCCGCGACGCCCAGGGCGGCCGCGCGCCGTGACCGGCCGCCGCGCAGCGCGAGCGCGGCGGCGAGGGCGAAGGACAGCTTGGAGTGGTCCGCCGCCGCGGACAGCCGGCGCAGAGCGGTGTCCAGGGTGGGAGTCCTGGTCATGGTGACCGTCTCGTACAGGGCCTGGTCCAGGGTGGCGAGGTCGCGGACCAGGTGCGGCATGCGGACGCGTGGCTCGGTTCGGCGGTCAGACATCGTGCGTCTCCTGGATCGTACGGGGATCGGTGCGGCCGAGTGCGAGGCGGACGATGCGCCGCCAGTCGACGGTGGGCGGCGCATAGGGGGCGCCCGGACGGTGGCGGGGCACCCGGACCCGCAGCGCGCCGGGCCGCAGCGTGCACACGACCGGGACGGGCAGGTCGAGCGCCTCGCCGTCGACGGCCACCGGGATGTGTCCCTCGGGTGCCTCCACGGTGACCCGGCGGGACGTCACGGAGGTGATGCCGCTGGCGCGTTCGCCGAGCAGGACCAGTTCGGCGGCCTGCCCCGGGCCCTCCACGCGGACGCCGATCACCCCGAGCTGTCCGGTGTCCAGACGGGGGCGGCGGCCGCCGCCGAGCGGGTCGGCGCGGGCGTAGGGGTTGTTGCTGACGAGGAGGGCCTGCGGGGCGTACAGATGGGTGTCGTCGGTGTGGACGTCGAGGACGGTGCCGCCCTCGCCCGCGAGCAGGTCGGGCAGGTGCTCCAGGACGGTGGCGGCCTTGGCGTCGCGGTACTCCGGGCTCTGCACTATCTCCGCGTACGCCCCGAAGGACACCGTGTTGACGAAGGGCCGGCCACCGACGTCGCCGAGGTCGACGCGGAGTTCCACGCCGTCGGTGAGGGCGTCGAGGCTGCGCACGGGGTCGGCGCGGTCCAGGCCCAGGTCCATGGCGAAGTGGTTGCGGGTGCCCGCGGCGATGACCAGGAAGGGCAGTCCGTGGTCGGCGGCCACGGAGGCCACGAGCGCCTGGGTACCGTCGCCGCCCGCGACGCCGAGCAGGTCGGCGCCGTCGGCCACGGCCTGCCGGGCCACCTTCACGGGGTCGGGGTAGGTGTCCGGGCCGAGCACGATCACACGGGCGCCGAGCGCCTCGGCGCGCTTGACGAGGTCGAACTTCTCGACCTTCCCGCCGCCCGACCGCACGTTCATCAGCAGCACCGGACGCTTCGGGGGCGGGGCCTTGCGGGTGTGCGTGCCGCGGGGGCGGCGCAGATTGCGCAGCGCGGAGCGGGCCGAGGCGAGCGCCGCCGCCCACAGGGCGAGTGCGCCGACGGCCACGATCCACAGCCCGGACGCGGCGTAGAGCACCAGCACGCCCACGGGTGCGGCCACGGCCAGCAGGCCGCCCAGCAGCCGGGCGCCGCCGCGGTGCGCCAGCATCCACCAGACGCCCGCCCCGGCCAGCGCGAGCCCGGCGAACCCGGTGAGCAGGATCAGCCACCCGCCGGAGTCGAAGCCGGAGAAGACGACGGCGACGCAGCCGGCGACCAGCGCCAGGGCCAGCCGCGCCCAGCCGCGGGCCCGGCCGATCCCGCCGTGTGGCCTGTTCGTGCCCGCGGTTCTCTTCGTGCGCGTCTCGTTCACCCTGCGCCCGCCATGGTCCGAGGTCCCCCTGTTCCGCGTGGCCTGCGCCATCGCTCTCCCCTCCGCTCGGACTGCCTGGTGCCGCCTTCTGCGTCCATCGTGGGGACGGCGGGGCGGCTCGGCATCCCGGGCGGGTGGTCGGTCAATTGTCCATGCCGCAGCAGCCGCTCGTGCCGGGGGTCCCCGTCGTGGTGTCGAGACGGCAGAAGCAGGACGCCTCGACGGGTACGTCCGTCAGCGCGGCGGCGAACTTCAGCTGCTGGGCGACGATCCGCGCCTCGCCGTCCTTGCCCAGCCGGACGAGGCATTCGTGGAGTCCGTGCAGGGACCAGACGTTGCCGGGGTGCTGGGCGGAACGCGGCAGCGAGTCGTCGAGGCCCAGGTCGGCGCGGTAGACCGCCTCCGCCTCGGCGATCCGGCCCTGTTCGAGCAGCAGGGCGCCGTAGGCGTGCCGGGTGGGCTGCATCCAGCCCCAGGGCTCGTCGTAGGGAAGGTTGTCGTCGAGTTCGATCGAGCGTTCCAGGGCGGCGAACGCCGCCTCGTGCCGGCCCTTGCGGTACTCCAGTTCGCCGTCGAGCATGGCGGCGGCGATGGCGAGGATGTCGGCGCAGGTGTTGTTGAACAGCATGCGGGTCTCCGGGACCCGGGCGGCGGCCGCCGCGAACAGCGTGCGCTCGGCCTCCGCCTCGGGGACCCGGCCGGTCGCGGAGAGGGCGACACCGCGGGCGTAGTGCCGCATCGCGGTCGTCGTGCTGTACAGCCACGGGTCGGCGGGCTCCGGCAGCTCCAGGATGTCGGCCCAGCGGCCGAAGCGGATCAGCACGTGGACCCGCATCGCGAGGAAGGCCTCCAGCCAGTCCGCCATGGGCGGGCTCTCCACGCGCAGCAGTTCCTCCGGCAGGCACTCCTCGAGCCGGGCGGCGGCCTCCAGGGCGACCTGCGACCGGCCGAGGAACATCGCGCCGTAGATCCTGAAGTGGTGGTTGTGGGCGCGGTAGAGGGTGTAGAAGTTCATCGCGCCGGACCGGGCCACGTACTTGTCGTCGGCGGCGATCGCCCGCGTGTTGTCCGACACCACCGCTCGGTAGTCGCCGCACAGCACCTCCAGGTGCGAGGGCATGTGCTGGAGGTGGCCGGCGTCCGGCACCAGGTCGCGCAGCCGGTCGGCGGCGGTCAGGGCCGTCTCGGGAGTCGGGGACATCTCCATCAGGTGGATGGAGAAGTGCAGCAGGCCGGGGTGGCGGGCGCCGGCCTCCGTGGCGAGCGCCGCGTCGAGCACGGCCCGCGCCTCGCGGGTACGCGCGCCGTCGGCGGGTTCGCCCGTGCGCAGGTCCCACAGCTGCCAGGGCGTCAGGTTCATCAGGGCGTCGGCGTACAGGGCGGCCACGTCGAGGTCGTCGGGGGCGAGGGCGTGCACGGCGGCCATGGCGTCGGCGTAGGGCTCGTTCCACACCGAGCAGTCCTCGGCGGGCCGTTCCTGCGGGTAGCGGGCGCGCAGGGCGCCGATCAGCGCGCGTTCGACGGGGGTGGCGTGTACGGCCCTCTCGTGGGCGAGTTCCACGGCGGCGTGGGTGCGCTCCACGGTCCGTGCGAGGTCCTGGTCGTCGAAGAACTCCCAGGGCTTGTTGTAGTTGGGGCCGAGCGCGTAGGCGATGCCCCAGTGGGCCATCGCGCAGTCCGGGTCGGCGCGGGCGGCGCGCTCGAAGCAGGCGACCGCCTCCTCGTGGTGGAAGGCGTACGACCAGACCAGGCCGCGGTCGAACCAGAGCTGGGCCTCGGCGGAGGAGGTGGTGACCGTACGGCGGTGGCTGCCGAGGTCGTAGTACTCCGGGTCGGTGTCGGTGTGCGTGTGCTGCATGGGTCTCCCCTGGTCGCGCGGCCGCCCCGCCGGTCCGGGGCCGGTGCCGCCCGGAGCGACCTGTGCGGTCACTCCGAGCGACATATACCGTGCGGCCCGGTGGCGGGGCGGCCTCTCGCGTCAGGGAGCACCCGTTCGTGCCCGTGCGCGGCGGTTGCCTCGGCGGGAACTCGGTTACGGCCGCTTCGCCGAACGGCGCAGGATGACGAACCCGCCGATCAGCAGCAGGGCGCCCGCGGCCGCCGGCCACAGGTTGGCGCCGGTCTCGGCCAGGCCGCCCTGGGCCTGCGGTGCGGGCACGACGGACGGCGTGTCGCCCGTGTCCGCCGCGACCGGGCTCTGGTCCGGGGCCGCCGTCGCGGGGGTGCCGATCTCGCTCTTGGCGCCACTGTCCTGGGCGGGGGTCTCCGCCGTGGGCTCGGTCGCCTTGGCGCTCGGCTTCGTGTAGACGCGGGGCTCGGCGGTGCGGGGGGTGTCGGCGGAGCCGGCGTCGCCCGCAGCGGGCTCGCTCTGGGGCTTCTCGGAGTTCTGGGCCGGGGGCTCCTGCTGGCCGTCGTCCTGGCCCTGGCCCTGGCCCTGGTCCTGGTCGGGCTGGTCCACGCCGCCGTTGTCGCCACCGGCGTTGTCACCGCCGTTGTCACCACCGGCGTTGTCACCGCCGCCGTTGTCGCCACCGGCGTTGTCACCGCCGCCGTTGTCACCGCCGGCGCCGCAGGTGCGGCCCTCGTTGATGCAGGCGACCATCTCGTTCATCAGGTCCTCGTCGAAGACGTTGATGAAGTCGCCGTGGTCGGTGACCGGCTTGTGGAGCTGCTCGGGAAAGGAGTCCACCGCGAACAGCGGGGTCGTACGTCCGCCGTCCTGGAGGCTCGGCGCGTCGACGTCGTAGACGATGCGCTGCACCAGCTGCGGGATGGCCTCGAAGCCGGCCGGGCAGCTGCCGTCGGCCGCCGCGAACGCCACGTGCGTGCGGTGGTTGGCGCTGTCGATGTTGTTGCCGTCCCAGCAGCTCTGGAAGCGGAACGAGCGCACGACGTCGCTGCCGTTCGGGCAGACCGGGTACTTGTCCTTCAGCTGCCGGTCCTCGAAGCCGGTGCAGCTCCAGGAGGCGTTCGCGTTGGCCGTACCGTTGACGAACGCCTTGGCGTCGCCGGTGATGATGCGCAGCAGCCGCGGCATGGCCGTGACCTCGGAGCGCGCGTTGCCCACGAAGGTCATGGTGACCTCCTTGGGCGTGACGATCTCGCCCGCGTTGCCCTCGACGCCGCCGCCGGGCGACTGGGCGTCCTGCTCCTGGGTGCCGTTCTGCAGCCGCAGCACGGGCCAGAAGTACGAGGACTTGTCGCCCTGGTCCACGCAGGTGGTCTCGCCGTTGGCGAGGTCGTCGTCCGAGGCGAAGGCGTCGTTGGCCTGGTTGCCGACGTAGTCGTGGAAGTGGTGGGCGCCGTTGGTGACGCCCGGCGCGACGATCACGTTGTCGGAGTTGAACAGGCCGTTGGCGTTGACGCCGCAGCTGGTGGCGAAGGTGCCCCTGGAGGGGCCGGCGCCGGGGTCGGCGGCCTGCTGGGCGGGCTGCACGGTGGTGATGTCGACGAAGTCGGCGGCCACGGGGCCGTTGCCCGCCTGCCCGCCGTTGCCTTCGTTGCCTCCGTCGCCCTGCTGGCCGTCGCCTTCGCCGCCGTTGTCCTGCTGCCCCTCTCCGCCCTGCTGACCGTCTCCCTGGTCCTGGCCGTCGCCCTGGTTCTGGCCGTCTCCGCCGTTGCCCCCGGGCTCCTCGCCCGCGTTGTCGTCGGCGGTGCGCAAGGTGCAGGCGGCGAGGTCGGAGAGGCCCTCCGGGCGGTCGGCCACGCGGTCGATGGCGATGCCGATGCGCTCGATGGTCGCGGCGCGCTTCTGCTTCAACGGGTTCATCACCGCGTTGTCGGCGAAGCCGGCGTCGTCGCGCACGGCCTGGGCCGAACCCTGGAGTTGCTGGTATGCGGCGGCTATCTGCTGGTCGAGCAGGGCGAGTTCGCGGTCCACCTCCTCGCCCGCGCCGTCCGGAACCGAGGTCAGCCGGCTGCCCACGTCCGGGCAGTCGACGGTGACGGAACCGGAGGTCCAGGGCCCCTGGTCGTCCTCGGTGGCGGAGGCGTAGACATTCGCGGCCATCAACCCTCCGCCGCCGAGCATCAGCGCGACCGCGGCGAACGTCGCTCGTCGTCCGCCCGTCGGGCGCCTGCGCCTTGTGTGTCCCACGAAGTGCTCCAAAACGTCGTCGGCGGCCAGGACATGACATCCCCGCGGCTCTATACGCAACCGGACCCAGGAGTGTTCAACCGCCCCACGGATTCATGGGAGTTTCTCAGATATCCATGTTTACCCGGGCGTCGGCCCTGGACGACGGGATCTCGGCGGGCCGGCGCAGGAGGCGGCGCGGGTCGGGGAGCCAGGCGGGGCGTCGGCCGTGCAGCAGACCGAGAACGATCGCGGCGGCCACCGCCACCAGGTGTTCGCGGCCGGCCAGGTTGGGTTTGGCCATCGACTCCCAGACCATCGAGCCGCCGGTGAGCGTGAACACGACGGGGGCCCGCCGGACGACGGAGATGTAGGTGAACAGGCCGACGACCGCGGCCGACGGGCCCGTGTCGAGCACCTGCCCCGCCTCGGGCGGGAGGCCGAACCCCCACCGGTCCGGGCCCGCCATGATCATCACACGGGCGGTGAGGGTGCCGGCCAGCGTGGTCGCGTAGGCGACGGCGAGCGTGCGGGACCGGCCGAGACTGTTCTCGGCCAGCGCGAAGGCGAGGAACAGCTGGGTGATGCCGGCCCAGACCGGCAGGTCGAGGGCGGGGACGTACAGCGACACCGGGGTCCGCAGAAGGGCCAGCCACAGGGGCAGGTCTCCCTGGACGCCGCCGACGGCCCGGACCACGTCCGCCCCGGCCGGCCGCTGGGCGAGGGCGTGGAAGAAGATGACGCCCCCGACGGCGACACCGGCGAGCAGCAGCCCGGCGGGTCCGCGCCGGCGCAGTCGCCGTACCGGGCCGACGAGGATGTTGCGGGCCTCGTTCCGGAGCGTGCGCAGGACGAACGCGCCGGCACGGGCCGGTAGGCCCGGCGCCCTGTCGCGCACGGCGCGGTCCTCGTCGGCACCTCCGCGCCGTTCCTCCGCTGGACGCACGATCCCCAAGCTCTCCCCAACCACTCGCCGCACGCGGGGAGCGCACGGCCGGACCCGGCACCCGTGCGGGCGGTACCGGCCCGGTCGGCCGGACCCGCGCGCCGGGTCGTACGCCCATGGAGACGCCAGGAAGGCCTTCGGGGATCACTCCGGTGCTGTGATCAGGAAGAACGCCGGACCGCACCCCTCGCGTGGCGAGGGGTGCGGGTTCCCGGCCGGATCGGAGACGGGGGAAGTCGGCGCCGGCCGGGAGCGGCTGGGGTTCCCCTGGGGAACCGGCCGCTCCCCCACCGTAGGACGACGGCACGGAAACCGCCCGGCGGGTGGGTGGGCCGGGTGACCGGCGGCGGCAGCCCGGTGGACCCGGCCCCTGGCTGGTCGGGACCGGGTCCACCGGGCGGCTGCCGGGTTGTCAGCCCTGGCGGGCCTTGAAGCGGGGCTCCTTCTTGTTGATGACGAAGGTGACCCCCTTCCGGCGCACGACCTGGGCTCCGGGCTTGGACTTCAGGGAACGCAGGGAATTGCGCACCTTCATGACTGCCTCCTCTGTTCCACCTTCGGGCCGACGCACTGGGGCGGCCCTCCTCGGGTCAGCGCCGTGGCGCCGACGCTCCTCGGGTCAGCGCTCCTCGCGGAACGTGACGTGCCGTCCGGCGACGGAGTCGTACTTCCGCAGGACCAGGCGGTCGGCGTCGTTGCGGCGGTTCTTGCGGGTCACATAGGTCGCGCCGGTACCGGCCGTGGACCTCAGGGTGACGACAGGGCGCGCCGTGCTGCGTGCCATGGGGGCCTCCTTTCACCGGCATCGCACTCATTGAGCGGTGCATGCCAGTCGAGATGTGCAACAGCGGAGGAGGCGAGGTCATTCCCGTGCCTCTCGGTTACAGTGCTCCGCCGGTATCGAACAGAAGCCGGTTTCGAGCAGAGGAGAGACAGCGGTGCGCTTCGGGGTGGGGAACGGTTGGCGAGGGCTTGCGGCGGCGGTCTTGCTGACGGGGATGGCGGCGGGGTGCGGAGAATCGGGGGAGGACTCGGGTTCGGCCGGTGGCAAGGCGTCGGCCACCGCCGAGGTCGCGGCGCGCGGGGGGAGTATCGGGGCCGCCGGTTCGGCCTGTGAGCTTCCCGTCACCTTCGACATCGCCGAGTTCTGGGAGGCCGAGGAGATCGACGCGGCCTCCCAGGAGAGCGACAGCGGCAACGAGGTGTCCGACGCGCTCACCGACGCCTTCCTGCACCAGGGCCCGGTCACCATGGCCTGCGAGGTCGACGCCAAGCCGGCCGGAAAGCTCGGCTTCCTCCGCGTGTGGACGGGCAGGCCGGGGGACGCGGACGCCCGCACCGTGCTGGAGGGCTTCGTGGGCGCCGAGAAGACGGCGAGCGGGGAGAAGTACCGCGCGTTCAAGGCCGGCTCCCTCTCCGGTACGGAGGTGGAGTACACGACGACGAGCGAGCTGCTGGAGGAGACGAAGAAGGAGCGCGCCCTCGCCGTGAGCACGCCCGACGGCCCGGTCGTCGTCCACCTCGGGGGCATGGACACCGAGGAGCACGAGGCCATGCTGCCCGCTTACGAGCTGGCCAGGAGCACTCTGAAGGCGACTGCCTGACGCAGCCCGGCCCGGCAGGTCGCTCAGCCGGCCAGCAGCTCCCGCATCCGCGTGGCCGCCCGAACGGCCGCGTCGGCGCAGCAGTTGTTGAACAGCACGTGCACGCGTTCGGCCCGTTCGGCGAGCGCGTGCACCCTGGGCAGCCACTCGCGCAGTTCGTCGTCGGTGTACTCGTGCCGGAAGCGGTCCTCCTTGCTCCCCGTGCCCCAGGCGTGACTGCGGCCGTGGAACCGCACGACCGCCAGCCGTTCGCAGGTCACCGGCGTGACCGGGGGGATCGACGACGGCAGTGACGGCTCCATGTCGACGGCGACGGCGGCGAAACCGTACGACCGCAGCAACTCCTCGGTGGCAGGCCGCTGTTCGCCGCGCCACCAGTCGGGGTGCCGGAACTCCACGCAGACCGGCCACCCGGCGGTGCGCTCCCGGCACCCGGCGAGGACGGCACGCGCGCGGGGGCCGGGCCGCAGCCACGGCGGGAACTGGAAGAGGACGGCGCCCAGCCGGCCCGCCTCGCGCAGCGGCCGGATGCCGTCCGTGAAGCGCCGCCACACCTCGTCGAGCGCCTTCGGGGAGCGGATGTCGTCGGGCAGCCCCGGCGGAAGCACCGCGGACCGGGTGGGGTGGCCGGTCAGCAGGGAGAAGGCCTTCACGTCGAAGACGAACCCGTCGGGGGTGCGCTCCGCCCACAGCCGGCTGGTGCGTTCGGAGGGCAGGGCGTAGTAGGTCGCGTCGGCCTCCACGAGGGGGAAGCGTTCGGCGTAGTGCCGCAACCGGCCCTCCGCGTCCCGCCGTCCGGCCGGGTACCAGCCGCTGCCGAGGAGTGCCCGGTCCGTCCACGAACAGGAGCCGGTCAGTATCTCGCCCATGGCGGCCGGTTACCCCGGACGGGCCGGGTCAGCCGCCGGTCACCCGGCCCGGTGGACGAGGTGACCACCCGTCACCGTCAACAGGACGGGTGCGTCGGCCAGTTCGTCGGCGGGCGCCTCGACCGGGTCCACGGCCAGGGCGGTGAGGTCGGCCCGGTATCCGGGCGCGATGCGGCCCGCGCGGTCCGACTCCCCGGCGGCGCGGGCGGCGTGCGTGGTGCAGCCCTCCAGCGCCTCCAGGCCGGTCAGGCCGGGCCGCCGGGCGGCCGCGCCGCGCGGGGCGCGTGCGGTGGCCAGGACCGCCCGGACGTCGTGGTGGGCGATCGGCCAGTCGGAACCGAGGGCGAGGGTGGCGCCCGCGTCCCGCAGGTCGCGCAGCCGCCAGGCATGGGCGGCGCGGTCCGTGCCGAGCCGGCGGGACCACTCGTCGCTGCCGTCGGCGCGGGTGTAGGCGGTGTGCGGGGGCTGCATCGACGCGGCCACGCCGACCTCGGCGAAGCGGGGCAGCAGGTCGTCGGGCGCGGTCTCGATGTGCTCGATGCGGTGCCTGCCCCGGCCGCCCGGACCCAACGCGGCGACGGTGGCCAGGACATGGCGGACGGCCGCGTCGCCGATGGCGTGCGTGGCGGTGCGTACGCCGGCCGCGTGCAGGGTGCGTACGGCGGTGCCGTAGCCGTCGGGGTCCGGCCAGAAGGCGTCGGTGCCCCGACCGTGGCAGTCGGCGCGCTCCAGCCAGGCGGTGCCGCCCTCCACGGTCCCGTCCATGAAGAACTTGACGCCGCCGACCAGCCAGTGCCGCCCGCCCCTGCCCTGTGCCTCGATCAGTTCCGCGAGGTCGGCGGCGTCCGCGCCCGGCATGCACCAGGGGGCGAAGCGCAGCCGTACGGGCAGGACGGTCTCCTCGGCCACGGACGTCACGAGGTCGGGGTCTCCGGCGTCCATGACGTGCGCGCCGGTCAGCCCGGTGGCCGCCATCGCGGACAGCAGCTCCAGCAGCCGGGCCCGGCGGGTCGCCGGGGACGGGCGGGGGGCGACGGCGGCGACCAGGTCCATCGCCGCGTGCTCGACGAGGTGCCCGGTGAGCCGCCCGTCGGCGTCGCACACCACTTCCGAGCGCTGCGCGAAGTGCCGCGGGCCGCTGACCCCGGCGGCGGCCAGCGCCTTGCCGTCGGCGAGCGCCGAGTGGCCGTCGTACAGGCGGAGGAAGGCCGGTGATCCGGCCAGGACGTCCTCCACGAGGGCGCGGTCGACGGGCCGTCCCCCGAAGGCGTTGTGGTCGAGGCCGTGGCCGAGGACCCAGCCGTCGACGCGCTCGGCGGACGCCAGCGCGGCACGCAGCCCGGCCAGGTCGGTGACGCGGGACAGGTCGGTACCGGTGGCCATGTCCAGCCCCCAGACGGGGTGGCTGTGCGCGTCCACCAGACCCGGCACGAGATGCCCGCCGCCGAGCGGTACGACCCGCGTGCCGGGCCCGCGCCAGTCGCGTACGTCGGCCTCCTCCCCCACCGCGACGACGATCCCGTCCCGTACCGCCACGGCGGTGGCGCTCGGGCGGGCGGGTTCGAGGGTGCGGACCCGGGCTCCGGTCACGATCAGGTCGGCGGTGGGCATGGGGTGAACTCCCTTGTTCGGTGCGGTCGTTCGGTTCCTCGGTACGGTCATTCGGCGCGGTCGCCCGCGAAGTCGGCGTACACCTGCGGCCGTCGGCGGCGCAGCCACCGGGCCAGCAGGAGGCCGACGGCGAAGACCGTGGGGGCGACGGCGGCGAGGACGCCGTTCACGAGGGGGGACGCGCCGGTGAACAGGTCGAGGTGGCCGACGACGAGGACGATCGCGGTGGTCAGCAGGACGGTCGCGGCGATCGGCGCGACCAGGGTGCGCAGCGCGCCTTCCTGGTGGCTCACGCGGCGGAAGTAGCAGGGTACGGCGATCGCGGCGAGCAGTTGGAGCAGCAACAGGGCGAGCATTCCCGGAGTGTTGACCCACAGCAGGAGCTGTCCGTAGGGGTCGGCGCCGGCCGCCCAGAAGGCCAGGACGACGACCGCGCCGAGGACCGTCTGGGCGAGCCCCGCGATGTACGGCGAGCCGTGGCGTGGGTGGACGCGGCCCAGGGCGCGGGGCAGCACGCCCTCCTCGGCGAGGGCGAGGCCGTAGCGGTTGATGGCGTTGTGGAAGGCGAGCAGGGAGGCGAGGACGCTGGTGACGATGAAGACGTGCATCAGGTCGGCTGCCCAGCCGCCGACGTAGGTGCTGATGGCGGTGAAGAACAGGCCGGCCGGGTCCTTGGCGGCGGCCCCGACGACCTCGGCGTCGCCGAAGGCCTGGACGGCGATCCAGACGACGAACGCGTAGAAGAGGCCGAGGAATCCGACGGCGAGGTAGGTGGCGCGCGGGATCGTGCGCTGGGGGTCGCGGGCCTCGCGGCGGTAGATGACGGTCGACTCGAAGCCGGTGAACGCGGCGAACGCGAAGGCGAGGACGGCGGCGGTGCCGGGGACCAGGACGTTTCCGGGCGCGAGGGAGGCGGCCGACAGGCCGTGCGCGCCGCCCTCGAGCAGGACGCCCGCGGCGAGGAGGACGAGGATGCCGGTCTCGGCGGCGAGGAGGACGCCGAGGAGCCTGGCACCGAAGTCGATGGAGCGGAAGCCGCCGTAGCCGACGAGGAGCAGGCCGGCCAGGGAGATCGGCAGCCAGGGCACGTCGACGCCGAAGAGGGCGTGCACGGTGTCCTGGGTGGCGGTGCCGAGGAGGCCGTAGACGCCGATCTCCATGCCGTTGTAGCCGACCAGGGCGAGCAGGGCGGCGCCGACGCCGACCGGGCGGCCGAGACCGCGGGTGATGTACGCGTAGAAGGCTCCGCCGCTGGTGACGTGCCGGCTCATCGTGGTGAAGCCGACGGCGAAGACGGCGAGGGTGAGGCCGGCGACCAGGTAGCCGACGGGGGCGCCGATGCCGCCGAGGAGGATCGCCAGAGGGGCGACGCCGGCCATCACGGTCAGGGGTGCGGCGGCGGAGACGACGAAGAAGGCGATGTCGGAGGTGCCGAGGGTGCCGGAGCGCAGGCCGGCCGGGGCGGACGGCGCTCTCTCCTGGGGCGGCTCGGGAGTGGTCAGGGACATGGAGAGCCCTTCGGACGGCGGAGGGGACGGTTCCGGGCGGTGTGGAGGCGGCCGCGGGGTGGCATGCGGGGGCGACGGAGGTCGCGCCGACGGTCCCGGCACACCGGGGGTGGCGTGCGCCGGGAGCCGTAAATCTAAAGGCTTTCGGTTTCCGCAATGTAACCTTCCGTTGGGCATCCGGGAAGACCTCAGAAAGACCTCAGGGGGAACGCTGACCATGGGACGGCCGCGCACACCGCTCCTCGATCGAGAGCGCATCACCACGACCGCGCTGCGACTGGTCGACGAGCAGGGGGAGTTCAGCGTCCCGCAGATCGCACGGCGGCTCGGGGTGCAGACCGGCTCGGTGTACCACCACGTGGACGGGCGGGACGGCATCGTGGAACTGCTGCGCGAGCGGGTGGCGGCCACGATCGACCCCGCGACCCTGGACGGCTCGCCCTGGGACGCCGCGCTGGAGGCCTGGGCGCGCTCCTACCGTGGCGCGTTCGCCGCCCATCCCCGCGCGATTCCGCTGCTGATGACCTCGCCGGTGCGGGCGCCGCGGGTGCTGGAGCAGTACGAGCGGGCGGTGACGCTGCTGCTGGACGCCGGGTTCGCCGTCGGCGAGGTGATGCCGCTGCTCATCGCCCTGGAGAACCTGGTCCTGGGCTCCGCCCTCGACCTCGCGGCCCCCGAGACGATGTGGGAACTCACCGACCGTGCCCCGACCCCGCGGCTGGCCCGCGCCCTCGCCGCCGTGCCCGAGGGCCGGGCGGACCGCGCCTTCGAGGTGGGCCTGACCGCTTTCCTGACCCACGCCCGCGCGCTGCGGACCGCCGGTGCCGCCTCCGCGTAGACGGCGGCACCGGGCGGCGCGGGCCTCCTGCGAGACGCCCTCCTCCTTCTCCGCCGCTGCCCGCCACCGATGTCCCGCCACCCCGACGGACGTACGCACGTCGTGGAACTGCCGGAGGGGGCGGGGGTTCGGCGTCACCGCGACCGCCGCCACAGGGCCGTCCGGACGCACCGCGCCGTCCGGGCGCCGGGGTCCGTCACACCGCGTAACGCCCCTCGCCTGACGGGGCCGGGCAGTGTAGACATGGCACATGGTCCGACTCCTGGGGCGATCGGGTACCCGGCCGGCCCGTCGTCCCCGGGGCCCGCTGGTGCGGCGCACGCCCGAGACCACGCTCGGCGGGCGCAGCCTCGCCGCGCAGGTGTTCGTCCTGCAAGTGGTCGTCGTCCTGCTGCTGGGCGTCGCGGCCGTCGTCGCCCTGGTGCTCCAGGCGCGCCACGACACCACCCAGGAGGCCCGCAACCGCTCGCTCGCCGTCGCGGAGACCTTCGCGAACTCCCCGGGCATGCTGGAGGCGCTGCGCGGCCCCGACCCGACGGCAGTGCTCCAGCCGCGGGCGGAGGCCGCCCGCGAGGCGTCGGATGTCGACTTCATCGTCGTCATGAACACCGACGGCATCCGGTACACCCACCCCAAATCGGACCGCATCGGCAAGCAGTTCGTCGGCACGCTGGCCCCGGCGCAGGCCGGCGGGACGGTGGTCGAGGAGGTCGACGGGACCATCGGGCGGCTGGTGCAGGCCGTGGTGCCCGTGAAGGCGGCCGACGGCCGGGTCGCCGGGCTGGTGTCGGCCGGCATCACCACCGAGCACGTCGGCGGGAACGCGAACCGTCAGCTGCCGCTGGTGCTGAGCACGACCGTGGCGGCCCTCGTCCTGGCCACCGCGGGCACGGCACTGGTCAGCCGCCGTCTGCTGCGCCAGACGCACGGCCTGGGCCCGCGCGAGATGACCCGGATGTACGAGCACCACGACGCGGTCCTGCACGCCGTACGCGAAGGGGTGATCATCGTCGGCGGCGAGGGCGAGCTGCTCCTCGCCAACGACGAGGCGCACCGGCTGCTGGGCCTGCCGCCGGACGCCGAAGTCCGCAAGGTGTTCGACCTGGGCCTGGACGCCGACACCGCCGAGCTGCTCGCCTCCGGGCGGATGGCGACGGACGAGGTGCACCTGGTCGGGGAGCGGCTGCTGGCGATCAACCAGCGGCCCACCGAGGTCGCGGGCGGGCCGGCCGGCAGCGTCGCCACGCTGCGTGACTCGACCGAGCTGCGCGCCCTGTCCGGCCGGGCCGAGGCGGCACGCGAGCGCCTGGACATGCTGTACGCGGCCGGGGTGGGCATCGGGACGAGCCTGGACGTGACGCGGACCGCGGAGGAGCTGACGGAGCTGGCGGTGCCCCGGTTCGCGGACTTCGCGTGCGTCGACCTCTTCGACGCCGTGCTGGCGGGCGAGGAGCCGGAGCCGCGGGGGGCGCTGCGGCGCACCGCGATGAGCGCGATCCGCAAGGGCGCGCCGCTGTACGCGGTGGGCGAGCAGATCACGTTCGTGGAGTCGTCCCCGCAGTCCCGCGGCCTGGCCGAGGGGCGGCCCGTCCTGGAGGCCCGGCTCGCCGAGTCGCCGGGCTGGCGGGCGCAGGACCTGGAGCGGACCGAGCAGGTGGTGGAGTTCGGCATCCACTCGCTGATCACCGTGCCCGTGCGGGCCGGGGCCCTGGTGCTGGGAGTGGTCAGCTTCTGGCGTTCGGAGCGGCCCCAGCCCTTCGACCCGGAGGAGGTCGCCCTCGCGGAGGAGCTGGTGGCGCGGGCCGCGATCTCCATCGACAACGCGCGCCGCTTCACCCGCGAGCACGGCATGGCCGTCACCCTCCAGCGCAGCCTGCTGCCGCGCACCCTTCCCGAGCAGGGCGCCCTGGACATCGCCTACCGCTATCTGCCCGCGCAGGCGGGCGTCGGCGGCGACTGGTTCGACGTACTGCCGCTGTCGGGGGCCCGCGTCGCACTGGTCGTCGGGGACGTCGTCGGGCACGGGCTGCACGCCGCGGCCACCATGGGGCGGCTGCGCACCGCGGTCCACAACTTCTCCGCCCTGGACCTGGCGCCGGAGGAACTTCTCGTGCTGCTCGACGAGATGGTCAGCCGCATCGACCAGGACGAGACGGCCGACGGCACCAGCGCGCCGGTGGCGGGGGCGACCTGTCTGTACGCCATCTACGACCCGGTGTCCCGGCGCTGCGCCGTCGCCCGCGCCGGTCATCCGCCGCCCGCGCTGGTCCATCCCGACGGGCGGGTGGAGTTCCTGGAGGTCCCCGCGGGTCTGCCGCTGGGGCTGGGCGGGCTGCCGTTCGAGACGGCCGAGATGGAGCTGGCCGAGGGCAGTCGGCTGGTGCTGTACACCGACGGGCTGGTGGAGGACCGCAAGCAGGACATCGACACCGGTCTGGAGCGGCTGCGCGCCGCGCTCGGGCACGGTGACGGCTCGCCCGAGGAGACCTGCCGGGCCGTCCTGGAGTCGCTGCTGCCGGCCCGCCCGAACGACGACATCGCCCTGATCGTGGCCCGCACCCGGGCGCTCGGCGCGGACCGGGTCGCCGAGTGGGAGGTGCCGGTGGATCCGGCGGCCGTCGGCGAGGTACGGGCGGCGGTGGCCCGTCAGCTGGCGCGCTGGGACCTGGAGGACCTGTCGTTCACGACGGAGCTGATCCTCAGCGAGCTGGTCACCAACGCGATCCGGTACGGCAGCCCGCCCGTCCGGGTCCGGCTGCTGCGGGACCGGGCGCTGATCTGCGAGGTCTCCGACAGCAGCAACACCTCGCCGCACCTGAGGTACGCGGCCATGACGGACGAGGGCGGGCGCGGGCTGTTCCTGGTCGCCCAGCTCACGGACCGCTGGGGCACCCGCTACACGCCGACCGGGAAGGTGATCTGGGCGGAGCAGTCGCTGCCCTGAGCGCACTCCGCAGAGCGCCCGGAGGGCCCGCCGAGCCGTCCCGTGAAGCCCTCCCGGCTCATAAATGACGTTTATGGGCTCATAGACCGGACCCGCGTACCGGGTAAGGTTTGCCTTAGTTTAGGCTTCCCCCGAGTCGATCTGTCGCCGCTCGAAGGGAACCTGATCATGCCCCGCCCCCTGCGGGTAGCCATCGTCGGAGCCGGCCCCGCCGGGATCTACGCCGCCGACGCGCTGCTCAAGTCGGATGTGGCCACCGCCCCCGGTGTCTCCATCGACCTCTTCGAGCGCATGCCGGCCCCGTTCGGTCTGATCCGGTACGGCGTGGCCCCCGACCACCCCCGGATCAAGGGCATCATCACCGCCCTGCACCAGGTCCTCGACAAGCCGCAGGTCCGTCTCTTCGGCAACGTCGACTACCCGGCCGACCTGAACCTGGACGACCTGCGCGCCTTCTACGACGCCGTGATCTTCTCGACCGGCGCGATGGCCGACCGCGAGATGTCGATCCCGGGCATAGAACTCGACGGCTCCTACGGCGCCGCCGACTTCGTGTCCTGGTACGACGGTCACCCGGACGTGCCGCGCACCTGGCCGCTGGAGGCGGAGAAGGTCGCCGTCCTCGGCGTCGGCAACGTCGCCCTGGACGTGGCCCGCATCCTCGCCAAGACGGCCGACGAGCTGCTGCCGACCGAGATCCCGCCGAACGTCCACGAGGGCCTCAAGGCCAACAAGGCGCTGGAGGTCCACGTCTTCGGCCGCCGCGGCCCCGCCCAGGCGAAGTTCTCCCCGATGGAGCTGCGGGAACTGGACCACTCCCCCAACATCGAGGTCATCGTCGACCCCGAGGACATCGACTACGACGACGGCTCGATCGCCACCCGGCGCGGCAACAAGCAGGCCGACATGGTCGCCAAGACGCTGGAGAACTGGGCGATCCGCGACACCGGCGACCGTCCGCACAAGCTGTTCCTGCACTTCTTCGAGTCGCCCTCGGAGATCCTCGGCGAGGACGGCAAGGTCGTGGGTCTGCGCACCGAGCGCACCGCCCTCGACGGCACCGGCAACGTCAAGGGCACCGGCGAGTTCAAGGACTGGGACGTCACGGCGGTCTACCGCGCCGTCGGCTACCTGTCCGAGAAGCTGCCGAAGCTGCCCTGGGACCTCGACTCGGGCACCGTCCCGGACGAGGGCGGCCGGGTCATCGAGGAGAGCGGCGCGCACCTCCAGTCGACGTACGTCACCGGCTGGATCCGGCGCGGCCCGGTCGGTCTGATCGGCCACACCAAGGGCGACGCCAACGAGACGGTGTCGAACCTGCTGGACGACTTCTCCAACGGCCGTCTGCACACGCCGTCCGCACCCGCTCCCGAGGCGGTGGACGCGTTCCTCGCCGAGCGGGACGTCCGCTTCACCACCTGGGAGGGCTGGTACAAGCTGGACGCCGCGGAGAAGGCGCTGGGCGAGCCGCAGGGCCGCGAGCGCGTGAAGCTGGTCGAGCGCGAGGACATGCTCCGCGAGAGCGGCGCGTGACCGGCCGCGGAAGCGGCGCGTGACCGTCGGTGGGAAGGGCCCGTGGACTGCCGTCCGCGGGTCCTTCCGTCATTGCGGCGGGCCGTACGGGGGGAAGGGCCCGGACGGGGCCGGACGGTCACGCGGTACGGGAAGGAACGGTGGGCCATGACGCCGGAGCAGGCTGCCCCGGGCTCGGTGGAAGCGGTCGTCGTGTACGACGGACACCTGCTGCTGGTGGACGTACCGGGCGGCTGGGGGCTGCCCTCGGGTGTTCCCGAGCCCGCCGAGTCCCCGCAGGCCACGGCGGCGCGCCTGGTGTACGAGCTGACGGGGTATCCGGTCGACGGTTCGTCGCCACTGGACCCGCGCGGTTCGGCCGTGGTGTGCCAGTTGCTCACGCAGGACCCGTCCGGGGACGGGCGGCTCACCCCGGAGCAGCTGCGCTGGGTCCGGTTCGCCGAGGCGATCGGCGCCGGCGGGCTGCCCGAGTCCGTGCGGGTCCATCTGGAGGGGCACACGCCCGTGTGAGGGATCAGCCGTCGTCGCGCGGACGGGTCTCGATGACCTCGCCGCGGGCGTTGGCCTCCAGGTGGGCGCTGCCGTACTCGTCGGAGAGGTAGACGCTCATCGTCGGGTCGCTGTCGAGCGTCGTGGAGGCCGGGCTGACGATCAGGTAGCGGCTCGTCGGGTCCGGGATGCCGAGGGTGCGGTCGGCCTTGGTGAGCAGCGCGGGTACGGCGTCCCAGGCGAAGTCGTTCATGTCGACGGGGACCGTGCCCTGCGTGATGGTGCCGCCGGGCCCGAACTTCACCGCCACGTCCGCGCCGCGGTAGATGTAGCGGTCGTACAGCTTGGGACGGCCGGGGACGGGACCGGTGGCGACGGCGTACTCCCCGTACACGACCAGGCTGGCGACCTTCGAGCCGCCCATCGCGTCGGTCAGCTTCGCCACGGTCGTGCGCAGGCCGGCCGCGCTGAGGAGGTCGACGGGGTCACCGGTGGTGTCCACGGGTGAGGCGCTGGGGGACGCACCGGCGGAGGACGTCGCCCCGGTGGACGCGGACGCCGTGCCGCGCGGCCCGGCCGTGCCGTCGGCCTTGCCCCCGTCCGGGAGCAGCGTCCACACGAGCACGCCGGTGAGGGCCGTGGCCGCGGCCGCCGCGGCGATGGCCGCGGTACGGGCGCGGCGCGGCCGGTGCGGTCCGGGGGCCGCCGTGACGCGGGCCGGGGCGGGGCCCGTCGCCGGCGTTCCCGGAGCGGGGGGTGCCAGCGGGTAGGAGGTCCGCGCGGCGGCGGCCGGGGCGTCCGCGTCCGTCCGGGGAACCGGTCCGCCGGTGACGGCGGCGAGGATCCGGTCGACCTGCTCGGCGTCGGGGCGGCCCTGCGGGTCGCGCACGAGCAGCGAGGTGAGGACCGGGGTCAGCGGTCCGGCCCGCCGGGGTGCGGGCACGTCCTCGCCGAGTACGGCGGCCAGCGTGGCGAGCGTGCTGCCGCGGCGCAGCGGGTGGTGGCCCTCGACGGCGACGTACAGCAGCATCGCGAGCGACCACAGGTCGGCGGCGGGGCCGCCCTCCTTGCCGCTGACGCGCTCCGGGGCCATGAAGTCGGGTGAGCCGATGACGGCCCCGGTGGCGGTGAGGCTGACGGACTCGCGGACGGCGGCGATGCCGAAGTCGGTGAGCACGGGCCGGCCGTCGGGGCGCAGCAGGACGTTGGCCGGTTTCACGTCGCGGTGCTCGATGCCGACGGCGTGCGCGGCGCGCAGCGCCGACAGCAGGTCCCGGCCCAGGCGTGCGGCCTCGGCGGGCGTCAACGTGCCGCGGTCCAGGCGGTCCTGGAGCGATCCGCCCTCCACCAGTTCCATCACGATCCACGGGTACGTGGCGTCGCCGCCGTCGACGATGTGGTGGATGGTGACGACATGGGGGTGATGGAGGCGGGCCAGCGCGCGGGCCTCCCGCAGGACGCGCTCGCGCAACAGGCGGGCGCCCTCCGGGTCGTACTCGGCGAGGTCCGGATCGGGCGGCCGCACCTCCTTGACGGCGACGTCGCGGTGCAGCGCGAGGTCGCGCGCCCGCCACACCCAGCCCATGCCCCCGCCGCCGAGCCGCTCGACCAGTTCGAACCGGCCGTCGACGACACGTCTGTCGGATCCCCCTGTGCTCATGGAAAGGGAGCTTAGGCGTACGGCGCGCCCGCTCGTGCCCCCGGTGTGACCTCCCCGTGCCCCTGCCGTACGGGGCACCGCGCGAATGGGGCCGCGGGGCCACGGGCATGCTCTGGGCGAGGTCACTTCCGGCGGGCCGTGCCGGTTCCGGACCGGAGTGCCCCTTCCCCCCGCCCGCATCCCACGAAGGACATGTGGTCTTGGCTCAAACGTACCCTGAGGCACCGTCAGCCCGCCGTCCCGGCCGTTCCTGGACCATTCGTGTGGTCGGGCACCGGGACCGCACCGCGTCGGTCACCTGCTCCTCCGCGTGCGCGATGCCGCCGCGCTCGCGCGACCTCGCGGCCCTGCGCCGCTTCGCCGAAGCCCATGCCGCCGCGCACGCCAGAGCGGCGACGGTACGGTACGACGCCGCCTGCTGGTGCCGGCACGAGCGGTGCGCGCTGCACGAGGGCACCCGGGTCTCCTGCGCGGGCGCGGTCCTGCTCGTGGTGCGGCACGATCCCGCCGTGGGCCAGGTGTGGACGCTCAGCGAAGTGTGCACGGCCTGCGCCTCCTTGATGACACACACCCGGATCATCGGCCGCGCGACGCGGCCGACGGCCGACGCCGGCGGTCAGGGTCCGGGTCCTGGCGGAACGCGCCCGGCGGACGTCCGCCCGCGGTCCGTCCCGGCCGTGGCACCTCCACGGCTGGTGCCCGGTGGGTTCAGCGCACCCGGCACGCCCGCGGCGAACCCTGGCGGCGCGGACCGGGTCGTCGGGCAGCGGCGCGGGGTGGGGCGACGCCGGGGGCGGGCGGAGGGCGGCGGGGCGTGAGGGAGGACTCGGGGCGCGGGCCGGCGCCGGTTCAGCCTCCGTACTCCGACCCCCGCCGAGGTCTGAACTGCCGCGGGATGCGCGTCGGCAGGGCGCTCAGGGGCCGGTTCTGGAGTGCGGGCGGAACAGGGGGAACGGCGGGGTACGCCGGGGCCGGTGACGCCGGGTCGGATGTGTGCCGGGCCGCCATCAGGCCGGCGATGTGGGCGCCGCTGCGCCGGCCCTCGAGGTGCAGGCGGCCGACGTTGGCGCGGTCGTCGGCGAGCAGGGTGAGGATGGCGGAAGGGCCGGCCGCGTAGGTGGCGACGTACCCTCCGGCCCCGCGCACGAGGAGTTCGCGGAACTCGCCGCGCGCCGTGAGGTCCACCATGCGGTGGCCGACGCCGAGGGCTGCCGCGGTGAGGGCCGCGAGCCCCTCCGGCTGGACGCCTGGCATGTCCTGGGCGAGGACGAATCCGTCGACGCTGGCCGCCAGAGCCCCCGTCAGCTGGGGCATGCGCGCGCGCAGCCGGTGCAGTTCGTTCAGGACCTCGGCCTCGACGGCCATGACCAGTCTCCTTTCGCCTTGCGGCGCGTGTCGACGGCGCGGCGGTCACCGGTCCGGCGGGGCCTGGTCGCGGGGCAGCACCGAGAGCGTGATCCCGAGGTTACGGAAAGTGGCGGGCCCGGGGGACGGCTTTGGCATTTTCCTCTGGAACGTGCGGCCCGGCTCCGGGAGACGGTGCACCGGCTCGGCGGGGGCGGCGTTCCGGGCACGGGAACAGGGCCCGCCCCGACGCGGATGGTGGGCGAGCCCTGTCCGCCGGGTCGATTGTCGGCGCCCGCGGCGGCCCGGACCACGGGTGCGCGCCCGCGTCCGGTGGTGAACGCCGCACACCCCGTGTGCGGACCGCGCACGGGTCACGGCGAACACCGAGGGCCACGACGGCAGGGCGGTGCCGCGTCTACGGCAGCACCGAGTCGATGTACCCGCCGTCCACGCGCAGCGCGCCGCCGGTCGTCGCGGAGGCGAGCGGTGAGCTGAGGTAGACGACGAGGTGGGCGATCTCCTCCGGTTCGATGAGCCGGTGCAGCAGGGACTGGGGCCGGTGCTCACGCATGAAGGCCCGCTGGGCCTCGTCCCAGGGCAGGTCGGTGCCGACCAGTTGCCGTACGAACTCCTCGACGCCCTCCGTGTGGGTCGGCCCGGCGATGACGGAGTTCACGGTGACGCCGGTGCCGGCCGCCTCCTTGGCGAAGCCGCGGCTGACGGCGAGCAGCGCCGTCTTCGTCATGCCGTAGTGGATCATCTCGGCCGGGATGACCACGGCGGAGTCGCTCGCGATGTTCAGGACGCGGCCCCAGCCGCGCGCGGTCATCCTCGGCAGGTACGCGCGCGTGAGCCGTACCGCCGCGAGGACGTTGACGTCGAAGTAGCGGCGCCACTCGTCGTCGGTGATCTCCAGGGCCGGCCGGGCGCCGAAGATGCCGAGGTTGTTGACGAGGATGTCCGCGTCGGGCAGGGCGTCGACCGCGCGGGCGGCACCCTCCTCGGTGCCGACGTCGGCGGCGACCGCCACGAACCGGCCGTCCGGCACCGCCCGCCGCAGTTCCCCGACGCTCCGGTCGAGGCGGCCGGCGTCACGTCCGTTGACGCCCACGGTGGCTCCGGCGCGGGCCAGGCCGGCGGCGATCGCCGCGCCGATGCCCTGCGAGGAGCCCGTGACCAGCGCCGTCCGTCCTGTGAGATCCAGTTTCATCGGTTCGTCCTCCTGCGTACGGTCGCTCGGCCGGGGTGCTCCCCCGCCCACCCTCGCCGACCCGGCGGGTACGCGCGGCGCGAGGGCCGCCGGTCAGGTGCCCCGCTCCACGCGTGACGCACGCCGCGGGTGGGAATGCGCACCACGACCTGATTTGCACCGACCCCCGCCGATCATCCACCCGCCGCGACGGCGATACTGACAGTCCCCCGTCGCCCCGCTCCTCACGAAGGGACTCATGCTCACCTCCCCGACCGTCCCGGCCCCGACACCCTCCACGGTGTGGCTGACCCGCGGCCGCCACACCGGGCCCGCCGCGCCGGACGTCCTGCGCAAGAACCTCCGGTCGCTCAAGGAGAAGGGGACGCTCCACGATTTCCTGGAGCTCCCCGACGCCGACACCCCCGAGGGGGAACTGGTCTTCGAAGCCCGCTGGCAGGTGCCCGAGGACGTCACCGTGCGGGCCCGGCTGACGCTCGGCGAGTGGTCCGGGTCCGGTCAGGAGTGGACGCTGGTCGCGGAGGCGGAGCGGCCGTGGGACCAGCGATGGCCGTCGCCGGCCTCCATGTTCTGGCCCTGGGACGCGGACGGCCTGTGGGGCCACGAGACGGTCACCGGCGGGCGCTACCTCGACGTCAGTCCGCTCCCGGCGGACGACAAGGAGCTGCGGCGGGTGCTGCGCGGCGCCCAGCGGGACACCTGGACCATCGACGTGGTGGTGCACGAGGCCATGACGCCCGACGAGCGGGGCCGCCGCTCCCTGATCCCGCTGCTGCCCGCGGGACTGCACCACCGTGTCGTGGAGCACCGGGCGGCACCGCATCAGCTGCGCACCGCCAACTGGGCGCTGCGCGAGTTCGACGTGGAGCTGCCCCGCGGCGGCGCGGTGGTACTGCCCGGTTCACCCGTCCCGGCCGGGTACGAGGCCGCCGACTTCTCGGTGCGCAGTGTGTTCCTGGACGGCACGCACCCCACCGAGCTGCTGGACGCCGTGACCCGGTTCGCGGCCCTGCCCAAGCCGCTGCCGGACGGCGGCGAGGCCGCGCTGACCGCGCTGCGGGAGGAATGGCGGCTGCTCACGCTGGAGGAGGAGCTGGCCCGTGAGCGCCGCCTCGCGGCCATGTACCGGGAGGCTCTGGAGGCGATGACGGAGTCCCGCGACCTGTACCGGGAGGCCGCCGAGCAGGCGCACGAGGCGCTGACCGCCTACCGGGAGGCGGCCGCCGAGTCGGGTGGGCTGCCGCAGCCGCCCGCCAAGCCGGCCGGTTCGCCGTTCCAGCAGCTGGGCCGGACCCTGGAGCGCCTCCGGGAGACGGCGAAGGGCCTGCGGGAGCGCGACACCCGGATCGCCGGGAGTGCGGACGGCGAGGACGGCAGGACCGCCGACGGGTGACCGGCCGCACCCGCCGCGCCCGGTTCCTCCCGGCCCGGGACGTGTCGAGTGCCGTCCGCTGGATACGCGGTCCCCACGGCACGACGGATCTGCCGAAGGGATCCACGACATGGGCAGCGAGCACGAATCCGCGCACGGCGTCGGCGCACCGCCTTCCCACCGTTCCGAGACGACCCTGCGGGTCAACGGCAAACCGCACACCCTGACCGTGGACCACCGGCGGGTGCTGCTGGACCTCCTGCGCGAGGATCTGGACCTGACCGGCGCCAAGAAGGGCTGCGACCACGGGCAGTGCGGCGCCTGCACGGTCCTGGTCGACGGGCGGCGGGTCAACAGCTGCCTGCTGCTCGCGGTCGCCGCCGACGGCTGCGACGTCACGACCGTCGAGGGCCTGTCGGGGGACGGCGAGGAGCCCCACCCGCTCCAGCGGGCCTTCCTGGAACGCGACGCCTTCCAGTGCGGCTACTGCACCCCGGGCCAGATCTGCTCCGCGGTCGGCGCCCTCGCCGAGGCGGAGGCCGGCCACCCCTCGCACGTCACCGACGTGCGGGCGGTCTCCGGACCGGTGCCGCTCGGCCGGGACGAGATCCGCGAGCGGCTCAGCGGCAACCTGTGCCGGTGCGGGGCGTATCCCCGCATCGTCGACGCGGTCGAGGACGTGATCCGGTGAAGCCCTTCGCCTACGTACGGGCCGGCAGCCTCGCCGAGGCGGCCGACGCCTACGCCTCCCACCCCGGCGCCCGCTATCTGGGCGGCGGCACCAACCTCGTCGACCTGATGAAACTCGGCGTGGAGGAGCCGACCGCCCTCATCGACGTCACGCGTCTGCCCATGGACGGGGTGACCGAGCTGCCGGACGGTTCGCTGCGGGTCGGGGCGCTGGTGCGCAACAGCGACCTCGCGGCGTACCCCCGGGTCCGCGAGCGCTACCCCGCCCTCTCGCAGGCGCTGCTCGCGGGTGCCTCCGGTCAGTTGCGCAACGCCGCGACGACCGGCGGGAACCTGCTCCAGCGCACCCGCTGCCCGTACTTCCAGGACGTGTCCAAGCCGTGCAACAAACGGGAGCCCGGCAGCGGCTGCGGCGCCCTGGCCGGGATCCACCGCGACCACGCGGTGCTCGGCCACTCCGAGCACTGCGTGGCCACCCACCCCTCGGACATGGCGGTCGCCCTGGCCGCGCTGGACGCGCAGGTCGAGCTGTACGGCCTCGCGGGCGTACGGCGGGTGCCCGCCGCGGAGTTCCACCGGCTGCCCGGGGACCACCCGGAGCGGGACACGGTGGTCGAGCCGGGTGAACTGGTGACCGCCGTCCTGCTCCCGGCCGCCACGGCAGGGGTGCCGTCCGCCTACCGCAAGGCGCGTGACCGGGCCTCGTACGCCTTCGCGCTGGCCTCCGTCGCCGTGGCGCTGAAGGTGTCGGACGGTGTGGTCGCGCACGCCGGGATCGCGTTCGGCGGGCTGGCGCACCGGCCCTGGCGGGCCCGTCGGGCCGAGGAGGCGCTCCTGGGCGTCGCGCCGACCGAGGCGGCGTGCGAGCGGGCCGTCGGCATCGAACTGGAGCGGGCCAGGCCGCTGCGCGACAACGCCTACAAGGTGCCCCTCGCGCGGGGCCTCGCCGTCGACGTCCTCACGCGGCTCGCTCGGGACGGGGAGGAGGCGTCATGAGGTCCCCTGTCACGGGCGCTCCCGTCGAGCGCCGGGAAGGTCGCGAGAAGGTCACCGGCACCGCCCGCTACGCCGCCGAATTCCCCTTCCCCGGGCGGCTGTTCGCCCGCCCGGTGCCCGCCGAGGTCGCGCGCGGCCGGGTCACGGGCGTGGACGTGTCGGGCGCGCTCGGCCTGCCCGGCGTCGTGTCCGTGCTCACCCACGAGAACGCGCCGCGGCTCGCCGAACCGGACGACGCGACCCTCGCCCTCCTCCAGAACGCGCGGGTTCCGCACCGGGGCTGGTTCGTCGCCCTGGTGGTGGCCGACGGCCCGGAGGCCGCGCGGGCCGGCGCCGCCGCCGTACACGTCGACTGCTCGGCGGAGCCTTTCGACGTCACGCTGTCCGTCACGCATCCGGACGCCCGTGTGCCGCAGGAGGCCAACGGCGGGTATCCGGCCGTCCGTGAACGCGGCGATCCGCAGCAGGCGTTCGCCTCCGCGCCTGTCCGGGTCGATGTCGGCTACCGGGTGCCGCCCCTGCACAACCACCCCATGGAGCCGCACGCCAGCACCGCGCGCTGGGACGGGGAGCACCTGACGGTGCACACCTCCAGCCAGGGCACCACGGCGGTACGGGACGTGCTCGCGAAGCTGTTCGGGCTGGCGGAGGAGCGGATCACCGTCGTCGCCGAGCACGTCGGCGGCGGCTTCGGCTCCAAGGGCACGCCCCGGCCGGACGTGGTGCTCGCGGTGATGGCCGCGCTGCGGCACACCGGGCGGCCGGTCACGGTCGTCCTGCCGCGCCGCTTCCTGCCCTCGGTCGTGGGGCACCGGGCGCCCACCCTGCACCGGCTGCGCCTCGGCGCGGACGCCGACGGCCGGCTGACCTCCCTGGAGCACGAGGTCACCACGCACACCTCGCGGGTGAAGGAGTTCGTGGAGCAGGCGGCTGTTCCGGCCCGCGTCATGTACGCCGCCCCGCACAGCCGTACGGCCCACCGCGTGGTGCCCCTCGATGTGCCGAGCCCCTCGTGGATGCGCGCGCCCGGCGAGGCGCCGGGCATGTACGCCCTGGAGTCGGCCATGGACGAACTGGCCGTGGAACTGGGCATGGACCCCGTCGAACTGCGGGTCCGCAACGAGCCGGAGACGGAACCGGACAGCGGCAGGCCGTTCAGCAGCCGCCACCTCGTCGAGTGCCTGCGCGAGGGAGCCCGCCGGTTCGGGTGGGAACGGCGTGATCCGCGCCCGCGCTCCCGCCCGCAGGGTCCGCTGCTGACCGGGACGGGCGTGGCCGCGGCCACCTACCCGGTGATGATGCTCCCGTCGGCCGCGGCGGCCCGCGCCCTGCCCGACGGGAGTTTCCTCGTCGAGGTCAACGCCACGGACATCGGCACCGGCGCCCGTACCGTCCTCGCGCAGATCGCGGCGGACGCCCTGGACGTCCCCCTGGAGAGCCTCCGGGTCCGGCTGGGCAGCAGCGACCTGCCGTCCGCCCCGGTGGCCGGCGGCTCCTCCGGTACGGCGTCCTGGGGCCGGTCGGTCCACGAGGCGTGCGTCCGGCTCGCGGAGCGGCTGGCCGGGTTCCCGGGGCCGGTGCCCGAGCACGGCCTGGTGGAACACGCCGACACAGCCGGTACGGCGGACGCCGACTCCCGTTACTCCCGGCACGCGTTCGGGGCACACTTCGCGGAGGTCGCGGTGGACCCGGTGACCGGCGAGGTGCGGGTGCGCCGGCTGCTCGGGGTGTACGCGGCGGGGCGCATCCTCAACGCCCGTACCGCGCGCTCCCAGTTCGTCGGCGGCATGACCATGGGGCTGGGCATGGCGCTCACCGAGGGCAGCACCCTGGACGCCGCGTTCGGCGACTTCGCGGAGTCCGACCTGGCGTCGTACCACGTGCCGGCACACGCCGACGTGCCGGACGTGGAGGCGCACTGGATCGAGGAGGAGGATCCGCACCTCAACCCCATGGGCAGCAAGGGCATCGGTGAGATAGGCATCGTCGGCACGGCCGCCGCGGTGGGCAACGCGGTCCACCACGCCACCGGCGTTCGTCTGCGAGAACTGCCGCTCACCCCGGACCGGGTGCTCACCGCCCTGCTGGAGTCCGGCCACTGAACCGACGGCCGGCCCCGCCCACCTGCGCGTGGGCGGGGCCGGCCGTCGGGCCGGATCAGTCCCGTGCGGGCAGTACCGCGGGCTTCCGGCGCGCCGGGGCGCGGGCCGGGCGGCGGTCGCCCAGGAGGTGGGCGAGGAGGGCCACCGTCACCGCCACGACGGTGGCCGTGGCGACCGGGCCCGCGATCCACGGCGGGGTGAGGGTGGCCTCGGTGAGCGGCAGCAGCCCCACCACGTCGACGCGTCCGGCGGACACCTGGGCGCCCGCGAACACCACCGGCACCAGCACGCCCATCACCAGCAACGGCAGGGCGGGCCGGCGCAGCAGCGCCAGGGCGAGCAGGAGGCAGAGCCCGGACAGGGCCAGCGCGGTGGCGAGGGCGCCGACGGGCACGCCCTGCCGGTGCACGGGGACGTGGGCGACACCGCACAGCGCCAGCGCCACGGCGGCCGCCCAGTCCGTCCAGGCCTCCCATGGCGACAGGGCGGGCGCGCGGGCGGGAGCGGGCGTCCGGCGGGCCGGAGGCCCCGCGGGTCCGGGCGGCGGTTCGCCGGCGACGTCGAACGCGGCCAGGGGGTCCTCGTTGACCGACTCCGCCGGACCGGTGGCCGCCCGTTGATCGGCTGCCTGCTCCTCGCGTTGTCGCGTGAGCCGTGCCACGAGTTCGGCCAGGTCTTCCACCGGCCGGTGGGTGGCGGCCGCGCGGACCGCCTCTTCGCCGCAGTGCTGGTCCAGTGGTTCCCGGTACAGCAGCGCCATCAGCCTCGTCACCTCCTCGACGGGCCGGTTCTCGGCCGCGGCGCGGATCATGTGGTCGGCGTGCCCGACGTCGTAGGGCGGCTGGGACAGCACGGCCACGAGGCGGGTGACGTCCTCGACCGGGCGGTCGGTCCCGATGACCCGCAGCACGTCGGCCGCTGCCTGCCGACCCTCTTCGGACTCTTCCAGGAGGGATATGAGGACGGTGACGTCCTCCAGCGACCGGTGGGCCGCGGCGGCGTGCAGCAGCCCGTCGACGGGGTCGGGGTAGGTGGGGCGGGAGACCTCCGCCGGGGACGGCGGGCCGTCTCCCGGTGGGGATCCGCGGTCCGCGTCGGTGAGGGGCGGGAACGGTGTGACGGCACGGTGCGAACCGGGCTGTGTGGAGGGGGTGATCATTTTGACTCTCCCTGAGGACTGCGGTCGCACCTGCGCCCCCGAGGTACGACACGCCATGTGACGATCACCATTACTACGGACCCCGGCCCGTACCGCCACTCGGACGCGGCAGCCGTGTGAACGCGCCCCGGGCCGCGGGGCGCGCGGACGAATCCCGCGGCCGGCGCCGGCGACCGGCACCCGATCGGCGCGATTTTCCCGCGCCGGACGGGGCATTCGGCAATCGAGAACGGGGAATCCGACAGTCGGGGGAACCACCGGACACCGCGCGACGGACCGCGCACAGGGAGGGCCCGTGGATGCGACCACCACGCTCGTCACCGTCGCCGCGGTAGTGGCGGCGGCGCTGTTCGCCGTGGCCGCCACCGTCATGGTGCGGCTGGTCCGGGCCCGGCGCGGCCTCCGGCGGGCGGGCCTGCCGACCGGCCCCCGCTGGGTGTTCTGGGGCGCGGTCGCCTACTTCGTCCTCCCCACCGACCTGCTGCCCGACCCGGTCTATCTCGACGACATCGGTGTCCTGCTCGTCGCCCTGCGCTCCCTGCGCCGTGCCCCCGACCGCGCGGGCATCGCCAACTGACCGCTCGGGAAGACGTTTTCACCCCTCGCAGGGCTCATCACCCCTGCTCAGCTCCCTGTGCCCGGCCGGACCCGGCGATGATCACGGAGAGTAAGGAAACCAACCACCCGTTCGATTCGTATAAGTGACTGAAGGTCGCGCCACCGCACCGAAGGTCGCACCACCGCAGCGGGCCCGAGTGACGTCGCACGGCGGCACCGCTTGATCGATGCAGTACCGACGAGGGAGAGACGATGAAACCGTTCGCGCTCAACTACGCACGCCCGGCAGCGGAGTTGGAGTTCGCCACTCCGTACGCCTATGACCCAGGACTGCAGTTGAACGTGCTCCTCGACGGCCGGATCGCCGCTCGCGACCACGCCCTGCTGAGAGAGCTCGGGACGACGACCTCCACAGCGGGTTCCAAGACGCACTTCGACGACTGAGCGCGGACGCCCGAGATGACCGTGCTCATCCTGACCAGTGAAGAGGACGTCACGGCGGACATGGTGGTCGTGCACCTGAACGCCGCCGGCGTTCCCGTCGTGCGGCTCGATCCCGCAGACCTGACCGGCTCCGTCGCGCTCTCCGGGGAGTACGTGCACGGTGCCTTCCGGGGCCACCTGTCGTCCGCCGGGCGGCTGGTGAGCCTCGACTCGCTGCGCTCGGTGTGGGTCCGCCGGCCCGGCGCGGCGGCGGCCCGCGCTCCCGAACCGTCGGCGTGGCTCACGGAGGAGGCCGCGCAGGCGCTGTACGGGATGCTCCGCGGCAGCGAGGCACGCTGGATGAACCATCCGGACGCGTCCCGGCGGGCCCGGCACAAGCCCTGGCAGCTGCGGCTGGCCCAGCGCAGCGGGCTGCCCGTGCCGGCCACGCTCATCACGACGTTCCCGCAGGCGGCGCGGGACTTCGCCGAGCGCTACCCCGACCTCGTGGTCAAGCCGGTGTCCGGGGCGCATCCGCAGGACCCGCCCCGGGCGGTGCCCACCACCCGGGTCCCGCCCGGCGCCGACTTCGCCGCCGTCGCCTACGGCCCGACGCTGCTGCAACGGCGGGTCGCCAAGCGGGCCGACATCCGGCTGACCGCGGTGGGCGACCGGCTGCTGGCCGCCCGCAAGGCCGTGTGCGCCGACGGCGACCCGGAGGTGGTGGACGTGCGCTTCACCCCGTCCACCGCGCCGTGGTACCCGGTCGACGTGCCGCCGCGCCTGGCCGACGCCGTGCGCACCTATCTGCGTGATGCCGAACTGGCGTACGGCGCCTTCGACTTCGCGGAGGACGCCGACGGGACGTGGTGGTTCCTGGAGTGCAACCAGTCGGGGCAGTTCGGCTTCGTCGAGGTGGACACCGGCCAGCCGATCGCCCGCACCATCGCGGAGTGGCTGGCCGGGTTGCCCGCTCAGCAGGAGGACCGGCACGCGGACCGCTGCGGTTCGGCGGTGCCGTGAGCCGGGCAGAGGCGTGCTCCCGGCGTTCTCAGACCGCCAGGGACAGTCCGCTCTCCTCGTCCCGCTCTCCGTCCCTGGCCGCGTCCGTGTCCTGCTTCGGCAGCCGGGCCGTCGGCGGCCGTACCTCGGCGGCGAGCAGGGCGTCCGCCGCGGCGACCGCCTCACGGACGTCGGACGTGGCCATGAGGACGCACAGCGTGTAGGTGACGTCCTCCAGCTCGCGGGCCGTGTGCGGTGTCTCCCGCTCGGCCTGAGCGATCCTCAGCGACGCGTAGCGGGTGAGCAGCGTCCTGACGGTCTTCGGGTCCGGAACGATCACGAGCGCCCCTTTCTCCAGGTGTGGTGCGCTGCGTGTGCCCGAACACGGGCGATTCATGCACGCGTGGGACGCATGTCACCCCCCGGGGGCACGGTTTTCGCCACTTGGCCCCCGCCCCCGGTGGCTTCAGGCCGCCTGTCCGCTGTGCAGGGCCGTGTACGCCCCGCCCCGGCGCAGGAGTTCCTCGTGCGTGCCGGTCTCCAGGATCCGCCCCTCCCCCATGACCACGATCCGGTCGGCGCCGCGCACCGTGGACAGGCGGTGCGCCACCACGAAGGTGGTGCGTCCGTGCAGCAGACGGGCGAGGGCCTGCTGGACCAGCGCCTCCGAGCGGGTGTCGAGCGCGGACGTCGCCTCGTCCAGGATCAGCACCTTGGGGTCCCGGATCAGCGCGCGGGCGATCGCCAGCCGCTGCTTCTGCCCGCCCGACAGACGGGCCCCGCGCTCGCCGACGAGGGTGTCGAGCCCCTGGGGCAACCGGTCGACGAACTCGGTGGCGTTGGCGTCGCGCAGGGCGGCGCGGACCGCCTCCTCGTCGGCCTCGTCCTCCATGCCGTAGGCGACGTTCTCGCGGACGGTGCCGTCGAAGAGGATCGACTCCTGCGGGACCACCGAGACGAACCGCCGGTAGGTGCGCAGGTCGAGGCTGTTCATGTCGGTGCCGTCGAGCAGCAGCCGGCCCGAGGTCGGCCGGATGAAGCCGATGACGAGGTTGAGCACGGTCGACTTGCCCGCGCCGGAGGCGCCGACCAGGGCGACGGTCTCGCCGGGCGCCACGGACAGGGTGAAGTCGCGCACCGCCGGCCGGTCGGCGTCGTAGGCGTGTCCGACGCCCTCGAAGGTCACCGCGCCGTCCAGCGAGGCGAGTTCGGCCTTGCCCTCGTTGTCCTCCAGTTCGGGCGCCTGGAGGACCTCGCCGACCGAGCGGACCGACTCCAGGCCCTTGGTGATGACCGGCGCCAGGCCGGTCAGGGTGGTCGTGGAGTTGGTGAGGGTGGTGAGGAAGGCGCTGAGCATGACGACGTCACCGGGGGTGACGCCCCAGACCTCGTAGTACGACACGAGCGCGGCGCCCGTCAGCACCAGCACGCCGACCACGTTGAGCACCACCCACGCGATCGAGCCGAAGCGGCCGTTGACCAAATCGAGGCGCATCCCGGAGGTCAGCAGGCGGCGCAGGGTGCCGTCCATGCGGGTGAGCGCCTTGCCCTCGAGGCCGTGGGCGCGGGTGACCGGGATCAGCCGGGTCATCTCCGTGACCCGTGAGGAGAGGGTCTCCACCTCGTGGCGGAAGTGCTCGTTGTGGGCGCGCAGCCGGGAGCGCAGCCGGGCCACGACGAACGCGGCGGCGGGCACCACGACCAGGAAGACGGGCACGAACTCGGGGGTGCGTACGGCGATGATGACGAGGCCGCCGATGAGTACGGTGGTCGCGCCCAGCCCGTTCTCGGCGGTCTGCTGCACCATCTGCTCGACGGCCTCGACGTCGCGGACGACCTTGGCCTGGAGCACACCGGCGCTGACCCGTGAGTGGTAGCCGATGGACAGTTGCTGCATGCGCGTGCACAGGGCGGAGCGCAGGCTGGTGCCCATGCGGCGGACGCTGCCGTACAGGAGGCGGACGTAGAGCAGGTGCAGCGGGTAGTTGACGATCAGGATGAAGAGGATGACGCCGGTGCTGGTCCAGAGGCGGGAGATGGGCCGGTGCTCGACGACGGTGTCGATGATGGACGCCGTGATGAGCGGCAACAGCCAGATGGGGCTGTGCTTGACGGTGAAGACGACGACCGCGCCGGCCAGGCGGCGCCGGTCGGCGCGGAAGAGGTAGGCGAGGGTGCGGATCGGGTGTTCGTCGCGGTAGCGGTGGTCGAGGGGTCTGTCGAGCGACGACGCCATCGGCGGAGGTCCTCCCCGGGAGTGCCCGGCTCGTGACTTCTCTCGGAAGTCGGGACATGACGAAGTCCGGTGCACCGGAAGGTGATCGCGGTGCACCGGACGCGTCCCAGCCTGACCCCGGCCGGCCTCGGAGGTCCAATGGAAGAAAGCGAACGCATTCAGCAGTGGGGCCGCTGAATGCGGACCCGGATCAGGACTTCGACGTCAGGTACTCCTCCACCCCCGCCGCCTGGTGCGCGTCCTCGACGCCCACCACACCGCCGGCCGCCTTCGCGTCCGGCTTCAGCACGTACGTCGACAGCGCGGCGGGCCGGCCGACGTCGGAGAAGTTCTGCGGGCTGCCGAGGCCGGTGTCGACGTTCTTCTGCGAACGGTGCGCCTTCACCACGTCCTCGCGGGCGAGACTGCCGGCCTCGCAGGCCTTCTTCAGGTCTGCGCCCAGGAGTTGGGCGGCACTGTAGCCGGACAGCGCCCCGGAGTCGACCGGGGAGGCCGGGTACTTCTTGGTGTAGGCGGCGACCATGGCCTTGACGCCGGGGATGTCGGAGCTGACGGCCGGGGCGCCGCTGACGATGTTCAGCATCGCCGTCAGGGCCGGCGCGGCAGGCGTCTTCATCAGCTGCGGGGCGAAGCCCGGGGCGCTGCTGACGACGGGGACGCGCAGCCCCCGGGAGGCGGCGACGCCCACCAGGGACGCCGTCTGGGCGGGCCCGGCGCTGACCAGGATCGCCTTGACCCCGTCCTTCTTCAGCGCCGTCACCTGGGCGGAGAGGTCGGTGTCCGTCGCCTTGATCTTCTGGCCGGCGATCTTCAGGCCGGCCTTCTTCGCCGCCCAGGTGGAGCCCTCGAGCGCGTTGGCGCCGTAGTCGCCCTCGAAGTAGACGTGCCCGACGGTGTCGCCCTTGGCCAGGCCCTTGGTGCGGGTGAGGAAGTCGACGGCGGCGATCATGTCGAGGTCGTAGGTGGTGGCCATGACCTGGACGGAGTCCTTGCCGAGCAGGGAGGCGGCCCAGGCCTGGGGGTAGGTGAGGAGGTGGTCGCGCTCGATGTCGTCGAGGAGGGCGGCGACCACCGGGGAGCCGATGACCTGGGGCAGGGCGACGACGTCCGGGGAGATGTCGGCGTAGGCGGTGACGGCCTTCTGGACGTCGTAGCCGTGGTCCTTGACGACGATCTCCACCTCGCGGCCGCAGATGCCGCCCTTGGCGTTGGTCTCGTCGGCCCACATCTGCTGGGCCTGCACGATGCTCTTGCCGAGGGTGGCGTAGGGGCCGGTCAGGTCGGTGAGGGCGCCCAGTCTGATCGTCTTGTCGGTCACTCCGGGGCCGGACTTGACTCCGTCGGCGCCGTCGGAGGTGCTGCCGCCGTCCGCTTTGGAGCTGCAGCCGGTGGCCGCGATCAGCAGGGCAGCCAGTGCCGCGGTGAGGGCGGTGCCGCGGGTGCGGTGCTTGGGGTTCACGGGGTGTGCTCCTTGGCTCGTGCGGGCGTGGCGGGTGAGGCGTCCGTGGTGGGTGGCGGAGGTGCGGACGACGGCCGGTCGGGTGACCGGGCGGGCCGCAGACGGGCGCGGACGCGGCGGGACAGGCCGTGCAGTCCGTCGGGGGCGTACAGGAGGATCACGACGATCACGGCGCCGTAGAGGTAGCGGGCGGCCTCGGTCGGTCCGAGGGCGCCCTCGCCTCCGGTGCCCGGGGCGGCGACCAGCGGGAGCTGGTCGGCGTACCGGGTCATCAGCAGGGGCAGCGCGGTGACGAAGAAGGCGCCCGCGGTGGCTCCGGCGACCGAGCCGAGCCCACCGATGACGATCATGGCGAGGTAGTCGACGGAGAGGGCCAGACCGAAGTAGTCGGGCACGACCCGGCGGAAGGCGAGGGCCAGCAGGACCCCGGCGAGGCCCGCGTACATCGACGACACGACGAAGGCGGCCGAGCGGTAGCGGGCGACGTTCACGCCCATCACGGCCGCCGCGGTCTCGCTGTCGCGGACGGCCGAGAGGGCCCGGCCGGGACGGCCGCGCAGCAGGCCGCGTGCGGTGAACCAGGTGAGGGCGAACAGGGCGAGACCGAGGTACCAGAGGCGTTCCTCGGCGCCGAACGGCACGCCGAATACGGTGAGTTCGGGATCGTCGGCGGTGAACCCGAACCCGCCCAGGGTGAGCGGCGGTACCGAGCGGCCGTTGAAGCCGCCGGTGACGGAGTCGGCGGTCAGCAGGAGGTGGTGGCCGAGGAAGACCAGCGCGAGGGTGGCGATGCCCAGGTAGATGCCGCGGACTCGGCCGGCGACCGGGCTGAACAGGCCGCCCGCCACGCCCGCCAGCAGCACGGCCAGGACGGCGGCGAGCGCCGGGGGCAGGGCCGGGCCGGGATCGCCGGCCAGCCAGGTGTAGCCGTACGCCCCCACGGCGAGGAAGAAGGCGTGGCCCAGCGAGAGCTGACCCGCGGTGCCACTGAGCAGGCCGAGGCCGACGGCGCCGATGGCGGCGGCGATCGAGAACAGGCCGATGCGCAGCCAGAAGGCGTCGAGGTAGAAGGGCAGGGCGCACAGGAGAAGGGCGGGCAGCAGCAGCTTGCCCCACTTCGGGACGAGTTCAGACACGGACCGCTCCCTTCGCGCCGAACAGACCGGTGGGCCGCACCAGCAGGACGACCACCATCACGGCGTACGGCGCGACATCGCCGAACCCTTCGCCGAGAACGTGCAGTTCGGACTGGTAGCCCGCCACGAGGGCCTCGGTCAGGCCGATCAGCAGGCTGCCCGCGAGGGCGCCGGGCGGTGAGGCCATGCCGCCGAGGATGGCGGCGGGGAACGCCTTCAGGGCGATCTGGCCGGTGGTGCGCTCCAGGCCCGGCGCCGGGAACGCGGCGAGGAACACGGCGGCGAGCGCGGCGAGCGCACCGGCCAGGCACCAGGCGAGCATGCGCACCCGGCTCAGCCGTACGCCCATCAGGGCGGCGGCCTCCACGTCCTCGGCCGCCGCCCGCAGGGACAGGCCCCAGGGCGTGAACCGGAAGAGGGCGAAGACGCCGGCGATGACGACGGTGGAGACGGCGATCGCGGCGAGCCGGCTGTCGGCGACGGTCACCGGGCCGAGGCCGGTCACCGCGTCGCCCCACGGGTCGCCGAGGGTCAGGAGGTCACCACCGATGCGCCGGGACAGGTCGGTCACCAGGACGATGTCCACGCCGATGGTGACGATGGTCTGCACATGCGCGGCCTTGGGATCGGGATCGCCGCGTTGCAGCAGCAGCCGGTCGAGCGCGCCGGCGACGGCCGCGGTCGCCAGGACGGCCACGGCGAGGGCGCCGGCGAAGCCGAGGTCGTCGTGGAGGACGGCGACGAGGTAGCCGCCGAGCAGGAGCAGCGAGCCGTGGGCGAAGTTGAGGACGCCGGAGGCCTTGAAGATGACCACGAAGCCGAGGGCGACGAGGGCGTACACGGCGCCCAGGGCGAGGCCGTTGAGGAGGGTGTCGAGGAGGGTGGTCACGGAGCGTTCTCCCCGGGAGGTTCGGTCACTTCGGTCTCTTCGGTGGGCTCGGTCGGTGCGGTCGGTGCGGTCGGTGCGGTGGTCTTCGTGGCGTTGACGGTTTTCGAGATTTCCGTGGCCTCCGGGATTTCCGGGGTCTCGTCGGGGGCGCCGGTCCCCAGGTAGGCGCGCAGCACCTCGGGGTGGCGGCGGATCTCGTCGGGGGTGCCGTGGGCGAGCCGGCGGCCGAAGTCGAGGACGGTGACCTCGTCGGCGAGGCGCATCACGAGGCCCATGTCGTGTTCCACGAGGACGACGGACAGGCCGAGCTGCTCGCGGACCGTGCGCACGACGTCGGCGGTGGCGGCGCGTTCGGCGCCGTTCATGCCGGCCACCGGCTCGTCGAGCAGCAGCACGCGCGGCTCCAGGCAGAGCGCGCGGGCGAGTTCGACCCGCTTGCGGTCGCCGTACGACAGCAGCGCCACCGGGGTGTCGACATGGGCGCCGAGGCCGGTGAGTTCGGCGATCTCGCGGACCCGTTCCAGGTGGGCGCGCTGTTCGCGTACGGCGCTCGGCAGCCGCAGGGCGCTGGCGGCGAAGCCGGCGCGGGACAGGGCGTGCCGGCCGAGCATGAGGTTGTCGGCGACCGTGCCCTCGGTCGTGACGATGTTCTGGAAGGTGCGGGCCACGCCCAGCGCGGCGATCCGGTGCGGGGCGAGTCCCGTCAGGTCGGTGTCGCCGAGCAGGACCTGACCGGCGGCCGGGCGGCACAGGCCCGACAGGACGTTGAAGCAGGTCGACTTGCCCGCGCCGTTGGGCCCGATCAGGGCGTGCACCGAGCCCGGGGCGACGGTGAAGGACACCGCGTCCAGGGCGGTGAGACCGGCGAAGCGGACGGTGACGTCCCGGACGTGGAGCGCCGGGGGTGCGGCCTGCGAACCGGCGGCGGGGCCGGTGCCCGTACGGCCGGTGGTGCGGATGTTCACGCGGCCCCCTGGTCGCCGGCCGGCTCGTCGGCGGTCTCACCGAGGTACAAGCGGCGTACGGCGTCCGTGCGGGCGAGTTCGTCGGCGGGGCCCGACAGCCGGATCTCGCCCACTTCCAGGACGTGCGCGTGGTCGGCGAGGGACAGGGCCATGCCGGCGTTCTGCTCGACGAGCAGGACGGCGGTGCCCTGTTCGTTGATCTCGCGGATCACCTCGGCGATGCGGAACACCATGCGCGGGGCGAGGCCGAGGGACGGCTCGTCGAGCAGGAGCAGGCGGGGGGCGGCCATCAGGGCGCGGCCAATGGCGAGCATCTGCTGCTCGCCCCCGGACAGCAGGCCGGCCGCCTGGCCGCTGCGTTCGGCGAGGACGGGGAACAGGCCGTAGACGCGGTCGCGGGACTCCCGGACCAGCGCGGGAGCACGCCGGCCGAGGCCGAGGCCGCCGGCGCGCAGGTTCTCCTCGACGGTGAGGCCGGCGAAGACCCGCCTGCCCTCGGGCACCTGGACGACGCCGGCGCGGACCGCCGCGACCGGGTCGCGGCCGTCGAGGTCCGTGTCGCCGTAGCGGACCCGGCCCGCGGTGACGGTGCCCCGGTGCAGGCGCAGGGTGCCCGAGACGGCCCTCAGCAGCGTGGTCTTGCCGGCGCCGTTCGCCCCGAGCAGTGCGACGACCGCGCCGTGCGGAACGGTCAGGGACACGGAACGCAGGGCTGACAGGGCTCGCCCGTACATGACGTCGAGCCCTTCGACGTGCAGCGCGGGCGGATCCTGCGGTGGTGCTTCGGGCATCGCGGCTCCTCGGGTCCGTGCCGGCCGGTCACGGCACTTCGGGGGACGGGGGGCGCTCACCACAGCACGGGGCCGAGGGGCTGGTACAGGCACCGGGACGGGGTCGCTGCGCGGGCCCAGTGCGGGGGGCGGGGGGTTGTGCGGCTGCCCAGGCGGGGAACGCGGCCGCGCAGACGCGGGCGCGCGGGCCGCGGGCATGCGTGAGCGGCGCTACGGCGGCCTCGCCGTACCGCAGGTCGCCGTGCACCGGAGACCCGGACCGCGCCAGCAGGCCCGGCGGGACACGCGCCGCTGGGAGGGCGGAGAACCGCGGGCAGGCACGAGCGGTGCTACGCCCGCCCGCCGTACCCCAAGTCGCGGTGCACCGGAGTACGGGCCACGCCAGCAGGCCCGGCGGGACACGCGCCGCTGGGAGGGCGGAGGAGCGCGGGCAGGCACGAGCGGCGCTACGCCCGCCCGCCGTGCCCCAAGTCGCGGTGCACCGGAGTGCGGGCCACGCCACCAGGGCCGGTGTCGCGGTGCACCGGATCCCGGCCGCGCCAGCAGGCCCGGCGGGACACGCGCCGCTGAGAGGGCGGAGGACCGCGGGCAGGCACGAGCGGCGCCACGGCCGCCTCGCCCGTACCGGCGGGTGCCGCGCTCCTCAGAGGGCGGGGCGGGCCGCCAGGGCCAGGGTGATCTCGACGACGTCCGTCGGGCGGGAGAGGGAACGGCCCGTGAGCTGTTCGTAGCGGCGGAGGCGGTTGAGGACCGTGTTGCGGTGGCAGTAGAGGCGTTCGCCCGCCCGCTGGGCGGAGCCGTCGCAGGCCAGCCAGGTGGCGAGGGTGTCCAGGAGGACGGCCGCGTCGGCGGGTTCCAGGGTTCTCAGGGGGCCGAAGACCCGGTCGGCGAGGGCGGTCGCGAGGTCGGGTGAGGAGACCACCAGGGCCGCGGGGAGGTGTTCGGTCAGGCGGATCGTGCCGCCGGTCCCCGGGCACATCCGCAGCGCGGTGTCCGCCAGCCGGCGGGCGTCGCCGACGGCGGCCAGGCCCGACACGGCCGTACCGACACCGATGCGGGCGCCCGTGGGCGGGCCGCCGTCGATCGCCGTCTCGTCCTGCCCGTCGACGAGCAGGACGATGCCGTAGTCCACCTCGACCCCGGTGTGCCAGTGCACACGCGCACCGCGTCCTACCGAGGCACGTGCACCGGCCGCCTCGGACGGGGAGCCGCCGGACACCGCGACGACGACGTAGCGGCCCTGTTCGGGCAGGTCCAGGGCCTGGGCGGCCTCGGGCAGGTCGGCGATGCGGCTGGTGCCCTCCAGGAGGGCGGCGGCCAGCAGCCGCAGCCGGTTCTCGCGTCGCCAGGCGAGCTGGCGTTCGACCTGACGGTAGGCGTCGGCGACGAGCGTGCAGTGTTCGTCGACGAAGTTCCACACGTCGGCGGCGACGTGCACGAGGAGGCGTACGTCCTCGGGGGCGGAGCGGGAGGTCTCCTCGACCAGGCCCTGCCAGACCAGGGACCCGCCGAGCCGGAAGGCGTGCAGCAGCGCGTCGAGCGGCAGGCCCTGCTCGGCGCGGGTGGCGCCGATCTTCCAGGAGCAGCGGCGGGCCGCGTCCCGGTTGCCGCGCGGGTCGAGGAGCGAGTTCACGCTGTGCCGCAGCGAGCGGTGGACCTCCTGCCAGGTGGTGGCGGGGTCGCTCTCCACGGCGACGCGGTAGGCGGGCTCCAGTTCCTGGAGGGCGGCGACCAGCCGGTCGGTGAGGTCGGGCAGGTCGTTGAGCAGTACTCGCGCGGCGCGGTGCAGCACGTGCAGGGCGTCGGCGTCGATCAGCGACCGGACGCGCGGGCGCGGCCGCGGGCCGGGTCCGGTGGGCCCGGCCGGCGCGGGGCGCAGCGCGATCCGTGGCCGAAGGGCGTGCTGCATCCGGTCCTCCCCCAGAGGTCGGTTCACCCGGCGGCTCCCGCGCGGCCGTGCTCCGTCCGGCTCCTGGCCGGCCGACGGGTCCGCGCGGGTCCCGCCGGCTGGCGGGTCCTGCCCCGAAGGATGACATACCGTCCGGTCGGTCCCTAGGGGTGTGCACCGGTCTTTTCCGCCCGTTCGACCAGCCGGGCCAGTTCCAGGCGGGACCGCACGCCGAGTGTGGCGAAGACCTTCCGCAGGTGATAGTCGACGGTACGGGTGCTCACGGACAGGGTCAGCGCGACCTCCCGGTTGGTCGCGCCCTCGGCGACGCGGCGCGCGATGCGCAGCTGTTGCGGGGTCAGCCCGGAGAGGTCCGCGGATCCCGCCGTCCGCGGTCCGCTCACCTCGGCACCGTTGGCGCGCAGCTCGTCGCGGGTCTGCTCGGCCCAGGCGCGGGCCCCGCAGCGTTCGAAGCCGACCAGGGCGGCGCCGAGACGGTCACGGGCCTCGCGCAGGCGGCGTCTGCGGCGCAGCCACTTGCCGTGGAGGAGTTCGGTGCGGGCCCGCTCGAAGTCGCCGTCGGCCGTGTCGTGCAGGTCGACGGCCTGCCCGTAGAGGGCGTCGGCCCGGTCCGGCGGGGCGAGCAGGGCGCGGCAGCGCAGGAGCTGGGCGGGCGCCTGGGGGTCGGCGCCGAAGAGGGCCCACCGGGCGAATTCCTCGACCACGCTCCGGGCACCCTCGGGCTGTCCGGCGGACACGGCGGCCTCGACGTAGCAGGGGACGGCGAGCATCCACAACGCGAAGTGCCCGCGCCGCGCGCCCGGCCGCACGAGGGGCCCGAGCCGGTCGGCGGCCTCCTGGGGCCGGCCGCGCCCGAGGTCGGCGCGGGCCGCCGCCCACTCCGCCAGCGTCGCCGCCTGCGCGAGACCGTGCCGACGGGCGGTGCCGAGCGCCGCGGCCACATGCCCGGCGACCAGCTCGGTCTCCCCCTCGATGGACGCGGCCAGCGCCAGTACGGCGTGCTGGTGGGCGGCCGTGTTGCGCTGCCCCGCCCGGTGCGCGGCGCGCAGTCCCTCCTCGGCGTGGGTACGGGCGAGCGCGTGCCGTCCGGCGCGCAGTTCGGCGTAGGCGAGGTACTCCCGGGCCCGCGGGACCGCCGCGACGGTGTCCAGGGTGCGGGCGGCGGCGAGTGCCCGCGCGCCCGCCCGGCGGGCGCCGGCGAGGTCGCCGAGCATCAGCGCCGCCGCGGCGGCCCGCAGGATGTCCTCCGGGTCGCCGCAGGACTCGGAGTCGTCGTGCCGCGCCACCCGGCGCAGCCGTGCCGCCGCCTCCTCGAACCGCGCCTCCAGCAGGGCCCGCAGCCCGAGCCGGTAGTCGGCGCGAAACCCGTCCTGGGCGTCGTGGCCCTCGATCCGCCCGCAGCGTTCGAGTGCGGCGAGGCATCCCGCCGGGTCGCCCGCCGCCCATGCCGCGTCGCAGGCGGCCAGTGCGGCTGTCCCGGCGTCGGCCGGGGAGCGGGCGGCCAGCAGGGTGGTGGCGTGCAGGAGGGAGGCCTGGGCCTCGTCGACGGGCCCGTCGTGCAGCACCGTCGTGCCGCGCAGCAGGGCGGCACGGCCCCGTACGACGGCGGGGGCGGCGCCGGTCCGCGCCGCGTCGAGGAGCCGCAGGGCCTGGTGGGAACGTCCGCCGAGCAGGGCCTGTCCGGCGGCGGCCGTGTACCGCTCGGCG
This sequence comes from Streptomyces sp. NPDC058335, assembly GCF_042723915.1. Taxonomy (NCBI): domain Bacteria; kingdom Bacillati; phylum Actinomycetota; class Actinomycetes; order Kitasatosporales; family Streptomycetaceae; genus Streptomyces; species Streptomyces sp. NPDC058335. Next base: position 103,905 of record NZ_JBHXHX010000014.1, on the reverse strand, counting down.
CGCTGCGGACCGTCGTCGGACAGCTCGGCGGCACGGGCGTACGCGGCACAGCGCAAACGGCGGGACGGCAGGTCCCCGGCGACCGTTTCCAGTTCCCGCCCCCGTACGACTCCGGCCCAGGCCCGGTGCAGCAGCGCCCGCGGGTCCCCTTCCGCCAGCTCCCCGGCCAGGGCGAGGTGCACGGCCCGCCGCCGTTCCTCCGGCGCCCCCGCGTACACCGTCCTGCGCAGCAGCTCGCTGTGGAAACGGACCTCGTCGTCGGCCGTCGCGAGCAGATCGGGCAGCGGTACGGCGCTGTCCTGCCCGAGGTGAGCCATGGCCCGCAGGGCGAGTCCTCGGTCCACGGCGGTGTCCTCGTCGTCCCGTGCGGCGGCGGCCACGGTCAGCAGGAGGTCGCGGTGGCCGGGAGTGAGGCCGTCCAGGCAGCCGCCCGCCACGTCCGCCAGCACCTCGGCGCCGGGCAGCGGGCGGGGCGGCGGACGGTCCCCGCGTACCTGGGCGGGCGAGAGCCGCCGTACGAGGGCCAGCAGGAGGGCCGGAACGCCCTCGGCCGCATCGACGATGTCGTCCCTGACTCCCCCGTCGACGGCGCCGCCGGTCACCTCGTCGAGGAGCGCGGCCGCCTCGGGCGGGGTGAGCGGGTCCACCCTGGTCACCGGCAGTCCGGCGAACTCCGGGGCGGGCGGGCGGTGTCCGGGGACCGTCAGGAGGAGGCGCGCCGCCGTCGTCGTACGGCGCAGGTGCCGGGCGGCGTCGCCCAGCGCGGTGCGGGAGAGCGGGTCCCACAGGTGGGCGTCGTCGACGCAGACGAGCAGCGGGCGGGAGCCGGCGGACAGCATGCCGAGGAGGGCCTGACCGGAGCCGCCCGCCGGTGCGCGGCCGGTGGCGTCGCCGAGGGCGCGCAGCAGTGTGCGCAGACCGCTGCCGGGGACGGCCGGGCACGCCGGGTCGGCCCGGACGCGCACGACGGGTCCGTCGGCGAAGGAGCGGGCGGCGCGTTCGAGGAACCAGGTGCGGCCGCAGCCGGGTTCCCCCGTGACGACGTGTACGGCGCCGTCGAGCCGGTCCGCCGGGGCCTTCGCCCGGTGCGGCGCCGGGCCGGGAGTCACGGTCGTCTGTCCGCTCATCCCCGTGAGGTTACGCACGCGTAACGTGAGGCGGAAGTCACGCGTCCACCCGCGGGTAGCCCCGATTTCCGCCGGTGACCTGGTCGTTCGCGGGTGAGCGCGGTGTGTGGGCTTGTGCCGGTGCCCAACTCCCCCGCGTCCGCGCCGTGACCGGGCACAACGGCGGCGGCGGGGGGGGGGGGGGGGGGCCCCCCCCCCCCGGGGGGCGGGGGGCGGGGCGGGGGGGGTGGGGGGGCGAGGGCGGCGGCGTTGGGGGGGCGGGGGGCCGGGAGAGG
>NZ_JBHXHX010000014.1:0-102493 GCF_042723915.1 Streptomyces sp. NPDC058335 | reverse complement strand
GGGGGTGTGGTGGGTTTGGGGGTTCCCCCAGCCCCCCGGGGGCGCGGCGTTGGGGGGAAAAGCGGGGGGGGGGGGCGCGGGGGGGGGCCCGCCCGCCGCCGGTGTCGTGGGGCGTGGGGTGCGTGATGTGCCGTGTGAGGCGTCAGGAGGTGTGCGGGCAGTTGCCCCGGTACTCCTCGATGGTCGTGCTCGGGCGCGGCAGCGGGCACAGGAACTGCTCGTAGCGGGTGTCGTTGTCGATGAACCGCTTCAGCCACGAAATGCTGTACTTCGCGATGGTCGTGTTCGAGGAGATCGGAGTGAGGTGCGAGGCGCCGTTCAGCTCCAGATAGGCGCGGTCCAGGGAGGACGGCAGGGAGGAGTAGAAGGGCTCGGCGTGGCTCGTCACGGAGGCGATGGTGTCGCCGTCGGCGCCGAAGATCAGGGTGGGTGTGCTGATCTCCGGCCAGGTCTTGTCGGTGTTCCACGGCGTCAGCGGGATCGCCGCCTGGAGGGAGGGCCGGGTCTTGGCGGCCTCGAGGCTGCCGCCGCCGCCCATCGAGTGGCCCATCACGCCGAGCCGGGTGCTGTCGACACGGCCCCGGACCGAGCTGCGCTCGGTGAGGTAGTCCAGGGCGGCGAGCAACTGCCGTCCGCGCGAGTCGGGCTGGTCGAGCGTGGTGTTCGTGTCGATGGTGAAGACGACGAAGCCCTGCGAGGCCAGCCGCGGGCCCAGCCAGGCCATGGTCGACTGGGTGCCGGTGTAGCCGGGCGAGACGGCGACCGCTCCGAAGGTGCCGTCGGCGGTGCTGGTCGGGTAGTAGATCGTGCCCCCGCCGAAGCCGGTGACGGCGAGGGAGGAGACGGAGGTCTGCGAGACGGCGTACGGGCCCCTGGCCGCCTCGATGCTCGAGGTGGTCGGCGCCGGTCCGCGCTCGTAGGGGTTGTCCGCGGCCTGTGCCCCGGCCCCGTTGAGGGTGGTGAGGCCGACGACCGCGGCGATCGCCGTCGCCAGGCCGGCGAACCGGGCGAATCGGCGGTGGGGGGAACCGGTGGGCACCCGGTGGGCGGCACCGGTACGCGCTTGTTGCTGCACGACGAGTCGTCCTCTCTGTCGTGACGGCCCGCCCGGCCGGGCGGGCCCGTGGACGGGCTGGCCGTGCCACTGTCGGGGCGCGGCCACCGCCGGGGGACCGGCAATGTCACCGGTCTCGTGCGGAGCGGTCCCGCGCGCAGGCGCTCACCACGGCGGACGCGCCGGGGCGGGTGCCGCCTCCCTGAGGGCGTTCTCTCCTGTGATTCCCGGCATCAACGGCGCAATTCGGTGCACCCGGACCGGGTCGCCGGACGAGGAGAACCGCCGTGCTGTGGGTCGCCGTACTGCTGCTGCCGATGTTGTCCGTCCTGCTGGTGGTCATGGACCGCGTGGAGGACCGTTTGCTCTCCCCCGCCGCCCCCGCCCGAGCCCGGCGGCGGCATGCCGGGCGCAGGAGGCATCTGCGCCTGGTCCGGGGCACCTCCGAGGGCCCGGAACCGGAAGCCGACGAGGCCGGCGCCGAGCCCCGGGCCGCCTGACCGGCTTCCGGCCGCCTTCACCGGCCTCCACCGGCTGGAACGAGCGCCCGGGGGTGCACCTCGGCGCCGTTCGTGTGCGAGGCTCGCCACGGACGGCGCCCCGGCGCCCCACGTCACCCGACCGGCAGCAGGGAGAGTCAGCGACATGCGTATCGGTCTGTTCGGCACCGGCCCCTGGGCGCAGATGGTCCACGCGCCCGTCCTGGCCGCACACGAGGGTCTCGACTTCGTCGGGGTGTGGGGCAGGCGCCCCGCCGCCGCGAAGGAACTGGCGGACCGTCACGGCACCCGGGCCTTCGACGACGTGGACGAACTGCTCGCGGAGGTGGACGCGGTGGCGGTGGCCGTACCGCCGGACGTGCAGGCGGACCTCGCGGTCCGGGCCGCCGGGGCCGGTCGTCATCTGCTGCTGGACAAGCCCCTCGCCGCGACGGTGGCGGGGGCGCGTGACGTGGTGCGCGCCGTGACGGAGGCGCGGGTCGCGTCAGTGGTCTTCTTCACCACCCGTTTCCTCCCCGAGCCCGAGGCGTGGATCGCCGAACAGGCGGAGGCCGGCGGCTGGTTCACGGGTCACGCGCAGTGGCTGGGGTCGGTGTTCACGGGTGAGGACCATCCGTTCGCCACGCCGTGGCGGCGGGAGAAGGGCGCCCTGTGGGACGTCGGCCCGCACGCCCTGTCCGTGCTGCTGCCGGTCCTCGGCGACGTCCGCCGGGTGGCTGCCGCGGCGGCGGGACCCGGCGACACCGTGCACCTGGTCCTGGACCATGCCGACGGTGCCTCCAGCACGCTGACGCTCAGCCTGACGGCCCCGTCGGCGGCGTCCGGTTCGGGCGTGGAGGTCCGCGGCGAGGCCGGGGTGGCGCGTCTCCCGGAGAGTGCCGCGGACGCCGCGAGCGCGCTCGTCCGGGCCGCGGACGCGCTGTGCGCCGCGGCCCGTGACGGGCGGCCGCATCCCTGCGACGCCGCGTTCGGTCTGCGGGTCACCGAGATCCTCGCCGAGGCCGAGGGCCTGCTGGCCTCCGGCGCCGGCTGAGATCACTCCGGCCGCTGCCTGGTCAGGCGTGCCGGTGCGTGCGCTTGTTGCCGGTGACGACCCGGTAGAGGAGCAGCAGGATGAGCGAGCCGATGATCGCGGCGATCCAGGTGGACAGGTCGAAGAAGCCGTCGATCGAGTCCACCCCGAAGATCACCTTGCCGAGCCAGCCGCCGAGCAGACCGCCCGCGACACCGATCAGCATGGTGATGATGATGCCGCCCGGGTCCTTCCCCGGCAGCAGCATCTTCGCAACGGCCCCGGCGAGCAGGCCTATCAGAATCCAGGCAATGATGCCCACGGTTCCTCCCATCTCCGTCGGAAAGCGTGTACGTCTTCCGAATGCACGGAGAGTGGGGACGCAAACCTGTCAAGGGCGCGTCAGCCTTCTTCGAACGGTTCGTCGCTCCACCGGAACCAGGCCCGGTCGCCCCGGATATGCAGCAGGAACTCGGCCACCGGGCCGTCGGGCGAGTGCAGTGCGACACGCCTGCCGATCTCGGCGTAGACGGTTTCCCACTCCTCGATGTTCCGGTCCAGGTCGCCCTCCACGAGGGCGAGTTCGCGGGTGAAGAGGGGCTCGACGGCGTCGTAGGCCGGGCCGGGACTGAAGCGGCCCGAGAGCCACGGGAAGTCGGCGTCGTCGATGGCGATCTCGCCGACCTGTTCCTCGCCGTGCCGCACGTACCAGATCTCGCCGTCGAACCCCATCACGCCTCCGTCGTCCGCGTCCGGTCCCACCGCGGGACAGCTTGTCATCCGAGGGGCGGGGGGCGGGGGCCGGTTCCTCGCCCCCCCCGCCGTCCCCTCCCGTCCCGGCCCGACCCGGGGCTCCGCCCCGGCGACCGGGGCGACGTTACGTCCCGGCCCGAAGCGGTACTCCTTTCTCAGGGAGCCCCCGGGATGCAGGGTGCGCTCCCCCGATGAATGGTGAATGGTGTTAGTGGGCCCATGACAGCACCGGGCCCGCAGCAGCCCTCCGAGCCGAGGAGCCGTGACCATGTCGATCTCAGAGCCCGATCCCTCCCTGCCGCTCCCCGAGCGCGCCACCCCGGACAATCTGCTCCACACCCGCACCGGCACCGAGGTGTCGCCCGAGGACATGGTCCTGGTCGCCGGCCGGGACCTCACCCCGCGCAACCTCGAGTGGGCGCGGCGCAAGCTGGAGGAGGAGGGGCCGGACAGCATCGAGAAGATGCTTCCCTGACCTCGTGGACCCCTGGACCCCCTGGACCCCCTGCACCCCGTGCACCTCCTGGACCCCGGGGTGAACCGGTTCCGAACCGGTGGCGGGTCGTGGCCGGTTCACCCTTTCGCTTTCGGAGGTGCCCTCCGGGCTGACAGACTCCGGAGGTGCCCGACTTCGACATGCTCGTCCTCGGATCCGGCCCCGGCGGCCAGAAGGCCGCCATCGCCGCGGCCAAGCTCGGCCGCCGCGTCGCCGTGGTCGACCGCCCCGACATGCTGGGCGGTGTCTCCCTCCACACCGGCACCATCCCCTCCAAGACCCTGCGTGAGGCGGTGCTCTATCTCACCGGCCTCACCCAGCGCGACCTCTACGGGCAGAGCTACCGCCTCAAGGAGGACATCACCGTCGCCGACCTGACCGCGCGCACCCAGCATGTGGTGAGCCGGGAGACCGACGTCATCCGCAGCCAGTTGTCCCGCAACCACGTCGCCCTGTACTCCGGCACCGGCCGGTTCGTCGACGACCACACGATCGCCCTGCGGGAGGCGGGCGGCCAGGAGCGGCTGCTGAGCGCCGGGCACATCGTGATCGCCACCGGCACCCGTCCGGCGCGGCCGGAGAGCGTGGAGTTCGACGGCCGGACGATCCTGGACTCCGACAACGTCCTCACCATCGAGCGGGTGCCGCGGTCGATGGTGATCGTGGGCGCCGGGGTCATCGGCATGGAGTACGCGTGCATGTTCGCCGCCCTCGGCAGCAAGGTCACGGTGGTGGAGCGGCGGGCCGGGATGCTCGACATGTGCGACGTCGAGGTCATCGAGTCGCTCAAATACCACCTGCGCGACCTCGCGGTCACCTTCCGCTTCGGGGAGACCGTGGCCGCCGTCGAGCGGCATCCGCGGGGCACCCTCACCGTGCTGGAGAGCGGCAAGAAGATCCCCGCGGACGCGGTGATGTACTCCGCGGGCCGGCAGGGCCTGACCGACGCACTGGAGCTGGAGAAGGCCGGTCTGGCGGCGGACGCGCGCGGGCGGATCGCGGTGGACGAGCACTACCGCACGCAGGTGCCGCACATCTACGCCGTCGGTGACGTGATCGGCTACCCGGCACTGGCCGCGACCTCGATGGAGCAGGGCCGGGCGGCCGCCTACCACGCGTGCGGCGAGCCGGTGGGGCAGATGCACCGGCTCCAGCCGATCGGCATCTACACCATTCCGGAGATCAGCTTCATCGGCCGGACCGAGGACCAGCTCACCCAGGACCGGGTGCCGTTCGAGGTGGGCGTCGCCCGCTACCGCGAGCTGGCCCGCGGGCAGATCATCGGCGACGCGCACGGCATGCTGAAACTGCTGGTGTCCCCCGAGGACCGCACCCTGCTGGGGGTGCACTGCTTCGGCTCCGGGGCGACCGAGCTGATCCACATCGGCCAGTCCGTGATGGGCCTCGGCGGCACCGTCGACTACCTGGTCGACGCGGTCTTCAACTACCCGACGCTCGCCGAGTCGTACAAGGTCGCCGCCCTGGACGCCACCAACCGACTGCGGCAGTTGGACCGGATCGGGGACTGACTCACGGGCTCCTAGGGAAGGTTGTCGTCGTCCACCACGTGGACGGCGGCCTCCTCCGCGCCCGCGGCGCCGCCGTCGATGCCGACGTCCTCGGCGACCTCCTCCTTGGTGGCGTCCGGACGCACGCCCTCGTCGGGGGCGACCAGGCGGCCGGCCCGCTCCTCGCCCGCCTCCGGGTCGACCGGTTCACCCTCCCCCTGCGGAAGATCGCCGACGCCGTCCCCGGCGGGCTCGGACACGTCCGGGACCTCCTGCGCCAGGCGCTGGTCGAGGGTCTCCCCCTCGTGCTGTTCGCCCGCCGTGGTGCCGTGCTTCGTGACACCGAGCGGCTTCTCCGGCGGGGAGTAGCCCTCGTCCAGGATGTCGTCGTAGGTCCGTTCGTCGAGCGCGTCCTGGAGGTCGAGCGGCGCGGCGTCCTCCTGCTCCTCGTTGCCGCCGGTGGGCTGGTAGGCGTCGTCGGCGGTCGTCTCGGGCTCCGAACCCATGGATGCCTCCCGGGGGGCTGTTCCGGCTGCTCTGTCCCCGTCCGCGTATCCCGTCGCGCGCGCCCCAACCGTGGCACATGCCAACCGCACGAGCGGATACGGACGTTACCCATCCGTCAATCTTGAAAGCTCAAACGGTGGGGCTATCATCACTCGCACACTCCGTGTGACCGGCCCCCGACGCACAGGTGGGACGGTATCCACCACGCCCCCTCCCGCCCGCACCGCGAGGCCATCCCCCGCCGGTGCGCGGCGGTGCACCACCCCCCACCCCCTCTACGCCGCCGGGCCGTCCCCCGCCCCGTCGGTGTGCACGACGGAAAGCGGCACGACCATGAACAACAACGGCAGAGGGCTCCAGGCGAACGCCCTCGGCACGTTCGACACGGTGGTGATGGCGGTCGCGGGCAGCGCACCCGCGTACTCGATCGCCGCCACCACCGCGGTCCTGGCCGGAGCGGTGGGAGTGGCGGGTCCGGCGGCGCTGCTGTACTGCGCGATACCGATGCTGGGCATCGCGCTGGCGTTCCGCTATCTCGGCCGGATCGACGTCAACGCGGGGGCCAGCTACTCCTGGGTGGGGCGCACGCTCCACCCGTTCCTCGGCTTCGTCAGCGGCTGGGCGCTGGTGATGTCCGCGACGATCTTCATGGTGGCGGGTTCGCTGCCGGCCGGATCGATGACCCTCGCCCTGTTCGACGAGGGCCTGGCCGACAACACGGCGCTGTCCACCGTGGTGGGCGCCGCCTGGTTCCTGCTGATGCTGGGCGTGGTGCTGGGCGGCGCCCGGCTCACGGTGCGGGCACAGCTCGTCATGTCGGGGGTGGAGCTGGCGATCCTCGCGCTGTTCGCCGTCCTCGCGGTCTTCCACACCGAGCACGCCCGCGCCTTCGACTGGTCCTGGCTGGGTCTCGGCCAGTTCGACGGCGTGTCGGGGTTCGCGTCGGGCGCCCTCGTGGCCGCGTTCTACTACTGGGGCTGGGACGTGACCAGCAACCTCAGCGAGGAGACCCGCGACAGCCGGCGCACGGCGGGGCTCGCGGGCCTGATCGGGGTGGGCATCGTCTTCCTCCTCTTCGAGGTGTTCACCATCGCGGTGAACGTCATCCTCAGCGCGCGCCAGGTCGAGGAGAACGGCGCGAACGTGCTCGCGGTGCTCGGTGAGGAGGTGTGGCCCGGCTGGGGCGGCAAGCTGCTGGTCGTGGCCGTGCTGCTGTCCACCGTCGCCACCCTGGAGACCACCCTCATCCAGGTCACCCGCTCCCTGTTCGCGATGGGCCGCGACCGGACGATGCCGGCCGCGCTGGGCCGGGTGCACGGCACCTGGAACACGCCGTGGGTGGCGATCGCCGTGGTCGGCGCGGTGGCGCTGGGCATGTTCGTCGCCTCCAACGCGCTGGGTTCGGTGGGCGACATCCTGGCCGACGCGATCTCGGCGATCGGACTCCAGATCGCCGTCTACTACGGCCTGGCCGGGCTCGCGGTCGTCGTCGCCTACCGCAGGACGCTGCTGAAGTCGCCGGCCGCCTTCCTCTTCGGCGGGCTGTGGCCGCTGGGCGGCGCCCTGTTCATGTTCTGGATCTTCGTGGAGTCGCTGGGCGAGCTGAGCACGGCGGCGATCACGATCGGCCTCGGCGGGCTCGCGGTGGGCCTGGTGCCGATGCTCTGGTACTGGCGCAAGGGCAGTGACTACTACCGGCCGGCGCGGCTGGACGCCTCACGGACCGTCCGGGCCGACTACGTGCCGGGAGGCACCGTGCCCGCGCACTCCGCCGCCCATGAGGGTCTCCCCACCGACTTCTAGAGGGGGACCCCATGGCGCGAGACCGCTTCGCTCCCGACTTCGACCCCGACTGCGGGGACACGGCCCTCTCCTCCGCCCGGCAGGACATCGTCATCGGACGCTGGCAGGGCCTGCGGGAACTCCTCCGGGCCACCGGCCCCGACCGGACGGCCCGCGGGCACCGGGTGCGGTCGCTCGCACAGGCCTGCGCGGGCAGTTCGACGGTGGAGACCTGGCTGGCGGCCGAGCCGCACAGCGCGGACGCCCTGGTGCTGCGCGCGGCCACCGAGACCACCCGCGCGTTCAACGTGGCCATCGCGGCGGGCCGGGGCGTGCCGATCGGCCAGCACCGGGTGGACGCCGCGGTGCTGGCCTGCCTCGCCGCGGCCGAGGCCCACCCGGACGATCCGACGCCCTGGATCTCGCTGATCTCGGTGGCGCGGCTGTACCCGTCGGGCGTACGACGGCAGGAACTGGCCCGCTGGTGGGACGAGTTGCACCGGCGCGACCCGCACAGCATGGAGGGCCACCTCCAGGTGCTGCACTACTACTCGGCGCGCTGGCACGGCACGCACGGCCTGATGTACGACTTCGCGCGGGACGCGGCGGGGGCGGCCCCGGCGGGCTGCCCGCTGCCGGTGCTGGTGCAGTACGCGCGCGTGGAGGAGTACCGGCACGCCCTCGACACGGCGGGCGGCAGCGCCACGTCGGTGAGTCTGGGCCGGCACTGGAACCACGACGGCGCCCTCGGTGACGTCCGCCGCACCTGGGAACGCTGGATCATGGGCCGCGCCGGTTCCGAGGTGGCCCCCGGCGAGCTGCGCGACGTCAACTACCTGACGCACGCGGCCTGTCTGGCGGGCGCGGAGGAGGTGGCGGCCCCGCTGCTGCGGATGCTGGGCCGCCGCTTCACCCGCACCCCGTGGTCGTACACCGGGGATCCGGTGCAGCAGATCGTGCGCCGGCGTGCGCAGTGGGGGCCGCGCGCCTGAGCAACTCCCTGGCCTGCGAGCCACCATGGGCCATGCCCCTTTCCGACCCAGACGTTTGCGACCTGCCCGGCGGCCCACGCCGTATCGCCCTCCTCGGGGGCGGTTTCTCCACCGACGCCGACGGAGTGCTCGACGCGTGGGTGCTCGGGCACGCCCGCGCCGCGCGACCGAAGGTCTGCTTCGTGCCGACGGCGAGCGGCGACGCCGAGGGATACGTCGACCGGTTCCTGACGGCGTTCGGCGCGCTCGACTGCGAGCCGTCCGTCCTGCGTCTGTTCCGCCGCGAAGCGGGCGACGCCTCACTGCGCGCGTTCCTCCTGGAGCAGGACGTCGTCTATGTGGGTGGGGGCAACACGGCGAACCTGCTGGCGGTGTGGCGCACACACGGGGTGGACCGGCTGCTCACCGAGGCGTACGGCCGTGGCACCCTGCTCTGCGGTATCAGCGCAGGCGCCAACTGCTGGGCCGAGGGCTCCCACAGCGACTCCTTCGGACCGCCGGCCCACCTCCCCGACGGCCTGGGCCTGCTGCCCGGTTCGGTCTGCCCGCACTACGACAGCGAGCCGGCCCGCCGCCCCTCCTACCGCCGGGCGGTCGCCTCGGGCGCCCTGCCCGGCGGCTGGGCCCTGGACGACGGCGTAGGCGCCCTGTTCACCGACGGCACACTGACGGAGACGATCGGCCGGACGGCGGCCGCCCGTGTGCACCGGGTGGAAGCGGACGGCCTGGGCGGCACCTCCGAGGTGCCCGTCACGACGTGAGAGACCAGGTCAGGGGGTCGTGCGGGGGCCGTCCGGCAGGCTCCGCCGCTGCTCGACCATCTCGTGGCTCAGCGCCGCCGTCTCCGACTCGGGGAGGCGCCCGAACCCGTCCTCGGTGATGACCGACACGATGGGGAAGATCCGGCGGTTGAGGTCCGGGCCGCCGGTCGCGGAGTCGTCGTCCGCCGCGTCGTACAGCGCCTGAAGGGCGGCCAGCGCGGCCTCGCGCCGGTCCATGCCCGGCCGGAACAGCTTCTTCAACGCTCCACCGGCGTACGGCGATCCGGAGCCCTCCGCATGGAAGTGCCGCTTCTCGTACAGGCCGCCGACGACGTCGTAGCTGAAGATGCGGCCCCTGCGGCCCTCGGGCGCCGAAGCGTCGTACCCCGTGAGGAGCGGGACCACGGCGAGGCCCTGCATGGCCTGACCCAGGTTCCCGCGGATCATGCCGGCCAGGCGGCGCGCCTTCGCGTCGAGGCTCATCGCGGTGCCCTCGATCTTCTCGAAGTGCGCCAGCTCGACCTGGTAGAGCTTCACCAGGTCGAGCGCGAGTCCGACGGTGCCGGCGAAGGCGACGGCCGTGTGGTCGTCGGCCGGGTGCACCTTCTCCAGGTCGCGCTGGGCGATCACGTTGCCCATGGTGGCCCGGCGGTCACCGGCGATCAGGACGCCGTCGCGGAAGGTGAGCGCCAGCACGGTGGTGCCGTGCGGGACCTGGCCGGGCGCGGCGCGTACGCCGTCGGGGAGGACGCTGCGGGTGCTGAGCAGTTCGGGGCGGTGGGCCGCCAGGAATTCCGTGAAGGACGCGGTGCCGGGAGTGAAGAACTCCGCCCCCAGCCGTCCGCCGTCGCCGTTCCACGTCATGGCACTCCCCCTCGTCCGCCGGGCTGCCCCCGTCCGAGTCCTACCAGGTGCGGGCGCGCGGGAAACGCCCGAGGGCGATCAGAGGGTCCTGCGCCGCACCAGGATGCCGAGCACCAGCAGGCCTGGCAGGAGCGGCAGCCACAGCGTCAGAAGGCGGTAGCCGAGCACGGCGGAGGCGGCCCCCTCGGCCGGTGCCCCGGCCGTGACCAGGGCGAGTCCGAGGGCCGCGTCGAGGGAGCCGATGCCGCCCGGTGTGGGCAGCAGGGCGGCGGCACCGCTCGCGGCGAGATAGAGCAGCGCCACCTCCGGCGCGGGCAACGGCAGGGCCACGGCCCGGGTGACGGCGATGAGCGCGCAGGCGTGCAGCGCGGCGAACGCCAGCGAGCCGCCCCACAGGGCCGCGGCCCGTCGCGGAAGGGCGTGCACGGCCTTGACGTCGGCCCATACGGCCGTGAGCGCGCTCCGGCAGCGCGCGTGGTGCCGGAGGGCCGCCAGCAGGGCCGCGCCGACGGCCACGGCCGCGACGGCGGCCCAGCCGCCCCAGCCCGACGGGAGCCGCAGCAGGCCCGGACAGGCCGCGGCGAGCACGGCGAGGAGGGCGGCGCGCGTCACCGCGCCGGCCGTGGCCTTGACGGCGACGGCGGTCGCCGCGCGTCCCGCGGTCAGTCCGCGGCGCATCAGGAAGCGCACGTTGACGGCGCCCGCGCCGAGCCCGGCCGGCAGCAGGTGGTTGGCGGCGGACGCGGCGAACTGCACGGCCACCAGCGGCCCCGGCGGCAGCCGTGGGACGACGGAGCCCTGCTGGGCGACGGCCGCGCACAGCCAGGTCCCGGACGCCGCCACCGCCCCGGCGAACAGCCAGCGCCGGTCGGCCCCGGCGAGCCGCACGGCTCCGGTGTGCAGGACGGGCCAGTGCCGGTGGGCGAGCCACACGGCGGCGACCAGGACGGCGAGGCTGAGCGCGGTCCGCCAGTAGGTGCCGCTGCCGCGGCCGGCCCCGACGGTGACCCGCTCGGCCGTCATCGCGTCCCGTCCCCGGGCGGTGACGGCGCGAGGTGCAGGTCGAATCCGGCGGACGGATGGGTCCGCCAGCCGCGGGCGTACGGCGGCGGCGGGGCGCCCGGCAGGGAGAGGGCGGCGGTCGGGACGCGGCCGGCGGTGCGCCGGATGCCCGCCTCGGTGATGTTGGCGTTGTGGCCGCGCGGGTTGGCCGAGGAGCAGCCGGCGTAGTAGCCGACGGGGATGGCCTCCGTACCGGTGAGCAGACAGGGCGGGCGTACGCCGAGCCGGTGCAGGTCGGCGGCGGTGCGGGTCCAGTCGCGGCGGTCGGCGGCGGTGCGGTCCACGGTGCGGTCCAGGACGACGTACTGCACCGCCAGATGTCCGGCGAGGCCGAGCGCGACCACCGCGGCGGCGGCCGCGCGCAGGCGGCCGCGCGGCGCGGTGACCAGGTGGCACAGCGCGTCGGCGACCGGGAGGGCGAGCAGCGCGTAGACGGGCAGCAGGAAGCGCGGGGCCGCGTAGCCGATCAGGAGGAGGTACGGCACGGCGGCCGTCGCGGCGCAGGCCAGGGGCACCAGCGTGGGCGTGGTGCGGCGGGCCCTGGCCGCCACCGCGAGGCCCGCGACGGCCAGCAGCGGCAGCGCGAACCACCAGGCCGTGATCACCGGGTGGGGCATCTCGGCGGTGCAGGGGCGGCACAGGGTCCGGCCCACCAGGCTGCGCAGCTGGTCGTCGAAGGCCAGGTTCCAGCCGAGGCCGCCCTGGATGCGGGAGGCCTCGGAGAGCCGTTCGCCGAGGCCTCCGTGGCTGAGGTACGCCTCGATGATCCACTGGCCGCCGCCGGTCGCGAGGCCCGCCAGGAGGGCGAGGGCCAGGCGGACGTTGCGGGCCGGGACCAGCAGGACGAGGAGGGGCAGGGTGATCCAGACGGCGTCGGTGGGGCGCATCCAGGCCATGAGGGCGGAGCCCGCCGCGACACCCCACAGGGCGGCCCGGTCGGCCCGGTCGGCGCGGACCCGCAGGAAGCAGCCGACGCAGACCAGGGCACCGAGCGCGACCCAGTAATTGGGCATGGCCGCCGGGCCGTAGAACAGCGTCACCCACAGGGACGCGAAGAGGGCGCCCGCGGCGGCCAGGACGCGGGGCGGGAAGAAGGTGCGCCACACCCGCAGGGCCAGGTAGAGGCCGAGGCCGGACAGGACGGCCAGGTAGACGCGCAGCAGTTCGGTCGACGTCGACCAGGAGGTGACCGGCGCGACGAGCAGGGAGACACCGCGGGCACGCGGCGCGCTGAAGAAGGCGGGCGGGGCCTGGGCGGAGATCTGGCTGACGTACACCGTCTCGTCCCAGCCGAGGCCCAGGCCCGGCCCGACCAGGACGAGTTGTGCCACGGTGAAGGCGGCGGCGACGGCCGCGAGCAGCCAGGAGCCGTGCGCCCGCCAGGACGCGCCTGGCACGGTCGTCGGCGCGCCACTCCGCGCGCCGACGAGCGTGGCGTTCATACCGTCGGCCATGGTCCACCCCTTGCCCCGTAAGCGGAAAAACATGGCCAAACTAACGCGTGCGGGCCGGGCACGCAGGGTGATATACGGCCAGCTGCGTGAGCGGGCGGTCAGCGGACGTGGGGGTGCCGGTGCCTCGGCTGCTCCGGCTCGGGGCGCGCGGGTGCGGCCGGGACGGGCCGCACCGCGGGTCCGTCGCCGTTGAGGTGGACCGGCGTCCCGTGGTGACCGATCGTCAGCGGCGGCCCGGACAGCAGGGTGTACGTGGCCTTGTCGGGGCCGACCTCCACATGCAGACGGCGGCCGTGGAACTGGAGGGAGAAGGCGAGGCGGCTGAAGGCCTCCGGCAGGCGGGGCGAGAAGTACAGGGTCTGGTCGCCGTCCCGGCGCAGCCCGCCGAACCCGGCGACCAGCGCCATCCAGGTACCGGCCAGCGAGGCGATGTGCAGTCCGTCGCGGGTGTTCTGCTCCAGGTCGGCCAGGTCCATCAGGGCGGCCTCGGCCGTATAGGCGTAGGCCAGCCGCAGATGACCCGCCTGGGCGGCGACGACGGCCTGGCAGCACGCCGAGAGGGAGGAGTCGCGGACGGTGAGCGGCTCGTAGTAGGCGAAGTTGCGGGCGACCTGCTCCTCGTCGAAGAAGTCGCCGCAGGTGTACATGGCCAGCACCAGGTCGGCCTGTTTGACGACCTGTTTGCGGTAGAGGTCGAAGTAGGGGAAGTGCAGCAGCAGGGGGTACTGGTCGGGGCGGGTGCCGTCGAAGTCCCAGCGCTGGTAGCGGGTGAAGCCGGCGTGCTGTTCGTGCACGCCCAGTTCCTCGTTGTACGGGATGTGCACGGCCGCGGCGGCGTCCCGCCAGGCCGCGGACTCCTCCTCGTCGACGCCGAGCCGGGCGGCCTCCTCGGGGTGCCGCTCGACCGCCTCGGCGGCGGACAGCAGGTTCGCCCGCGCCATCAGGTTGGTGTACGTGTTGTCGTCGGCGACCGCGCTGTACTCGTCGGGGCCGGTGACACCGTCGATGTGGAAGACGCCGTGCGCGTCGTGGTGGCCGAGGGAGCGCCACAGGCGGGCGGTCTCCACCAGCAGTTCGACGCCCGCGTCCCGCTCGAAGTCGGTGTCGCCGGTCGCCGCGACGTAGCGGACGACGGCGTCGGCGATGTCCGCGTTGACGTGGAAGGCGGCGGTGCCGGCCGGCCAGTACGCCGATCCTTCCGAGCCCTCGATGGTGCGCCAGGGGAACGCGGCGCCGCTCAGTCCGAGCTGGGCGGCGCGCTCGCGGGCGGCGTCCAGGGTGCCCTGCCGCCAGCGCAGGGCCTCGGCGACGGCGCCGGGCGCCGTGTAGGTGAGGACGGGCAGGACGAAGGTCTCGGTGTCCCAGAAGGCGTGGCCGTCGTAGCCCGAGCCGGTGAGGCCCTTGGCGGGGATGGCGCGCCGCTCGGCGCGGGCGCCGGCCTGGAGGACGTGGAACAGGGCGAAGCGGACCGCCTGCTGGATCTCCTCGTCGCCGTCGACCTCCACGTCCGCGCCGGCCCAGAAGTCGTCGAGGTAGGCCTGCTGGTCGTCGAGGAGGCCCTGCCAGCCGCTGTGTCCGGCCGCCGCCAGGGCCGCTTCCACCTGGTCGCTCATCGCCGGCCGGGAGCGGGCGCCGGACCAGCCGTGCGCGACCAGCTTCTCCACCCGGAGCGTCTCGCCGGGCTCCAGCACGGAGGTGACGGTGAGACGGGCCACGTCCACATTGCTCTCGCTGCCGGTGGTGGTGCGCTCGGGGCCGGTGACGGTGTGGTCGGCGGCTACGGCGACGCGCAGTCCGCTGCGCCGGGTGCGGTGCACGAGCCGCAGCCGCTGTCCGACGGCGACGTCCTCCTCCGGTTCCAGCGGCGACTTCAGCGCGCGTGCGGCGCGCGGGTCGGCGTCGGGGCCGGGCAGGCTCTCGTTGGCCACGAGTTCGGACTGGATGACGACGCGGGAGCGGCTGCCGACGGCCTCCACCTCGTAGGCGATGGCGGCGATGGCGCGCTGGGTGAGGGAGACCAGCCGGGTGGAGCGCACCCGGACCGTCGAGCCGGCCGGCGAGGTCCATTCGCAGGTGCGTTCCAGAACACCGCGGCGCAGGTCCAGGACGCGTTCGTGGGAGACGAGCCGGCCGTAGCGCAGGTCGAACGGCTCGTCGTCGACCAGCAGCCGCAGGATCTTGCCGTTGGTGACGTTGATGACGGTCTGGCCGGACTCCGGATAGCCGTACCCCGCTTCCGCGTAGGGCAGGGGGTGCAGTTCGTGGACGCCGTTGAGGTAGGTGCCGGGCAGGCCGTGGGGTTCGCCCTCGTCGAGGTTGCCGCGCCAGCCGATGTGCCCGTTGGACAGGGCGAACACCGACTCGCTCTGGGCGAGGACGTCGAGGTTGAGGCGCGTCTCGCGCACGCACCAGGGCTCGACGGCGTAGGACCGGTCGGTGATCACTCGTGTTCCCCCAGTTCGGCCAGGTCTTCGACGACGACGTCCGCGCCGTGGGCGTACAGGGCGTCGCTCTGCCCCACCCGGTCAACGCCCACGACGTACCCGAAGTGCCCGGCGCGGCCCGCGTCCATGCCGGCCAGCGCGTCCTCGAAGACGGCGGCCCGGTCCGGTGCGACGCCGAGGTCGCGGGCGGCGGCGAGGAAGGTGTCGGGGTGCGGCTTGCCGGGCAGACCGCGCTCGGCGGCCACCACGCCGTCGACGCGCACCTCGAACAGATCTTCGGCACCGATCGAACGCAGCACGTCACGGGTGTTGGCGCTGGAGGAGACGACCGCCGTGCGCAGACCCCGCGCGCGGACGGCCCGCAGATAGGTCAGGGTGCTGTCGTAGGCCTCGACGCCGTCGGTGCGGATCTTCGCCAGCAGCAGTTCGTTCTTGCGGTTGCCGAGCCCGTGGACCGTCGCCGCGTCCGGCGGATCGTCGGGCCCGCCCTCGGGCAGGTGGATGCCCCGCGAGGCGAGGAAGGTGCGGACGCCGTCGGCGCGCGGGCGGCCGTCGACGTACTCGTCGTAGTCGTGGGAGGAGTCGAACGGCCGGTACTCCGCGCCGTCGCGTTCGCGCAGGAAGGCGTCGAACATCTCCTTCCAGGCGGCCGCGTGCACCACGGCCGTCCGGGTGACGACCCCGTCGAGGTCGAAGAGGCAGGCCTGGATGGTGTCCGGGAGACCGAGCGTCGTCGTCATACTGGATCCGTTCCCCGTCCGCGGGATCCCCACCGGGTGGCGCGCGCCACATGGCCGCGGCGTGCCGTCAGTCGTGCGGGAACGAGTGGTGCTCGTGGGTGATCAGCCAGCGGCCGCGCCGCTTGCGCAGGCCGAACGTCAGCCGCAGCCGCAGGGTGGGCCGCTCGGCAAGTTCCTCGGGCGTGCCGCAGCGCAGCAGGGCGTGCGCGAAGGCGACCTCCGGGCCGGAGGCGACGTCGAGGACGTCGATCTCGAACAGTGCGCCCTGCGCCTGCCACGCGAAGAACGGCGGCCAGAGCGCCCGGTAGGCGGCGAGGCCGCGGAGGCCCTCGTGGGGCGGGGTCACGTGGTACAGGTGCAGGTCCTCGGCGTGGTCGGCGAGGACGGCCTCCAGGTCGCCGCGGTGCACCGCGTCGGCCCAGCGCGTGATCAGCGCGCGGATCCGCCTCTCGTCCTCCGACACGTCCTGGTCCTCCTCCGCTCACCGTCCGGTCCCCTCCGGGTTCCCTTCAAGACTGCGACACTCTGCTGTGTGCCGACCTACGACGATCTGCTGCCCCGCGCGCGTTCCCTCGCCCGGAGGGGGCGCCGCGCGATCCTCGGCATCGCCGGTGCGCCCGGCGCGGGCAAGACGACCCTCGCGGAGCACCTGGTGCGGGAGCTGAACGGCACCGGGGCGCCCTGGGTGGCGCATGTGCCGATGGACGGCTTCCACCTCGCCGACGCCGAACTCGACCGGCTGGGCCGCCGGGACCGCAAGGGCGCGCCCGACACCTTCGACGCGGCCGGGTACGCGGCCCTGCTGCGCCGGCTGCGACAGGAGGCCGACGGCGACGACATCGTGTACGCGCCCGGCTTCGAGCGGGATCTGGAACAGCCCCTCGCGGGCGCCGTCCCGGTACCGCCGGCCGCCCGCCTCGTGGTGACGGAGGGCAACTATCTGCTGCTGGGCACGGGTGCGTGGGCACGCGTGCGGTCCGAGCTGGACGAGGTGTGGTTCTGCGAGGTGGACGAGGACGAACGCCTCCGCCGGCTCGTCGCCCGGCACGAGGAGTTCGGCAAGGCGCGCGCGCAGGCGGTGGCCTGGGTCCGGGGCACGGACCAGCGCAATGCCGACCTGGTGGCGGCGACGCGGGACCGCGCGGATCTGGTGGTGCGGGGCCCGTAGGGTGGCGGGATGGGCTTGGACATCACCGTACTGGCGCTGGACCGGCGGGAGTTGGAGCGGACTCCGAGGGCCGAGCGGCAGGATCTGCGGTACGAGGCGGCCTGCCCCGAGGACCTGCCGTGGGACGCCACCGGAGGTGGGCCGGATGACCCCCGCGTCGCCGCGGGCGTCCTGGAGCGGGCGGTACGAGTTCCCCGACGCCCTCGGCTGCACCCGACCTCGTCGCGGCCGGAGTCCTCGACCCCGGCGGAAAGACGTACCTCCCGCCGGAGGACGAGGACTACAGGACCGGTTACCGCCGCGGCCTGGGCGTCCTGGAGCGGCGGTTCGGGCTGTGCCTCCCGCGGAGGTACCTGGGCGAGTCGCGGCTGCCGGCCTACGCGGTGCGCGGCACGCCGCGGATGACGCTCGGCGGTGACCCGCGCGCGTTCAGGCCGCGCGCAGGGTCAACTCCGGTTCCCCGTGGGCGTCGTCGTCCCCGAGTACGGCCGTGAAGGCGGCCGTGCGGATCACGAGGTCGCTCCCGTCCCGGGTGACGGACACGGTCAGCGGGTCCGGCGAGCCGTACCGCACCGCGAAGACATGCAGGTCCTCGGGGGCGTCCGGGACGGGCCCCGCCTCCAGGGCGGTCGAACTGACCAGGTGGCGCCAGCCCCCGTCGGGGTCGCCGTACCCGCGCGGGTCGGCGGCGAGGGCGAACGCGGCCTGTTCCTGGGTGACTTCGGCTCGGGCGTCGAAGTGCTCCGCGCCCTCGGCCGCCGGATGGGTCAGGCGGAGGGTGCCGGCCGAGACGGCCTCGCCGCGTGCCGTACGCCGCACCCGGTCGCCGTCGTCCTCGGCGTACGGCATGCCTGCCAGCAGGTACGGCGTGCCGGCGAGGCGTTCGACGGCCACCGTCGTCCACAGCCGGGTGCCGTCGGTGACGTACAGGGAGCGGACGGAGCGCAGGACGTGGTCGCGGCCGACGACGGGCTTGGTGACCAGCTTGGCCGTCAGGCCGCCGGTGCGGAGGTCGCGGACGCGGACCTCGCCCATGGGGCGGCAGAGGAGGAAGCCGTCGGTGACCGGGCCGAAGCCGTGCTGCCGGCTGACGGCGGCGGGCAGATAGTAGGTGCCGCACGCCTCGATCACCGAGGGGGTCATCCGGTCGTCGAAGGCCACCGAGACGGTGCCGGCGCGCAGTTGGTGGCGGGCCGGGCGCCCGGCGGGCTCGCGGTGCCAGCGGGTGGTGTCCTGGATCTGCCAGACCAGCATCCACGCGAAGTGGCCGTCGACGCCGCCGTCGGCCTTCACCGCGTGCCGGCCCCAGCGGCTGTCGCCCCGGTAGCGGCCGAGGTCGGAGCCGATCCGGTGGCCGAAGTAGCGCAGGCCGAGGACCGACTCGAAGCCGGAGTGCTGCTCGCTGTAGCGGGGGCCGCCGTTGTCGAAGCCGCCGTTGGTCAGCCGGGCGTCGATGTACCGGGCGAGCACGTCGCCGTCCCGGGCGAAGACCTCCTCACCGCTGACCCGGTGGGCCTGGGCGAGGAAGGACAGGGAGATCGGGCCGTAGTTGTTGTCGTAGGCGCCGCCGTGCTCGGGGGGCAGGAGGGCGCCGCGGTCGCGCACGCGGTGGGCGCGGATCTCCTCCTCGTACAGGCTCATGGCCCGTGCGCGCACGGACTCGCCGTCCGGCCCGTGGAGTTGGCGGGCCAGCATCAGGCCGCCGACGACGCAGCCGATGGCCTGGTTGCCGGCCTCCTGCGGGTTGAAGAAGGTCGCCTCGGTCAGCCAGCGCCAGTAGCCGTGGGCGACCTGGAGCATCTCGTGGCGGAGTTCGTCGTCGAGCAGGTTCGTCGCGGTCTCGGTCACGTTGACGATCTGGAGCAGCGCCCAGACCGTGCTCGGCCAGTCCCCGATCGGGTGCGCGCCCGGCGCGAGGGTGTAACGCGCGTACGGCAGACCGGAGTCGCGGACGCGCAGGTTCGGGTAGCCCGGGTTGTCCTCGCGGTAGACGCGCTCGCGCAGATGGAAGTCCACGCTGCGGCGTACGGCCTCCGGCAGGCGCGGGTCCCCGGAGCGCTCCCAGGCCAGGGCCAGCAGGGAGGTGATGCCGAGGGAGGTGTCGCCGATGTCGTCGACGCAGTCGGGGTGTTCGAGGCTGCCCTCGGGCGTCAGCCGGGCCAGGGCCTGTTCGGTGACGTCGGCGAGCACGGCGTCGTAGGCCTCCGGGGTGTCCGCGAGGTCGTGCAGCGGGCCGCGCTGGTGCGGGAGGTACACGTCTGCTCAGCCCTTCATGCCGGAGGTCGCCAGGCCCTCGACCAGCCTCTTCTGGAAGATGAGGAAGCAGATGAGGGTCGGCAGGAGGGCGAGGGTCGACATGGCGAACATGGGGCCGTAGGACGAGCCGCTGGTCTGGTCCAGGAACAGGGTCAGGCCGAGGGGAACGGTGAACTTGTCGTTCTGCTGGAGGTAGACGAGCTGGTGCAGGAAGTCGTCGTACGTCCAGATGAAGGTGAAGATGGTGGTGGTGATCAGGGCCGGCTTCATCAGCGGCAGGATGATCTTCCAGTAGATCTGCCAGGGGTTGGCGCCGTCCATCATGGCCGCGTGGTCCAGCTCGCGCGGGATGGAGCGGATGAACTGGACCATCAGGAAGATGAAGAAGGCGTCCACCGCGAGGAACTTCGGCACGATCAGCGGGAGGTAGGTGTTGATCCAGGTCAGGTTGTAGAAGATCGTGTACTGCGGGATGAGGACGGCCTGGGTGGGCAGCATCAGCGTGCCGAGCATCAGGCCGAACCAGATCTTCTTGCCGCGGAACTCGAAGCGCGCGAAGGCGTAGGCGGCCAGCGAGCAGGAGATGACGTTGCCGATCACCGCGCCGATCGTGACGATCAGCGAGTTGGTGATGTAGAGGGAGAAGGAGTTGCCGGAGCCGCTCCAGCCCTCGGAGTAGTTCTCCGGGCGCAGTTCGCTCGGGATGAGTCCGGGGTGGGTGAAGATCTCGGTGTCGGGCTTGAGCGAGCTGCTCAGCATCCACAGCAGCGGATACAGCATGACGACCGCCACGCCGATCAGCACGGTGTGGATGAAGATGCGGCGGGGGCCGGTGGCCGAGCGGAGCTTCTGCAACGGCGACGGGTTGGGGGTGATGGCGGACATGGTGGGAAGGACTCCTCGCTCGGATGTCAGGCGTCAGTCGTCGTAGTGGACCCAGTAACGGCTGGCGATGAAGTTGACCGCCGTGAAGCCTGCGATGACCAGGAACAGCACCCAGGCCATGGCCGAGGCGTATCCCATCTGGAGGTCGGTGAAGCCCTTCTTGTACAGGTAGAGGGAGTACAGCATCGTCGAGTTGAGCGGTCCGCCGGTGCCGTTGCTGATGACGAAGGCGGGGGTGAACGTCTTGAACGCGTCGATGATCTGGAGGACGACGTTGAAGAAGACGATGGGGGTCAGCAGCGGCAGGGTGATCTTGAAGAAGCGGGTGGCCGGGCCGGCGCCGTCGATCGCCGCCGCCTCGTACACGTCCCTGGGCAGCTGCTTCAGGCCGGCGAGGAAGATGACCATCGGGGTGCCGAACTGCCAGACGGCCAGCAGGATCAGCGTGTAGATCGCCGTGTCGGGGCTGGAGATCCAGTCCTGGCCCTTGATGCCGAACCAGCTGAGGAAGTCGTTGAACAGACCGTCGCCGCCGAAGACCTGGCGCCACACGATGGCGACGGCCACCGCGCCGCCGAGCAGCGAGGGAAGGTAGAAGGCGGCCCGGTAGAGGCCGATGCCCTTGAGGTCCCGGTTGAGCAGCATCGCCACGCCGAGCGCGAGCGCGAGCTTCAGCGGCACGGACACGGCGACGTACAGGAGCGTCGCGTGCACCGTGTCCCAGAAGACCGGGTCCTCGGCGAACATGTGCTCGTAGTTCTTCGTGCCGACCCACTCCGGGGGCGTGAGCAGGTCGAAGTTGGTGAAGGACAGGTACAGCGAATCGAGCATCGGATAGATCGTCAGGCCGAACAGGCCGACGAACCAGGGGGCCAGGAAGACGTACGGCCACCAGCCTCCGCCCCGCTTTCTGGCGAGGCGGCGCCGCATACGATCGCGCTCCCGCTGGTCGGACGGGGACGCCGGAGCCGGCGCCTCCTTCACGACCTCGTCGGTCTTCGCGGTGGTCATACTCATCTCCCTGGCCTCTCCCGGTGTTTCCACGTGCGCCGCGCGTTACGCGGACAGAATTCCTGCCGCCTGGTCGAAGAACGCGCTGAGCTGCGCCTTGATGGACTTCTTGCCGAAGGCCACGGCCAGGTTGGACTGGAACAGCAGGTCCCAGACCTGGTCGGCGCCCTGCGGCGGGGGTACCGGGTTGGGCAGCGCGTTCGTCGCCTTCCCCACGCGCTGGGAGATGTAGTCGGCGTTCGCCATGTTCAGCTTGTCCGTCTCGGACAGGCCGGCCGAGATCAGGTTGCGGGCCTTGTCCGTCGGCGGGATGCCGCGCAGCAGCTGGAAGTCCTTGATCGCACTGTCGTTCTGCGCGATGAACGAGATGATCTTGACGGAGTCGGCGATCCTCTTGCTCTTCTTCGTCGCGCTCAGCAGCACTCCGCCGTTGACGAAGTTGCCCTCGCGGGCCCCCGACCAGTCGCCCTGCGGGGTGGGCAGGAAGTCCAGCTGCGCGTCGGTGATCGAGCCGCCCGCGCCGTAGACGCCGGAGTCGAAGGTGAACAGCGACTTGCCGATGACGACCGCGTTCTTGGTGAGGTCGTTGTGCGCGGCGGAGGTGATGGCCGGCGGCGGGGCGGCGTTCAGCTTGCGCATCTCGGCCCAGTACTCCCACCACTCCTGGAGGGTGTCTGCGGTGAAGCCGACCTTCTTGCCGTCCTCGGAGAAGAAGGTCTGGCCCTTCTCCCGGGCGAAGATCTCGAAGCACTGGAGGGTACCGCCGCCGCCGTCGTCGACGCCGTAGGTCTTGCCGCCGCTCTTCTTGTAGACCTCCTGGGCGATCGACTTGAGGTCGGCCCAGGTCCACTCGCGGTCGGGCAGTTTCAGGCCGAGGGCCTCCAGGCCGCTGCGGTTGACGGTGAGCTGGTTGACGCCGATGCCGGACGGGACGCCGTACAGCTTGCCGTCGACGGTGCCGTTCGCCAGGAGCGTCTTGGCGAAGCCGGTGAGGTCGAGGCTCTTGCCGACGTACTCGTCGAGCGGGGCCAGGACCCCCTTGCGGGCGTACTGGGCGACGAGCGCGGTGTCCATCTGCATGAGGTCGGGCGCGCTGCCGCCGGCGACGTTGGTGTTGAACTTGTCGAAGTACCCGTCGTACCCGGAGTAGGTCTGCTGGATCTCGATCTTCGGGTTGTCCTTCTGGAACGTCGCAAGCGCTTTCTTGTAGGCCGCGTGACGCTCGTCGCTGCCCCACCAGGTCATGGTCAGCTTGCTGCTGGTGCTGCCGGCCCCGGTACCGCCGGAGCAGGCCGCGAGCGAGCTGCCGAGCGCGCCGGCTACGGCGAGACCGCTCGCGGTGCGGAAGAGGGTTCTGCGCGAGATGTGGTGACCCACCGGGTCCTCCCTGAGGTGCGTGACGGAATTCCCGGCCGGTCGATGCGGCACGGGGATGCTGTTCTGGATGGCGCCTTCCGGTGGAGCGGCCTCGCCCGGCCGCGCCATCCTGACGGGTACGGATCCCCGGCCGCCATGGCCGTCGTCACACGAGCACGCCCTCGTGCGGCTGCCGTACCTCGGGTACGGGCGGGACGCCTGCCCCAAGTCGACGTCCCGGCCGACTTAGAAAGCGCTTGTCCGGACATTGGCAGACCGAGTCCGAGGCCGTCAATCCTTCGCCCGCGCCGCCTCGGTCACGGTTTGGACTCCCCGGGCCACCGCGAGCCGGGCCGCGCCGACGACGGTGCCCAGGTCACCGACGGTGCTGCTGACCACCTCGGTGGGCCAGCTCAGCCGCTCCACCTCGGCCCGCACACCGGGCAGCAGCCGCGGATCGGCGCCGGTGCTGCCGCCCAGCACGACCAGCCCCGGATCCAGTACGGCGATCACGGCGGCGGCGAGCCGGCCCACGTCCACGGCATGACGCTCCAGGACGGCACGGGCCGGGGCGCTGCCCTTCCCTGCCAGGGCGAGCAGCCGGTCCGTGGTGCGCGGGCACGGCCCGTCGGCCTTCTGCCAGACCTCGGCGGCGCGGCGCAGCAGGGAACGGGCGCCCATGTAGTCCTCCAGGGCCTCGTGCCGGGGCTCGCGGCCGTCGGCCCAGGGGTAGGGCAGCCGGGCCAGCTCTCCGGCCGCGCCGTTCGCCCCGCGCAGCACCCGCCCGCCGACGACGATGCCGAGGCCGATGCCCACGCCGATCCGCAGATAGCCGAAGGTGTTCCGGCCCCGCGCCGCGCCCTGGTGCAGCTCGGCCAGCGCGGCGCAGTTCACGTTGTTCTCCAGGTGGACCGGCACGCCGGGCGGCAGCGCGACGGCCACGGCGTCGAACACGGGACCGGCCTTCGCGGTCGCCGGGCGCACGCCGGGGCCCCGCTCCCCCGGCGCGGTGACGTCACCCACGGCGACGACGATGGTCCGCAGCGGGGCATCGTCCGGCAGCGCGTCGAGCGCCTCCCGTACGACGTCGGCGGCCCCCGCCCGCGAGCCGGTGGCCTCGGCGAGCAGCGTGCCGTCCAGGGCGCAGCCGTGCACCCGGGTGAGGGCGGGGCCGAGATCGACGGCGAGTACGGTCCCGGCGGCGGGACCGAGACGGTACACGGCCGCCGACCGGCCCGTCCCGCCGGAGGAGGTGCCGGAGTGGGCCGCGAGGCGGACGCCCTCCAGCTCCGCGACGGCGGAGGACACCGTCGGTTTGGACAGGCCCGCCATGGTCGCGAGCTGTGGCCGGGTGGCGCTGCCCGCCTCGGCCAGCACGGCGAACACCGCCCCCGCGCTCTCGGTCAGGCGGGGGGCTCTTGCCACGACGTCTTCCACGGTTCCCCCACTCAGGTCACGGGCCGCACTCACGCGGCGACCGGCTCCGCCGATCAGCTCTGCGGAATACGGCGACGGAAGGGCCGGCGTCAAGCGTTTCCCGCACGTTCCCGGCCCGGCCGAAACGCGCTCGGGGCCGAGTGCGCGACGACTCTTGACGCACTGTACTTCGTTAGTTAACTTCCTAACGAACACCACGGTACTCGCCTGCCGTGCTCCGTCAGAGGCCCGTCCCGGGGCTTCGTTCACCTCCTCCCCCTCCTGTTTCCCCTGGTCCCCAGGACACGGTTCGCCCGCCGTCGCAGCCCAGCGCAACGACGAAAGAGGATCCGTGCAGGACTCTCCTCCCACGTGCCCCCTGCTGGTCGGCATCGACGTGGGCGGCACCAAGACGCACCTCCGCGCGCTCGCGGGGGGCGATCTCATCGCCGACCACGTCCGTGCCAGCGGCGGCTGGCGGCCGCACGACCCCGCTGCCGCCGCCGGCTGGCTGGCCGCCCTGGTGCGTGACGCACTGCCCACCGGCGCTCGCCCCGCCGCCCTCGCCGTCGGCGCGCACGCCTGCGAGACCCCGCGCCAGGGCGCCGCGATCGGCTCCGCCGTCACCGCCCTCCTCGACGTGCCCGCCCGGATCGTGGGCGACGCCGAACTCCTCGTCCCCGCCGCGGGCCTCGACAAGGGCGTCGGCCTGGTCGCCGGCACCGGCTCGGTGGCCGTGGGCCGGCTGCCCGACGGCTCTCCCGTCCAGGTGGGCGGCTGGGGTGCGGTCCTCGGCGACGAGGGCGGCGCAGCCGGTCTGGTCCGGGAGGCGGCCCGCGCGGTATGGGCCGCGCACGACCGTGGGGAGCGGCCCGACCGCCTCGCGCTCGGGCTGCTCGACTCGCTGGAAGTGCCCGAGGTGCCGGCGCTCGGCGCGGCCCTGGAAGGCGCCGCGGACCTGTCCGCCGAGTGGGGCCGGCACGCCCCCGCCGTCTTCGCGGCCGCCGCCGACGGCTCCGCGCTCGCCGGGACCGTGATCACCGGGGCGGGCGAGGCGCTCGCCGCACTCGTCGCCCGGCTCGCCGCCCGCGGGGTCCCCGTGGACGACGTCGTGGTCGCGGGCGGCACGGTGCTCGCCCAGCCCGCGCTGTACGAGGCGTTCACCACGGCACTCGCGCGGGCCCTGCCGGGGGCACGGGCCAGGGCGCTGCGCGTCCCGCCGGTGCAGGGCGCGATCGCCCTGGCGCGGGGGCTGGTGTGAGGGGGCGCCCACCGGGGCCGGTGCCTGGTCGGCAGCCGGGGGACGGTGGCGCGGGCGGGGCGGTGACGTGGCGTCCGCGCACGCACCGGGGCGCCGCGAACACCGGTGGCCGGGAGCCGCCGACAGCCCGACGGCCGGAAACCGGCGTCCGCCCACCCGCCGCCGACGACACGGGCGCGGCCACCGCCGGCTGGCGACGGTCACCACCGCATCCCGCGCCCTGCCGGCGGCACGGGCGCGCCCGCCCCGTCCCGAGCCACGGCACCCCGTTCACCCGCAGGACACGCCCCGGTCGCCGGACCCTCGCCGGTGGGACACGACACGGCCGTAGATCTTCGCACGTACGCACCATTCGGCTCACGGATCGTCAAAACCGTTCAGAGTCGCACTCGATCGCACGACCTCGCCGACCGCCGACCGCACCAGCCGCACAAGCCGCCCAACTCGAGAGAGGCACCTCCATGCCGTCAACCGCCGTGAACCGAAGAGGCTTCCTGAAGGCGTCCCTGGGCGGCTCCGCCGCGCTGGTCGCCGCGCCCACGCTGGTCTCCTGGCTGGCCGCCGCCGACGCGAAGGCCGCCACGGCTCCGCTCGCGTTCGTCGACGACTACAAGACCAACGTCATGGCGAACCTCACGCCCGAGAGCAACGCCGTGGTGCGCGCCCTCGGCGGCATGGCGGAGGTCTGGAAGACCGGCGCGGCCTGGAACACCGGCACCGCGCTGCGGCCCGACATACTGCGCGCCAACATGCGTTACTGCGCCCGCGTCACCACCGCGCGCACGGAGGCGCAGGCCAGGGAGGCGTTCGTCCACGACCGCCAGCACCAGAGCTACGCGATGATCGGCGCCCTGGGCCCGCTCGCCGACCTCTACCGCGCGGGAGCCAAGGCGGTCACCTCGATCACCACCGCCCCCGACACCACTCCCCCGACCACGATCAGCGACGCCGTTCCGGCCGACGCCCCGGCCGGTTCCGCGCTCGGCGCCGGGTCGTACACCTCGGACCTCGGACAGGTCGCCAAGCTGGTCGACACCGTGCGCGGCCCGTTCGCGTCCGGCAACCCCGGCAAGTACGCGTTCCAGTACCCGCGCCCGTGGCGCATGAACGAGAACAGCGAGGTCGTCGACACCGGTCGCACGGACGCCCTCGGCTACCCGGTCTACGACTCGGAGGTGGTCGTCGTCACCCAGTTGCTGCGCCAGCGCAGCACCTCCCCCGTCGACGACGGCGGTTTCCCCAGCGGGCACACCAACGCCTTCCACCTGGCGGCCCTGGCGTTCGCGCACGCGGTGCCCGAGCGGTTCCAGGAGCTGGTGACGCGCGCCTTCGAGCTGAGCCACACCCGGATCGTGTCCGGCATGCACTCCACCGTCGACGTCATGGGCGGGCGCATCATGGCCACCGCGCTCGCCGCGGCCGCGCTGGCCGACCCGGCCAACGCCGAGCTGAAGAAGGCGGCGCGGGCACAGGCCCTGGCGTACTTCACGGAGCGGACCGGCACCACGGCCGACACCCTGTACGCCCACGCGCACTCCGACGCCGGCGACCGCTACGCCGACCGTCGGGCCAACTACCGTTCCGTCGAGCCCCGGCTGACCTATGTGCTCACCCGCGAGGGCCGCGACGAGCCACTCACCGTGCCCAAGGGCGCCGAGGTGCTGCTGGAGACGCGGCTGCCGTACCTGAGCGCGGCCCAGCGCCGCGAGGTGCTGCGCACGACCGCGCTGCCCGCCGGGTACGTCCTGCTGGACGGCTTCGAGCAGTGGGGCCGCCTCGACCTGTTCAGGGCGGCCGACGGCTACGGCTCCTTCGCCTCGGACGTGACGGTCACGCTGGACGGGTCCGCCGGCGGCTTCCAGGCGGCCGACGCCTGGCGCAACGACATCGGCGGCCGGGGCGGACTGACGAAGAAGGGCACCGGCACCCTCGCCCTGACCGGCCACAACCGCTACACCGGCGGGACCGTCGTGGCGGACGGCGTCCTGGTGTCGGCGTCGGCGCACGCGCTGGGCCACGGTGACGTGCGGGTGCTGGGCGGGACCGTCCGCGTCGACGAACCGGTCCAGGTGCACGGCCTGTTCGCCCAGGAGTCGGGCACGCTGGAGCCGACCCTGCGCGCGGGCCGGCACAAGGCGGTCCTGACCGTGACGCGCCGGGTGGTGCTGGGCGCGGACAGCGTGCTGTCGCTGCGCCTGGACGAGGAGCGCCCGCCGGCCATGGGCAGTACCGTCCGCGTGATCGACGCTCCGGCGCTGCGCGGCCGCTTCGACCGGGTGGAGCTGAACTCCGACCGCCTGCGGGCCGTGCCCGTGTACACGGCGGACGGTCTGTCGGTGCGCCTCGTGCGGCGATGACGTCGTGACGGGCGGGAACTATCCACCGGCGGGCGCGCGCCCGCCGGTGGATCGCTCCCCCGCGTACCCCTGTCCCCGCCCTCCCACCAGGCGCATACCGGCCTTCTCGCGCACCCGGTCGGGCACGGTCCGTGAGCTATGTTGAGCTTCGTGGGAGAACACGGAGGAGGACCGGTGCCATCGCCTCAGCAGGCACGCGCACAGGCGACCACGATCACCTCGGGCAAGACCGATCCGGAGGCGGAGGTGTCCGCGACCTCCCGGCTCAGGGCGCTTTTCGACGGGCCCCATCTGTCCCCGGGGCAGCGGCGCATCGCCCAGTACCTGATCGAGCACATCACCGAGGCGGCGTTCCTGTCGATCACCGACCTCGCCGACCGGGTCGGGGTCAGCCAGCCCTCGGTGACCCGGTTCGCGGCGGCGGTCGGGTTCAGCGGTTATCCGGCGCTGCGGGAGAGGCTCCAGTCGATCGCGCTCGGCACGCTCGCGGGCGGCCCGGCGGCGGCCGAGGAGAACCGGAGCAACGAACTCCAGGCGGCGGTCGACGCGGAGATCGAGAACCTGGAGAACCTGCGCCGCGACTTCGCCGACCCCGACCAGGTCATCGATGTCGGCCGGCTGCTGTCGGCCTCCACCCCGCTGACCGTCCTGGGCCTGCGCATCTCGGCCTCGCTGGCGGAGTACTTCGCCTACGCGGCCCGCCGTATCCACCCGGACGTACGGCTGGTGACGCGGGGCGGCAGCGTCGCCTACGACGCTCTCCTGCAGTCCCGTGAGGCGGGCGGGACGTGGGTGCTGGCGTTCTCGATGCCCCGGCACGCACAGGAGACGCTGACCGCGGTGCGGGTCGCGCGCGGTGCGGGCCTCAAGGTCGCGCTGGTCACCGACCTGGCGCTGGGGACCGTGGCGGACGAGGCCGACGTCACCTTCGCCACCGGGACCGGCTCCCGGCTGGTCTTCGACTCCTACGCCGCCCCCGGCGTGGTGGCCGCGGCCCTGCTCCAGGCCATGACGGACGCGGGGCCCGAACGCACCCAGGCGCGGCTCGAGGAGTACGAGCAGATCGCCGAGCAGCACCAGTTCTTCCTGCGTGAATGACCCGCCGCCGGCCGCCGGTTCCTCCGCACCCCCGTCCCTGGAAAACGCACAGGGATCATTGCGAACAAATCGCGCATGAATGTTTTCATACGCCTTGCAAAGAAGACGGCATATATAAATACTGCTCACGGTCGCACCCGCCCGCCAAGGGCACCAGAACGGGCACCCGAAGCCGCCGTCCCCTACCCGCGTCGGCGCCGAGGGTGCTCGGGGCCTCGCCGGAGCGAGCGCCCGTGGCGGCCCCGGTCATCCCCTGGACCGGGGCCGCCCAGAACCGTCGGACCACCCGTCACGACGACACACACCCGGAAGCGATGATCATGCCCCTGACGACGACGCGCATCAGCCCGGACTGGCCGTGCCAGGTCAAGACCCCCGGCAGCTACGACTGGGAGCGCTCCGCTGCCAAGTGGCTGCGCGAGCTGGTGCCCGCGCGCTACGCGAGCTACCCCGCGCTGCTGCGCCACCCGGTGCTGCTCGCCCGCCATGCGCAGATCCAGGTCCAGCACGAGATCCGGGTGGCCCGCACCGCTCTGCAGACCGCCCGCGCCGACCTGCCGCGCCTCGGCCTGCCCGAGTCCGTCATCGAGCACACGATCAAGATGTACGCCGCCGAGGTGCTGCAGCTCCAGCACATCGCCCGCAGCGTCCGCACGGTCACCGAGGCGCTCGTGGAGAGCGGCCCCGGGCGCTGAACCTCACCCTCCGCTCCACCTCCGCTCCGCCATCGTCGCTGGCGGGAGCGATGACGCAAGACCGTGCTGGGACCACGGCCGGTGTGCCATGCTCAAGGCGTGACGAGCGAAGCCGCCCAGCCCCCGGAGGCCGGTGCCGTACCCGATCTGGCCGCCCTGACCAAGGTCGTCGCCCGCCAGCGAGCCGAACTCGACCGGCTCCAGGACGCGGCAGCCGCGTCGGTGGTCCTGGAGCGCGCCAAGGGCGCCGTGATGGCCCGCACCGGCTGCCCCCCGGACGCCGCCCACGAGGAGCTCCAGCGGCGGGCCGAGGAGGGACGGCGGACGCTCCTCGAGGAGTGCTGGATCACCCTCGGGAGCCTCGGCTCGCAGGACCGTGCCGTCGCGCAGCCGTCCCCGGCCGACGAGGTCACCGACGGCCCGCCGCGGTCCGCCCCGTTCCCGGCGGAGCCCGACGGCGAGGCGCTCGCCCGGTTCGGCCGGGCGCTGGTCCGGGTCGGCGGACCGCAGGACCTCGCCCGCTGCCTGCTCGACCACCTCCCGCCGGACACCGGGGCCGACGCCGTCCTGATCTTCGCGCGGCTGCCCGCCGGCGGACTCGAACTCGTCGGGCACGCGGGCGTCGACGACCTGCTCGTCCAGCAGTGGAGCCGGGTGCCGCCGCTGACCGGGATCGCCGCCCTCGACGCCCTCGACGCCGGTGAGGCACGCTGGCTGGAGGACATCAGCGCGGACCGGCGGCACTACCTGCTGATCGGGAACCCCGCCGAACAGTGGCCGACCCGCGCCTGGTTGCCGGTGGCCACGGGGAAGTCGGCCGACTTCGCCGTCGGCGTACTCCGGCGCCGCGGGGGACCGTTCACCCCCGAGGTCCGTGGACGCCTGCTGGCTGCGGCCCGGTTGTGCGCGGGCCCGCTGCGCATGTTCGGCATCCGGCAGGACACCGCGGTCGGCACGGCGACGGAGGCGGTACGGACGGTGTTCGAACGGCTGCCGGGAGCCGCGGTCCTCCTCACCCCGCTGCGCGACCCGTCCGGGGACGTCGAGGACTTCCGCATCGACGCCGCCACCGCGGACACCTCCGACGCCGTCGGCCGCAGCGGCCGCCAACTGCTCGGTCTGCGCTTCCTCGAGTGCTGGCCGGTGCCGGCCGACGAACCGCTGTGGCAGGGCTGCCTGGACACCCTGGTCTCCGGACGGCCCTACGAGAGCGAGCCCTTCGCCCGGCAGCACGTCGTGGCCGGGGTCGGCGAGCTGTCCACCTACTCGGCGCGGGTGGCACGGCTGGGCGACGGACTGGTCGTCAACTGGAGCCGGCACGATCCCTCGGACCGGCAGGAGCAGCGCCTCGCGGACGTGCAGCGGCTGGGCAACCTCGGCTGGGCCAACTGGCACCTGGTCAGCGGCGAGGTGAACTGGTCCTCCCAGGTCTTCGCCATCTTCGACCGCGATCCAGCGCAGGGCGCCGTGCCGCTGGAGCGGCTGCCGGGCCTGGCACTGCCCGAGGACATGCCCGCGCTGGCCCGCGCCGTCACCGAGCTGATGCGGAAGGGCCGGCCGTGCGACGTGCCGTTCCGGGTCGTCGCACGCGACGGGATCAGGCATCTGCGGGCGGTCGCCGAGGCCGTGCCGGACGACCGGGGCACCCCCGTCGAGGTGCACGGCTTCGTCCAGGACGTGACCGCGCAGCGCAGTGCCGAACTCGCTCTGGTCGCCAGCGAACGGGCCGTCCTCACCCAGCACGGGGTGCTCCAGGCCGAGCGCACGGTCGCGGCCAGGCTCCAGGACGCGCTGCTCCCCCTGCCGAAGCAGCCCGTGCGGCTGGCGGGACTGCGGGTCGACATCGCCTACCTGCCCGCCCAGTCGGGGCTCAACGTCGGCGGCGACTGGTTCAGCGCCATCGAACTGCCCGACGGCGACGCCCTGTTCGTGGTGGGCGACGTGGCCGGGCACGGCATCGACGCCGTCGCAGCGATGGCCCTGCTGCGGTTCACCGCCAAGGGCATGGTCATCACCGGCTCCTCACTGACCGGCGCGCTCGGCCGGCTCAACGCCCTGCTGCTGCACTCCCGCGATCCGCACGGCACGGCGACCATGGTCCTGGCCCGCTACACCCCCCGCGAACGCCGGCTGGTGTGGGCGCAGGCGGGCCATCCGCCGCCCCTGCTGCTGCGCGACGGGAAGGCCCGCTACCTCGACCGGCCCTTCGGGATGCTGCTCGGCGCGGGCGACAGCGCGCGCTACGAGGAGGCGGAGTGCCGCCTCGCGCCCGGTGACCGGCTGGTGCTGTACACCGACGGCCTGGTCGAGCAACCCTCGGAGAGCATCGACCGCGGTCTGGAGCGGCTCGCCCGCGCCGCCGCGGTACCGGGCGCGGGCGGGGCGGCCCCGCTGGACCGGCTGCTCGGCACTCTGCTGGAGCCGGAGCGGCGGGACGACGTGTGCGTGCTGGACATCCGGGTGCCCGCGGAGGGCGAGGAAGCCGCGCGGTAGACGGCGCGGTCCCGTCAGCCGGTGCGTGACTCCAGGTCGCGGCGGGTGTCCTGGCCGTAGACGCCGCTCTCGTCGCCGCGGATGCCGTACCAGAGCTGGAAGCGGGCCACGGCCTCGGTGAGGACGGTGTCGTAGCGGCCGTCGGTGGCGCCGTCGTCGTAGACGTCCGGGATGCGTCGCAGGCGCTGCTGGAGGTCGGTGACCTCGGGGCCGGTGGCGCCCTCGCGGAGGGTGCCGGATCCGTCGGGGTCGGCCGGGGACGCGGTGGTGGCCGGCGGGGTGGCCGGGAGGGTCCGGGCGGTGCTCTCCCGGTCGCCGTCCGGCAGCAGGAGGGCGCAGCCGAAGCCGACGAGCGCCGCCGTGAGCACGGCGCCCGCGGCGACGGCGCCCCGGCGGGGCCCGGTACGGCGTGCGGGCCGTTTCACCGCCGGGACCGGCGGGAGTTCCTGTGTCCGCGCCTCAGGCGTGGGCAGGGGGACGCTCTCGTAGCCCTCGGCGTTCTCCGGGTCCTCGGTGTGCTCGGTCATCTCGCGGAACAGCTCCGCGAGGGCGTCGGTGTTGCGCGGCCTGAGGACCCGGACGGGTTCCAGGACCGGGCGCTCGTGCGGCTTTCCGGGCTCGTCCGCTGTCGGCACGCTGCTCTCCCTCGGTACCGGGATCCCTGGGTCCCCGGGGAGAGATACGGGCCCGGGGGCGGCGCGGTTCAGCCCGCGAGGAAGCGGTGCAGCGACCGGGCCATGGCGGCGACGAAGGCGTCCCGCGTCCTGTCGTCCACCAGGTCCAGGGACAGGTACGGGTTGAGGTCCTCCAGCTCGACCAGCAGCAGCTCGCCGTCCGGGGCGCGGCAGGCGTCCACCCGCTGGATGCCGTGCGCGAGGCCGTTCCAGTCGATGAAACGGCGGGCGAACTCCAGGTCCCGCGCGGTGGCGTCGTACGGCTCCAGCTGCCAGCGGCGGTCGGGGTGCGGGGCGTAGAGGGCGTACTGGAAGTCGTCGTCCACGAAGTAGAAGGAGATCTCGTGGGCGAAGTCGACGCACGGCTGGATCAGGGTGGCACCGTCGGCCAGGGCCGGCAGGGCGTCCGGGGCGACGATCCGCAGGCCTATGGAGTCGGCGCCGAGCTTGGGCTTGACCACATAGCGGTCGGACGCGGGCAGCCGGTGCAGGTCCTCGGGGCGGTCGACGGTGGGGATGACCGGGAAGCCCGCGGCGCTCAGGTCGAGGAGGTACTGCTTGCCCGCCATGTCGGCACGGCCCGTGAGCGGGTTGTAGACGCGGGTGCCGGCGCTCAGCGCGCGCTCACGGAAGGCGTCGTACGCCTCGCGGTGGCCGAGGACGGGTCCGCTGTTGCGGATGACGACGGCGTCGAAGGCGTCCATCAGCGCGGCCGCGTCCAGCGGGTGGCACAGGGCGAGGTCGAAGTGGGCGCGCAGCCGGGAGGCGAGGAAGACGTCCTCGTCGCCGTAGCGGCGCCCGCGGGCCTCGTAGGCCAGGTCGGTGACATAGAGGAGGCGGGGGCGGGCGGACATGCGGGACTCCTCGGCGGTACGGGCGGTGCGGATCGACGACGGTGGGGATGCCGGCAGCCTACGTCGGCGTTCCGGGCGCGGCGGGCGTGGGGCGGGCGGGACGTACGATGACAGGGTCGGGTATCGGATCGTCCGACCGGTCCGGGACAGCGTCGTCTCTCCCCGTCGTCTCTCCTGTACGTGTTCTGTACTCCCGAAGGGCTCGCGACTCCCGTGACCACCGCAACACTCCTGGACGGCAAGGCCGCCGCGGCCGACATCAAGAGCGAACTCGCCCTGCGCGTGCAGGCGTTGAAGGAGCACGGCATCACGCCGGGGCTCGGCACGATCCTCGTCGGCGACGATCCGGGCAGCCGTTCCTACGTCGGCGGCAAGCACCGCGACTGCGCCCAGGTCGGCATCGCGTCGATCCGTGTCGAGCTGCCCGTGACCGCCTCGCAGGCCGATGTCGAGGCGGCGGTGCTCCGGCTCAACGCCGACCCGGCGTGCACGGGATTCATCGTGCAGCTCCCGCTGCCCGCGCACATCGACACGCACGCCGTGCTGGAGCTGATCGACCCGGTCAAGGACGCCGACGGTCTGCACCCGGCGAACCTGGGCCGGCTGGTGCTGGGCATACCGGCGCCGCTGCCCTGCACCCCGCGCGGCATCATCGACCTGTTGCGCCGCAACCACGTGGCCATCACCGGCCAGCAGTTCTGCGTCATCGGCTGCGGTGTCACGGTGGGCCGGCCGCTGGGCCTGATGCTGACGCGCAGCTCCGAGCACGCCACCGTGACCCTGTGCCACGAGGCCACGCAGGACGTCGCCGCACACGCGCGCGTGGCGGACGTGGTCGTGGCGGCGGCCGGTGTCGCGCACATGGTCATGCCGGACTGGATCAAGCCGGGCGCGACCGTGCTGTCCGTCGGCCTCACGCGCACCGTCGAGGGCATCCTCGGGGACGTCCACCCGGACGTGAGCGGTGTCGCGGGGTCGTTCGCGCCGCCGGTCGGCGGGGTGGGCCCGATGACCCGGGCGATGCTGCTGACCAACGTGGTCGAGGCGGCCGAGCGCTTCTGAGGGTGCTCCCCCGGCGGCTGCACTCAGTTCCCCGCAGGAGGGAACTGAGTGCCATCGCAGCCGGTCGGGTGTTACGTTCCCTGTCATGAGCTCCAGTGACAGCGCCGAGGCGGCCGGCGCCAAACCGCCCATGCGGGACGCCCTGGTCGCGGCGGCCTTCCGGCTTTTCCTGGAGCGCGGTTACGAGCAGACCACCGTCGACGACATCGTGGCGCTCGCGGGCGTGGGACGGCGGTCCTTCTTCCGCTACTTCCCCTCCAAGGAGGACGTGGTCTTCCCCGACCACGAGCGCTGCCTGGCCGACATGACCGCCTTCCTCGCCGCGAGCGACGAAGGGCACGAGCCGGTGCCCCGGGTGTGCGACGCGGCCCGGCTGGTGCTGCGCATGTACGCCGAGAACCCGTCCTTCTCCGTGCAGCGTTACCGCCTCACCAAGCAGGTGCCCGGACTGCGCGCGTACGAACTGTCGGTGGTGTGGCGTTACGAGCGCGCCCTCGCCGAGTACCTCCGGGGCCGCTTCGCCGGCCGGCCCGACGGGACGCTGCGGGCCGACGTGATCGCGGCCGCCGTGGTCGCCGCCCACAACAACGCGCTGCGCTCGTGGCTGCGCTCGGACGGGAAGGGCGACGCGAGCACCACGGTGGACCACGCGCTGGGGTACGTGCAGTCCGCGTTCGGCGCCCCGCCCGCCGCCCCGGTCCAGGAACACCCCGGACACCCCGGACGCCCGGAGCATCCCGATGACGTGGTGGTCGTCGTGTCACGGCGGGGAGCGCCGCTGTGGCGGATGGTGCAGGAGATCGAGACGACCCTCGGGCGCGAGTAGGCGGCGGGGTTCTCCCCTGCGTCATTCCCGCCAGATTGGGGGTACGCAGTACCTTTACGGGTGGCACTGAGTGCCATACTCTGTGGGCGTGCACGGTGGCACGGCGAACCGCGCACGCCCGTGCCCGGGTGAGCCGCGTACGGGGGATTCCGGCCGAAGTGCAGGGAGTTGACCAGCGTGTACCACCACTCAGGAAGCGCCGTTCAGCAGGCGGCGGGCTCCTCGGCGGGTCTGCTCGACCGCCGGGCCACCACGGACACGGACGCGATGCTCTTCCAGCGCTGCACCTGGTGCGGCACCGCCATGTACCACCGGCTGCTGTGTCCGGTCTGCCAGGGCAGCGACCTGCGCACCGAGCGCAGCGAGGGCACCGGCACGGTCCGCCACACCACGGTGGTGCACCGCAACACCCCCTCCGCGCGCAATGTGTCCCTGGTCGAGATGGCCGAGGGCTTCGTGGTGCGCGGCCGGGTGATGGGCCCGCTCATCGGCATCCACAGCGGTGACCGGGTCCGGCTGTCCACGGCCAAGGACCCGGTGCGGGGCGAGCCGGTCTTCCAGCTGATCGACGAGCCGTACCGGGCCTGGCACTGACCCGGCGGCGCTCCCCTGCGGCCGGGTCAAGTCCGGACACGGCGAGGGCAGTTGACAGTGTCCGGATTCTTGTCATGGGCGGGCAGAATCCGCCGCGGATCCGTCACCACAGGCAACCCACAGGTCCCTTTTCGCTTCCTTCGTGACGCGAGGGGCTCCGGATACGGACGGGGCTCCCGCGCTCCGAACGTTGAGGAGTGGACCCTTGATCCGTGCCCGGCGAATAGGTGTCACCGCCGTGGCCGCGCTCGCGGCCCTGGCGGGAACACCGGGACTGGCACAAGCCCAGCAACCGTCCGAGACAAGACCGTCGACCACATCCTCCGGCAGTGCCCTGCCGCCCGGCTGGCAGATCGGCGGGGAGGGCGCCGGACGCGAGCTGGTGTGGCGCTCGCCCCGGCCCGTGCCCATGGGCGACGCCCGCGTGGAGTTCCACGCCGGCGACCGGTTGCTCGGCGCCCCGAAGGCGGAGAACGACGGCCGTACGTTCCGGCTGTCCCTCGGCGCCGTCGGCGACACGCCCCTGAAGGACCTCCAAGTCCTGTCGAGCGGACGCCGGCTGGACGTGCCCGCCGGCGGCACCGCGCGCGAACGGCGCGACGCGCTGTCCGCCGTCGAGCCCCCGGCCGCGCTCCCGGCCAACTCCGTGGACCCCGGCAGACCGGGCGCGTACCGCACGGTCACCGGCGAGTACGGCCTCGACCCGGTGAAGCTGCCCGGCTTCGCCCAGCCGGTCGAGATGGAGGCCGTGGTCGTCGCGCCCAGGGGCGTCACCGGCAAGCGGCCGCTCGCACTCTTCCTCCACGGCCGGCACGGCACCTGCTACCAGCCGGGCGGCGACGACGTGACCGGCGACTGGCCCTGCCCGGCCGGTATGAAGGCGATCCCGAGCCACAAGGGCTACCTCAAGGACCAGCAACTCCTCGCCTCGCAGGGCTATGTGACGGTGTCGATCTCCGCCAACGGCATCAACGGCCAGGACTGGGAGGCCGAGGACGGCGGCGCGCAGGCCCGTTCCTCACTCGTGCGGCAGCATCTCGCGAAGTGGGCCGGCTGGGCCGCCCACCCGGGCAGCGCCCCCGCGGCCGTACGCGGCGCCCCGAGGGCCGACCTGTCCCGCGTCCTGCTCGTCGGGCACTCGCGCGGCGGCGAGGGCGTCAACCGCGCCGCGATGGACAGCCTGTACCCGCCGCCGGCCGCCCAGGACGGCTACCGCGGCCCGGTGCGCTGGAAGATCCGTGGCACCGTCCTCGTCGGACCGACGATCTTCGGCCAGAATCCGGTGGCCGACGTGCCGTCCGTGACGATCCTGCCGGGCTGCGACGGCGACGTGTCCGACCTCCAGGGCGAGGTGTACGTCGACGGCACGCGCGGCATCAGCCGCGGCACCGCCCTGCACAGCGCCGTGTACGTGGTCGGCGCCAACCACAACTACTTCAACTCGGAGTGGACGCCGGGCCTGTCCGAGGCGCCCTCCTCCGACGACTTCTGGGACGACGCGGAGCAGCCCGACCCGGTGTGCTCAGCGGGCGCCCCTACCCGGCTGACCGCCGACCGGCAGCACCAGGCCGGCGCCACCTACATCGCCGCCGCTGCCCGCCTGTTCGTCGCCGGTGACGACCGGGTGCGCCCGCTGCTCGACGGCTCGGGGCGGCGCGCCCCGTCCGCGGATCCGGCCCGGGTGCTCACCCACGCCGTCGGCGCCCGTCGCACGGCCGGGTTCCTGCCCGACGGCGGGGTGCAGGTGACCGGCGGCAGGCTGTGCGCGGCGATCGACCCCGACCCCGCCGAGGCCTGTCTGCCCGCCGGGACCACGGGGTCGTCGCCCCACTTCGCCTGGTGGCAGACCGACAAGGAGGCCGGCCGCAGCGCGGTCGCGCTGAACTGGACGGCACCGGGCACCGCGGCGCGCATCCGCCCGGCCGCGCCGCTCTCCCTCACCGGCGCGAAGAGCCTGGCGCTGCGCGTGTTCGTGCCGCCGAACACGACCGGCACCGAACTGGACGTCTCCGTCACCGACTCGGCCGGCCACCGGGCCCGGCTCGGCCGGGTCACGGTCGACGGCCTGCCCGGCAGCGAGCGCACCGCCTCCTACTGGGCGCGCGAGGTGCGCGTCCCGCTGACCGCGGCCAGCCGCGCCGGACTCGACCTCAGGCACGTCAAGTCGCTGGAACTGACCCCGCGTTCGGGGTCCGGGCAGGCCTGGCTGATGGACGCCTGGGGCTGGGCGCCCGGCACCCCGGCGGTGACGGCGGCGGCTCTGCCGCGCGTCGACATCGGCCGCCTCACGGTCAAGGAGGGCGACTCCGGGAACCTGACCTACCACGTCCCGGTGCGGGTCTCCGGGCACGGCAGCGGCGAGGTCCGCTTCTCCGTCCTGGACCCGGACACCGGCCAGGCCGTGGACAAGCTGGTCACGGTGCGGCCCGGCACCACCCCCGTCGACGTCCCGGTCGAGGTGAAGGGCGACACCCGCTTCGGCTACGACGAACAGCACGACGTCCTCGCCAAGGCCGTGCACGGCGCCGTCATCGGCTCCTACCGGGGCGGTGTCACCGCGCAGAACGACGACCCCGCGCCCGAGGTGACCCTGACCCCGGTCACGGACCGGGTGACCGAGGGCGGGACGCTGACCTGGCGGATCTCCCTGTCCGAGGCCGCCGAGACGATGTTCTGGCAGCCGGTGCTGGTGCTGCCGGCCACCGGGGGCGCCGAGCTGTCCACCAAGGACGTCGACCCGCAGTGGCTGCTGGATCAAGCCGGTACCCTGCCCGATCCGGAGCGCCCGCTGTCCGAGGCGAACGTGTGGGCGTGGACCGGCATCCCCGCCGGGACCACCACCGCCGACTTCTCGGTGGTGACGGTGGCGGACCAGGTGGCGGAGCCGGTCGAGTCGGTGCGCCTGGCGCTCACCGACGACGAGGCCGAGCCGCTCCCCGGCCGCCCCGTCCTGACGGGAACGGTGACGGACGCGTCGTAGCGTGCCGGTGTCGTGGACCGCACAGGTGCGGTGAGGGGGCAGGGACCGGACGGTCCCTGCCCCCTCGTCCGTTCACAGGGTCACGCGGATGCCGACCGTCCCCGTCAGGCCCCGCCGGAGCCTGCTGCCGAGCAGCGTGAGGCGGCCGACGACGCCGTACTTGCGGGCGATCAGCGTGCGGTAGCGGGCGGTGGTCTCCGCGTCGCAGATCTCGGCGGTGGCCGGGATCTGCTCTCCGGTGGGGTTGCCTCGGACGTCGCAGGGCCCGACCATGACGTCGCCGCGGGCCCGGATCCGCTTCACCTTCCAGGCGTCGGCGGCCGACCAGGCCCCGAGCGTGTCCCCGTCGCGCACCACCCACACGGGGGTGGCGACCCCGGTCCCGTTCTTCCGATAGCTGGTGATCAGCAGGTACTTCCCTGCTCCGAGCCGGTCGAGCGCCTTGTCGTCCATGCCCCGCAGTCTAGGCACCCGTGCACGGGGTCAGCGCAGCGCGGACGCCATCCGTCGCACCCCCTCCGCGAGGATCTCGGGCGAGGTCGCGAGATTCAGCCGTACGTGCCCGGTGCCGCCGGTGCCGAAATCCGGGCCGGGACTGAGGGCGACCCGGCCCCGCTCCAGGAAGGCGCGGGCCGGATCGTCGCCGAGGTCCAGCGCCCGGCAGTCCAGCCAGGCCAGATACGTCGCCTCGCCGGGCCGGTGCACGACGCCGGGCAGTTCGTCGGCGAGGAGATCGGCGAGCAGCCGTCGGTTGTCGTCGAGGCCGCTGAGCAGCGCGTCCAGCCAGCCCGTGCCGTCACGCAGGGCGGCGGTGTGGGCGATGACGCCGACGTGGCTCGGGCCGTGGCCGACCTCCTCCGGCAGCAGGGCCAGGTCGGCTTCGGCGGCGGGGCCCGCGACGGCGAGGGCGGCCTTGAGACCGGCCAGGTTCCACGCCTTCGACGCCGACATCAGCGACAGGCCGCTGTCCGCGCCGGGCACGCTCAGGTACGGCACGAAGTCGACGCCGCCGGCCGTGAGCGGGGCGTGGATCTCGTCGGCGACCACGCGGACGCCGTACCGGTCGGCGAGGGCGGCCACGGCGGCGAGTTCCCCGGCGGTGTGGACCGTGCCGGTCGGGTTGTGCGGGCTGCACAGCAGGTGCGCGGCCCGCCCGCCGCCCGCGACGGCCCGCCGGTAGGCCGCCTCCAGCACGTCGAGGTCGAGCCGCCCGTCCACGCCGAGCGGCGCCTCGGCGATCCGCCGGTCCATGTGCTCGACGAACAGGAAGAACGGCGGGTACACCGGCGGGTTGACGACGACCGGATCGCCGGGCCCGGTCACCAGCTTGAGCATCTCGACGACGCCCAGCATCACGTCGGGCACGATCGCCGTCCGCTCGACCGCGAGACCGTGCCACCCCCACCGCTTGGCGGCGAACGCGGCCAGCGCCTCCGCGTACCCGGTGCCGGCGGCATAGCCGGTGTCGCCCAGGGCCAGCGCGTCACCGACCGCCCGGACGACGGGCTCGGCGAGGGGGACGTCCATCTCGGCGACCCACAGCGGCAGGACGTCGTCGGGGTAGGTGCGCCACTTCATGCTCGTACGGCGCCGGAGGCGGTCGAGGCCGAGGGCGCGCAGCGGATTCGGTTCACCGGACGTGTCGTGCGGGATCCTGGTCATGGCCACAAGATAGGGGGCCGCGGTGTGAGCGGGGACGACCTGAACGGGCCAGCGGCGGGCGCCCCGGAGGGCGGCGGAGAACGGGGGACGGCGCACGGAGATCAACTCACGGGTCTAGATTGCTCCTTGACCCGAAACATCGCACGCACCAGGCCCCCAGGAGCAGATCCGTGACCGAGAACCCGCCGGCCGTGGACGAGGCGGCGCAGTCACTGCGCGACCGCATCAGCACCAGCCAGCCGCACACCGCCCGCATCTGGAACTACTGGCTGGGCGGCAAGGACAACTACGAGGTCGACCGCGCGGCCGGCGACCAGATCCGCCAACTGCACCCGGGCATCGGCGAGTACGCCCGCGCCGACCGTCTCTTCCTGGGCCGCGCCGTGCGCCACCTGGTCCACGACGTGGGCATACGCCAGTTCCTCGACATCGGCACCGGTCTGCCCACCGCGGACAACACCCACGAGGTCGCCCAGGCCGCCGCCCCGGAGGCGCGGATCGTCTACGTCGACAACGACCCGCTGGTCCTGGCGCACGCCCGCGCCCTGCTCACCAGCTCGCCCGAGGGCCGTACCGACTATCTCGACGAGGACCTGCGCAACGTCGAGGCGATCCTGGAACACGCCGCGAAGACCCTGGACTTCAGCAAGCCGGTGGCGCTGATCCTGCTCGGCGTGGTCATCTTCGTCGGCGACGACGAGGACCCGTACTCCCTGGTGCGCCGACTGGTCGACAGGCTGCCGGCGGGCAGCCACCTGGTGCTGTCGCACACCATCACCAGCCCGTCGATGCCGGACGTGGACGAGGCCGTCAAGTTCTGGAACGAGCACGGCACGCCGAAGCTGACCCAGCGCACGCCCGAGGACGTGGCGCGGTTCTTCGACGGCCTGGAGCTGCTGGAGCCGGGCGTGGTGTCGTGCTCGCGCTGGCGCCCGGAGGAGGGCGACGGGACGGAGCCGGAGGAGGTCGCCATGTTCGGCGGGGTGGCCCGCAAGCCGTGAGGTGATCGTTTCCGGGCTGAACGCGGCCGGGTCCCGGCACGTAAGGGAGTGAGGGTTCTCAACGACGGGAGAACCCCGCGGTGTTGGGACCGCGCGTTCGCTGTTTCGGGAGCCATGCATGAGGCACGTACGACGACGGACCGTCCGGCGAGCGACACGGCTGGCGGCCGTCGGCGGGCTCCTCCTCGGAGGCGTCATGGTCACGCAGGCCGCCAT
Organism: Streptomyces sp. NPDC058335; assembly: GCF_042723915.1. NCBI lineage: Bacteria > Bacillati > Actinomycetota > Actinomycetes > Kitasatosporales > Streptomycetaceae > Streptomyces > Streptomyces sp. NPDC058335. The sequence continues at coordinate 60,699 of NZ_JBHXHX010000014.1, read as the reverse complement.
GGCGGGCGAGACGCCCGCTACGAAGACCGTGCCGGGCGGTGCGGCGCAGTCCGTCGCGAGCACGGGTGCGGACCTGGTGAAGCGGCTCGGCACCGCCCGGACGGCGGGCGCCTGGGTCGACGCCGAGGGCCGTCCGGTCGTCGCGGTCACCGACGAGGACTCGGCCGCGGCGGTCCGTGCGGCGGGCGCCGAGGCGAAGGTCGTCGGCCACAGCATGAACGAGCTGAAGTCGGCCGCGGCGGCGCTGCGTTCGGCGCCCCGGGTGGCCGGGACCGCATGGGTGACGGACTACAGGTCCAATCAGGTCGTGGTGCGCGGCGACAGCACGGTGTCCGCCTCCGACTGGGGGCGGATGACGGACGTGGCGTCGGGCATCGGCAGTTTCGTCCGCATGGAGCGCACCGAGGGCACGTTCACCACCCGGCTGAACGGCGCGCAGCCCATCCTGTCGACCGGCGGGCGCTGTTCGGCGGGCTTCAACGTGACCAACGGATCGAACGACTTCATCCTCACCGCCGGGCACTGCGGCCCCACCGGATCCAACTGGTTCGCCGACAACCAGGGCGCCCAGCAGGTGGGCCGGACGGTCAACTCGACGTTCCCCGGCTCCGACTTCTCGCTCGTGCAGTACGCCGGTGGGAAGGCCGGCGCGGGGGCGGACATCGTGGCCATCGGCGACGGCAACGGCGTGCGGATCACGGGAGTGGGCGACGCGGCCGTGGGACAGCGGGTGTTCCGCAGCGGCAGCACCACCGGACTGCGCGACGGCGAGGTGACCGGCCTCGACGCGACGGTCAACTACCCGGAGGGCACCGTCTCGGGCCTGATCGAGACGAACGTCTGCGCCGAGTCCGGCGACAGCGGCGGCCCGATGTTCTCCGAGGGCGTCGCGCTCGGCGTCACCTCGGGCGGCAGCGGCGACTGCACGACGGGCGGTACGACGTTCTTCCAGCCGGTGACGAAGGCGCTGGCGCAGCTCGGGGTACAGCTGATCGTGGCGGCGCCCTCCGACGCCGCCCGGAACGGCGCCTCGGCCGCGCCGTCCTCGGGCGCCCCCCAGCCGTCGTCGTCGCCGACGCAGGCGGCGGTGGCCCCGGGGTCGGTCACGCCGGGCTCGACGACTCCGGTGACGGGCGGCACGAGCGCCGTGTCACTGGCGGCGCGGCTCACCGATCCGCGCAACATCGGCCCCGGCCTGCTGGTGATCGCGGGCAGTCTGGTGGCGCTGGTGGCCACCCGGTACATCCGGGCGGAACAGGACCGCAAGGCGTACCAGCGGCGCTATTCGGCGACCTGGGGATGAGGTGACGCCGGACACGGTGGTGTCGCCGGACAACGAGAAGGGCACCCACGCGGGGTGCCCGGACGGAGTTGCTGGGGCGGAGCTGCGAGGCGGGAGGCCCCGCGGCCGGACGGCTGTCAGGCCGCCTCGACCGAGTGCGGGGCCACGGCGGCCCACTCCAGGACGAGCCGCCGGTACTCCTCGCGCTGCTCGCCCGTCAGTGTCCCGCCCGACCGGAGCCACAGGGCCCGGATCTCCTCGTTGACCTCCGCGGCCGATCGCTCGGAGAGGGGTTCAACAGTGGTGGACATGGTGTGAATCTTACGGGGCCGGAGGTGAAGGCGACGTGAGTAATACACGCCCTAAACAGACAAAACGGACGTGTCACTGATCACGTCCGTTTGCCCGTATCCGCTCGCCCTGCTCCCTGTCAGGTGCCCGGCTTGCGGCCGTACACGAAGACGTCGTCGCCGGTCTTCAGCAGGGACCAGTACTTCTTCGCGGCGGTCTTCGTCATGTTGACGCAGCCGTGCGAGCCGGGCGGGTTCCACATGCTGACGCCCACCGAGTGGAAGGCCTGGCCGCCGTCGAAGAACTGGCTGTACGGCATCGGCACGTCGTAGATGCTCGACACGTGGTCGATGTTGCGCCAGTAGACCTTCTTCAGGCCGGTGCGGGTCTCGTAACCGTTGCGTCCGGTGCGGACCGGGACCGGCCCGTAGACGAGGCGGCTGCCGTCCTGGATCCAGCTGATCTGGAGCGTGAGGTTGACGCAGGCGATGCGGCCCTTGTTGGTCGGGCACTTGCCGGCCTTGTTGGGCTTGCTGCCCACCGCCTTCTGCTTGTTCATGAGATCCATCACACCCCAGGTGACGGGGCCCGCGTAGCCGATGTTCGGCCTGATGCCGTGCTTGTTCTGGAAGGCCTGGATGGCCTTGCAATCGGTCGACGACTGCCTGCCGTCGACCGGCCGGCCGAGGAACTTCTCGACCTGCTTCTGGTACGGCCCGGCCTGCGTGGTGCAGCTCGCGGCCTGTGCGGGCGCCGCGCCCAGCGCGAGCGTCAGCGGCGCGATCAGCCCCGTGACCCCGAGCACGACGGCTCCTCGTCTGCGTATGTCCCCCATGACTGCCACTGCCCTCTCCCTGGCCCGATTCCGGCGACTCCACCAACTAGACCCGTCTCCCGGGGCTTCGGTTGTAGCGCAGACCGTACTGTGACGAAACGGTGAACTTCCCCGGCGGTCCACTTCCACGCGAGCGGACCGGGTGCGGCGGCCCGCCCCCTGCCTACGCTCGCCGCAGGGACCGCATCCTGGCCGACGGTCTCTCCCGGCTCCCCGAGCTTCTCCAGTCCGCCCGTGACCTCGCCGCCGGTGAGGTGGCCGGTCTCGCCGAACGGCCGGTCGCCCGGCTGGACGAGGCGCCCCGGCCTCGGTCCGCCGCCCGTCGACGGGGTCGGCCCGGACGGCACCCTTCTGCTGGTGTACGGCGCGGAGTTGGAGCGCGGAGACGAGGTGGCCGCCCGCCGCGCAGACGACCGCGACGGGTGCGGTGAGCAGTTGGACGAGGTCGCCGCCCGCGCCGCGCCCGGCGACGTTGGCCGCCGCCTGGAGGCTGACGAGGCCGCGTCGCCCCTGCACCAGGGCGGCGCGGGCAGGACGCAAGGCGAGCGGGACGTCGGGGAGGCGCCTGGGCGAGGTGGGCTGCGCTGGGGAGAGCTGCCCGAGACCCACCTCGCAGGGCAAGTGAAAGATCTACAGGGGCGTCAAGCGACGCTAAGACATCGCGCGGGCGGCCCCCCTCACCGGTACCCCGTCGTGTCCGCCGGTTTCCCCGCGTCCTGAACCTCCACCAGGTAGCGCCAGGCGTCGGGGCGGCTGCCGTCCAGGTCGGTGAATCCGTACTCGGGGGCGAGGCCGCCGCTGGACAGCGACCGCCCGTTCCAGCGGGCCACTTCCGGGTCGGCGGCGAGGGCTGCGACTCCACGGCCGACATAGCGGGGCGTCTCGGAGATGGCGAAGTGCGGCACCTTGCCGAGCGCGTCGCGCCAGTTGTCCTCGCGCACCCCGAAGTGGTCGAGCATGATCTCGGAGCGCAGCCAGCCGGGGGTGAGCGCGAGGGCGGTGGCGCCGCGCGGGCCGAGTTCGTGGGCGAGGGCGAAGGCCATCCGCAGGACGGACGTCTTGGCGAGGTCGTAGAAGAAGTTGACGCGGTAGGTGTCACGGTTGTACTCGGCGGTGCCGTCGGTGACCTCGACGACCAGGCCGCCCGGACGGCGCAGCAGGAGCGGCAGGGCGTGGTGGCTGGTGATCGCGTGGGTCTCGACGGCGAGCCGCAGCAGCCGCAGGCCCTTGTCCAGGTCGTGCTCCCAGACGGGGGTGTCCCACTCGAAGAGGTTCTCGCCGCCCCAGATGTCGTTGACGAGGACGTCGAGCCGGCCCTGCTCGTCGGCGATCCGGTCGACGAGCGCGCGGACCTGGGCGGGTTCGAGGTGGTCGGTGGGTACGGCGATGCCGTGGCCGCCCGCCTCGGTGACCAGGTCGGCGGTGTCCTCGATCGTCTCGGGGCGGTCGTACTCGGAGCGGCGGGCGCGGGTCGTGCGGCCGGTGACGTAGACCGTCGCACCGGCCGCACCCAGCTCCACGGCGATGCCCCGCCCCGCTCCCCGGGTCGCCCCGGCGACCAGGGCGACCCTGCCTTCCAGCGTGGCGTTTCCTGCCGACGGACCGGACATGTGCGACCTCCTGTGGTGTTCCTTCGATGCCTTCGTCGAGGATCACGCGGAAGCCGGACATCTCCTGTCACCTTTTCCGGCGAGGTCACTTTTTCGGGTCAGTGGCCCCGCGTGATCCACTCCTGGAGGTGGGGGCCCTCCGCGCCGATGGTCGTCGGGTCGCCGTGGCCGGTGAGGACCTTCGTCTCGGGCGGGAGGGTCAGGAGGCGGTCGCGGATGGAGTCGATGATGGTCGGGAAGTGGGAGTAGGAGCGGCCGGTGGCGCCGGGGCCGCCCTGGAAGAGGGTGTCGCCGGTGAACAGGACGCCGAGCCCCGGCTCGTACAGGCAGACCGCGCCGGGCGCGTGGCCGGGCGTGTGCAGCACCGTGAGGTCGGCGCCGGCGGCCTCGATCACCTGGCCGTCGGCCAGGCGGGCGTCGGGGTCGCGGTCGGGGTGGGTCATCTTCCACAGGGGCAGGTCGTCGGGGTGCAGCCAGATGGTGGCGCCGGTCGCGTCGGCGAGGGCGGGCGCGGCGCCGATGTGGTCGTTGTGGGCGTGGGTGCACACGATGGCGGTCAGCCGGCGGTCGCCGAGGGCGGCGAGGATGGCGTCGGCGTCGTGGGCGGCGTCGATGACGACGGCCTCGTGGTCGTCGCCGATGATCCAGACGTTGTTGTCGACGTCCCAGGTGCCGCCGTCGAGGCTGAACCGGCCGGAGGTGACGAGGCGTTCGATGCGGGCGGCCATCACAGCACCACCACCGAGCGCAGCACGTCGCCGTGGTGCATCCGCTCGAAGGCCTTCTCGACCTCGTCGAGCCGGATGGTCTCGGAGACGAACGCGCCGAGGTCCAGGCGGCCTTGCAGGTGCAGGTCGATCAGCATGGGGAAGTCGCGGGAGGGCAGGCAGTCGCCGTACCAGGAGGACTTCAGCGCGCCACCGCGTCCGAAGACGTCCAGCAGCGGCAGTTCCAGCTTCATCTCCGGCGTGGGCACGCCCACCAGCACGACCGTACCGGCCAGATCGCGGGCGTAGAAGGCCTGCTTGTACGTCTCCGGGCGGCCGACCGCCTCGATCACCACGTCCGCGCCGAAGCCGCCGGTCAGCTCGCGGATCGCCTCGACCGGGTCCGTCTCCTTGGAGTTGACCGTGTGGGTGGCGCCCATCGTCCGCGCGGTGGCGAGCTTGCGGTCGTCGATGTCGACGGCGATGATCTTCGCCGCGCCCGCCAGGTTCGCTCCGGCGATGGCCGCGTCACCGACCCCGCCGCAGCCGATGACGGCGACGGTGTCGCCGCGCCCGACGTTGCCCGTGTTGATGGCCGCGCCGATGCCGGCCATCACGCCGCAGCCCAGCAGCCCGGCGACCGCCGCCGAGACGGACGGGTCGACCTTGGTGCACTGACCGGCCGCGACCAGCGTCTTCTCCGCGAAGGCCCCGATGCCCAGGGCCGGGGACAGTTCCTGCCCCGTCGAGGCGAGCGTCATCTTCTGGTTCGCGTTGTGGGTGTCGAAGCAGTACCAGGGGCGTCCGCGCAGACAGGCCCGGCACTGGCCGCACACGGCCCGCCAGTTCAGGACGACGAAGTCGCCGGGGGCCACGTCGGTGACGCCCGCGCCGACCGACTCCACGACGCCGGCCGCCTCGTGGCCCAGCAGGAAGGGGAAGTCGTCGTTGATCCCGCCCTGCTTGTAGTGCAGGTCGGTGTGACACACCCCGCAGGCCTGGATCTTCACCACGGCTTCCCCGGGTCCGGGGTCCGGCACGAGAATCGTCTCCACCCGCACCGGTTCGTTCTTGCCCGGTGCGATCACTCCGCGCACTTCCTGCGCCATGCTGCTGTTCCTTTCGTCGACGGCCGACCGTCCGCCTCCGACCCTACGCGTGACTGATCGGTAGCGGACGTACGTCGAGCCAGGTCACCGGCCGGAACGTGGTCCCCCGGCCGGGTCCCGCGGGCGTCGACGTAGCCTGAACGCCGCAACCCGACCGGCATCGAGGAGCCTCGTGAGCATCGCAGAGACGGCCGCCGTCCAGCCCCCGTGGCGGCAGCTGCTCGGATACGTCAGACCGCACCGCTGGACCCTGCTGGCGGGGGCGCTGCTCTCGCTGGTCACCGGGGCGACCGGCCTGCTGCTGCCGCTGGTGGCGCGGGGGTTGATCGACGACCTGTCCCACGACCGGGCGATCACCGGCGCGTTGGTGCTGCTGTCGGCCCTGGTCGTCACCAACGCGGCGGTCGGCGCGCTGGGTTCGTACGTGCTGCGGCGCACGGCCGAGTCGGTGGTGCTGGGCGCGCGCAAGGCGCTGTCGTCGTACCTGCTGCGGCTGCGGATCGCGGCGGTGGACCGCAGCGAGCCCGGTGACCTGATGGCTCGCATCACCTCGGACACGACCCTGCTGCGGGAGGTCACCACCGACTCGCTGGTCGGCCTCGGCACCGGCGGGCTCACGCTCGTCGCGACGGTGGTGCTGATGGGGGTGGTGGACCCGGTGCTGCTCGGGGTCACGCTGGCGGTGATCCTGGTCGCGGGCACGGTCATCGGGGTGATCGTGCCGCGCATCAACCGGGCCAGCCGCCGGGCGCAGGACGCGGTCGGCGTGATGGGCGCCTCGCTGGAGCGGGTGCTCGGCGCGCTGCGCACGGTGAAGGCGGCGGGCGCCGAGGACCGTGAGGAGAAGGCGCTGCACGCGGCGGCGGAGGACTCCTGGCGGCAGAGCGTGTCGGCCGCCAAGTGGTCGGCGGCGGCGGGCAACACGGCCGGGCTGGCGATGCAGACCGCGTTCATCACGGTGCTGGCGGTGGGCGGCGCGCGGGTCGCCACGGGCGCGATCGACATCGCGACGCTGGTGGCGTTCCTGCTGTACGTCTTCTATCTGATGTCGCCGATCCAGCAGGTCATCGGCGCGGTCGTGCAGTACCAGGCGGGCTCGGCCGCGCTCAGCCGCATCCAGGAGACGCTGCTGCTGCCCGCCGAGCCGGCGTCCAGCCCGGCGCCGCTGCCCTCGCCGACGGCCGAACCCGCCTCGCTGGCCTTCAGCGACGTCCGCTTCCGGTACGCCGACGATCTGCCGTACGTCCATCACGGGGTGACGTTCGACGTCCCGGCGCGCGGCATGACCGCGTTCGTCGGCCCGTCCGGCGCCGGCAAGACCACGGTGTTCTCGCTGATCGAGCGGTTCTACGACCCCGACTCCGGGACGATCACCTTCGACGGCCGTCCGCTGCCGGACTGGGAGCTGGGCCGGCTGCGGTCCGCCATCGGCTATGTCGAGCAGGACGCCCCCGTGCTGTCGGGAACCCTGCGCGACAACCTGCTGCTGGGGAACGCGGAGGCCGACGACGACACCGTGCGGCGGGTGCTGAAGACGACCCGTCTCGACACGCTGGTCGGCGGGCTGCCGGACGGTCTCGACACGCTGGTCGGGCACCGCGGGACCAAGCTGTCCGGCGGGGAGCGCCAGCGGGTGGCGATCGCCCGCGCCCTGCTGCGCAGCCCGCGGCTGCTGCTCCTGGACGAGGCGACCTCCCAGCTGGACGCGGTGAACGAGGCCGCCCTGCGCGACACCGTCGCGGACGTGGCCCGGACGACCACCGTCCTGGTGGTCGCCCACCGGCTGTCGACGGTCACCTCGGCCGACCGGATCGTCGTCATGGAGGCCGGGCAGGTCCGTGCGGTGGGCACGCACCGTGAGCTGGTGGCGGCCGACCCGCTCTACGCCGAGCTGGCGGCGACCCAGTTCCTGGCGACGGCGGGCTGAACGCCTGTGGGGGCCGCCCGGAGTCCGGGCGGCCCCCACTCGGGACAGCGGGAACGTACGGCACGGGTCAGGTCTGGACGGCCGGAACCAGCCCGGTGACGGGGGCGACGAGGCCGGTGACCTGCTGCAGCTCGTTCAGCTGCTGGAGCCGCTTCACGTTGTTCAGCTGGTTCACCTGTTCCGTGACCGATGGCAGTTCGCCCCGCCGCTCGGCGGGAACCTGCGCCTCGGCGAACGAGTCCAGCGCGCTGAGCGGGTTCAGCTTGCCTGCGGCCGGGACTTCGGCGGCGCTCGCCAGGGGCGCGGCGAGGCCCGTGACCCCGGCGGCGAGAGCGGCGACGGCGACGATGCGACGAGTGGAGATCATGCCCACTGCAACGCGCCGGACCGCCCCGCGGACACGGGTACGGGGCGGCGCCCACCCGACAGGGCGCAGCACGCCGTCCGCGCTTGCCGAGCACGGCCCCGCGGAGGAGTCTCTAAGGGTGAGGGCCCACCGGGCCGTCCCCCTCGGCCCGCGGTCCTCGAAGGAGGTCACCATGGGCACCGCGACAGGCTCCGCCTTCGACACCGAGACCCTGCGCAGGGGCATAGAAGGCCACACACCGGAGACGCTGCTCTCGCTGTACGCGGACGATGCGGAAATGCGCGTCGTGGACCACAACAGCCGGCCCAGCCACCCGACGGTCCTGCACGGCCGCGACAAGATCGCCGAGATGCTGGACGACGTGTACAGCCGCGACATGACCCACCGACTGGAGGACTGCGTCGTCCAGGGCGACCGTGCCGCCTTCAGCGAGTCCTGCGAATACGCGGACGGCGTCCGCGTCCTCTCCGAGTCGATGATCACCCTGCGCGACGGCAAGATCGTCGAACAGACGATGATCCAGGCGTGGGACGAGTAGGAGGGAAACCACCGGGTTCGGACCGCACATACCGCGAAGGGGGCCCGCCTCCTTCCCCGCGGTCGCATACTGGCCGTCGTGAGAGTGGCGATCATGACGGCCGGGTCCCGGGGTGATGTGGCCCCCTTCACCGGGCTGGGGTACGCGCTGGTGTGTGCGGGGCACGAGGTCACGCTGGTCACGCATGAGCGGTTCGCGCCGCTGGTGGTGGGGTCGGGGGTGGGTTTTCATCCGGTGCCGGTCGATCCGCGGGCCGAGCTGGAGTCGGAGCGGGGGCGCGGGCTGCACCGCAGTTCCACCGGCGTGGGCAAGCTGGTGCGGGTGGCGCGCCTCGCGCGGGCGGTCGTGGGGCGGGTGACGGACGATCTGGTGACCGCCGCCCGGACCAGTGACGTCCTGCTGCTGTCCGCCTCGGTGGCGCCGCTCGGGCATGTCATCGCCGAGGGGCTGTCGCTGCCGAGCCTGGACCTGGCCCTCCAACCCGTCGCTCGGACCCGGGAGTTCGCGCCGCCGATGCTGGGCGGCGGCTCCTGGGGCGGGGTCGCCAACCGGCTCACCGGGCACGGCGTGGAGTGGGCCGTCGAGCAGGTCTTCGCCCCGGCTCTGCCGGCCGTCCGCGCCCGGCTGGGGCTGCCCGCGGGCCGTCGGGTGGGCGTGCGGCGGGCGGGACCGGTGCTGCACGGTTTCAGCCCGCGGCTGGTGTCCCGGCCCCGTGACTGGCGGCCGGAACTCGACATCACCGGCTACTGGTGGCCGTACGACGGTGCGGACCGGCTTCCGGCCGGGGTGCGGGAGTTCCTGGAGGCGGGGCCGGCGCCGGTGTTCGTCGGCCTGGGCAGTGCGACCGTGCCCGATCCGGGGCGGCTCAGCGGCGAGATCGTGAGCGGCCTGCGGCGGGCGGGGCTGCGGGGGATCGTCCAGCGGGGCTGGGCCGGTCTCGCCGCCGAGGGTGACGACATGCTGACCGTCGACGAGGTCCCGCACTCGCTGCTCTTCCCCGCGATGGCGGCCGTCGTCCACCACTGCGGCGCCGGTACGACGGCCGCCGGGGTGCGGGCCGGTGTCCCCGCCGTGCCGGTGCCGGTCCAGTTCGACGAGGGGTTCTGGGCGGAGCGGCTGGTCGCCGCGGGGGTGGCGCCAGGAGCCGTACCCCTGCGCCGTCTGACCGCCGACACGCTGGCCGGAGCCCTCGTGCGGGCGACCCGCGAGCCCGTGTTCCGGGACCGGGCACGGGAGTTGGGGGCGCGGGTGCGTGAGGAGGACGGGGTGGGGAGGGTGGTGGAGGCGGTGGGGCGGATGGCGTGACGGCGCCGGCGCCGTTATCGGATCTGCTCGGGGTCCCAGCCCACCGGCCGCAGGATGCCCAGCAGTTGCCGCACCAGCTCGTCCACGGCCTCGTCGAGGGTCGCGTCCACCCAGCCCGCGCTCCAGTCGTGCAGGAGGCCGTTGACGCTGCCGATGAAGGCCGTCGCCGCGAGGCGGTAGTCGCGGGGGGCGGCCTCGCCCCGGTCGGCGGCGGCCGTGGCCTCGGCGCAGATGAGTTCGACCCAGCGGGCGCGCCGCGCCAGGCGCTGTTCCTCCATGCGGGGGCTGACGCCGACGATCTCGACGAAGGTGATGCGGATCCGGCGCGGGTCGGCGGTGACATTGCCGGCGTAGGCGTGGAAGATCGCGGCGACCCGCTCCGCGAGGGGCAGGTCCCGGGCGGCGGCGAACGCGGCCACGACCGCCTCCTCGGCCCAGTCGTTGACCTGGAGGTGCAGCGCCGCCAGGACGTCCTCGAGGGTGCGGAACTCCTCGTAGAACTGCCGCGTCGACAGCCCGGCCGCCTCGCTGAGCGCCGCGACCGTCGTGCCCCGGTAGCCGGGGGTGTCGCCGAACAGTTGCAGCGCCGCGTCCAGGAATCTCTGGCGCCGCTCGGCCTGCCGCTCCGCGGCGGACTTGCCGGCATATCGGCCGGTCGGCGCCCTCAGCCTGCCCGCCACGGTTCCTCCCTCATCGCTGTGTCTCCCAATTTTGTCGTGTACGTGGTCTTGTGGCGAAGGGCACCCCTTCCTTACTTTCCAGTAAGTCAACTCTGAACGCATCCGTGTTCAGATTCGGGACCTCCCACCCCACAGAGGAGAGAGCAGCCATGGCTGCCTTCAGAACCAGGCACCTTTGCTCCGTAGCCGCCGCCCTCGTCCTGACCGTCACCGCCCCCACGGCCGTCGCCACCGCCGCGACCGCCACCACCGATGCCGCCGCACTGCGCGAGGTGCTGCTGGTCGCCAACAACTGGGACGGCACCGCCGACGTCATCAGGTCCACCGGTGACTACGCGAAGATCGGCCGGATCAACGTCATCCCCGACAAGGACCAGCGGATGGCGGAGATCAACGCCGATCCGGTCCGGTGGATCGCCTTCATGACGATCCGCAACAGCGTCGGCGAGGGCCACGACCAGTTCGTCGACGACATGTACTCCACGCCGGACGGCGCCTCCGTGGTGATCTCCCGGCCCAGCTTCGCGGACGTCGTCTCGATCGACGTGGCGACGGGAGCCGTCAACTGGCGTTTCCCCGTGTCGGGCTACCGTTCCGACCACATGGCCGTCTCCCCCGACGGCAAGCGGGTCGCGGTCTCCGCCTCGACGTCGAACACGGTGCACGTGCTGGACATCGACACCGGCAAGCAGCTCGGTTCGTACGCCACGGGCGACAAGCCGCACGAGAACGTCTTCACCAAGGACGGCAAGTACATCTGGACCATGTCGATCGGCGACGTGAACACCGCCCTCGACGCGACGTGGCTGGACTGGACGAAGGGCGACCGGCGCATCACGGTCGTCGACGCCACGACGTACCAGCCGGTGAAGACGATCGACATGCGGCAGCGGCTGGACGCGATCGGTCTCTCGGACTACTCGGACGCCGTGCGCCCGGCCACGTTCTCGCCGGACGAGTCCAAGCTGTACTTCCAGGTCTCGTTCTTCAACGGGTTCTTCGAGTACGACATCGCCACGGACCGGATCACCCGGACCAAGACGCTGCCGAAGAACTCCGCGACGAGCGACGACCGCACCACGTTCGTCAACGACTCGCGGCACCACGGTCTGTCGATGCGGCCGGACGGCAGCAAGCTGTGCGTGGCGGGCACGATGGACGACTACGCGACCGTCGTCGACCGCGCCACGCTCCGGGAGGGCCCGCTGGTCCCCGTCTCCAAGCCGTACTGGGCGACGGTCAGCGGTGACGGCAAGGACTGTGTCGTCTCCGAGAGCGGGTCCGACCAGGTCACGGCGATCGACTTCGCGACCGGCCGCAAGGTCGTCTCGGTGCCGGTGGGCGACCACCCGCAGCGGGTGCGGCTGGGCCGTGTCGCGGCCGACTGGACGTCTCCGGCCGGCTGAGCGGGCCCGTCCGCCCGTGCGCCGGGGTGAGGCGGACCCCGGCGCACGGGCGTGCCGTCACCCGCCGATCCGCTGCGCCGCCCACGCGGCCAGCTCACCGCGGGCCGCGGTCAGCAGGGCCGTGGACGGGGCGGTGGCGCCGTTGGTCACCAGGGCGTAGTGCAGGGTGCCCGAGTCCGTGTCGGTGAGCAGCAGGCGCCGGCTTCCGGTGCCGCCCGGCTCGGCGGCGACACCGACCGGGGTGGTCGCGGTGTACGCCGGCGGCGTGTGGACGGTGCCCAGGTCGGAGACCACGGTCGTCGACGCGGCCGCGAACGAGGCGGGCAGGTGCAGTTCGGTCGGCGCCGAGCCGCTGCCCGAGCGCCACACGTGCAGCCCGTACTGCCCCGAGCCCACGAGTCGGGCCACGCTGGGCAGCGAACTCGGCACCGGGTTCCAGGTGAGGGTGGCCGAGCCGTCGCGGGAGCGGTCCTCGTAGGTGAAGGCGAGGGTCGTGCCGGAGGTGGCGCCGGGGTAGATCCGGTCGAGCAGCCGGGCGTCCTGGCGGAGCGTCGCCTTTCCGGTGTCGTCGAGGTGTACGGCGGAGAGGTCCTCGTCGTTCCAGGCGTCGCCGGTGGTGAGCACCTTGTCGGGGTTGTCGTTCATCAGCTCGTGGTGACGGCCGTGGTAGATGTCCCACTGCCACTGGTTGCCGGACAGGACCGGTCCGGAGGCGGCGGGGGTGGTCCACCAGCTCGCGCCCTTCACCCGGGAGTCGAGGGCCTGGTACATCGCCTTCAGGACGGTGGGCGCCTTGCCGGCGGTCGAGCCGTTCAGCGGGTGGCCGAACTCGCTGACGATCGCCGTCGTGCCGGCCGCCGAGGCCCGGTCGCGGACCGTGCCGAAGTCGCTCACGTACTGTCCGTCCGCGGCGTTGCCCCACATCAGGATTCCGGAGATGGCCTTCTGGTCGTAGAAGTGGGTGTTGAAGACGTAGCGGGAGCCGAGGGTGCCCGCGTCGAGGAGCCCGCCCTCCTCCTTGCTGACGTTGCCGTTCCAGAAGAGGTTCGGCTCGACGAGGGCGGGCTTGTCCTGCCAGCCGGCCGCGTCCATCCGGGCCCGGAACTTCACGTAGAAGGGCCACAGCAGGTCGCGTTCCCAGGTGCGGCTGGTCTGGCCGGAGTCGTAGGTGCCGGCGTACGGCTCGTTGTAGGGGTCGAAGCCGATGACGCCCGCGAACTGCTCGGTGGTCAGGTTCTGCCTGAGGTGGGTCATGGTCTTCTGGGCCATGGCCAGGAAGGAGTCCTGGAGGCCGTACGCGTTGTGCCAGAAGTCGTACTGGGCGGCCTTCACCGCGCCGTTCTGGGTGATGTTCTGGCCCCAGAGGAAGCAGATCCCGCAGGACTCGTCGGGGTAGTCGCCCAGCTCCACCGCCCACCGGGGGGCGCCGTCGCCCGTGTACCAGCTGTCGGGGTCGAAGAGCCAGCGGGAGTAGAGGTCCTGGTGGAAGTCGGGGTAGACGCGGATGCCGGCGTCGAGGAAGGCGCGCATCTGGTCGGTGGCGGCGGCCAGGTAGGCGGTGTCGACCTGGCCGCGCACGGGTTCGGCGTAGGCCCAGGAGAGCAGGAAACGCACGGAGTTGCCGCCGCCGAGGGCGCGCAGGGCGGTCGCCGACTTCCTGGCGTCGGCGACCGAGGCGAAGGGGAGGCCCTTGTTCTCGGCGAGCTTGGTCTCGCCGGAGACGTTGTAGCCGCGCAGCACGACCTCGCGGCCGGTGCCGTCCACGAAGCGGCCACCGGACACGGTGAGCGCGGTGCCGTCGAACGGGAGGGAGTCGGGGAGGGGGGCGGCGGTGGCGGCCGGGGTGCCCGCCACCGTCAGGAATCCGCAGAGTCCGCAGAGGACGACCAGAACAGCGAGCAGACGTGCCCGGATATTCGGCATGTCCACTACAGTCCGGCCATTTCCGGACACCGTCAATACCTTCTGACCCAGGAGTAAGTTGCCTGCCCGTCACGTCAGTTGGCGCGGCCCGCCTCAACTGCCCGTCCGCCCCGCCACGTTCAGCAGGTACTCCTTCCGGTCGAGCGGGTTGTGGTCGGTGCGCGGGCGCTCGGGGACCGTGCCGTGGACGACGGGCGCGTAGTGGTCGAAGGCGCTCTCCAGCTCGCCCTCGCCCCGCGTCAGCCCCGGCAGCCGCTGCTCCAGGGCGTGCACCCGGGCGGCCGGCACCGCGCCCTCCAGCACGCACAGCGCGCCGTGGGTCCGCGTCGTGCGCGGTACGGCCCGCAGCGCGGCCAGCACCGGCAGCAGCGCGCCGAGGGTGTCCGCCGGGGCCTCGATCCGGAAGCGGTGCATCGGCTCGTGGACCTGCGTCCCCGCCCGCCGTAGCGCCTCGATCAGGACCAGCGGGGTCAGCCCCCGGAAGTCGTACCCGGTGCTCGACATGCTCTTGTCGAAGCCCTGGTGGGCGTGGCTCTGACGGGGCCAGTAGCCGCAGTGGGTCATGGTGACCGCCACGTCGGTGACCCGCCAGCCGCGCAGCCCCTGGCCGAGCGTCTCCCGGACGGTGTCCTCGACCGCCTTGAAGAAGGCGTACGGCATCGATCCCAGCTCCACCTCGAGGGCGAAGGTCACGCCCGTGCCCGGCGGGGCGGGGTCGACGCGCAGGCCGACGGTGGCGAGGAAGGGGTTGGCGCCCTTCTTGACGAACTCGGCGGCCCCGCCCGTGCCGGCCGGCCGCTCGACGCACAGCGGCGTCGTCTCACGGAAGGCGACCGTCAGGCCGTACTCGTCGGCGAGGGTGGCCTGGACGACCTCCTTCTGCACCTCCCCGTAGAGCGACACGGAGACCTCCTGGCGGATCTCGTCGTGGCGCAGGGCGATCAGCGGGTCCTGTTCCGCGAGACGGGTCAGCGCGAGGTGCAGCGAGCGCCGGTCGGTGTCCGGGCCGGGCACCACGACCGTCTCCAGAGTGGGCGGCGCGAAGACCTGGCCGGGTCCGGTGCGCGGGACGCCGAGGCTGTCGCCGATCCTGACCTCGGGCAGCCCCCGGAGCCGGGCGATGTGGCCTGCCTCGGCCGTCTCCCGCCGTACGTCGGTGCCGTGGTCGAAGACGCTGATCGCGGTGACCTTGCCCTCCCGGCCGCCGAAGTTGACGCGGTCGCGGGTGCGCAGGGTGCCGGAGAAGAGGCGCGCGTAGGCGATCTTCTCCCCCGCCGGTCCCCGCTCCACCTTGAAGACGGTCCCGGAGAGCGGGCCCTCCGGATCCCCGTCGGCCGGGGGCAGCAGGTCCCTGATGCCGGCGATCAGCTCGGGGACGCCCGCGCCGGTCGCCGCCGAGCCGAAGAAGACGGGGTGGACGAGGGTCCGGCGGGTCTGGTCGACGAGGGCGGCCCGCAGGCGCTCGCGGGTGAGCGATCCGTCGACGTACGCGGCGAGGAGGTCGTCGTCCTGGTCGGCTAGTACGTCGGCGAGCGTGTCCGGGGCGGGACGGGCGGGACGGAACGCCGCCTCGCGCGTGCCGAGCCCCGTGACGGTCCCCATCGGGGCGACCGGCACGCCGAGCCGGCCGGACAGCTCGCGCAGGACGCCCTCGTAGCGGGCGCCGCGCCGGTCGGTCTTGTTGACGAAGACCAGCGTGGGGATGCGCAGCCGCCGCAGGGTCCGCATCAGGACGCGGGTCTGCGCCTGGACGCCCTCCACCGCCGAGACGACGAGGACGGCGCCGTCGAGCACGCCGAGGGCGCGTTCCACCTCGGCGATGAAGTCGGGGTGGCCCGGGGTGTCGATCAGGTTGACGGTGACGTCGTCGACGGGGAACGAGACGACGGCCGCCTTGATGGTGATGCCCCGCCGTCGTTCGAGTGCGAGGGTGTCGGTGTGGGTACTCCCGGCGTCGACACTGCCGATCTCGTCGGTGATCCCGACGGAGTGCAGCAGCCGCTCGGTGAGGCTGGTCTTACCGGCGTCGACGTGGGCGAGGATCCCGAGGTTCAGCAGGTGCACGAAGCGTCATGTCCTTCGGAGTGGGGGTGATTCCTTCCTGGGGGGACATGAACGCTGCTCGCATCTCTGCTCCTGGGTCTTCCGGTGACGGGTCCCGTGCAGTGCAGCAGACGGGCCGGAGCGGCGGCAACGGAATTAAGGCCGGTACGGGTGCGCGAAGCGGGGCCGGGCAGGCGGCAGGGGCGGCGGCGGAAAGGAGCCGAGCGTGCGTGAGATTCTCCCGGTGCTGAAGGGCTGGTACGCGGCCGGTGAGCCGTTCGGGCTCGCCACCGTGGTCGCGGTCAGCCGCAGCGCGCCGCGCGATCCGGGCGCCGCCATGGCGGTCGGGCCGGACGACGAGGTCGTGGGCAGCGTGTCCGGGGGGTGTGTGGAGGGCGCGGTGTTCGAACTGGCGCGCGAGGCGGTGGCGAGCGGCGAGGCCCGGCTGGAGACCTTCGGCTACAGCGACGAGGACGCCTTCACGGTCGGTCTGACCTGCGGCGGCGAGATCACCGTGCTCGTGCGGCCCGTCACGCCGGCCCTGGACCCGTCGTTCGGGGCGGTCGCCGAGTCGGTCGCAGCGGGCGATCCGGTGACCGTCGCCACGGTGGTGGACGGACTCGCCCGGCGCGGGGCCACGCTCGCGGTGTGGCCGGAGCGGACCTCCGGCACGCTGGGCACCGACGGCCTGGACGCGGCGGTCGCCGCCGACGCGCGCGGCGAACTCGCCCTGGGCGCCACCGGCGTACGGCACTACGGGCCGGGCGGTCAGCGGCGCGAGGACACCGTGCCGGTGTTCCTGCACTCGTTCGCGCCGCCGCCGCGCATGCTCGTCTTCGGGGCGATCGACTACGCGGCGGCCGTCGCCCGGATCGGCGACTTCCTCGGCTACCGGGTCACGGTGTGCGACGCGCGGCCCGTGTTCGCCACTCCGCGCCGTTTCCCCGCGGGCGTCGAGGTGGTCGTGGAGTGGCCGCACCGCTATCTGCGCGAGGCGGACACCGACGGGCGCACGGTGATCTGCGTGCTGACCCACGACCCGAAGTTCGACGTGCCGCTGCTGGAGGTCGCGCTGCGCCGGCCGGCCGCGTACATCGGGGCCATGGGCAGCCGCCGTACCCACGACGAACGCAGGAACCGCCTTGTGGAGGCGGGGCTGACCGAGGGTGAACTGTCCCGGCTGCGCTCACCGGTGGGGCTCGACCTGGGGGCGCGTACGCCGGAGGAGGTGGCCGTGTCCGTGGCCGCCGAGATCGTCGCGCTGCGCTGGGGCGGCAGCGGGGCTCCGCTGACGGCCACAGCGGGGGCCATCCACCCCTCCGCGACCCACCCCTCCTCCCGGCCCGTGCGTTAGCACGCCCGCCTCAGCGGGGCGGCAGGCGGTGCAGGACGACGTCCGTCAGCCGGCCCCCGTCCACCGCGGCCGTCAGATAGGTGCAGTGCGGCTGGCGGCGGCGGTCGGTCGGGGAGCCCGGGTTGAGCAGGCGCAGCCCGCCGGAGGCGGTGGTGTCCCACGGGATGTGGCTGTGGCCGAAGACCAGGACGTCGAGATCGGGGAAGCGGGCGGCGCAGCGGGCCTCCCGGCCCTGCGCGGGGCCGGTCTCGTGGATCACGCCGAAGCGCAGCCCGCCGAGGTCGGCGTACGCGACCTCGGGGAGGCGGGCGCGCAGTTCGGGGCCGTCGTTGTTGCCGTACACGCCGATCAGCCGGCGGCTGCGGCGCTCCAGCAGGTCGAGGGTGTCCGTGTCGACCCAGTCCCCCGCGTGCACGACGACGTCGGCCTCGGGGAGCGCGTCCAGCAGCGGCGCGGGGAGCGCCTTGGCACGCTTGGGCAGGTGGGTGTCGGACATGAGCAGGAGGCGCACGCCCTCAGCGTACGGCGGCGGGCCGCTTTCCCCGCCCCGCTCAGTCCTCACCCCGGACGATGTTGCCTTCCGCGCCGAACCTCGTCGCAGGCGCGGTGCCGGGGACCTCCACGGCCGGTATCCAGGTGTGCAGCGCAGCCTTGGCGCCGCGCAGCCTGCGTGCCCTGGCCCAGCCCGTCTCGGCTCGGCGGGCAGCGGGTTTCTCCTCCAGGTGTGAGGTCGTCACGGTCGTTCATCGCCTTTCTCTTCCGCGGTCACCGGGCACCGGGCCCGCCACTGCCGAACGAGCCGCCGGACCCCGGATTCCAGCGGGGACGACTCTGCTCGTCGCTCTCGCGGCTGCCGGTGGGCCGCAGCTCGTGCGGGGTGAGGCGTTCACCGTCCTCCGGCTGCGGCATCTCGTTCGGCTCGCGCACCCCGTGGCTCTCGCGCACCGGGCCCGACGCGGGCATCCGGGGCTGTTCCTCGGGACGCGGCGGCGCGGGCTCACGGCTGCGGATCCTGGCGCCGAGCCGGAAGGCCCAGATCAGACCGCCGACGAGCACGACACCGACGACGACGAAGGCGACGGTGGCCAGAACTGACTTTCCGGAGGCGGCCAGAACGGTGGTGGCAATGGTGTCCATGGACGGCGGGTACCCTGCCCGCGCTCGGAGACACCCGCGCTCCGCCGGCTCACTCCTCCAGCAGAAGCTCGCTCCACACCTGTTTCCCGCCGCTGACCGGCAGCGTTCCCCAGGTGTCGGACATGGCCTCGACGAGGAGGATGCCGCGGCCGCCGGTGGCCTCCCAGCCCAGGCTGGTCGGTTTGACGGGCGAGCGGGGCGAGTTGTCGGTGACCGAGACGCGCAGCCGGTGGTTGACCAGGGTCAGGTCGAGGCGGACCGGGCCTTCGGTGTGCACGAGTGCGTTGGTGACGAGTTCGGAGACGACCAGGAGAGCCGCGTCCATGGCGTCCACCGGCACGCCCCAGGCGCGCAGGCTGCGCCGGGTGAAGCGACGGGCGTGCCGGGCGGCCTCCGGTACCCGCCACACCGTCCAGCCCTCGCGCAGGGGGCGTACGGCCATGCCGTCGTAGCGCATCAGGAGCAGGGCTACGTCGTCGCCGCGGTGGGCGTTGCCGAGCAGGGCGTCGGCGACGAGACCGAGGTGGGCGGGGTCGGACACGGACAGTTCGTGCGCGAGCCGGTCCATTCCGGTGTCGATGTCCATCTCCGCGGACTCCACGAGCCCGTCCGTGGTCAGGGCGATGACGGTGCCGGGCATCAGCCGCAGCGGGGTCATGGGGAAGTCGGCCTGCGTGACGACGCCGAGCGGGGGGCCGCCGTCGGACTCGGCGATCTCCGTTGCGCCGTCCGGGTGACGCAGCACGGGCGGCGGGTGACCGGCGCGTACGCACCAGGCGGTGCCCGCCTCCATGTCGACCTCGACGTAGCAGCAGGTCGCGAAGAGGTCGGTCTCCAGCTCCATCAGGAGCCGGTTGGCGTGCGAGACCACCACGTCCGGCGGGTGTCCCTCGGCCGCGTAGGCGCGCAGGGCGGTGCGCATCTGGCCCATCAGGGTGGCGGCGCCGGTGCTGTGGCCCTGGACGTCACCGATGACGAGGGCGACGTGGTTGTCCGGCAGCGGGATCACGTCGTACCAGTCGCCGCCGACCTCAAGGCCCGCGGTGGCCGGCAGATAGCGGGCGACGGCGACCGCGCCGGGGAGTTTCGGCAGCCGGCGGGGCAGCAATTGGCGCTGGAGCATGCCGACGAGTTCGTGCTCGGCGTCGAAGGCATGGGCGCGCATCAGGGCCTGGCCGACGAGTCCGGCGGAGGCGGTGAGCAGGGCGCGCTCGTCGGGCCCGAAGTCGTGCGGGGTGTCCCAGCCGATCAGGCAGGCGCCCGCCATACGGCCCCCTGCCGACAGCGGCAGGACGGCCAGGCCGCCGGGGCCGACGTCGGCGAGGGCCGGTTCCAGCGGAGTACCGGCGGGCCAGATCCGGGCCCGCCCCTCGCGCAGGGCGGCGGCGAGGGTGGGCATGGTGCGCACGGGCGCGTCCGGCCACTCGGTACGCCACTCCAACCGCCACAGCTCGGGCCAGGACTCGGGCTCGGGCGGGTCGAGGACGGTGACGACGAGGCGTTCGTTCTCCAGCTCGGCCAGCGCGATCCGGTCGGCCCGCAGCGGAAGGCGCAGCGCGGAGACGACGGCCTGACTGACGTCACGGACCGTGCCGGCGGTGGCGAGGGCGGCGGCCAGGCGCTGCACGCGGGCCACGTCGGTGACGCCGGAGCGCAGCGTGGAGACGTCGGCGACGGTGCCGACGAGACGCGCCGGGTGGCCCTCGCCGCCGGGCAGGAGACGACCGCGCAGCCTCAGCCAGCGGGGCGGGCCGCCGCCGGCCCGCAGCACCCGGAACTCCAGCTCGCGCTCGCCGATCGACATGTGGTCGGCCTCGACCACGGACATCAGCGAGGGCAGGTCGTCCGGGACGGTGTGCCCGAGCAGGGTCTCGACCCGGCCGTCGAACTCGTCCCTGCGCAGGCCGAACAGCTCCAGGATCTCGTCACCGACCTCGACCCGGCCGGTGTCCATGGCGAGGCTGAAGGAGTTGCCCCGCAGTTCCTCCGCCTCGTCGGGCTCGGTGGGGGCGGGCAGGGAGACGGCCTCGGCGACGAGTTCCAGACAGGCGCGGTCGTCGGTGTCGAAGCCGCCGGGGTTCTCGCTGACGGCGAGCAGACAGCCGCGGTCACCGTCGTGCACGGGCAGTGCGGCCAGGTGGACGTCCCCGGGCATCCGCCGCGACTCCGTGCAGTCGGCGAGCTGCTCCGGGCCCAGCCACAGGGACGCCCCGGCGCGGAGCGCGTCGGCGGCCGGGGAACGGCCGTCGACGGGGTAGCTCTCGCGCAGCCCGTACAGCGTCCTGGGGACGCCTGCCGACTCGATCAGGCAGAGCAGGTCGCCGCCGTCGCCGGGCGTGTAGACGGCGGCCAGGCTCGCGCTCGAAAAGACCAGGGCCTGCTCCAGAACGCGCCGCATCCGCTCGGGCGAGGCGGGCCCGCCCGTGACCGTCTTCAGGGCAACCTCGACACGCAGGGCTCTCGCCTTGCGCTCCGCCGCACCCTGACTGACCACGACCGTAATTACAGCGCTAATAAGACGTTCCCGCAGCCCTTGCGACGGCGCGGGACTGTCGACGGGGTGCAGCACCTTGCCAGGCAGGCTGACGGGCCAGCACGGGTGGACGGTCCGGCGCGGGCAGCTCACACGGCACGGACTGTCGGCGGAGTGCAGCGCCTTGCCAGGCAGGCTGATGGTCCAGCACGGGTGGACGGTCCGCCGCGGGCAGCTCACACGGCACGGGACCGACGACGGGGTGCAGCACCCTGCCAGGCGGGCTGATGGTCCAGCACGGGTGGACGGTCCGCCGCGGGCAGCTCACACAGCACGGGACCGACGACGGGTGCAGCACCCTGCCAGGCAGGCTGACGGGCCAGCACGGGTCGACGGTCCGCCGCGGGCAGCTCACACAGCGCGGGACCGACGACGGGGTGCAGCACCCTGCCAGGCGGGCTGACGGGCCAGCACGGGTGGACGGTCCGGCGCGGGCGGGCTCACACGGCGCGGGACTGTCGACGGGGTGCAGCACCCTGCCAGACGGGCTGACGGGCCAGCACGGGTCGACGGTCCGGAGCGGGCGGGCTCACACGGCGCGAACTGTCGACGGGGTGCAGCGCCTGGCCAGGCAGGCTGATGGTCCAGCACGGGTGGAGGGTCCGGCGCGGGCAGCTCACACAGCGCGGGACCGACGACGGGTGCAGCGCCTTGCCAGGCAGGCTGACGGGCCAGCACGGGTGGACGGTCCGGCGCGGGCGGGCTCACACCGCGCGGGACCGACGACGGGGTGCAGCACCCTGCCAGGGAGGCTGACGGGCCAGCGCGCGTGGACGGGGCTCCGCGCGCCGGGCTTGTTGGGCGGAGCCGCGGCACGCGTGGCGGGATCGCAGGCGTCCCTTGGCCCGAGCGCCAGGCCTGCCAGGCGTCGCTGCGGCCCGCGCGGCACGGCCCCGAGGGCCTTCCTCGGCCCGCGCACGGGTCTGTCAGCCGCCCCTGCCCGCACAGCGGGACCGTAGGCATCGCCGTGGCCTCTCGCGTGGCCCCGCGGCGGGCGCCAGGCGGGGTGCTGGTGCGGCCGTGCGCCGCTCCGCCGCCCGCCCGAGTGTCCTGTCGCCGCCCCCGCCGCCCCCGCCGCCCCCGCCGCCCCCGTCGCCCCCGTCGCCCCCGGCCGGACCCTCGCCGTGCGCTCGCAGCGCGCAGGGGGCAGATTTGGTTGCCTGGGGTTGTGCGGCCGGGCGAGGAGGTGGTCGCCGTGTCCGACGGGCAGCGGTCCGGCCGGGCGCCCGGGGACCCGGTCGGCCGGCCGATGCTGTCGACGGCGTTGACGGCGATGATGGACGCCGTCGGGGGGCACTCCGGCGCGGTCTACCTGCTGCCGGACGACGAGCCGGTGCTGGAGATGGCGGTGATGGCGGGACTGCCCCGGTCGTTCGCGGCGCCCTGGGAGCGGGTGGGGCTCGGCGCGCCCATCCCGATCGCGCGCGCGGTGCGTGAGCGGCGGTTGGTGTGGGTGGGCGGCGAGGAGGAGATGGCCCGCTCGTATCCGCGGATCGCCATGGTCCTGCCGTATCCGTTCGCACTGGCCGCGCTGCCGCTGGCGACCGGTTCGAAGGTGTACGGCGCGGTCTTCGTGACGTGGCCCGGCTCGCATCCGCCGGAGCTGTCCGACCGGGAGCGGAACGAGCTCGAGGTGGCCTGTGAGCGGTTGGCGCTGCGGCTGGAGCGGGCCGAGGCGGAGAACCGTCCGGTGCGCGGCGGGTCCCATCCGCTGGACGCGGGGCCGGCCGGGGCCACCGACACACTGGGCACGGTGGAGGCGGCGCGGCTGGTGGCCCGGCTGCCGTACGGGTTGTGCTCGCTGGACCTGACGGGGCGGGCGGGCTTCGCCAACCCCGCCGCCGCGGACCTGCTCGGGGTCCCGGTCGGCGAGCTGCTGGGCACCCACCTGTGGGCTTCGGTGCCGTGGCTGGCCGACCCGATGTACGAGGAGCGCTACCGGGCCGCGCTGATCAGCCAGCACGTCACGTCGTTCGTGGCGCTGCGCCCGCCCTCGGACTGGCTGTCCTTCCGGCTGTACCCCAGCACCACCGGGATCAGTGTGCGGGTGGTCCGGGCGCGGGCGGTGTCGGCGACGAGCCCGGCCGGCACGGAGCGCGGCGACGCCCCGCCCCGGCTGGTGTCGATGTCGCAGGCGCTGAGCCTGGCCGGGGCGCTCACCGAGACGGTGAGCGTGGAGGACGTGGTGCGGCTGGTGGCCGAGGAGATCGCGCCGGCCGTGGGCAGCGGGGCCCTGGCACTGCTCGGGGCGCGGGCGGGCCGACTGCACGTCCTGGGGCACCACGGCTACCCCGATCCGCACGTGGTGGAGCGGTTCGACGGGATGCCGCTGTCCTCCCCCACGCCCGGCACGCACGCCCTCACCCACGGAGTGCCCGCGTTCTTCGACTCCCGACGCCAGCTGGAGCACCTCTACCCGGCGCGGCACGCCACCCCCGACGGCTTCGCGGCCTGGGCCTATCTGCCGCTGATCGCCTCGGGCCGCCCGGTGGGCGTCTGCGTGCTGGCCTACGCCGAGCCGCACGGTTTCTCCACGCACGAGCGCGCCGTCCTGAGCAGCCTGGCCGGGCTGATCGCGCAGGCCCTGGACCGGGCCCTGCTGTACGACGCCAAGCACCAGCTCGCGCACGGCCTCCAGGCCGCTCTGCTCCCCCACTCGCTGCCCTCGCTGCCCGGCATCGAGGCGAGCGCCCGCTATCTGCCGGCCACCCGGGGCATGGAGATCGGAGGCGACTTCTACGACCTGGTGCCCTCGCGGCCGCTGCCGGCGGCGGTGATCGGGGACGTACAGGGGCACAACGTGACGGCGGCCGGGCTGATGGGCCAACTCCGCACCGCCGTACGGGCTTACACGACCGTGGGGCAGGAACCGGCCGAGGTCATGCGCAGCACCAACCGGCTGATGATCGACCTGGGCACGGAGCTGTTCGCCAGTTGCCTGTACCTGCGGCTGGACCCGGCGCGCGGTCACGCGGTGATGGCGCGGGCCGGGCATCCGCCGCCCCTGCTGCGGCGGCCGGACGGAAGGGTGCGGGTCCTCGACCTGGCGGGCGGCCCGCTGCTGGGCATCGACGCGGAGGCGACGTACCCGACCACGGAGATCAAGCTGTCGCCCGGCTGTGTACTCGCCCTCTACACCGACGGGCTGATCGAGTCGCCGGGGGTGGACATCGAGGACGCGGTGGCCGACCTGGGGCGGCGGCTGGGCGAGGCGGGCGATCTGCCGCTGGAGGAGCTGGCCGACGAGTTGGTGGGGCACTACGCGGCTGCGGAGGAGCGGATCGACGACGTGGCCCTGCTGTTGCTGCGGGCGTCGTCGGCGCGGGACGTGGGCTGACGCACCGTCCAGGACATGTCTGCGCAGGGGGACGCGGACGGTCCGGCCCTCCCGCCGGAGGGCCGGACCGTGGCACCGGCCGGACGGGTGCGTAGGTCCGGCCGGTGGTGAGGGGGAGCGGTTGGGACGGTGTGTCAGTGGGTCTCGGTCAGCCCGGAGTCGTCCTGGACGCCGTCACCGTCCTGGTCCTCGGCACCGGCAGCTCCGCCGGCCTTCTGACCTGCGTCCTGACCTGCGTCCTGACCTGCGTCCTGATCGGCATCCTGACCGGCCTCCTCACCGGCGCCGGCCTCGCCGCCGGCCTCTTCACCGGCACCGGCACCGGCGCCCGCGTCGGCACCTTCACCGGCGCCCGCTCCGGCCTCCTCGCCGCCGACGCCGTCATCGGCGCCGACGCCCTCATCGGCACCCGCACCGGCCCCGGCGTCACCGAGGGTCGCGCCGACCGCCTCCAGGGCGGTGGTCACCGGCTGGAAGAAGGTCTCGCCGCCGACCGTGCAGTCGCCGCTGCCGCCGGAGGTCAGGCCGAGCGCGAGACCGTCCTGGGTGAACAGCGAGCCGCCGCTGTCGCCGGGCTCCGCGCAGACGTCGGTCTGGATGAGGCCCGTGACGGTGCCCTCGGGGTAGTTGACGGTGGCGTCGAGGCCGAGGACCTGCCCGTCGGCGAGACCGGTGGTGCTGCCCATCCGGAAGACCTGGGTGCCTACCGTCGCGTCGGCGGCCTGGGAGATCTGCACGGTCTGGTCGCCGAGGTTGACCTCGCTCGGAGCGACCGTGGCGGGGTCGTCGTACTTCACGAGTGCGAAGTCGCCCTCGCCGGGGAAGACCGCCTGGTCGACGGTGGCGATGGGCTCGCCGGCCTCGGAGTCGGACCAGGCCTCGGCCGCGACACCGCAGTGACCGGCCGTCAGGAAGGCCGGGGAGCCGTCGCCCGCGGTGACGTTGAAGCCGAGGGAGCAGCGCGCTCCGCCGGCGAAGATGGCGTCGCCGCCGGAGGCGAAGGTCTTGAAGGTGCCGGCCGACTTCTTGATGGTCGCGGTCCCGGCGCCGAGGTTCTGGACGGTGGACTCGAGTTGGTCCCACTTGCCGCCGGTGACCGTGGAGTCGGCGGTGACGAGGATCTTGTTGGTCCGCGGGTCGACCGCCCAGGAGGTGCCCGGGATGGTCGCGTCGGCCTTGAGGGTCTGTGCGGCGGCCTCGAGTTCGGCCGTGCTGTTGTCGACCTCGCGTATCTTCGCGCCGGCCTTCTTGGCCTGGACGATGACGTTGTTCTGGTCACCGGAGACGTCGACGACGTTGACGACGAGCTGATTCCTGCCGGTGTCGAAGTACGAGCCGGCGAAGGCGTCGCCGAGCAGGTTCTGCAACTGCGAGGCGAGGTCCGAGGCGTCCGCCGCCTTCATGGTCCTCGGCGCCGCGGCGGCCGTGTCGCCGCCGTCCTGGGAGGCGTTGGCGTGGGGCAGCAGGAGTGCCGCCGCTCCGAGCGCCGCGACACCGCCGACCGCTATCGCGGCCTTGCGCTTCGGAATTCGCTTGTGACTCAAAAAACTCGACCTCCTGGGGGGACGGGGTCCGGCTGCCGGGGGCGGCAGCTCCGTACAGCGGCGCCTGGTTGGCCATGGGTACGCAGAGGGCGCGACGTGCGTTCAATCGCGTTTGCCGGCTTCCTTTGCGAAACCGTGAATCGGCCATGACCGGAGTCCGGGGCCGTCGGCCGGGGAACAATCGCCCATATGACGATGACGACCACCGAAGCCGACAAGATCCTTTCCGACTGCTTCGCGCCCTGGGTGCGCGCGCTGGGCCTGTCCGTGGAGGCGCTGGGGGACGACCGGGCGATTCTGCGTCTGCCCTGGTCGACGGAGTTGGCCCGGGAGGGCGGTGGGCTGTCGGGGCAGGCGCTGATGGCGGCCGCGGACACCGCGACCGTGATCGCCGTCTCGGCGGCCCGGGGGGCCTTCGTGCCGATGACGACGGTGCAGCAGTCGACGTCGTTCCAGCGCGCGGTGACCGGTTCGGATGTCCTGATCCAAGCGGTCCTGACGAAGCTGGGCCGCCGGATGGCGTTCGCGGACGTCACGTTGACGGCCGAGCGCTCGGGTGAACTCGCCGCACGGGCGAGCACCGTCTACGCCCTCCTGGGCTGATACCGACGGCACGGGGACGGCACGGCGACGGCACGGGGACGGCACGGGGACGGCACGGCGACGGCACGGCGACCGGATACCGAGTGACACACCGACGGTGACCGGTCGTTGACGGGCCGTGCCGGTCGGAGAGCGGAATCCCTGCTTCAGGGAATCTGCACACCGATTGCCCAAGCGGGTCACGGGACGCCGAGCTTCTGCACAACTGCGCGGGCCGCGCCGTGCCATTGGGGCGGGTGTGTCGGATTCGCCGCGAGGGCGTGCGCCGCTCATCGGAGCGATCTCGGCCCGAGGTGTGAAGAAGTCGCCGACAAGGCGTGGCCGCCCCTGCACGCTTTGACTCTTCCGGGACGCAAGTGCCCTGGTGAGGCCGGTGATTGATTGGAAGCGTCGGCGGCGGACCTGCTTTGATCCAACGCACCGCGGGGTCCGCCGGGGTCCCGGAAACGGGCCTTCGGCGCCCGCGGTCGCGGCCGTCATCTGTCCCCAGAGGGGGCCGCTCCCCCCTTGTGAGATATCCATATGAAGGGAAGTTCCACCATGAACTCCACCCCCCAGGTCGAGACCGTCGAGATCGCCGACGCCGACCTCGACAACGTCTCCGGCGGCCTGTCCGTGAACGCCCTCGGCACCGTCACCGGCCTGGTGGACGGCATCGCCCCGGTCTCCGGCCTGGTCGACACGGTCGTCGGCACCGTCGAGGGTGCGACCGGTCTGAGCACCGCCCCGGTCACCAACCTGGTCGCCGGTCTCTGATCGCAGCCTTGTGACCCTTTGAGTCCCGGAGCCGTCACCCGGTTCCGGGACTCTGCGGTGCCGCGCACCCCCGGCTCGGTCCCGTGAAATCCCGAGTCGGTGCCGTGAGATCCCCGAGGGAAGTCCCGTGCAGTTCCGCCAACAGGCCCTCGCCAAGCTCCAGTCGCCCGAGGAACTCGACCTGCCGGTGCGCTTCGCCCGCCCCCAGGGCTGGCTGGTGCTGTCCGTGACCGTGGTCGTCATGGCCGCCGCGTCCGTGTGGGCGGTGACCGGTTCGGTCGCCTCCACGGTGAGCGCGCCCGCCGTCCTCACCCACGGCGAGGGCAGCTACATCCTCCAGAGCCCCGCCGCCGGCCAGGTCACCGCGGTCCTCGCGCAGGAGGGTGAGCGGCTGCCCGCCGGCTCCCCCGTGCTGAAGGTGCGGACCGCCGACGGCGAGACCGTGGTGCGCACGGTCGCCGCGGGCCGGATCACCGCGCTCGCCGCGACCATCGGGCAGATCATCGCCACCGGCGCGAACGTCGCCGCCGTGGAGAAGGTCGCGGACGCCGACGACCCGCTGTACGCGACGGTGTACGTCGCGGCGGAGAACGCGGCCTCCGTCCCCGCGGACGCGGCCGTCGACCTGACCGTGCAGACCGTGCCGTCGCAGCGGTACGGCGTGCTGCGCGGCCATGTGAAGTCGGTGGACCGCGCGGCGCAGTCCGCGCAGCGGATCGCCGCGTTCCTCGGTGACGGCCAACTGGGCGAGCAGTTCACGAAGGAGGGCCGCCCGGTGGCGGTCCTGGTCCGCCTCGACCGCTCCTCGGCGACCAAGAGCGGCTACGCGTGGTCGTCGGCCGACGGGCCGCCGTACCAGCTCACCTCCATGACCATGGCCACGGCCTCGATCCGGCTGGCCGACCAGCGTCCCCTCGATTGGCTGCTTCCGTGACCGCGACCGAGACCCGCGGCAGGCGGCGGGCCGCGCCGCCCCGGCGTGCGGTCCCCAAGAGCCGGGTGAAGACCGTCCGTACGCCCACCGTGCTCCAGATGGAGGCCGTGGAGTGCGGGGCCGCCTCCCTCGCCATGGTCCTCGGCCACTACGGCCGGCATGTCCCGCTGGAGGAACTGCGCATCGCGTGCGGGGTGTCACGGGACGGCTCGCGCGCGAGCAACCTGCTGAAGGCGGCCCGCAGTTACGGGCTGACCGCCAAGGGGATGCAGATGGATCTGGCGGCCCTCGCCGAGGTGAGGTCGCCCGCGATCCTGTTCTGGGAGTTCAACCACTACGTCGTCTACGAGGGCCTGGGCCGCCGCTTCGGCCGCCGGGGTGTGTTCGTCAACGACCCCGGCAAGGGCCGCCGGTTCGTGCCGATGGAGGACTTCGACGGCAGCTTCACGGGCGTGGTGCTGGTGCTGGAGCCCGGCGAGGACTTCGAGCGCGGCGGGCGCAAGCCGGGTGTGCTGGGCGCGATGCCGGCCCGGCTGCGGGGCACCGCGGGCACCCTGCCGGCCGCCGTGCTGGCGAGCCTGCTGCTGGTCGTGGTGGGCGCGGCCGTCCCGGCGCTGAGCCGGACCTACATCGACATGTTCCTGATCGGCGGTCAGACCTCGCTGCTGGAGGTGCTGTTCGCGTCGATGGGCACCTGCGTGCTGCTCACCGTCGCGCTGACCTGGCTCCAGCAGGCCAACCTGCACCACGGCCGGATCATCTCCTCGACGCTGTCCAGCGCCCGCTTCCTGCGCCATCTGCTGCGGCTGCCGGTCACCTTCTTCTCCCAGCGCAGCCCGGCCGACCTGGTGCAGCGCCTCCAGTCGAACGACGCGGTGGCCGAGACCCTGGCCCGCGACCTCGCGTCGGCGGGCGTGGACGCGGTGGTCGTCGTCCTGTACGCGGTCCTGCTCTACACCTACGACCCGCAGCTGACGTTCGTCGGCATCGGCGTGGCCCTGCTGAACCTGGTCGCGATGCGGGTGGTGATCCGGATGCGCGCGACCCGGACGGCGAAGCTGCGCGCGGACAACGCGCGGCTGACCAACACGGCGTACACCGGGCTCCAGTTGATCGAGACGATGAAGGCGACCGGCGGTGAGGACGGCTACTTCCGCAAGTGGGCCGGGCAGCACGCCACCACGCTGGAGGAACAGCAGCGGCTCGGTGTGCCGAGCGCCTGGCTGGGTGTGGTCGCGCCGACGCTGGCGACCGTCAACAGCGCGCTGATCCTGTGGATCGGCGGGTTGCGGGCGATCGAGGGCGCCATCTCGGTGGGTCTGCTGGTCGCCTTCCAGGCACTGGTCGCCCGCTTCACCGCTCCCCTGACCCGGCTGAACGGTGTCGCGGGCCGCATCCAGGACTTCGCGGCGGACGTGGCCCGGCTGAAGGACGTGGAGAACTTCCGGGCCGACCCGCTCTACGACCGCCGCTCCGGCGGCGACTCCACCCGCCGGCTGCACGGCCATGTCGAGCTGGAGAACATCGGCTTCGGCTACAGCCCGCTCGACAAACCGCTGCTGACCGGCTTCGACCTGAGTGTCGGGCCGGGGCAGCAGGTGGCGCTGGTGGGCGGCTCGGGCAGCGGCAAGTCGACGGTGTCCCGGCTGATCTCGGGCCTGTACGCGCCGTGGGAGGGCGTGATCCGCATCGACGGACAGCGCCTGGAGGACATCCCGCGCGGGGCCCTCGCCGCCTCGGTCTCCTTCGTCGACCAGGAGGTGTTCCTCTTCGAGGGCACGGTCCGCGACAACGTGGCGCTGTGGGACCCCTCCGTCCCGGACGACGCGGTGGTGGAGGCCCTGCGGGACGCCGCCCTGTACGACGTCGTCGAGCGGCGGCCGGGCGGCCTCCACAGCCGGGTCGAGCAGGACGGCCGCAACTTCTCCGGCGGACAGCGCCAACGCCTGGAGATCGCGCGGGCGTTGGTGCGCCGGCCCAGCATCCTGGTGCTGGACGAGGTGACCAGCGCGCTGGACGCGGAGACCGAGCAGATCGTGATGGACAACCTGCGCCGGCGCGGCTGCGCCTGCGTGGTGATCGCGCACCGGCTCAGCACGGTCCGCGACAGCGACGAGATCGTCGTCCTCGAACACGGCACGATCGTGGAGCGCGGACGGCACGAGGACCTTCTCGCGCGCGGCGGGGCGTACGCGGCGCTGGTCAGGGAGCGGTGAGATGACGGCCGTACACGAAGGCGATGTCGTCCTCTCGGCGTTGGGGCGGATGGGCACGCGGGTCGACTGCGCCGGGGTCGGCCGGCTCGAGCTGGAGGGTCCGCAGGTGCTGTGGCTGGTCGCCTCCGGCGCGCTGGACCTGTTCGCGGTGGACGCGGAGCAGCAGGGCCACTGGCACCACCTGGGCCGGCTGGAGGCGGGATCGCTGCTGCTCGGCCCGGTCGTCGGCCCTCAGCACACTCTGGTGGCCCGCCCGTTGCGCGACTGCGTGGTCCACCGCGTCGGCCTGCGGGAGCTGTACCAGCCCGCGAGCACCCAGACCTGGTCCTACGACGAGTACGGCAACCCCCAGTACGTGCCGCCCACGTCGAGCCCGCTGGAGTACGCCCTCGCCCTCGGCGTGGGCCGCGGACTGTCCGTCCTCTTCCAGGCCCCGATGGCCACCGAGCGGCCGGCGGAGGTCACGGACGACGACGTGTTCTGGATGCAGGTCCCGCCGGGCAGCGTCCAGTACGGCTCGCTGTACGGCGCGGAGGCAGCCGCCGACCTGCTGATGGACCCGGCGGTGTGGCAGTCCATGGTCGACCAGCAGTACCGCCTGCTGACCACCCTGGACCGCTGGATCGAGCAGCTGGAGCGCACCCACGAGACGCGCACGGCCGCCGGCATCGAGGCCGGCGAGGCGGTGCGCGCGCGGGCCGACCGGACGCTGCTGGCGTCGATCGGCCGCAGGACCGGGCCGCGCGCGACGGCCGCGGACGCGGACGCCACGTTCGCCGCCTGCGAACTGGTCGCGGGGGCCGCCGGCATCGCCCTCGTCGAGCCGACCCGGATGGGCGCCGGCAACGACCGTCTCGACCCGGTCGAGCAGATCGCGCTCGCCTCCCGCGTGCGCACCCGCGCCGTACGGCTGGACGGCCGCTGGTGGCGCGACGACGTCGGCCCGCTCGTCGCCCACCGGGCGCTGTCCGGGGCACCGGTCGCGCTGCTGTGGCGGCGCGGCGGCTATGTCGCCGTCCATCCCGCGACCGGCCGCGAGACGCCGGTGGAGAAGGCCAACGCGGAGGAGTTCGAGCCGCGGGCCGTCATGTTCTACCGCCCGCTGCCCGAGCGGCGGCTCGGTCCGCTCGGACTGCTGCGGTTCAGCATGCGGGGCACCGGCCGCGACCTGACGAACCTGCTGCTCAGCGGGCTCGTCACGGTGGCGATCGGCGCGTTGGTGCCGGTCGCCACGGGCAAGGTGCTCGGCGAGTACGTGCCGCGGGCCCAGCAGGGGCTGATCGAGCAGGTGTGTCTGGCCGTGCTGGTCAGCGGTGTGGTGGCGGCGGCGTTCATGCTGCTCCAGAACATGACCATCCTGCGGCTGGAGGGCCGGATCGAGGCGACCCTCCAGCCGGCCGTGTGGGACCGGCTGCTGAGGCTGCCGACGAAGTTCTTCGCCGAACGCTCCACGGGTGAGCTGGCGAGCGCGGCCATGGGCATCAGCGCGATCCGCCGGCTGCTGGCGGGCCTCGGCCCGTCGGTCGCGCAGTCCGTCACGATCGGCGCCATGAACCTGGGCCTGCTGCTCTGGTACAGCGTCCCGATGGCGCTGGCCGCGATCGCGATGCTCGTCGTCATCGCCGCCGTGTTCCTGGGGCTCGGGCTGTGGCAGGTGCGCTGGCAGCGCAGGCTGGTGGTGCTCTCCAACAAGCTCAACAACCAGGCGTTCCAGACCCTGCGCGGCCTGCCCAAGCTGCGGATCGCGGCCGCCGAGAACTACGCGTACGCCGCCTGGGCGGGCCAGTTCGCCCGCAGCCGGGAGCTCCAGCAGCGGCTCGGCCGGATCAAGAACCTGTCCACGGTGCTGGGCGCGGTCTATCTGCCGCTGTGCTCCCTGGTGATGTTCATGCTGCTGGCCGGTCCGGCACGCGGCACGCTGTCGGCGGCGGACTTCCTCACCTTCAACACGTCGATGACGATGCTGCTGACCTCCGTGACCTCGCTGACCGGCGCGTTCGTGTCGGTGGTGGCCGCGCTTCCGCTGTTCGAGGAGATCCGGCCGGTGCTGGAGGCGACCCCGGAGGTGCGGGCGGCGAGCACCCGGCCGGGTCCGCTGTCCGGCGCGGTCGAGGCCCGCCGGCTGTCGTTCCGCTACTCCGACGACGGCCCCCTCGTCCTGGACGACGTCTCCTTCGAGGTGCGGCCGGGCGAGTTCGTGGCGATCGTCGGGCCCAGCGGCTGCGGCAAGTCGACTCTGCTGCGCCTGCTCATCGGCTTCGACCGCCCGGTCTCGGGCAGCGTGCTCTACGACGGTCAGGACCTGGCCGCCCTCGACCAGTCGGCCGTACGCCGGCAGTGCGGGGTGGTGCTCCAGCACGCCCAGCCGTTCACCGGGTCGATCCTGGACGTCATCTGCGGCACCGGGTCCTACACGCCCGAGGAGGCGATGGCGGCGGCCGAGATGGCGGGGCTCGCGGAGGACATCAGGCGGATGCCGATGGGGCTGCACACGATCGTCTCGGGCAGCGGCTCGGTCTCGGGCGGTCAGCGCCAGCGGCTGATGATCGCCCAGGCGCTGATCCGGCGCCCGCGGATCCTCTTCTTCGACGAGGCGACCAGCGCCCTGGACAACGAGACCCAGCGCACGGTCATCGACAGCACCCGCAAGCTCGACGCCACCCGCGTCGTCATCGCCCACCGTCTGTCGACGGTGCTGGACGCCGACCGGGTCGTGGTGATGGAGAACGGCAAGGTCGTCGAGCAGGGCCCGCCGTCCCGGCTGCTCGCGGACCCGGCCGGCCGGTTGCACGAACTGGTGCGGCGGCAGGTGGCCTGAGGGGTCGGGCGGCACCGGAGCGGAGAAGTCGTATGCCGCCGGGTGACGTATGGAGTGCCTGGGCCGGGTACTCGCCCGGCCATGAGAATCAGCGTGCTGGACGTGGGATCCAACGCCGTGCGCCTGGTGGTGGCGGACGCGCAGGACGGCGTGCCGCTGCCGGTGCACACGGCCAAGTGGCGGCTGCGGCTGTCCGAGCAGGTCAAGCCGGGTGAGCCGATACCCGGCGAGGCGATCGAGAACCTGGTCGACGCGGTGGCCGCCGCGGACCGTACGGCGGCCCGGTGGGGCGCGACGAGCCCGCTGGCCTTCGCGACCGCCATGGTGCGCAACTCCCCGAACCGGCGGGAGGTGCTGCGCACGGTCACCTCGCGCACCGGTGTGCCGCTGTGCACCCTGCCGGGCGAGGTGGAGGCCGAGCTGACGTTCCTCGGGGCGCGGCGCTGGATGGGCTGGCGGGCGGGGCCGCTCGCGCTCATGGACATCGGCGGCAATTCGTTCGAGGTGGCGTTCGGTCGGGGCCGGCTGCCGGACTTCGTGGCCTCCCTGCCGCTCGGGGCCGGGCGGCTGACCCACGAGTTCTTCGCGGACCAGGACCCGCCGCCCCCGGAACGGGTGCGCGAGCTGCGCCGCAAGGTCCGCCACCAGCTCCGGGACGTGGCCGCCCGGATCCGCTGGGAGGGCCCGCGCACGGCGGTGGTCACCTCCCGTACGTTCCAGCAGCTGGCCCGGCTGTGCGGGGCGCCGCCCGGCCGCCAGGGCCCGTTCGTCGCCCGCACGCTGGACTGCGCCGCCCTGGGCGAGGCGGTGACCCGGCTGGCACGGTTGCCGGTCGCCGCGCGGGCCGAGCTGCCCGGCATCTCCGCGCCGCGCGCCGCCCAGAGCCTGGCCGGCGCGGTGGTCGGGCACACGGCGATGAAGCTGATCGGCCTGAAGACGGTCACCGTCTGCCCGTGGGCGATCCGCGAGGGTGTCCTGCTGCGGCACATCGAGGACGGGGCGTCCTGGTGGGCGGAGGTCACCCGGCTCTCCGAGGAGTCGGCGCCGGCGGAGCCGGTGCCGCTGCGCGTGGCGGCCTCCGCCACGCACTGACCAGACCCGGCCGGGCGCCGTGAGGAAGCGAGGAGCCGGGCACCGAGAGGAAGGGAGTCGTCCGTGTCCGAGGACGCCGAGCACCCCGAGGACCGTGCGGGGCACAAGGAGCGGGACGCGAAGGCAGACCGGCGGGACCGTCCCAGGACCGCGCTCGAGGAGGTGATGCGCGAGATCGAGGAGGCCGAGCGCCGCACCGACGAGGAGCGGGAGGCGCGGCGCGCCTCGGGTGAGGCGGGTGAGGCCATCACCCCGAACACCCGCGCCCAGGAGGAGTCCCACGGGGACTGACGCCAGGGCGTTGGGTCTGCTGCTCAGCCGGGCGGCGCTCCCAGGGGCCGCTCGGCGAGCGCCCGCGCGACCCCGGCCAGGTTGGCGGCCATGGCCCGACCGGTGCTGTGCGACCAGTCGCGGCCCCGCTCCTCGTCGAGGTAGTCGGGGCCGGCTCCGGGGCCCAGGTGCCAGTACGTCCAGGCCTGGCCCGGGATGGTGTAGCCGATGTCGGCGAGCGCGCCCGAGATCTCGCTGACGACGTGGTGGGCGCCGTCCTCGTTGCCGGTGACGACGACGCCCGCGACCCGGTTGTAGGCGACGGGACGGTCCTCGTCGTCGGTCTCGGAGAGCATGGCGTCCATCCGCTCCAGCACCCGCTGGGCCACGGAGGACGGTCGGCCCAGCCAGGTAGGCGAGGCCATGACCAGGATCTCGGCGTCCAGCAGCTTGGCGTGCACCGACGGCCAGGCGTCGCCCTCGCGGACGGGCTCGCTGGTCACGCCCGGCTCGATGTCCAGGTCGACGGCCCGGACCACCTCCACACGGACACCGTCCTTCTCCAGCTGGTCCACGACGACCCCGGCGAGCGCCTCGGTGTTGGAGGGGTCCGGGGACCTCTTGAGCGTGCAGTTGATCACGAGCGCCTTCATGACGGTCCGGAGTACCCCTTCGGGCCGGGTCCACGCGGGCGGATGGCACCCGGCGCGCGGGGTACCCGGCGCGCATGGCATATGAAGGACCACGGCTGCCCGCCGCCCGCGGCCCCCTGTCCGCCGGCGTACGGGAGTACCTGCTCGGCACGGGCCCGCTGCCGCCCGCTTGGACGGTGGCGGAGGGGCCCGCGTACGGCGACGACCTCCAGCTGGCCCTGTACGTCTGCTACGAGCTGCACTACCGCGGCTTCGCCGGGGTGAGCGCCGACGTCGAGTGGGACCCCGACCTGCTGAGGCTGCGCGCCGCGCTGGAGCAGCGTTTTCTGACCGCCCTGCGCGCCGACACCCCGGTCCACGACAGCGTGGAGGACGCCCTCGCCGAACTGCTCGTCGAGCCGGTGGAGGGCTCCGGCGTCTCCCATTTCCTGCGCGACGAGGGCGAGTTGTGGCAGCTGCGCGAGTACGCGGCACAGCGCTCCCTCTACCACCTCAAGGAGGCCGATCCGCACGCCTGGGTGCTGCCGCGGCTGTGGGGGCGGGCCAAGGCGGCGATGGCGGCGGTGGAGTTCGACGAGTACGGTGGCGGGCGCCCCGACCGGGTGCACGCCCGTCTGTTCGCGGACCTGATGACGGACCTGGACCTGGACACGACGTACGGCCGCTACCTGGACGCCGCGTGCGCCGAGACGCTGGCCACGGTCAACCTGATGTCGCTGTTCGGCCTGCACCGCGGTCTGCGCGGCGCGCTGGTCGGCCATTTCGCCACCGTGGAGATCACCTCCTCGCCGGGTTCCCGGCGGCTCGCGGAGGCGATGCGCCGCGCGGGTGCCGGGCCCGCCGCCGCGTACTTCTACGACGAGCATGTGGAGGCCGACGCGGTCCACGAGCAGGTCGTACGGCACGACGTCATCGGCGGTCTGCTCGAAGAGGAGCCGCATCTCGCCCCCGATGTCGCGTTCGGCGTCGGCGCCACGGTCCTGCTGGAGGACCGGCTGGCCGCGCGGCTGCTCGGGGACTGGCGTGCCGGACGCTCCTCCCTGCGCACTCCCCTGACGCCGCACACTCCCCCGACTCCCGCGGCAGCCCATATTTCTTGATTGCCGGGGTACTTGGTTCGGCGTGAATCCGCTGGTACTTCCGGGCGTGTACGCCCCTCAGGAGGACACCGACCTGCTGGCCGGGGCGCTGTCCGAAGAACCTCTGTCGCCGGGCTCCGACGTCCTCGACGTGGGCACCGGCTCCGGCGCGCTGGCCCTGGAGGCCGCGCGCCGCGGGACCCGTGTGACCGCCGTCGACGTGTCCCGGCGGGCGGTGTACGCCGCCCGCTGGAACGCCTGGCGGGCCGGGCTGCCGGTGCGCGTGCTGCGCGGGAACCTCTTCGAACCGGTGCGGGGCCGGACCTTCGACCTCGTCCTGGCGAACCCGCCGTACGTGCCGGCCCCGAACGGCAGCCGGGCACCGCGCGGGCCGGCCCGCGCCTGGGACGCGGGCGGCGACGGCCGCCTGGTGCTGGACCGGATCTGCCGGGAAGCGCCGGGGCTGCTGCGGCCGGGCGGGGTGCTGCTGCTGGTGCACTCCGCGCTGAGCGACCCGGACCGGACCGTCGGACATCTGCGCACGGCGGGCATGAAGGCGTCCGTGACGCGGCGGCGCCGCATCCCGTTCGGGCCGGTCCTGCGCTCCCGGGAGGAGTGGCTGCGGCGGCGAGGGCTGCTGTCCGGCGGCGAGAACAACGAGGAACTGGTGGTGGTCCGTGCCGAACTCCCCCGCTGACCGGCCCCGCCGGATCAGTGTGCAGCGCAAGGGGCCCCTGCTCGTCGAGGGGCCCGTCGAGGTGGAACTGGAGGACGGTTCCACGGTCGTCTCCGACCGCTTCCGGGTCGCTCTGTGCACCTGCCGGCGCAGCCGCCGCTATCCGTGGTGCGACACCAGCCACCGCGACCGGGCCTGACTCCGCCCGCGCCGACGGCCACACATGCCAGGGACCGGCGGGCGGCCCCACTCCGCCCGGCCGGTCCCTGGTCGCGGGATCGCCGTGGTTGTCCGTGTCAGTGGCTCGCACTCCCCACGTCACGAGCCGTTCGCATTGCCCACGGGGCCACGCGACCCCGGTCTAGAACGCGAAGAGGGCACTCCCGGAGGAGTTCTTCACGCAGTCGTTGGAGAAGGTGCGCTCGTAGGAGACGCGCTTGCCCTGCCACACGCCGTCGACGGTGACGACGACGGGGTCGTACTCCCTGGTACACAGCGCGTCACCCGGGTCGGCCAGCATCTCGAAGTCACCGTCGGCCGACCGCAGTTCGGCACAGGCCAGGGCGGCTGCCGGGTGACTGCCGGAGGGGCCCGGCGCACAGGTGAGGGTGACGGCACGGGCCGGGCTGACGGCGGTGGCACTCTCTCCGTGCCCGAGGGTCAGCACCAGGGCCGACGGGGCGTAGAGCGAGGCCGGGGCGGCCGGGGCGGCGAGCGCGGACCCGGTGAGGGTTCCGCAGACAGAGGCGGCCGTGAGGCCGAGGGTCGCTGCCCAGCGCGCGGTGTTCCGCATTGTGTGCATCCTTCCGCTCGATTCGGGGGTGTGCCGGTCCGGCTCGGTCGGTGTCGAACGCGGCGAGCGCCACTCTGCCGAGTCCACCACCGAAACTCACATCGACCCCATGGGTTTCAGTAACCTTGCGTATTGAATCAGTGGCGCGAAGTCACGGAATTCGAACGTTCCAACCCCCTGGGCAAGCGCTTCATGATCCCTTCCTTGGCCGCGGTGACCGGTTTTCATAGGCTCGTTAATAGTCCGGAAACATTCCGCGTCCCCGCCCGCCCGCGCTCGCCGACCCCTGTCCGGCCGCCGTCCCCTCCTCGCCTACCCGCCGGTATGGTCGCCGTGGAGCGCGGCTCGACGACGAGAGGCGGGGCGTACGGATGGCCAGGCACTGGGCGGATTTCCAGTACGAGATCTATCTGAACGGGATGACGGGCGCGGTTCCCCGGCTGCCCACCGACCTGAGCCGGCTCGAGGAGCTGACCGAGCGGCGGCTCGGCCCCGGGCCGGTCGGTTACGTGGCGGGCAGCGCGGGTGACGGCAGTACCGCGCGCGCCAACCGGGCGGCCCTCGAACGCCGTCGGATCGTGCCGCGGATGCTGCGGGGCGTGCACGAGCGCGATCTGTCGGTCGAGGTGCTCGGCCGCTCCCTGCCCGCCCCGGTGGCGCTGGCGCCCGTGGGGGTGCTGTCGATCATGCATCCGGGGGCCGAGCCGGCGGCGGCCCGCGCCGCCGCCGCGCAGGGCGTGCCGTTCATCCTGTCGTCGGCGTCGAGCACGCCGATGGAGGAGGTCGCGGCGGCGATGGGGGACGCCGAGCGCTGGTTCCAGCTGTACTGGTCCAAGGACCGTGAGGTGGCGCGGAGTTTCCTGGGCCGGGCGCGGGCGGCCGGTTTCTCGGTGCTGGTCGTCACCCTGGACACGCCGCTGCTCGCCTGGCGGCCGCGTGACCTGGACCGGGCGTATCTGCCGTTCCTGCACGGGGTGGGCACCGCCAATTACTTCACCGATCCGGCGTTCCGGGCGGGCCTGGCGAAGCCGGTGCAGGAGGACCCGAACGCGGCGGTGATGCACTTCGTGAACCTGTTCTCGGACCCCGGCAAGACCTGGCCCGACCTGGCGTTCCTGCGGGAGCACTGGGACGGGCCCATCGTGCTGAAGGGCGTTCTGCATCCGGACGACGCCCGGCTGGCCGCCGACGCCGGGATGGACGGCGTGGTGGTCTCCAACCACGGCGGGCGGCAGGTGGCGGGTTCGGTCGCCGCCGCGGACGCCCTGCCGCGGGTCGCGGCGGCGGTCGGCGACCGGCTGACCGTGCTGTTCGACAGCGGGGTGCGCAGCGGCGACGACGTCTTCAAGGCGCTAGCGCTGGGTGCCCGCGCGGTGCTGCTGGGCCGGCCGTACGTCTACGGTCTGGGCCTGGACGGACAGCCCGGCGTGGAGCATGTGATCCGCTGTCTGCTCGCCGAGTTGGACCTCACGCTGGCCCTGTCCGGTCATGCCGGCCCGGCGACCGTCGGCCCGGCGGACCTGGAGGAGGGCGCCGGGTGACCGCCGGACCGGCCGCTCCTCAGGCGGTGCGGTCCGACAGTTCGACGGGCCGTGCCGGGGGCGGCTCGGTGCCGGTGATCGACAGCGAGCCGGTACCGGCCGGGGCCGCGTCGGACTGCCAGCGCTGTCCGGTGGAGCGGTCGCGGACCTTGACGACGATGTCGGCGGCGGCGTCCGTACCGGCCGGGGCGAGGGCGAGGGACTCGTTCCAGCGGGGCAGCAACTCCCCCTGCGGCGTGAGGTCGTAGCGGACGTCGTCGGCGCGCGGGTCACCGGTTTCCACGCACGTCTCCAGGATGACCACGCCGGCGTCCGCGTGCGCGTCCACGCACAGATGGGGTTCGGCCAGGCTGCGCAGCTGCCCGTCCTCCTCGTACGACCACTGCTGGGACCGGTCGTCGGAGCAGTCCGCCAGTTCGAGGGCGGCGCCCGCCTCGGCCTCGCCGCGGATGTCCAGGCACAGGTCGGCGGCAAGGTTGCGCAGCCGGGTCTCCCGCGGGGCATTGGGGAGTTGGGCGGTGTCGGGGCCCGAGGGCACGGTGGGGGTGGCCGGGGAGCCGGTGCCGGAGGAGGCCGTGCCGCCGGCGGTGGCCGGGGAGGCGGCCGGGTCGGCGGTGCCGTCGTCGGTCCACAGGCCGGCGGCGAGCAGGGTGGTCAGCAGACCGGCCCCGGCGAGGCCGACGCCCGTGAACAGGGCCCGCGGGGAGCGCGGGCCGGCACCGGGTTCGCGGCGGCCGGGCGAGGGCATGCGCGCGAGCAGACCACCGGCACGGCGGGTGCCGCGCGGGCGGCCGCCGCGGTGCCGGGCGGAGCCGCGCAGGCCGACGGTCTGCTGTGCGGTGCGGCCGGGCCGCGATTCGACGTACCGGCGGGCTCCCCAGCCGAGCACCGCCTCGGCGAGAAGGATCCCCAGGTCGCCCTCGAAGTGGCCGAGTTGTTCCGCCGCGGCACGGCAGTAGCGGCAGGCGTCCAGGTGCCGGCGGACGTCGGGCAGGAGGTCGCCGCCGCGGCCTATGGGGACGTCGAGGAGCCGGTTGTAGAACCGGCATTCCTTGCTGGGCGCGAGGTCCCGGTGGGCGCGGACGCATCCCTCGCGGAGCTTCTCCCGGGCCTGTTCACGGACGGCGGCCACGGTGTCGGTGTCCATGCCGAGCAGGCCGGCGGCGACGGTGATCGGCTCGGCCTCGACCTCGGCGTGCCACAGCACGCAGCGGGCGACGGGGGGCAGGCTCTGGAAGGCGCGCTCGGCGAGCAGCCGGTTCTCCGGGGTCATGGACTTGGCGGCCCGCATCCCCCGGGCGCCGGCCGGTTTGCCCAGGTCGGGCAGGACGCCGGACAGTTCCTCGTCGGCGGCCCACTGCCGGACCGTGTCGCGCACGGTGACCAGCAGGCGGGGGCGCAGCGCGGTGCCGGGCTCGCCCATTTTCAGCCGGTCGAGGACCTGGTGGAAGGCGGCGGTGGCGACCATGGCGGCGATGCCGGTGGAGGAGGCGAGGCAGATCACCGCGTAGTCGTGCACCGGCTCCCAGTGCCGCGCGATGAGGAGCGCGGTGGACCGGGCCACCTCGCCGTCCGTGCCGCTGCGCGTCCCCGAGGCGAGGGACTCGTCGGATTCACCGGGTCCGGAGCCGGGCGGGGGGTAGGGAGGGCGAGGGGGCTGGGGGGTGAGCACTGTGCGGCTTCCTTCGGTACGTACCTGTCCGGCGCGGCGGGGGCGCGCGTTCACCTCCGCCGGCGAACACGGGACGCCCGGCCCCGGCCCCCGCACGAGTGGCTCACCTTCGCACAACCGAGTCGGGCACAACAAGCCGCCGAAGGTTCCCGGCCGCTGTTGAAAGAATGTCGACAGGCGGCGCCCGATTCGCCCCTCGCGCAGCGGATTTGACCCTGCCCCTTCGGCCGTGCGCTCCCGTGCGCATCGCGCGCCCCGTGTGAAGCGCGCGCACGCGGCTGTGCCACGCACACGTTCCCCGCGTGTGCGGCGCGTAGTGGACTGAGGGTCGGCCCTTCCTCGGAGGCCACGCGCGGGACGGCGGCTCTCCCTGCGCGAAACGGCCGCCGGCCCTGTTCCTCCCGCCCTCGGCCGGCGGCCCGGGAAGGCCCCTTCCTCAGATCTGCCAGGACCGCAGCCGGTCGGCCGCGCCGTAGATGTCGGTCTTGCCGTCGATCAGGTCGCGGGTCAGGTCGACGAGGGCGCCGTAGGGCGGGTCGATGCCGACGTCGCTGACGAACATGTAGGCCACCGCCGTCGCGCTGGCGAAGCGGGCGTTGGCCGAGGGCAGCGGCTTGAGCAGTGCGAGGGTGTGCAGGAGCGCGGCGGCCCGCCAGGCCGGGTCGGAGTCCACGCCGAGCCGCGGCGGGTCGACCCGATGGCGGGCGACGGCGGCGACGAGCGCGGAGAAGTCGTTGATGGTCGGCTGGTCCGGCAGGACCTCTTCGTGGCGCTGGAGCAGCCAGGGCACGTCGATATGGATGACAGGTGCCATCGGTCAGGCGACCCGCCCCTCACTCTTGACGGGCGGTTCGTCGTCGGGGAAGGCCGCGGCGAACTCGTCGGCGTGGGTGGCGAAGAACCTGCGGAAGGCCTCGGCTCCTTCCTGGAGCGCCCGGTGCCTGGCTATGTCCGCGGCGGCGGCCTCCCTGACGAGCGCCTTCATCGACGTACCGCGTTCCTTGGCGATCTGCCGCAGGTCCTCCAGCTCGCGATCGCTGAATTCCACATTGAGGGCTGGCATGTCCTTCACGGTACCGCTCGGGTACTTACTCGTAAATATCCCCTGGTCAAAGTGGCGGGTAGGCGGTACCGAACGGTGTCCGAGCGATCCTGTCACCGATCACTTCCTGGCAGACTCGGACACCGTTCGGCCGCAGACAGTCACCCCCCGGCCACTACCCCTGGTCGGCCACGAACGAGGCCATCCGGGCCAGGGCGGCGTTCCAGTTGATCGCCGTCTCGTTCGTCGACCAGGACTGGATGTCGTCGATGTAGCAGAACTGCCCGACGCAGCCCTTCAGTTTGGCCTGCGCGAGAGGGTCCTGGATGCTGGAGTTCGGGCCGCCCGCGAGGGTGCCGTCCGGCGGGCTGGGCAGGTTGGGGTCGAGCTGGCGGGCGTACCAGCGGCTGTGCAGCTGATGGGCGGCGACGTCGCCGTAGCCGGTGACGTAGGAGATGTTCAGCGCGTTGCGGCCGAGGATGTTGTCCATCGCCTGGACGGCTCCGTCGCGGTACTTCGAGGCGCCGGTGATGTCGTAGGCGGCGGCGATGACCACGGCGTTGTTGAGGACCTGGTGGGCGGAGCCCCAGTCGTAGCGGTTGTCCTCGGGCGCGTACGGCATGCCGTACGCGTGGTCGCGCAGGGTGGCGAGGTAGGTGTCGGCACCCGTGACGACCGAGCGGCGCACCTCGTCGCGGCCGGGCAGCCTGCTGGGGACGGTCGCCAGGTCGAGGCGGGCCGCGGCGGCGGTCCGGGACCAGTCGAAGCCCTTGGGGACGAAGACGTCGGCCGTGTGGACCGGGGAGTCGAGGACGTGGCCGGCGAACTGCCGTTCACCGGTGGTGAGATACAGCTCGGCTGCGGCCCAGTAGAACTCGTCGGTCACGTTGTCGTCGTTGTAGGCGCCGCCGCCGGTGCCGTCGGCCGGGTCGGCGTAGACGGCGGGGTGGGCGAGAGCTGCCGTCCAGGCCTTGCGGGCGGCGGTCAGCGCGCGGGCGGCGAAGGCCTTGTCGTAGGGCTTGTACAGGCGGGCGGCCTGCGCGGCCGTCGCGGCCAGGTTGAGGGTCGCGGCGGTGGTCGGCGGGTGCAGTTCGCGCTTCTGCGGGTCGTCACCCGGCAGCAGCGGCAGGCCGGTCCACTGCTCGTCGTGGATCTTGTGATGGACCATTCCCGCGAGGGCCTGCCCGTCCGGGACCTGCATCTTCAGCAGGAACTCCAGTTCCCAGCGGGCCTCGTCGAGGACGTCCGGCACCTTGTTGCCGCTCTCGGGGAGCGCGAGGGTGCCGTCGCCGAGTTTCGCCGGGTCGCCGGTGCGGGCCGTCAGCGCGCGTTCGTGGGTGCTCAGCAGCTCCCAGGTGGCGATGCCGCCGTTGACGACGTACTTGCCGTGGTCACCGGCGTCGTACCAGCCCCCGGAGACGTCGAGGGTGTAGTCGCACACGCCGGGCTGGCAGGGCACGGAGGTGTCGCCCTGGTTGGGGGCGACGCCGACGTGTCCCGCGGCCCTGCCGTAGCCGGGGCGCAGGTCGTCGCGGATCGCGATGCCGCTGCGCTGCGGGTAGTAGTACTTGACCGCGTCCACGCGGAGCCGCTCGTAGGCGGCCGTGCCGATGTCGAAGGGATGACTGATCTCGCCGTCCACGGCCAGCGTGAGGCCGGTGCCGCGGGTGCGGTAGGCGCCGAAGTCGACGGAGTGGACGTTCTGCCCGGAGGACACGTCGAGGCCGCGCGGCACGGTCCAGCCGCGGGCGACGGTCGCGCCGGCGGCGTTCCTCAGCGCCCACGGCAGCTTCGTGGTGGCGTCGGTGACGAGGGTGGCGTTCTTCGG
This sequence comes from Streptomyces sp. NPDC058335, assembly GCF_042723915.1. Taxonomy (NCBI): domain Bacteria; kingdom Bacillati; phylum Actinomycetota; class Actinomycetes; order Kitasatosporales; family Streptomycetaceae; genus Streptomyces; species Streptomyces sp. NPDC058335. Next base: position 16,798 of record NZ_JBHXHX010000014.1, on the reverse strand, counting down.
CCCGGCGGGCAGGTAGGCGACCTGGTTGACGCGCACCCGCGGCCCGGTGTCGGGCTCGTACACCTCCGGCGGCACCCCGCCCAGCAGGGACACGTCGTCGAGGCAGAACCGCCAGGGGTCGGCGCTGCCGCCGACCTGGAAGGCGACCTGACCCTGGGCGGAGTCGACGGGCGAGGTGAAGGTGTAGGAGTACGACCCGGCCGCCTCGCCCAGCACCGGGCTCGCCTCCTGCCAGGTCTCGTACGGCGCGACGGCCTGGCCGACGACCGCCCGCACCACATGGCCCTCGGGCACGCCGGACGCCGCGAAGGAGAACCGGTACGTCTCCCCCTTGACGAGGGTGATGCCGTCCTGGCCGACGGCGGAGTCCCAGCGGTTGACGGTGCCGCCCGGCACGTCCGCGCACAGCCGTCCCTCGGACGGGGCGGCGGTGACGTTGGTGGACCACCACGCGTCGGCGCCGGTGTCGAAGGTGCCGTTCCTGATCTGCTCGGTCTCCTCGGCCCCGGCCTGCGGCACGGGCAGCGCGGTGAGGGCCGCGCCCAGCAGGGCCGCCAGGGACAGCAGGGTGGTTCTGCGTCGTTTCACGTCTGGGCTCCTCCGGGAGGTGCGGGAGCGCTCCGGGCGGGAGCAGTTGCCATGGGAGCGCTCCCAAAGGCGGTCGGAGGACATGTTTGTTGCAGTCATGACACCTCGTCAACGGTCCGGACGGGACGGCTTGACCGTCTTGGCCGCCGCCCCGCCCGGACCCCACCGGTTCCTAGGCCTCCAACCTGCTGATCCTGACAGCCCCTTCGACCTGGCCGGGGTGGCCGCTCGTCAGGGTGAGCCGCAGCCGGGAGCCGCGGACGGCGTCGAAGGTGATCACCGTCGGCCGGTCCGAGGCGTCCGCCCACGCGACGGCCATCCCCTCGACGGGGGCATAGCGCTCCCCGTCGCCGACCTCGACGCCGATCGCCGCGGGCAGGCTGTGCGCGCCGCCGGTCGTGAAGGACACCTCCACCCGGTCGAAGGTCCGCGTCCGCCCCCAGTCGACCGACACCCAGTCCTCCGGGCGGGCCTGGCTGAAGGCGGGCAGCAGGGCGGTGGCCGCCTTGACGAAGGCGTTGGACCAGCCGGTGGCCGGGTCGCCGTCCAGCATCGCGGCGGGCAGGGTGTCGGTCCGGCCCGAGTAACCGGCGTCGGCGTACGGATGGTTGGGGGGCGCGGGAAGGTCCGGCGCGAAGGCGGCCGCGGCGGTCGTCGCCTGCGTGACGGCGTGGGCGGTGCGCACGGTCACGGTGCCCTTGCGCAACCCGTCCACCCGGGCTGTCACCTTCAGGGCGCCCGCCCTGGTCCCGGAGCGCACGATCGCGAGTGCCTTGCCGTGGAAGGCCGTGCGGGTGCTGGCCTGGTAGCGCTCGGCGCTCTCCTGGCGTCCGTTGTCGAGCCCGGCGAGGGAGCCGCCGTCCACCTCGAACGAGATCAGGTGCTCGGCGTCGGGCACGACCACGCCGCGCGCGTCGACCACGTCGGCGGTGACGAAGACGAGGGAACGGCCGTCGGCGGGAAGGGACCTTCGGTCCGCGGTGAGGCGGACGGCGTGCGGGGCACCGGCCGTGCGCAGGGCGTCGGTGGCGACGGTCCTCCCGCCGCTGCGGGCCACCGCCTTCAGCACCCCCGGCTCGTAGGGCACCTTCCACGCCAGATGGAGCTTGCCCGCGCTGCCGTTGGGGCTGGTGTAACTGCCGGGGTACGGCCCGGCCGTGAACGTCTTGTCGTCGCCGGTGGCCTCCGTGGTCTCCAGATACGGCCGCCCGTCGACGGTCTTCTTGGCGTCGAACTCCCGGACGCCCAGCGACTTCCCGTTGAGGAACAGCTCGACGGTGCCGACATTGGCGTACGCCCACACCTCGACGGTGTCGCCCGGCTCGTGGTTCCAGGTCGTCGGCAGCAGATGGACCATCGGCTCGTCCGTCCACTGGCTGCGGAACAGGTGGTACATGTCCTTCGGGAAGCCGGCCGTGTCCACCGCGCCGAAGAAGGACGCCTTCACCGGGAAGACGTCGTACGGCGTCGGCTCGCCGATGTAGTCGATGCCCGACCACAGGAACTGCCCGGTGAACCACTTCCGGTCGCGGTCCTTCTTGTGCCCGTACTCGCCGCTCATCGTCCAGGAGGCGAGGTTGTTGTCGTAGGACGAGGTGGCTCGTCTGCCGGGGGTGTGGTTCTCGCCCGTGTTGAGTCGCTCCGGCTCCTGGTACGTGCCACGGGACGAGGTCTCCGAGGACGACTCGGACTCGAAGAGGAACAGGTGGGGGTAGGCCGCGTGCAGGTCGTCCACGGACCTGGCGGTGTTGTAGTTGAGGCCGAGTCCGTCCAGCTTGGCCAGCATCAGATCGGCCGCCGAGCCCTTCGCGGGAAGGCGGCGGTACTTGTCGGAGCCGATGACCAGGGGGCGGGTGTCGTCGGCCGAGCGGATCGCGGCGATGATCCGGTCGGCCATGGCGAGGCCGGCCGTGGCGGTGGAGTCGGGTATCTCGTTGCCGATGGACCACACCAGGACGGCGGGCGAGTTGCGGGCCGCGAGGACCATCTCGGCGGCGTCCCGCTCGCACCACTCGTCGAAGAACCGCCCGTAGTCGTACCGGGTCTTCCCGGTGCGCCAGCAGTCGAAGGCCTCCACCAGCATCACGATGCCCAGCTCCTCGCAGACCCGGATCATCTCCGGCGCGGGCGGGTTGTGGGAGGTGCGGAAGGCGTTGACGCCCATCGACTTCATGATGGTCAGCTGCCGGCGGATCGCGTCGGCGCTGACGGCGGCGCCGAGCGCGCCCAGGTCGTGGTGGAGGTCGACGCCCCTGAGCTTGGCGTGGGCGCCGTTGAGGTGGAAGCCCTCGTCGGGGTCGAAGTGGAAGGTGCGGATGCCGAAGGGGGTGCGGTAGGTGTCGGTACGCCGGCCGCCGACCCGCAGCTCGGTCTCCAGGGTGTAGCGGCGGGGTGTGGCGAAGTCCCACAACTGCGGTTCGGGCACGGTGAGTTCATGGGCCTCCGTGGCCCGGTCGGCGACCGTGACGGTGGTGGCCGCACGGGCCACCGTGCGGCCGTTCGGCGCGATGATCCGGGAGCGGACCTCGACCTCCGCGGCGGTGCCGGAGGCGTTCACCAGGTCCGTGCGGGCCCGGACGACGGCCCGCTCGTCGCCGACCTCGGGGGTGGTGACGTACGTGCCCCAGCGGGCGACGTGGACCGGCTCCGTGACGATCAGGCGGGCTTCGCGGTAGATGCCGCTGCCGGAGTACCAGCGGCTGCTCGGGAGCCGGTTCTGCACCTTCACCGCGAGGACGTTCTCGGTGGTGCCGTCGGTGTGCACCAGATCGGTGAGATCGAGGGCGAAACCGGTGTAGCCGTAGGGGTGCCGGCCCACCTCGGTGCCGTTGCAGTAGACGTACGAGTCCATGTAGACGCCGTCGAACTCGACGGAGATCCGCTTGCCCGCGCAGTCCGGCGGCAGGGTGAAGGCCAGGCGGTACCAGCCGAGGCCACCGGGGAAGAAGCCGGTGCCGCTGGTGGTGCCGTGCTCGGTGGTGGGGGTCTGCTCGATGCTCCAGTCGTGCGGGACCGCCACCTGTCGCCAGGCGGAGTCGTCGTGACCGGGGGCGGCGGCATCGGCGTACCGACCGGTCGGGTCGGTGATCCCGCCCGGATTCACGAGCGCGAAGCGCCAGCCGTCGCGCAGAGCGACGGTGCGCCGGCCGGTGTCGCCCGCGGCGGTCTCCGCGGCCTCGGCCGCCGGGGTGCCGAGGAACGCGCCCGCGGCGGGGGCGGCGGCGGAGGCGAGCAGGACCGATCTGCGAGTGACCGTCATGACGGCTCTCCCTCATCAGGAACCAGAAGTACTCACAACTGAACGTCAACAAACAGAATCTGACGCCGTGTCCCTCCGGCCCGTCAAGGGGGCGGTCGCGCCCTTCCGTCCCACGCGTCCCGCGCCCCGGAATTCGGCCTGTTCCCGCACCCCGGCCGCACGAAGGGGGGCGGGCGGCCGTTCTCCTCCGTGCCGACGCCACAAGCACTAAGGTGGAACGGAAGTGGCTTGCCTGTTCACTGTGAGTGTCCGCGATGGAGTGGGGACGATGACCTCGGACGACCCGTTCGACGACGCCACGACGGCGCGAGCGGTCATTGACGAGGACGGCACGCTGGCCGAGTGGAACGAGGGTGCCCGCAGTCTGCTGGGCCACCACTCCTCCGACGTCGTCGGCAGACCGGCCGCCGTTCTGCTGGCCGACGGCGACGCCGCCGGACCCCCCGGCCCCGACGAGGACCGCTGGAGCGGCACGCTGGCGCTGCGCCACCGCGACGGCCACACCGTGTCCGTGTGGGTGCTCGCCCACCGCCGGCAGCCGCCGGACGGCGGCCCGGTCACCTGGCTCGCCGTGACACCGCTGCACGCGGGGTTCCCGGACCCGCAGGACGACGACCTGATGCGCGCGGCGCTCGTCCAGTCCCCCTGCGCCACCATGATCTTCGACGACCGGCTGCGGCTGCGCGGGGCCAACGACGCCATGGCCGAGCTGGTCGAGCTGCCCCCGGCCCGTATCCGCGGCCTGCGGGCCACCGACCTCGGCGACCGGCCGCAGAACGCGGAGATCGAGACGTACATGCGCCGGGTCCTCGCCACCGGCGAGCGCCAGGAGATGCAGACCGTCATGAAGGCCCCGGGCGAGGAGCGGGCGCACGCCTGGCTGGCCCGGATCGCTCCGCTGACCGACGCCTCGGGACAGGTCCGGGGCATCTGCGTGACCGCCCACGACTTCACCGAGCACTTCCTCGCGCGCGAGCGCCTCCAGCTGGTCAACGAGGCGAGCGTGCGCATCGGCAGCACCCTCGACGTCACCCGCACGGCCCAGGAGCTGGCGGAGGTGTGCGTACCCACGCTGGCCGATTTCGTCAGCGTCGACCTGCTCGACCCGCAGGAGCACGGCGCCGAGGCCACCGGCCCGCTGACCGCGCCCGTCCAGCTGCGGCGGGCCGCCCACCACTCGGTCAACCCGGGCTCCCCCGAGGCCGTGTGCAAGCCGGGTCAGGTGGACAGCTACCCCGCCGGCTCCCCGCAGGCCGGCTCACTGATCGCGGGCCGTACGGTCGCGGCCGCGGTGTCGCTCGACGACATCGAGGCGTGGCGCTGCTGGGACGAGCGGCGGGTCCAGCTGGCCCGCGAGTACGGCACCCACTCGACGATGTCCGTCCCCCTGCAGGCCCGCGGCACCACGCTGGGTGTGGTCGTCTTCTCCCGGTTCCGGCGGCCGGAGCCGTTCTCGCCCGACGACGTGCTGCTGGCCGAGGAACTGACGGCCCGCGCCGCCGTCTGCATCGACAACGCCCGCCGCTACTCCCGCGAGCGCGAGACCGCCCTGGCCCTCCAGCGCAGCCTCCTGCCCCGCACCCTGCCCTACACGGCCGCCGTGGACGCCGCCTCCCGCTATCTGCCGGCCGCCCGCGCCGGGGTCGGCGGCGACTGGTTCGACGTGATCCCGCTGTCGGGGATGCGGGTCGCGATGGTCGTGGGGGACGTCGTCGGGCACGGCATCCAGGCCTCGGCCACCATGGGCCGGCTGCGCACCGCCGTGCGCACCCTCGCCGACATCGACCTCGCGCCCGACGAGCTGCTCACCCACCTCGACGACCTCGTGGTCCGGCTCTCCGAGGAGGCCGGCGGGGAGGGCAGCCCCGGCGAGGTCGGCGCGACCTGCCTGTACGCGGTGTACGACCCGGTCTCGCGACGCTGCACCCTGGCGCGGGCCGGGCATCCCGCGCCCGTGCTGCTGCCGCCGCACGGCGGGCCACGCGGCGTCGAGCTGCCCGCGGGGCCCCCGCTGGGCCTGGGCGGGCTGCCGTTCGAGTCGACCGAGCTGGAGGTCGCCGAGGGCTCCGTGCTGGCCTTCTACACCGACGGTCTCATCGAGTCCCGCGAACGGGACGTGGACGCCGGTCACCGGCTGCTGCGCGAGGCGCTGGCGGCGGAGTCGGACTCCCTCGACGAGACCTGTGACCGGGTGCTGCACACGCTGCTCCCGCAGGGCGGGGCCGCCGACGACGTGGCCCTGCTGCTCGCCCGCACCCGGGGGCTGCCCGCCTCACAGGTCGCCACCTGGGACATTCCGGCGGACCCCGCGCTCGTCGCGCCGATCCGCAAGCAGGTCGTGGAGCAGCTCGCGCGCTGGGAGCTGAGCGAGCACGCGTTCACGGCGGAGCTGGTGGTGAGCGAGCTGGTCACCAACGCCATCCGGTACGGCGCCCGCCCCATCCGGTTGCGTCTGATCCACGACGCGACCACGCTGATCTGCGAGGTCTCCGACAACAGCCACACCGCACCGCATCTGCGCCGGGCCAGGACGTTCGACGAGGGCGGCCGGGGGCTGCTGCTGGTCGCCCAGCTCACCCAGCGGTGGGGCAGCCGGCACACGACGGACGGAAAGACGATCTGGGCGGAGCTGGGACTGCTCGCGGACGACTGAGGCGCGGTCGCGGGTGTCGGCCGTACCGCCGCGGGCACCCGCCACGGGTGGCTGCCCCGTACGTGAGGCGTCGTCGGAGGGCGGAGCGATGGAACATGCGGCCCTGACGGACACGGACCCGATGGATACGGATCTGCCGGACACGGATCTGCCGGACACGAGTCCGACGGATACGGGCCCGGCGCGCTCGCCGCGGGGCCGGCGTTCCGCCGTTCCGGCGATCGGCGCCATGGCCGTGCTCGGGCTGCTGAGCGCCTGCGGCGGAGGAGGTGCGCAGGGTGGCGGCTCCGCGTCCGTCCCCGCTTCCCCCTCCTCCGTGTCGGTCCCCTCGTCGGCGACGTCCGCGCAGGCGTCCACGGCGCCGGCCGCCGCGGCCACCGCGCCCTCCCCCGTTCAACCCGCCGCCGGCGACCGCTGCCACACCTCGGAACTGCGTGCCTCCGTCGGGCGCAACGACCCCGGGGCCGGGCAGAGGAACTTCCCGGTCGTCCTCACCAACGCGTCCGACCGTACCTGCACCGTGCGCGGCTATCCGGGCGCCGCCTTCCTGGACGCCTCCGGCAGGCAGCTGGGCCCTGATCCCCGCCGTGACGCGGGCTCCGATCCGGTCACCGTGACGCTGGCGCCGGGCCGCAGCGCGTGGGCCGGGCTGACGTTCTCCCACCCGGAGGTCAGCGGCGCCGAGGCGGCCACTCCTACGACCCTGCTGGTGACCCCGCCGGACGAGCGGGACCCGCTGCGGGTGCCGTGGTCCGGCGGAACGGTCCCCGTGTCGGGCAATGCGTCCTCGGTGCGTCTCACCGTGCTCGCGCCCGGCACCGGCCCCTGATCGGGCGTCCGGGCCGGCCCGGAGGTGCTCCGGTCGGCCGTGCTGTCAGGGGCGGCCGCCCGAGCCTGGGCCGCCGTATCCGTAACCGCCGTATCCGCCGTATCCGTAGCCGCCGTATCCGTACCCGTAGCCCGGGGTGCCGCTGCCCGAGCAGGAGTACGCGTAGGGGTAGCCGCAGGTGCTGTTTCCGGGGGTGGGTGCGGGGCTCGGGGCGGCCGTGGTGGGAGTCGGGGACGGCTCCGGGGCGGACGAGGGGGCCGGGGACTTCGACGCCTCGGGGGCGGGGGGCGGGGTCGAGGTCCGGGTCTCGGCGAGGTTGCTGTCGGCACCCCAGTTGACGACCTGCATCTGCGGGTCGGGCTGCGAGGTGTCGATCACCCAGCGCTGGGCACCGCTGTCCGTGCGGTTCTTCAGGACGAGGGCACCGGAGCCGTCGGTGGCGGCGGGCGCGAGGGCGAGGTTCTGGTTGGAGCGCGGGACGAGCGTGCCCTGGAGGGTGAAGTCGTACCGGACGTTTCTGGCGCCGGGCTGCGAGGCGCCCGAGCAGGCGGCCAGCCGTACCGAGTAGCCGAGGTGGGAGTCGAGGCAGAGGTCCGGGTTCTCGGTGTTGCGCAGCAGCCCGTCGGCCTCGTACGACCATTGCTGGCCGGCGTCCGAGGAACAGGTGGCCAGCTCGGTCTCGGCGTCCTTGACGGCCTTCGCGCCGGCGATGCCGATGCACAGCCCTGAGGCCACGTTGTGCAGACGGCCGCGCAGGGTGCCCTGGGTCTCCTCGCCGGCGCCGACCCACGACGGGTCGGAGGTGGACGCGTCCGTGTCCGGCGCGGGGGCCGCGGTGTCCTCGCCCGAGGAGGCGGTGTCGCCGCCGGAGATCGCGGACCACAGCACGAGCGGGAGGACGACCAGCCCGCTGACGGTGAGCACGGCGGCGGCGAGGTTGCGGCGGCGGACACGGCGGGCCGCCTTGTTCGCCGAACGGCGGGAGCCGGGACGGGAGTCCTGGCCGGAGCGGGCCGCGGAGCGGGAGCCGTCGTGCGGTTCCGTGCCCGGTTCCGTGCCCGGTGCCGGTTCCGCGGCGGGCTCGCCGGTTCCCGGCGCGCCGAGGCGTGCGGCGACGGCCGTCTCGTCGGTGAAGGCCTCGCCGACGGAGGCCAGTCGCCGGACGGGCGGTGCCGCGACGGACGCTTCGGCGGAGGGTTCCGTCCTGGCTCTGAGGTAGGCGGCGGCGCCCCAGCCGAGGACGCCCTCGGCGAGGGCGATGCCGAGGCCCGCGCCGAACTGGTTCAGCTGGTCGGCGGTGTGCGCGCAGTGCCGGCAGTGGCCCAGGTGGGTGCGCAGGTCGGGGTCGACGTCGATGCCGCCGCGGCGGCAGGTGACGTCGAGGAGCCGGTGGTAGCGGTGGCAGTCCTCGTCGGCGGCGAGTTCGCGGTGGACCTGGAGGCATTCCTCGCGGAGCCGATCGCGGGCCCGGCACAGTTCGACGTGGGCGCCCTCCTCGTCCAGGCCGAGCAGTCCGGCCGGGACGGCGAGGGGTTCGGCCTCGATCTCGGTGTGCCACAGCAGGCAGCGCGCGGACTGGGACAGCCGCTGGAACGCCCGGGACAGCAGGCGGCGGTGCACGGGCGGGAGCAGCCGGGCGGCCGGGCGTTCGCCGTCGTCCTCGGCGGCGCGCAGGTCGGGGTGGAGCAGGTCCCGACGGCCGTCGGAGTCCCACTCCGCGGCTATGCGGCGCACGGTGAGCAGGAGGTGGGGCCGCCAGGCGGAGGTCGGCCCGTTCTGCCGCAGGGTCTCACCGAACAGCCGGGTGAAGGCCGCCGTGGTGAGCATGCCGGCCGCACGCTCCCCGTCGGTGCACAGCCGGGCGTAGGCGAAGGCCGCCTCCCAGTGCCGGTCCAGCAGTTCACCGACGGGGTGCAGCGCGGGCGAGGTGCCCGTCCAGTTCTTGAGCTCGGCGCTCAGCTGTTCGTCCGTCACCTCGAAGCGGCGCGCCGAAGGGGAATTCGACAGGCCTGCGTCTTTCACGGGTGCATTCCTCCCGGGGACATGCGAGATAAAGTCTGTACCAAATGAGCGGGTGAACCCGCCCTCGCCACGACGGGGATCCTTGCGCACAGTGTTCGACATCCCGAACGCCCGCAGAGTGCGGCTCTTTTGGAGCGTGGGGGTGTGGACGGGGATGCCTCGCGCGCACGGTCGGGGAAAATACTCTCCGTGCGCCGACAAGGCCCCACCTTTGCACACGCGGACCAGGCGGAACAAGGGATCTCGCGGTTTCGGGCATTGAGTACCGCCGCAATAGCTTTGACAATCCGTCAATTACGGTTCGCCATTCGAGGCGGTCGCTGTAATGGTGTCCCTTTTCGGGAGGTAATTGCGGGGCGCATTCCGGGCCCGTCCACGCCGGGCCCGGCGCCGCGTCCGCGCCGTCAGTGACCCGAGACCGCGTGCGGGGTGTACGGCTGCTCCAGCTCTGCCGACTCCTTGTCGGTGAGGGTCAGTTCCACCGCCGCCACCGCGTCCTCGATGTGGCGTGGCTTCGAGGCGCCGACGATCGGGGCCGTCACCGTGCCCTGCCGGAGCAGCCAGGACAGGGCCACCTGGGCACGCGGGACGCCGCGGGCCTCGGCGACGCGGGTGACCGCCTCCACGACGGCGCGGTCGCTGCGGGGGTAGAGGCCGCTGCCGAACTCGTCCCGCGCACTGCGGTCGGTGGCGGTGCCCCAGTCGCGGGTGAGCCGGCCGCGGGCCAGCGGGCTCCACGGCAGCACGCCGACGCCCTGGTCGGCGCAGAGCGGCAGCATCTCGCGCTCCTCCTCGCGGTAGAGGAGGTTGTAGTGGTTCTGCATGGAGACGAACTTCGTCCAGCCGTGCCGCTCCGCGGTGTACTGCATCTTGGAGAACTGCCAGGCGTACATCGAACTCGCCCCGAGATAGCGCACCTTGCCGGCCTTCACGAGGTCGTGCAGGGCCTCCATCGTCTCCTCGACCGGGGTGTACGGGTCGAAGCGGTGGATCTGGTAGAGGTCGACGTGGTCGGTGCCGAGGCGGCGCAGGCTGTGGTCGATCTCGGTCAGGATCGCCTTGCGGGAGAGGCCGCCGCCGTTGGGCCCCTGCCGCATCCGGCCGTGCACCTTCGTCGCCAGGACGATCTCGTCCCGGCCGGCGAAGTCGCGCAGCGCCGCGCCGACGATCTCCTCGCTGGTGCCGTCGGAGTAGACGTTGGCGGTGTCGAAGAAGTTGATGCCGGCCTCGAGGGCCTGCCGGATGAGCGGGCGGGACGCGTCCTCGTCGAGGGTCCACCCGTGCGTGCCCCGGTCGGGGACTCCGTAGGTCATGCAGCCCAGACAGATCCGCGACACGTCCAGACCCGTCGAACCGAGCTTCACGTACTGCATCTTGGCCGCTCCTGTCGTCGGTGGGGCTACGGACGAGTTCGCAGAATATCGGCCGCCCCTCACCGGCAGGGCCGGTCGCGATCTTCGCCGTCCGGCTCACTCGACGAGGTCGAGTGCCCGTTCCCAGCCGAACTCCGCGCCCTCGGTGCCGTCGTAGGGGTACCCGAACCGGACACCCATCCCGCGCAGCCGTATCAGGCTCTCCTGGTAGGCGGGGTGGCCGGCCAGCGCGTCGGAGACGCAGGGCAGGACGCCGATGGGGACGCCCAGGCCGGCCGTCTCGGACAGGGTGGCCAGGGCGAGGGTGTCGGCGATTCCGGCCGCCCATTTGTTGACGGTGTTGAAGGTGGCCGGGGCGACGACGACCGCGTCGGGCCCGGGAAAGGGCCGCGGTTCGCCGGGCCGCCGCCAGGCCGAGCGGATGGGCCGGCCGGTCTGCGCCTCGACGGCCGCGGTGTCGAAGAAGCCGTTCATGGCGACGGGCGTCGCGATGACACCCACGTGCCACTCGCGCTCCTGTGCGGCGGTGATCAGCTTTCCGACGTCCGCGGCGATGCCGGCGGCGCAGACGACGACGTAGAGGAAGGGCGGCTTCTCGTCCTGTGCGGTCACGTCCGCACCCTACTGAAGGGGCACGGGCGGTCCCTCGGGGACCGGTGCGCTGGGCCGGGTGCAGCAACGCGGCGGGCGAGAGCCGCGCTGCGCCGGAAGGCTGGATCACCGGTACTGTCCGCCCGCCTCCGGGAGCCCCGATGTCCCTGCCCTGCGTACCAACCCGCCGCCGGCTGCGGGCCATGTCCGTGCTCGTCCTGTCTCTGGGAGCGCTGGCCCCCGCCGTCGCGTCCGCCGGCCCGGACGCCGACCGCTCGCTGCAGCGCCGGATCGAGGAGTTCGTCCGCGGTCCGGGCGGGCCACCCGGCGTCATCGCCGTACTGCGGCGAGGCTCCGAGAGCCGTGTCCTGCGGGCAGGCGTGGCCGACCTGGAGACGGGCCGCCCGCCCCGGCCCGACGACCACATGCGGATCGCGAGCACGGCGAAGGCCTTCAGCGGCGCGGTGGCGCTGAGCCTCGTCGACCGCGGCGTCCTGGACCTGGACGACACCCTGCGCGAGCGGCTGCCCCGGCTGCCCGCCGCCTGGGGCGCGGTGACGCTACGGCAGCTGCTGAACCACACCAGCGGCCTGCCCGACTACACGCGCGACGCCGAGTTCCTTCGCGTGCTGACGGCCGACCCGCGGCACCGCTTCGACCCCCGCCGCCTGCTCGACCACGTGGCCGACGAGCCGCTGCGCTTCCGGCCCGGCAGCCGGTACCTGTACTCGAACTCCGACAACATCGCCGTCGCGCTGATGGCGGAGGCCGCCACCGGCACGTCGTACGAGCGGCTGCTGCGTGACCTCGTGTACCGGCCGCTGGGACTGCGCGACACGAGCCTCCCGCTGGGCCACCGGATGCCCGAGCCCTACCTGCACGGGTACGACGTGACCCCGCCGCCTCCGGAGGACGTCAGCGAGATCCTCAGCGCCTCGGGCGTCTGGGCGTCCGGCGGGATCATCTCCACGCCGGCCGACATGACCCGCTTCATCCGCGGTTACGCGCCCGGCGCGCTGTACGACCGGGCCGTCGTACGGGAGCAGCGCCGGTGGGTCGCCGGTGCGTCGGAGCCCGCGGGACCGGGACGGAACCTGGCGGGGCTGGCGATCTTCCGCTACGCGACCCGGTGCGGCGTCGTCCTGGGCCACACCGGCAACTTCCCCGGCTACACGCAGCTGATCGCCGCGACTGCGGACGGCCGCCGTTCACTGACGTTCACCGTCACCGCCCAGATCAACGAGGCCCAGGCTCCGGCCCGGTTGGCGCGGCTGCGTGCCGTCCAGGAGGACTTCGTCTGCGCGCTGCTGCGCTAGCGGACGCGCCGCGGCCCGGAAAACCCGTTGCCGTGCCGAGGCGCCCGCCCGCAGGATCTGCCCATGCCTACGCCCATCGCCCTCCTGCCGCCGCTGTCCGCCGCCGTCCTTCCGGCGCGGGTCCAGCAGCAGCCCGGCGTCCCCCGGAGGCCCGAGCCCGCGCGCCCGTGACGGCCGCGCTCGTCGCCGGCCTGGTCGCCGGGTACGGCATCGCCGTACCCGTCGGCGCGGTCGGGACCTACCTCGTCTCCCTCACCGCCCGTACCTCCCTGCGCACCGGTGTGTGCGCCGCGCTCGGCGTCGCCACCGCCGACGGGATCTACGCCCTCCTCGCCACCGTCGGCGGCTCGGCCGTGGCCGCCGCGCTGCGCCCCGTGCTCGGTCCGCTGCGCTGGGCCTCGGCCCTCGTGCTGCTGACCCTCGCGGTGTGGGGCGCGACATCGGCCGTACGCCGCTACCGCGCCCACCGGCTCACCACCCGGGTCGCCCCTCCCCCGCCGAGCCCGGCGCGGGCCTTTCTCAGCCTGCTGGGGCTCACCCTCCTGAACCCGACCACCGTGGTCTACTTCGCGGCGCTCGTCCTCGGCACCGGCACCGCGGACGCCGTACGCCCCATCGAACAGGGGGTGTTCGTCGTGGCGGCCTTCGCCGCGTCCGCGAGCTGGCAGGTGCTGCTCGCCGGGGGCGGCGCCCTGCTGGGGCGGGCGCTGACCGGTCACCGGGGGCGGCTGGTGACGGCGCTCGTGTCGAGCGGGGTGATGACGGTGCTGGCGGTGCGCATGGCCGGATGACGGTGCGTCGGACGGCGGATGAAACGCGCCGGTGCCGGTGTTGAAGGCGGATACCGGTCGACGACGACGTGACGAAGGGAACGGTGCCATGCCTCTCGAGGGCGAGTACGAGCCGAGTCCGACCCAGTGGGTGCGCGAGCAGGTGGAGTTGTACGAGAGCTCCGGGGGCACCAAGGGGACCACGCTCCAGAACACCGGGAAGCCCGTGATCGTCCTGACGACCGTCGGGACGAAGAGTGGGAAGATCCGCAAGTCACCCCTGATGCGGGTGGAGCACGAGGGGCGCTACGCCGCGGTCGCCTCGCTGGGCGGGGCCCCCAAGCATCCGGTCTGGTACTTCAACGTGAAGGCCGATCCCCGCGTGGAGCTCCAGGACGGGCCGGTGAAACGGGACATGAGGGCCCGTGAGGTGACCGGCGAGGAGAAGGCGCAGTGGTGGGAGCGCGCGGTCGCCGCGTTCCCGCAGTACGCCGAGTACCAGAAGAAGACGGACCGGGAGATCCCCGTCTTCGTCCTGGAGCCGGTCGACCGGCCGCACTGACCGGCCGCACCGGCCCGCGGAACCGGCCCGCGGAAGGGAGCCGGTCGACGCCTCGGCCGGCGTTCGCCGGGAGAACTCCGTAGAAAAATCTGCCCGCGGGAGGCATGGACGTCTCCGTGCCGGGCACTCGAAAGTCAGGCCCCGCCGCGCTCCCCCGTCGCGGCGGGGCTTTCGCCGTGCTCCCGGGCGGGCCGGTCGGTCACATCGAGGAAGATCTGGTCCGCCTCGGGGACGACACCGGCGAGGGAGCGCTTGATGCGCATCGCGACCTCCTCGACGCGCTCACTGTCCAGGCCGGGCATCAGGTCGACGCGAGCCGCCACCAGGGCCGAGTCCACACCCGTCCGCATCGTGAACAGCCCCTCCACGCTGTCGATCTCCGGCTGCGCGGCCAGCAGGGCGCGGATCCGGTCGGCGGTCTCGGGATCGGCGGCCTCGCCGATCAGCTGGTCCCGGGCCTCGCGGCCGAGGCCGTAGGCGACGCAGACGAGGAGTGCGCCGATCGCGAGCGAGGCGGACGCCTCCCACACCACCTGGCCGGTGACCATGTGCAGGACCATGCCGGTCGCGGCGAGGACGACGCCGAGCACCGCGGTCCCGTCCTCGGCGAGGACCGTGCGCAGGGCCGGGTCGCGCAGGCCCGCGGTGCCGCCCTGCCGGCGCGCCTGGTGCAGGGCCCGCAACAGCGAGGCCCCCTCCGCGAGGAGGGCGACGCCGAGCACGATCAGGCCGGCCACATAGCCGCTGAACCTCTCCTCCGCGCCGGTCCGCAGGGCTTCGACCCCCTGGAAGAAGGAGAAGCAGCCGCCCATGACGAAGATGCCCACGGCCGCGAGGAGCGACCAGAAGAAGCGTTCCTTGCCGTAGCCGAAGGGGTGCCGCCGGTCGGCGGGGCGGCGGCTGCGGCGCAGCGCGGCGAGCAGGAAGATCTCGTTGAGGCTGTCGGCGACGGAGTGCGCCGCCTCGGACAGCAGCGCGGGCGAGCCCGCGAGCAGACCACCGGCCAGCTTGGCGACCGCGATGACCAGGTTGGCCGCGAGCGCCACCAGCACGGTGACGCGTGTCCTGCGGTCCTCGACGGGTTCGGCGGTGCTCCGCGAAGTCGGGCTTTCCGCGGTGGGGCCTTCCGCGGTGGGGCCTTCCGAGGCCGGGCCTTCGGGGACCTCGTCCTTCCCGGTCGTGCCTTTCGCCATCGTGCCTTTCGAAGTCGTCCCAGTCACCTCCGCCGACTGCCCCGGCCGTTCGGACTCACACCGTGCCGACGGCGGAAAACGGGGAACGCGGTGGGTGAGCGAAATCCATGCACACCACGACCGGGAGGAACCATGGCGGGCCGGGACGACGGCAACAGCGCCTACGGGCACAAGGCGTTCAAGCGGTCCAAGAGCCATTTCGCCGACCGGATCACCGCGGACGGCCGCGACGGCTGGCCCGTGGCGTCCGGCCGCTACCGCCTTGTCGTCAGCCGTGCCTGCCCGTGGGCCAGCCGGGCCGTGATCTCCCGGCGGCTGCTCGGGCTGGAGGACGCCCTGTCGATGGCGATCGCCGACCCGGTCCAGGACGACCGCAGCTGGCGCTTCACCCTGGACCCCGACGGCCGGGACCCGGTACTCGGGATCCGCTTCCTCGCCGAGGCCTACGACCGGCGCGAGAAGGACTACCCCGGCGGGGTGAGCGTACCGGCGATCGTGGACGTCACCGACGGGAAACTGGTCACGAACGACTACCAGCGGATCACCCTCGACCTCGCCACCGAGTGGAGCGGCCTGCACCGGGACGGGGCGCCCGACCTCTACCCGGAGCCGCTGCGCGACGAGATCGACGCGGTCATGGCCGAGGTGTACGAGGACGTCAACAACGGTGTCTACCGGGCGGGGTTCGCCAAGGAACAGGACGAGTACGACGGGGCCTGCGCGGCGGTCTTCCGGCGGCTGGAGCTGCTGTCGTCCCGGCTGGCCGGGCAGCGGTATCTCGTCGGCGACACGATCACCGAGGCGGACATCCGGCTGTTCACCACGCTGGTGCGGTTCGATGCCGTGTATCACGGCCACTTCAAGTGCAACCGGTGGAAGCTGGCGGAGAACGACGTGCTGTGGGCGTACGCCCGCGACCTCTTCCAGACGCCCGGCTTCGGTGACACCGTCGACTTCGATCACATCAAACGCCACTACCACCAGGTCCACACCGGCATCAACCCGACCCGGATCGTCCCCCTCGGGCCCGACCTGTCCGGCTGGCTGAGCCCGCACCACCGGGAGCGGCTCGGCGGGCGGCCGTTCGGCGACGGCACGCCGCCCGGCCCGGTACGGCCGGGCGAGGAGGTCCCGCCGCGGGGCCGGCCCTGAACTCCCCTTACACACACAGGAGGTACACGTGGGCAAGAAGCAGAAGCTCCCGCTCGTCTACCAGCCCGTCGGATTCGTCTTCGGCTGGGCCAGCGGCGCGCTGGCGGGGATGGCCTTCCGCAAGGTCTGGAAGGCCGTCCGCAAGGAGGACGACGCCCCGGACGCGCTGGACCGGGACCGTGGCTGGGGGGAGGTCATCCTGGCGGCGGCGATCCAGGGGGCGATCTTCGCCGCGGTGCGCAGCGCGGCGGACCGTACGGGCGCGAAGGCCATCGAGCGGACCACCGGCGTGTGGCCCGCCAAGGAGAAGGGCGGCCGGGACTGACGGCTGCGGCCGGGGGGGCCCCCCGGCGGGGGGGCCCCCCCCCCCGCCCGGCGCAGCGCGGCCCCGACCTCCGCCCGGCCCGGCCGGGGGTGCCGGCCGCCCGCGCCGCACGCCCCGGCCAGTTCCCGGTCCAGGTCGACGTACACGGCGCCCGGTACGTGGCCG
>NZ_JBHXHX010000013.1:106842-277900 GCF_042723915.1 Streptomyces sp. NPDC058335 | reverse complement strand
CCTCTCTATTCTCTACCTTCTTTTTTTTTTTGTTGGGTGTGTTGTTTTTTTTTAACACCCCCCCCCGGGACGCGGCACGGCCCGGCCGCGGGGCGCCGCCCACACACGGATACCCTTGACAGGTGACCGACGCCCAAGAAACCGCAGCAGCCAGCTCACTGCGAACCACCGGAGGCGCCCCTCCGGAAGACGACGGACCGACTGCTGCCGGGGCGCCGACACCATTGCTCGAACCTCGCGAGGGCATTCCGCCCGTGATCGCCGACGACGCCGCGCTCGCCGAGATGATCGCCGCCTTCGCCGCCGGCTCCGGCCCCGTCGCCGTGGACGCCGAACGCGCCTCGGGCTACCGCTACGGCCAGCGCGCCTATCTGGTGCAGCTGCGCCGGGAGGGCGCCGGCACCGCACTGATCGACCCCGTCGCCTGCCCCGACCTCTCCGCGCTCGGCGAAGCGCTGTCCAGCGTGGAGTGGGTGCTGCACGCTGCCACCCAGGACCTGCCCTGCCTGCGGGAAATAGGCATGGTGCCCACCAGACTGTTCGACACCGAGCTGGCCGGGCGGCTCGCCGGGTTCCCGCGGGTCGGCCTCGGCGCGATGGTCGAGGGCGTCCTCGGTTTCGTCCTGGAGAAGGGCCACTCCGCCGTCGACTGGTCCACCCGCCCGCTGCCCGAGCCGTGGCTGCGCTACGCCGCCCTGGACGTCGAACTCCTCGTCGATCTGCGCGACGCCCTGGAGAAGGAACTGGACCGGCAGGGCAAGCTGGAGTGGGCCCGGCAGGAGTTCGACGCGATCGCCTCGGCGCCGCCACCCGAACCCCGCAAGGACCCCTGGCGCCGTACGTCCGGAATGCACAAGGTGCGTCGGCGCCGTCAGCTCGGCGTGGTGCGAGAGCTGTGGCAGACCCGGGACCGGATCGCCCAGCGGCGGGACGTCTCACCCGGCAAGGTGCTGTCGGACGCGGCCATCGTGGAGGCCGCGCTCGCCCTTCCCGCCAACGCGCACGCGCTGGCCGCGCTGAACGGCTTCGGGAACCGGATGAGCCGGCGCCAGCTCGAGCAGTGGCAGGCGGCCGTCGACCGGGCCAGGGCGATGAGCGAGTCGCAGCTGCCGCAGCCGGGGCAGTCGGTCGTGGGGCCTCCCCCGCCGCGGGCCTGGGCGGACAAGGACCCCGAGGCCGCGGCTCGCCTCTCGGCCGCGAGGTCGGCCGTCTCGGCGGTGGCCGAGGAACTGAACATGCCGCAGGAGAACCTGATCGCTCCGGACAGCGTCCGGCGGGTCTGCTGGGAGCCGCCCAAGCCGGTCGACACGGAGTCGATCACATCGGCACTCACGGCCCTCGGCGCACGCCCCTGGCAGGTGGAGCAGGTGACGCCGGTGCTGGTGGCGGCCCTGTCGGCGAAGGCGACGAACCCGCCGGGCATGGAGGGGACGCACGGGACGCAGGGGACGAGTACGCCGCAGGGGACCGGTTCGAACGGTGCGCCGGAGACGAACGGTGCGCGGGAGAACGGTTCTAAGGCAACTGGCGCGGCGGACACCGGTGTACAGCAGAGTGGCGCACGGCAGGCCGACGCGTAGGGACCGACTGGCCGCCGTAGACATCGCTGTCATACGGCGGCTGCGGGCCCCGCGGTAAGCGGTTACGTGCGCCGTTCCATGCTCAGGGACTCATCTGGTCGCTCCGCGCATGAAACCGTTGTAGATGTATTTCTGGAGCGCCAGGAAAACGATCAGTGTCGGCAGGATGACCAGGACCGCTCCTGCCGAGATCGTCTCCCAGTGGGCCGCGTAGGGGCCCTTGAAGCGGAACAGCGACGTCGAGATCACGCCAAGATCTTGAGAGGGCATGTAGAGGAAAGGGATGTAGAAGTCGTTGTAGACGGCGATCCCCTTCACGATCACGACCGTCGCGATCGCCGGTTTCAGCAACGGGAAAATGATCTTGCGGTAGATGGTGAACGCGTTGGCGCCGTCCAGGCGGGCCGCCTCGTCCAGTGAGATCGGGATCGAGCGGACGAACTGCAGAAAAATGTAGATCGACACGATGTCGGTGCCCATGTACAGGGCGATCGGCGCCCAGCGGGTGTCGAAGAGGCCGAAGCTGTGGACGATCTGGAAGGTGGCCACCTGGGTGGTCACCCCGGGGACCAGCGCGGCCACCAGAAACAGGGCGACGACCAGTTTCCGGAACCGGAACGTGAACCGGTCGATGGCGTACGCCGTCATCGAGCCGATGAGGACCGTGCCGCCGACGGAGATCAGCAGGATGAAGGCGGTGTTTCCGAACGCCGTGAGCATCCCGCCGTCCTGGAACGCCGTCACGTAGTTGTCGAAGTTGAGCGGGTTGTGCGGCGGGGTGAGCGCCCCGCCGTCGTTCGCCGTCTCGTTCTCGGTCTTCAGGGACGTCAGGAGGACGACCCCGAGCGGGAGCAGGACGACCACCGTCGCGAGGACCAGCGACAGATACATGAGGGTGCGGGCAACGGCTCGGCGCGTCATACGAGGTCCACCCTGTCGTCGGGGACGAGGCGGCGCTGGACCCAGGTCACCAGCAGGATGACCATCAGCAGCACGACGGCCGCCGCCGAGGCGAGCCCCGTCTTGTTGAACTGGAAGGCCAGTTTCACGGTCTGGATCACGAAGGTCTCGGTGCCGGTCGCCCCGCCGGTCATGATGTACGGGATCTCGAAGGCCGCGAGGGACCCGGAGATCGACAGGATCACGGTGAGGGTCAGCACCGGCTTGATGCCGGGCAGGATGATGTACCGGAACTGGTGCCAGCGGTTCGCGCCGTCCAGCTCGGACGCCTCGTACAGCTCCCCGGGGATCGACTGGATCGCGCCGAGGAACAGGACGAAGTTCATGCCCAGGTAGCGCCAGACCGAGACGCCGGCGAGCGAGGTGTTCGCGGAGAAGGGCGTGCCCAGCCAGGCATGGTCGGTGTGGTGGCCGAAGAGGCCGAGGACCGTGTCGAAGGTTCCGCCGTCCTGGAAGAAGTAGAGGAAGACGAAACCGATGGCGACACCGTTGACCAGGGACGGGAAGAAGAGCACGCCCTTGAAGAAGTTGCGGAAACGGACCTGGAAACTCAGGATCGTCGCGAAGTAGAGGGCGGCGACGATCTGGATGACCGAGGCGATCAGGTAGTAACCGCTCACGAAGAACACCTGGAAGAGGTCCTCCCTGGTGAAGATCTCCGTGTAGTTCTCGGCGCCCGTGTAGTGCAGCTCCGGGCTCACACCGTCCCAGTCGGTGAAGCTGTACGCGACCATGTTGGCGATCGGCGCGTAGGTGAAGGTGATCAGCAGGGTGAGGGGCGCGAGCAGGAACAGCCACGGGGTGAGCACCCGCCAGGTGCGGGCGCGGCGCGGAGCCGGCAGGCGGGCGGTGTCCTCCGAGGCCGGCGACGCGGCCTCGGAGGACGCCTTCTCGGTGGTGTGCGTCATCGGCCGGTCACGCTCTTCTGCGTCTCTGTCCACTTCTTGCCGAGGTCCGCGAGGAAGTCGTCCAGGCTGCCCTTCTTCGCGCCGCGCGCCAGGTCGACCAGGTCCTGCCGGTACTCGGGCTTGTAGATGCCGACCTCGGACTCGTCGTCGATCCGTTTGACCTCGGCGCCCGCCGAGTCGTCCAGCTCGATCAGCTTCACGCCCGCGTCCTCGTACGGCTTCAGCACCTGGGGCATCGAGGCGTCCTTGAGCGGGGAGATGGCCAGGTTGTCCCGGTCGTAGCCCGACTTGTCGGTGAACCAGTCGATCCAGGCACGGGCCGCCTCCTTGTGCGGGGAGTGGACGTTGACGGCCTGGTTGTAGTCGGGGCCGACGGTGGCGCAGAACGTGCCGTCGGACTGGGCCGGGAACGGCATGAAACCGATGTCTTCGGGGTTCACGCCGGCCTTCTTCGCGGCGTCCTGGAACTGGATGATCGCCCAGGTGCCGAGCCACTGGGTGGCGATCTCGCCCTTCGCCAACTGGGGCTTGGACAACTCCCAGTTGGTGGTGGTCGGGTCCTTCTCGGCCAGCCCCTGGCGCACGATGTCGTAGAGCAGCTTGTCGCCGACGCGCAGGTCAGAGCCCTGAGCCCACGGGTCGCCCTGGGCCAGTTTCGTGGTGGCCCTCGGGTCGCAGCCGACCGAGCCGTTGACGTACGTCCACGAGGTCAGGGGCCACTGGGCGGCGAAGTTGGTGTAGTAGGGAACCGCGTCCGTCTTCTGCTTGACGGCCTTCAGTCCGGCGAGGAACTCGGCCGTGGTGGTGGGCCATTCGGTGATACCGGCCTCCTGCCACACCCGCTTGTTGTAGACGAAGCCGGGCATCACGCCGACCGGGCTCTGGCCGTAGACCTTGCCGTCGACGGTGGTGAAGTCCGTGAAGCGGTACTTCCCGGCACGCTCGGCCTCGGTGCCCAGGGAGGCGAAGAACTTCGGGTAGTCGTTCTTCTTGATCACCGCCGGGATCAGGAGGACGTCGCCGTAGTCCTCCGTGTTCATCCGGATCTTGATCTCTGCCTCGTAGTTGGTGAGTGCCTGGAACTCGACCTTCACCTTCGGGTAGATCTTGTTGAACTCGGCGGCGTACTTCTTCATCGTGCCGTCCTGCACGAGGTCGGTGCGGACGGTGAGAACGGTGATGTCTCCGCTCACTTTCGACGGGTCGTCGGGCGCCTTGGCGTCGGCGCCCTTCGAGGCGCCTCCGGTACCGGTGCAGCCGGGGAGCAGCAGGGCGGCTCCGGCGACCAGGGCGAGGACTGTACGGCGGTTCATGTGCGTCAACTCCGTTCACGGGACGGACGAGCACGTGCGGGGTGGTGGAACGCGTACGGGCCGGTCGGGTACGTAAGGGTCGGTGGCGCCCGTACGGGTTGGCTGATTCGGCACTCTGACAGCGCTTTCTCAACCGGTAAAGTCCCCATCCGGCCAAGGGTGGAGAGATGTTCCCCAATCTCCGGATCGACCGGTTTAGGGAGTGCGCATGCTGGAGGCCACACCGCTCACCGACGGCTGGACCCTGCGGCACGGGGAGGAGTCGCTCCCGGCCGTGGTGCCGGGCTGTGTGCACACCGACCTGCTCGCGTCCGGGGTGATCCCGGACCCCTTCCTCGGCCGCAACGAGACCGAGGTCGACTGGGTCGGGCGGCGCGCCTGGACCTATGAGGCGCGGTTGCCGGAGCCGGCGTCCGGGCACGAGCAGACGGACCTGGTCTTCGACGGCCTCGACACGGCCGCCGAGGTGCTGGCCGGCGACCGACTCCTGGGACGGGTACGGAACATGCACCGCTCGTACCGCTTCGACGTGACCGGGCTGAGCGGGCCGCTGACCGTCCGGTTCCGTTCCGCGTACGCCGAGGCGGAGGCGGTGCGCGGGCGGCTCGGCGAGCGGCCCTCCGCCTACGCCGAGCCGTACCAGTACATCCGCAAGATGGCCTGCTCCTTCGGCTGGGACTGGGGGCCGACCCTGGTCACGGCCGGAATCTGGCGGCCGGTGCGCCTGGAGCGCTGGTCGACGGCCCGGATCGCCCGGGTGCGCCCACTGGTGACCGTCGAACAGGGCGTCGGTGTCGTCGAGTTGCGCGTGGACGTGGAGCGCACCAGGGTGGAGGCGGAGCTCACCCTGGAGGCCACGGTGGGCGGACAGCGCACGCGGGCCGCCGTACAGGGGACGGACGCGGTGGTCCGGCTGGAGGTGCCGGATCCCGAACTGTGGTGGCCGCGGGGATACGGCGGGCAACCGCTGTACGACGTCGAACTGACGCTTCATCACGGCAGTGCCCCGCTCGACGTCTGGCGGCGGCGCGTCGGTTTCCGGAGCGTCGAGTTGGACACCTCGTCCGACGTCCACGGAACCGCTTTCACGATTCTTGTCAACGGCGAGCCGGTCTTCGTGCGGGGCGTGAACTGGATCCCCGACGATGTGTTTCCGTCCCGGATCACCCGCGAGCGTTACCGGGAGCGGCTGGGGCAGGCGGCCGGCGCGGGAGTGGACCTGGTGCGGGTGTGGGGCGGCGGAATCTACGAGAGCGAGGACTTCTACGACGCCTGCGACGAGCTGGGCCTGCTGGTGTGGCAGGACTTCCCGTTCGCCTGCGCGGCCTACCCCGAGGAGCAGCCGCTGCGCGGCGAGGTGGAGGCGGAGGCCCGCGAGAACGTCGTGCGGCTGATGCCGCATCCGTCGCTGGTGCTGTGGAACGGGAACAACGAGAACCTGTGGGGTTTCCGCGACTGGGGGTGGGAGGAGCGGCTCGGCGGCGACTCCTGGGGAGAGGGGTACTACCTGGGCGTACTGCCGCGGGTGGTGGCCGAGGCGGATCCGACGCGGCCGTACACGGCGGGCAGTCCCTGGTCGGGGTCGTGGCGGCGGCACCCGAACGATCCGGCGCACGGGACGCACCATTCGTGGGAGGTGTGGAACCGGGAGGACTACGCCGGCTACCGGCGTGATGTGCCGCGTTTCGTGGCCGAGTTCGGCTGGCAGGCGCCGCCCGCGTACGCCACGCTGCGGCGCGCGTTGCCCGGTGAGGATCTCGCGCCGGACTCCCCCGGCGTGCTGCACCACCAGAAGGCGGAGGACGGCAACGGCAAGCTGCGGCGCGGGCTGAAGCGCCATTTCGCCTTCCCCGACGGGGATTTCGACCGGTGGCACTACCTGACACAGGTCAACCAGGCCCGTGCCGTGGCCGCCGGGATCGAGCACTGGCGCTCGCACTGGCCGGTGTGCGCGGGCACGGTCGTCTGGCAGCTCAACGACTGCTGGCCGGTGACCTCCTGGTCGGCGATCGACGGGGACGGTCGGGAGAAACCGCTCTACCACGAGTTGCGGCGGCTGTACGCGGACCGGCTGCTCACCCTCCAACAGCGGGAGGGAGGGCTGGTGCTGGCGGCCGTCAACCAGTCGCGGGAGCCGTGGACGGGCCCGCTCGTGCTGCGGCGGATGTCCGTCGAGGGCGAGGTGCTCAGCACGGCGACCCTGGATCTCGCAGCCGACACGCGGGCGGTGGCCGCAGTGCGGGTGCCGGCGGAGCTGGAGCCCACGGGGCCGAAGGATTTTCTCGTGGCGGACGCGTGGGAGTACCCCCGCTCGGGCGAAGCCGAGAGCGGGGGAGGGCTGCGGGCCCTGCATTTTCCGGTACCGGACCGCGAAGTCCCCTACCCCTCCCCCGCGTTCACGGTGAGCCTCGTACCGGGCGGGATCGAGGTACGGGCGCACACCCTGGTACGGGACCTGCTGCTCCAGGCCGACCGGCTGGACGCGCGGGCGCGCGTCGACCGGGGCCTCGTCACCCTGCTTCCCGGGGAACGGGTGACCATCGGAATCACGGGCTGGGAGACTCCCGATGCCGACACCGCCCGCCGTGCGCTGTACTGCCAGGAGCCCGCTCGATGACAGCGTTTCCCGCTCCCCGCGTCACCATCAAGGACGTCGCCGCGCGCGCCGGTGTGTCCAAGGGTGCCGTCTCGCTCGCCTTCAACCACAAGCCGGGACTGTCGGAGGCGACCCGGGACCGCATCTTCGCGGCGGCGCGGGAACTGGGCTGGGAACCGAACCTGACCGCACGGTCGCTGTCCAGCTCGCGGGTGGACGTGGTGGGGCTCGCGATCTGCCGGCCGGCCCGGATGCTGGGCCTGGAGCCGTTCTACATGGAGTTCGTCTCCGGCGTCGAAAGCGTTCTCACCGAGCATTCCTGTTCCCTGCTGCTGCGGCTGGTGCGCACGGTGGACGAGGAGGTCGGGCTCCAGGAGGCGTGGTGGCGGGGGCGGCAGACCGGCGGGGCGATCCTGGTGGACTTCCGGGCCGACGACCCCCGGGTGCCCGCCGTGGAGCGGCTCGGGATGCCGGTGGTGGCCGTCGGGCATCCCTCGCTGACCGGCTCCCTCGTCTCCGTGTGGACCGACGACGCGACGGCGGTGAAGGAGGCGGTGCGGTAT
The DNA here is from genome assembly GCF_042723915.1 of Streptomyces sp. NPDC058335. NCBI lineage: Bacteria > Bacillati > Actinomycetota > Actinomycetes > Kitasatosporales > Streptomycetaceae > Streptomyces > Streptomyces sp. NPDC058335. Next base: position 269,980 of record NZ_JBHXHX010000013.1, on the reverse strand, counting down.
CTCGCCGCGCTGGGGCATCGCCGTATCGCGCGGGTCGGGGGCGCGGCGGCGCTCGGGCACACCACGATACGGACGGCCGCGTTCGACGAGGCGGCCCGGATTCTCGGGCTGGCCGGGGCACGGCAGGTGGCGACCGACTACTCCGGGGAGGCGGGCGCCCGTGCGACCCGGTCCATGCTGACCGCCGCCCCGCCGGACCGGCCGACGGCAATCGTTTACGACAACGACATCATGGCCGTCGCCGGCCTTTCGGTGGCGGCAGAGATGGGGCTGAGCGTGCCGCGGGACGTGTCCCTGCTGGCATGGGACGACTCCCAGCTGTGCCGGCTGACCCATCCGACGCTCTCCGCGATGAGCCATGACGTGCACGGATTCGGCGCGGAGGCGGCGCGTACGCTGTTCGGGCTGATCACCGGAGACGGCCCGGGGACGCACCAGGTGCCCACGCCGGTGCTGACGCCCCGGGCGTCGACGGCTCCACCGGAGGTGTGACATTCGCCGCTCCACCGGGTAGGGCTGTGCAGCTACGTTACCCACAAGTAGCATGGGTTCTGAGCGCGCGCTCAGCGCTTGCGCAAGCAGCAGTGCCATCCCGCACCTGGAGGAGAGCCATCGTGCCTCGTACCGTCAGGGACGTCGTCTTCGTAGACGGCGTCCGTACCCCGTTCGGCAAGGCGGGCCCGAAGGGCATCTACCACGAGACCCGTGCCGACGACCTCGTCGTGAAGGCGATCCGGGAGCTGCTGCGCCGCAACCCCGGTCTCGACCCGAAGAAGGTCGACGAGGTCGCCATCGCCGCGACCACGCAGATCGGCGACCAGGGCCTGACCATCGGCCGCACCGCCGGCATCCTGGCCGGTCTGCCGACCTCCGTGCCCGGTTACTCCATCGACCGCATGTGCGCGGGCGCCCTGACCGCCGTCACCACGGTCGCCGGCTCCGTCGCGTTCGGCGCGTACGACGTCGCCATCGCCGGCGGTGTCGAGCACATGGGCCGCCACCCGATGGGCGAGGGCGTCGATCCGAACCCGCGGTTCGTCAGCGAGAAGCTGGTCGACGAGTCCGCCCTCTTCATGGGTATGACCGCGGAGAACCTGCACGACCGTTACCCGCAGATCACCAAGCTGCGCGCCGACGAGTACGCGGTGCGCTCGCAGGAGAAGGCCGCCAAGGCCTACGCCAACGGCAAAATCCAGGCCGACCTGGTGCCGGTCTCCGTGCGGCGCACGAGCCCCGAGGCCGGTGAGACGGGCTGGGGCCTGGTCACCGCCGACGAGCCGATGCGTCCGGGAACGACCCTGGAAAACCTTTCCGGGCTCAAGACCCCGTTCCGCGTGCACGGCCGGGTCACCGCCGGCAACGCGGCCGGTCTTAACGACGGCGCAACCGCTTCCCTCATCGCTTCCGAGGACTTCGCGCGCGAGAACGGCCTGCCGGTCAAGATGCGCCTGGTCGCCTACTCCTTCGCGGGCGTCGAGCCGGAGGTCATGGGCTACGGCCCGATCCCGGCCACGGAGAAGGCCCTCGCGCAGGCGGGTCTGTCCATTTCCGACATCGGTCTCTTCGAGATCAACGAGGCCTTCGCCGTCCAGGTCCTGGCCTTCCTGGACCACTACGGCATCGCCGACGACGACGAGCGCGTCAACCAGTACGGCGGCGCCATCGCCTTCGGCCACCCGCTGGCCTCCTCGGGCGTCCGTCTGATGACGCAGCTGGCCCGCCAGTTCGAGGAGCAGCCGCACGTCCGCTACGGCCTGACCACCATGTGCGTCGGCTTCGGCATGGGCGCGACGGTCATCTGGGAGAACCCGCACTTCGAGGGGGACAAGTGAGCACCACCGCTGAGCTGCTGAAGGGTGCGGCCGAGCTGTTCCCGGACGAGGTCGTCACATCGGCGCACGTACGCCATTTCGACCTGCCGCTGGGTGCCGGGCGCTTCGCCCTGATCACCCTCGACAACGGCCTGGACCACACCAAGCCGACCACCTTCGGTCCGCAGTCGCTGGCCAACCTGAACACCGCCGTCGACCAGGTCGAGAAGGAGGCCGCGGCCGGCGAGATCGTCGGTGTCGGCGTCACCGGCAAGCCGTTCATCTTCGCGGTCGGCGCCGACCTCAAGGGCGTCGAGCTGCTGAAGGAGCACGAGCACGCGCTCGCCATCGGCAAGGGCGGCCACGAGGTCTTCAAGCGCCTCTCGGGCCTGGCCGTGCCGACCTTCGCGTACTACAACGGCGCGGCCATGGGCGGCGGCGTCGAGGTCGGTCTGCACTGCACCTACCGCACGGTGTCCGCGGCCCTGCCCGCCTTCTCGCTCCCCGAGGTCTTCCTCGGTCTGGTCCCCGGCTGGGGCGGCTGCACCCTGCTGCCGAACCTGATCGGCGCCGACCGTGCCGTCCAGGTGATCATCGAGAACTCGCTCAACCAGAACAAGCAGCTCAAGGGCGCGCAGGTACACGAACTGGGCATCGCCGACGCCCTGTTCGAGGGCGCGGACTTCCTGGAGCAGTCGCTGATCTGGACGGCGTCCGTCCTCAAGGGCGAGATCGTCGTCGACCGTCCGGTGATCGACCGCGGCGAGGCCTGGGACCAGGCCGTCGCCAAGGGCCGCTTCATCGCGGACAGCAAGGTGCACGGTGCGGCCCCGGCCGCCTACCGCGCCCTCGACATCATCGCCGCCGCCAAGAACGGCGACCTCCAGCAGGGCTACGACGCCGAGGACAAGGCCCTCGCCGACCTGATCATGGGTGGCGAACTCCGCGCCGGCATCTACGCGTTCAACCTGGTGCAGAAGCGCGGCAAGCGCCCCGCCGGTGCCCCGGACAAGAACCTGGCCCGCCCGGTCACCAAGGTCGGCGTGGTGGGCGCGGGCCTGATGGCCTCGCAGCTCGCCCTGCTGTTCCTGCGCCGCCTGGAGGTGCCGGTCGTGCTGACCGACATCGACCAGGAGCGCGTCGACAAGGGTGTGGGCTACGTCCAGGCCGAGATCGACAAGCTGCTCGGCAAGGGCCGTATCAACCAGGACAAGGCAAACCGCCTCAAGGCCCTGGTGACCGGTGTGCTGGACAAGGCCGAGGGTTTCTCCGACGCGGACTTCATCATCGAAGCCGTTTTCGAGGAGATCGGCGTCAAGCAGCAGGTGTTCGCGGAGGTCGAGGCGGTCGCCCCGGCGCACGCGATCCTCGCCACCAACACCTCGTCCCTCTCGGTCACCGAGATGGCGTCGAAGCTGAAGAACCCCGAGCGGGTCGTGGGCTTCCACTTCTTCAACCCGGTCGCGATCCTGCCGCTGCTGGAGATCGTGCGGGGCGAGGCGACCGACGACGCGTCGCTGGCCACCGCCTTCGCCGTCGCCAGGAAGCTGAAGAAGACCGCGGTCCTGGTGAAGGACGCTCCGGCGTTCGTCGTGAACCGCATTCTGACGCGTTTCATGGGCGAGGTGCAGAACGTCATCGACGAGGGCACCCCGGTCGAGGTCGCGGAGAAGGCGGTGGAACCGCTCGGCCTGCCGATGTCCCCGCTGGTCCTCCTCGAGCTGGTCGGCCCGGCCATCGGCCTGCACGTTTCGGAAACGCTCAACCGGGCGTTCCCGGACCGTTTCACGGTCTCCCCGAACCTCAAGGCGGTCGTGGAAGCCGGCAAGCGCGGTTTCTACGTCTACGACAGCGGCAAGCCCGAGCTGGACCCGGAGGTCGCCGCGCTGCTCAAGCAGGGCGACACCGTCCTCACCGAGGAGCAGGTGCGGGCGCGCGTCCTGGACGCGGTGGCGCAGGAGATCGGGCTCATGCTCGACGAGGGCGTCGTCGCCGAGGCGCAGGACATCGACCTCTGCCTGATCACCGGTGCCGGCTGGCCCTTCCACCTGGGCGGCATCACGCCGTACCTGGACCGCGAGGGTGTGTCGGAGCGGGTGAACGGCAAGAAGTTCCTGGCTCCCGGCGTGGCGTCGATTCCGGCGTAGCACGGACACGTACGCGGACACGCACGCGTAAGGAGAGGGCCTCCGCCGTCGGCGGGGGCCCTCTTCTCTTCGTCGCGTGGGCCGTTGCCGGGTCAGACCTCCCGCCACGCCGTCAGCGCCAGCCCCGGTTCGTCCTTGCGGCGGGTGACGAGGAGCCGGCCGGTCGACGGGGACAGGCTCACCGCGACCACCCGGTCCTCGTGGTCCCGGGCGAGCGACACCTCGGCGTCGGCGGGCAGTCGGGGTCCGGACTCGGTCCACCAGGCGCCGGCACGCTCCTCCTCGGTGGGGTACGCCGCGAAGGCGACCCGGCCGCTGGAGGAACGCTGGGCGAGCAACGTGCAGTCGTGGCCGTCGAGTTCGCAGCGTACGGCGGCCACCGGGCCGGGGCCGGCCGCGGCGAGCAGGGCGACGGGCTTGCCGCCGGGGCGCCAGGCCCACAGGTCGCCCGAGTCGTCGGTGTAGTAGAGCGTGGTGTGCTCCGGCGAGGTGGCCAGGGCGCGCAGGGTGCCGGGGCGGACCGGCGTCTCCAGCGACTCCCCGAGGACCGGCGGGGTGCCCGGCCGCTCCTGCCGCCAGTGCTGAAGCCCGCCGGGGACGGCCGCGTACGCCTCGACGCGCCCGGACTCCCCCGCGAGCGCGACGGGCGTTCCCTGGATGTCCGGCCCCTCGAGGTCGCGCCACGGGTCCCAGCCGCCCTTCTCCTTCTGCGCGACCATGCCGAGCCCGCTGCCGGCGCGGGCCACGAAGACGTGCGCCCGCCCCTGGGCGTCCACGGCGACGGCGGGGGCGCCGGTGCGGTCGCCCTTCGTGTCCGGGTGGCCGACCGGGGCCCAGTCGAGGGCGGCGAGCAGGGGCCGGAAGTGGGTGGAGTGCACCAGGCCCGCCTGGCCCGGCACGGTGGGCCGCCAGGAGACCAGATGGGCGTAGTCGTCGGCTCCCCGGCCGACCGCCAGGACCGGATGCACCTTCTGGTCGCCGCCCACCGTGCGGGGCGGGTCCCAGGCGCCGCCCGGGGTGTGCTCCGCGCGGCACAGGACCGCGTCGTCCGACGTCAGGTAGACACAGAGCCGCCCGTCGCGGCCACGTACGAGCCATTCGCCGTTCACCCGATCACTGTATGACGGCCCTCTCGGGACGCCCTCGCGCGGGGCAGGCCCGGGGGCCGTCCCTGTCCTCCGTGGCACCCTGGGCGCCATGGACGACGACAACAGCCCGCTGCTCGTGATCGTCGACGCCGCGAACGTGGTGGGGTCGGTGCCCGACGGGTGGTGGCGTGACCGGCGGGGCGCCGCGGAGCGGCTGCGGGACCGGCTGGCCGCCGACGGGCTGCCGGGGCACTCGGGGCCCGCGGAGGTCGTGCTGGTCGTCGAGGGGGCCGCACGCGGTGTGGAACCGGTTTCCGGCGTGCGGGTGGAGTCGGCGCCCGGCAGCGGTGACGACCACATCGTCGACCTGGTGGCCCGGTCGGGAGGCCGCCTCCGCCTGGTCGTCACGGCCGACCGCGAACTGCGCCGCCGGGTGACGGCACTGGGCGCCGAGGTGACGGGGCCGCGGACGATCCGGTCGTAAGCGATTACCTGCTCCAGCATCGCGCGTAAGCGATTACCCGACCGGTAATCGCGTTGTAAGCGATTACCCGCCCGGTGAATTCTGCGTAAGCGGTTACCTATCCACAATCCGGAGCAAACGATTTCCCACCCGCAAACTTGCTGTAACCCGTTCCTCATGCTGACAACCCGGCCTAGCGCCCACAACACTGCCTAAAGCGGTTACGACGCCAAGCCACCCTCCCCCGAGCAGCACGCGGCCCCGCGCCCCCGCCGGGGGCGGGACACGCGGGGCCGTGGAGCGGAGCGTTCAGCGGCCTTCGCCCGGGTCGGGCTTGATCACCTGGCCGACGGGCGTCTCCTGGCCGCGGCCCAGACGGCTGTGGGAGCGGCCGTACAGGAAGTAGACGGCGAAGCCGATCGCCATCCAGATCGCGAAGCGCAGCCAGGTCTCGGCGGGCAGGTTGAGCATCAGCCACAGCGAGGCCAGCACCGACAGGATCGGCAGCACCGGCACCCACGGGGTGCGGAAGGCGCGGTGCAGGTCGGGGCGGCTCCTGCGGAGGACGATCACGCCGATCGCGACGACCACGAAGGCGAAGAGCGTGCCGATGTTCACCAGTTCGGCGAGTTCGCTCAGGGGCGTGAAGCCGGCGAGGACCGCGATGAGGACGCCGAGCAGGATGGTCGGCCGGTGCGGGGTCTTGAACCGCGGGTGGACGTGGGAGAAGAACCGCGGCAGCAGTCCGTCGCGGCTCATCGCGAAGAACACGCGGGTCTGGCCGAGCAGCAGGATCATGCAGACCGTGGTGAGGCCGACGGCGGCGCCGAAGCTGATGAAGCCCGCGAACCACGGGTGTCCGGTGGCCTTGAAGGCGTCGGCGAGGGGCGCGGTGATGGACAGTTCGGTGTAGTGCTGCATGCCGGTCACGACGATGGACACCGCTACGTAGAGGGCGGTGCAGATCATCAGGGAGCCGAGGATGCCGCGGGGCATGTCGCGCTGCGGGTTCCTGGTCTCCTCGGCGGCGGTGGCGACGACGTCGAAGCCGATGAACGCGAAGAAGACCACGGACGCGGCGGTGAAGATGCCCATGACGCCGAAGTTGGAGGGTGCCCAGCCGAACATCAGCTGGATGAGCGGGGACTGGAGGCTGTCGCCCGCCGGCACGTCCTGCGCCTTGGGGATGAACGGGTCGTAGTTGTCGCCCTTGATGAAGAAGAGGCCGGCGATGATCACGACGAGGACGACGGTCACCTTGATGGCGACGACGACCGAGGTGACCCGGGCGGACAGCTTGGTGCCCAGCACGAGGATGGCGGTGAGGACCAGGACGAGCGCGGCGGCGAGGATGTCGAAGCCGAAGCCGTCGGCGCCGTCCCGGCCGCTGAGTGCCTCCGGGAGATGCCAGCCCGCGTTGTCCAGCAGCGAGGCGACGTAGCCGGACCAGCCGACCGCGACCACCGCCGTGCCCAGCGCGAACTCCAGGACGAGGTCCCAGCCGATGGTCCAGGCGGGAAGTTCGCCGAGGGAGGCGTAGGAGAAGGTGTAGGCGGAGCCGGCCACCGGGACGGTGGAGGCGAACTCGGCGTAGCAGAGCGCGGCGAGCGCGCACACGACACCGGCCGCGACGAAGGCCAGGGCGACCGCGGGGCCGGCGTTGTTCCTGGCGACCGTTCCGGTGAGGACGAAGATGCCGGTGCCGATGATGACACCGACGCCGAAGACGGTGAGATCGAGTGCGGACAAGGATTTCTTGAGCGCGTGCTCCGGTTCCTCGGTGTCGAGGATGGACTGCTCGACCTTCTTCGTCCGGAAGAGGGCGTTGCTCACGGGTTTACCTCCCACGCTGTGTCGTCCCCGACATGATCGAGAGGGGGCGTAGTGCGTATGCCCCGGCGCGGGCTCATTCACGCAAATGGGCCGGTTTCACCACTCTCTCAGCGGTGAAACCGGCCCCGTACGGCGTGTCGGCGCGGGTCCCGTCGGGCGCGTAATTCCCGTCAGTCGCGCGCGGGCTCGACCTCGGCGGGCGCGCTGTCGTACCGCCCGTCGAGCCTGGAGACCAGGCCGGTGACCTGGCGGGCGATGTCGGGGGCGGTCAGCCCGATCTCGGCCATGACCTCGGCGCGGGTGGCGTGGTCGAGGAAACGGGGCGGGATGCCGAAGTCGCGCAGCGGCACGTCGACTCCGGCGTCGCGCAGGGCCTGGGCGATCGTGGAGCCCACCCCGCCGACGCGGGAGTTGTCCTCGACGGTGACGACGACGCGGTGGCGTTCGGCGAGCGGCGCCATGGCCTCGTCGACGGGCTTGACCCAGCGCGGGTCGACGACGGTGGTGGAGATGCCCTGCCGGTCGAGGAGGCCGGCGATCTCCAGGCACATCGGGGCGAGGGCGCCCACGGAGACGAGCAGCACGTCGGGCCGGTCGGTGCCCGGCTCGCGCAGGACGTCCATGCCGCCGACGCGTCCGACGGCCGGTACGGCGGGGCCGACGGCGCCCTTGGAGAAGCGCACCACGGTCGGCGCGTCGTCGACCTGGACGGCCTCCCGCAGCTGGGCGCGCACCTGGTCGGCGTCGCGCGGCGCGGCCAGCCTGAGGCCTGGCACGACCTGGAGGATCGACATGTCCCACATGCCGTTGTGGGAGGCGCCGTCGGTGCCGGTGACACCGGCCCGGTCCAGCACGAAGGTGACCCCGCACTTGTGCAGGGCGACGTCCATGAGGACCTGGTCGAAGGCGCGGTTGAGGAAGGTGGCGTACACCGCGAAGACGGGGTGCACGCCGGCGTGGGCGAGGCCCGCCGCGGAGACGGCGCCGTGCTGCTCGGCGATGCCAACGTCGTAGACGCGTTCGGGGAAGGCCTTGGCGAACTTGTCGAGCCCGACCGGCTGGAGCATGGCCGCGGTGATGGCGACGACGTCCTCGCGCTCGGTGCCGAGCTTGACCATCTCCTCGCCGAAGACGGAGGTCCAGTCGGCGCCGCTGCTGGCGATCGGCAGACCGGTGTCGGGGTGGATCTTGCCGACGGCGTGGAAGCGGTCGGCCTCGTCCTGGAGGGCGGGCTGGTAGCCGCGGCCCTTCTCGGTGAGGCAGTGCACGATGACGGGGCCGCCGAAGCGCTTGGCGCGGGCCAGCGCCGACTCCAGTGCCTCGAGGTCGTGGCCGTCGATCGGGCCGACGTACTTCAGGCCGAGGTCCTCGAACATGCCCTGCGGGGCGATGAAGTCCTTCAGGCCCTTCTTTGCGCCGTGCAGGGTGTCGAAGAGGGGCTTTCCGACGACCGGGGTGCGGTCGAGGATGTCCTTGGTCCGGGCGAGGAAGCGCTCGTAGCCGTCGGTCGTGCGCAGGGTCGCCAGGTGGTTGGCGAGGCCGCCGATGGTGGGGGCGTAGGAACGCTCGTTGTCGTTGACGACGATGACCAGCGGGCGGTCCTTGGCCTCGGCGATGTTGTTCAGCGCCTCCCAGGCCATACCGCCGGTCAGGGCACCGTCACCGATGACGGCCACGACGTGGCTGTCGCGTTTGAGGATCTCGTTGCCCTTGGCGATGCCGTCGGCCCAGCCGAGCACCGTGGAGGCGTGGCTGTTCTCGATGACGTCGTGCTCGGACTCGGCCTGCGAGGGGTAGCCGGACAGGCCGTCCTTCATCTTCAGCCGGGAGAAGTCCTGCCGTCCGGTGAGGAGTTTGTGCACGTAGGACTGGTGGCCGGTGTCCCAGAGCACCTTGTCCTTCGGGGACTCGAAGACCCGGTGCAGGGCGATGGTGAGCTCGACCACACCCAGGTTGGGGCCGAGGTGGCCGCCGGTCTTGGACACGGCGTCGACGAGGAAGGTCCGGATCTCCCCTGCCAGCTGGTCCAGCTCCTCCAGGCTGAGCCGGTCCAGATCGCGCGGTCCCCTGATGCGGGTCAGCAGCGGCACCCGTGCCTCCTTGCAGTAGAGCTGATCGAGCTGTTGCCGGGCTCGTCGAGTCTAATGTTCCGCCCCGGCGGGCGGCGCCCGCCCCATGCGTCATGCGTCACGGATCGGCCGTACCCAGGATGTGGGCTTTCCATGACATGCCTGTGCGACTGACACGGCTGTGCGACATGACTGTGCCCGGCACTGTCACAGTGCCGGGCACAGTGGGGTCCTGCGGCGGGCGCGCCGTGCGACGCGCCCGCGAACCGTCAGCCGCGGCCGGCGGCCTTCTGGCTCTTGCGGGAGATCGAGTCGATGACGACCGCCCCGAGGAGAACACCACCGGTGATCATGTACTGGATCGAGGTGTTCATGTTCAGCAGGTCGAGACCGGTCTGGATGGACTGGATGACCAGCATGCCCAGGAGGGCCGACCACACGGTGCCACGGCCGCCGAAGAGGCTCGTGCCGCCGATGACCGCCGCGGCGATCGCCAGCATCAGCGTGTTGCCGCCACCGGCGTTCAGCGTGGCGCTGGCGGTCTGGCCGGCGAAGAACATGCCGCCGACCGCGGCGAAGCCACCGGCGATGGCGAACACCGTGATGCGGATCATCGGCACGTTGATACCGGCGCGGCGGGCCGCCTCGATGCCGCCGCCGACCGCGAAGACCTGACGGCCGAAGGTCGTACGGCGGAGCACGAAGTCGACGATGACCAGCGCGGCCAGGAAGATGACGAGCGCGTTGGAGACGCCGGCCGCGTTGTTCAGTACGGCCGCGGCCGTGAAGGACGCGACGGCGAGGGCGCCGACGCGCAGCAGGATCTCGCTGGTGGGCCGGTACGGCACGCCCGCGATGCGGCGGCGGCGCTGCTCGCCGAAGGAGCCGATGAGCATGGATGCGACACCGAGACCGGCCAGGACGTAGGCGCCGATGATGGCCTGGTCCATGAAGAACGAGTTCTGGCCGAGCAGGTGGACCGGACCGGAGTCGGACGGGATGTTGATGGTGCCGCTGGAGCCCAGCAGCCACAGCATCAGACCGTTCCAGCCCAGGAAGCCGGCCAGGGTCACCACGAAGGCCGGTACGCCGATCTTGGCGAAGAACCAGCCGTGCAGGGCGCCGATGGCGATGCCGGTGATGATCGTCAGCAGCAGCGACAGCCAGGGGTTCATGGTGTGGTTCACCACGAACACGGCGAACAGGGTGGAGGCCAGGCCGCTGACGGAACCGACGGAAAGGTCGATCTCGCCGAGCAGCAGGACGAACACCAGGCCGATGGCGAGCATGCCGGTGGCCGAGAGGAAGAAGCTGATGTTCGAGAGGTTCTCGGCGCTCAGGAACCGGTCGTTCTTGAACTGGAAGATCGTCCAGATGACGATCAGGCCGATGACCACCGGCAGCGAGCCCAGCTCGCCGCCCTTGACCTTGCGCTTGAACTCGGTGATGTAGCCCTTGAAGCCCTCTTCGCGGACCAGCAGGCGCGGGTCGACGACGGTGACCGGGGCGGCCGTGGGGTCGTCGGCGGGGGCGACGGTGTTCTGCTCCTCCACCACGCCCTCGGTCTTCTCGGCCTTGGTGGTGTCGCTCTTCACGGTCTTGGACGTGTCGCTCACTTTGCCGCCTCCGCGGTGCGACGCCCCGCACGACGGGTCACGGCGTTCTCCGTGGCACCCGTGATCGCGGCGATGATCTCTTCGTGGCTGGTGTCCTTCACGGGGAAGGAGCCGTTGTTCTTGCCGAGGCGCAGGACGGCGACGGTGTCCGCGACCGCCTTGACGTCGGCCATGTTGTGGCTGATGAGGATGACACCGAGGTCGCGCTCGCGCAGCCGCTCGACCAGGTCGAGGACCTGCGCGGTCTGCTCGACGCCGAGGGCGGCGGTGGGCTCGTCGAGGATGACGACCTTCGGGTCGCCGATCAGCGCGCGGGCGATGGCGACGACCTGGCGCTGACCGCCGGAGAGGCTCGCGATCGGGATGCGCACGCTCGGGATGCGGATGGAGAGGGTGGACAGCAGCTCGCGGGCGTTCTTCTCCATCGTCACCTCGTCGATGACGCCTCGGCGCAGCAGTTCGCGGCCGAGGTAGAGGTTGCCGACCACGTCGAGGTTGTCGCAGAGGGCGAGGTCCTGGTAGACCGTCGCGACGCCGAGGCCCTGGGCGTCGTGGGGCCTGTTGATGCTGACCGGCTTGCCCTCCCATTCGATGACTCCGTCATCGATGGGGTGGACACCCGCGATCGTCTTGACCAGGGTGGACTTTCCTGCGCCGTTGTCGCCCACCAGGGCGACCACTTCTCCGGCGTGGACCTCCAGTTCGACGTCGGTGAGTGCTTGCACCGCACCGAATCGCTTGGAGACTCCGCGCAACGCCAGCACGGGCGTAGCGGACACGTGAACCATCTCCTTCGCCGCCTGACCGGCGGGGATGCCGCGCTGTGAGAGGACAGGCGCGGAAGGGTGTGCACAACGCCGACGGGTACGGGGCGTTGACGCACGAGGTTTACAAGATGAACATGCGCGAGTCCGTCGCACTTGGCAACGGTTCCGTCCGACGCCCGCCCCGGCAGCGGGGTGTGAAGTGGGGCGGGCGTCGGAGGGGTCTCACGTGGCCGCTGGGCGGCCGGTGGCCCGGGTCCCGGGAGCGGGACCCGAGCCGGATGCGCACGGGGCGCGGGACCGCTACTGGAGGCCGGCGGCCTTGCAGGCGGCGGCGTACTCGGCGGTGCAGATCTCCTGGACCGTGTACAGCTTGTCCGCGATCACCGTGTCCTTGATGTTGGCCTTGGTGACCGAGACCGGGGTCAGCAGCTGGGAGGGGACCTTGTCGCCGGAGCCGCTGGTCAGCGTCTGGGTGGCGAGGGACTTGATGTCCTTGCCCTCGAGCAGGTTGACCGCGAGCTGGGCGGCGGCGTCCGCCTCCGGCTTGAAGGCCTTGTAGACGGTGGAGGACTGGGTACCGGCGACGATGCGCTGGATGCCCGCCAGCTCCGCATCCTGGCCGGTCAGCGGGATGCCGCTGATCTTCGCGCCCTTGAGGGTGTTGGCGATGCCACCGGCCATGCCGTCGTTGGCGGCGTAGACGCCCGCGATGTTCTTCGCGCCCAGCTGGGTGATCGCGGCGGACATCTTCTGCGCGGCGACGGTGTCCTTCCACAGGCCGGACTGCTCGTAGGCGATCTTGACCTTGCCGTCGAGGGCCTTGTGGGCGCCTTCCTTGAACTGGCCGGCGTTCGGGTCGGCGTCGTCACCGTTGATCATGACGACGTTCGCCGACGGGGTGGCCTTCGAGCCGAGCGCGTCGAGGAGGGCCTGGCCCTGGAGCTCGCCGACCTTGACGTTGTCGAAGGAGACGTACGCCGAGACCGGACCCTGCGCGAGGCGGTCGTAGGCGACGACCTTGACGCCCTTGTCCACCGCGGACTGGATGGAGGACTTGATGGCGGCGGAGTCCTGGGCGGAGACGACGATCACCTTGACGCCCTTGGTGACCATGCTGCTCATCTGCTGGGCCTGCTTGGCCGGGTCGGCGGCGGCGTTCGCGTACTGCACGTCGCAGTCGGAGCACAGCTCCTTGACCTTGGCCTCGAAGAGCGGCTTGTCGAACTTCTCGTAGCGCGCCGTGACGCTGTCGGGGAGCAGCAGGCCGATGGACTTGCTGTCGGAGCTGCTGCTGTCCGAGTCGTCGTCGCCGGCCTTGCCGCACGCGGCAACCGACAGGGCCATGGAGACGGCGGTGGCGCCGATCACGACTCTACGCATCGTTGCGTTCATTGGGGTGTGCCTCCCTGACAGGGCCGCAACGCTGCGGCCGAGGTGGCTGGAAGTCAACTCGGCCACACGTGCGACGTCAAGAAGTAAATACTTAACGAGATGGCAACGGCGTCATTCGTTCTCTAAGTGAAGGCAGGCGTGGCGGCCGACAGGGTGCCGTCCAAAAGGGTCGAATCACCCATCTCGCTGAGTGCGAGAGCGAGTGCTCCGAGCACCTCGGCGCGGCCGCCAAGTGCCCCCGGGAGAATGGTGAGTTGACGCGCCGCACTCGGGATCGCATAGCGGCCGACGGACTCCCTGATCGGCCCGAGCACCAGCTCACCGGCCTCGGCGAGATCACCGCCCAGGACCACCCGGCTCGGGTTCAGCAGGTTGCAGAGATTGGCGACTCCACTGCCGATGTGTCGGCCGACGTCGGCGATCACCCGACGGCAGCCCGGGTCTCCGTCCCTGGCCAGCCGCACGACTCCCTCCATGGTCAGGTCCGTGCCGTGGCTGGACTGGAGGAGCGGGAGCACGTAGCGCGCGGCCGCGAAGGTCTCCAGGCAGCCCCGGTTTCCGCAGCGGCAGACGGGGCCGGACTCATCGAGTGTAATATGCCCGATTTCTCCCGCGGTCCCGCCGGGACCCCGGTAGATCTTCCCCTCGATCACCAGACCGGCGCCGACACCGCTCGCGACCTTGATGTAAGCAAGATCACGAACGCCTCTGCCGCTGCCCCAGACCATCTCGCCCAGGGCGCCGAGGTTGGCGTCGTTGTCCACGTGCACCGTCACGCCGAGCCGCTCCCGCAGCTCCTCGGCGGGCTTGGTGCCGATCCAGCCGGGCAGGATCGCCGACGAACCGAGCGTGCCGGACTCCACGTCGATCGGACCGGGGACGCCGAGGCCCACCCCGGCGATCTTCGAACGGTCCACACCGGTGGCCTCGATCAGGCGGCTGACCAGCTGTTCCGCCCGGTCGAAGCCCTGCGTCGAGGAGGCGTCCACATCCAGCGGCTCGGACTCCTCGGCCAGCACCTGATGGGCGAGATTGCCTACGGCGACCCGTAGGTGCGTATGGCCGAAATCCACCCCGATGACGATGCCGGCGTCCCCGCTCAGGCTGACGCTGCGGGCCCTGCGGCCGCCCGCCGAAGTGGGCGTGACCTCGACGGTCCCGCCGTCCTTCAGTTCGCGCACGATGTTGGATACGGTCGCCGCGGACAACCCGGTGCTCCGGGCGATCTCCGCCTGCGTGAGGGACCCGGCCAGACGCACGGCGCGTACGACCCGCTCCAGGTTGGCTCGGTGCAGCGACGACTGCGACCCTGGAGTCTCCACGACGACCTCCTGCGCGCGGGACCGCTTCGATGAGGCCCCGTCTATGTCCAACTAGTGAACTCTAAGCTGAGCTGTTCGGGTTGCCTCCCGTCAAGAGGTTGAACACTAATCGCGTTCGTGCACACACCGAACGGTGCCGTCCCCGGACTCGGGAACGGCACGCGTTCGGGTGGTTTCACAGCGCTACGACGGCGTCCAAGTGATCAAGGGAGGGAGCTACTTCAGCGCCCCCGCGGTCAGTCCCTGCACGACCTGCCGCTGGAAGACGATGTACGCCGCCAGGACCGGCAGCATCGCCATCACCAGGCCCGCGAAAAGGCCGGACCAGTCACCCTTGTAGCCCTGGCTGACGGCCAGCTGGACCAGTCCCTGGGTGAGGACCCGCTTGTCGGGGTCGGTGTTGAGAACGGTGGGGAGCATGTACTGGTTCCACTGGCCCAGAAAGTTGAAGATCCCCACGCTGATCAGGCCGGGCTTGGCCATCGGCAGCATGATCTGGAAGAACGTACGGCTGTGCGAGGCGCCGTCGACGAACGCCGCCTCCGCCACCGACGAGGGCAGCGTGCGGAAGAACGCCGTCAGGAAGAACACCGTGAACGGCAGCGAGTACGCGATGTAGACCAGGATCAGGCCGTGGATCGTGTTCAGCAGGCCCATGTTGTTCACCACGTAGAACAGCGGGACCAGCGCGAGCATGATCGGGAAACTCATGCCGCCGACGAACAGGTAGTAGATGAAACGGTTTCCGGGGAAGTCGAACCGGGCCAGCACGTACGCCGCCATCGAGCCGAGCACCAGGGTGCCGATGAGCGAACCCCCCACCACCAGCACGGTGTTGAGGAAGTAGTCGCTCATGTTGGCCTCGGTCCAGGCCCGCGACCAGTTGTCGAAGTGCAGCCTGTCGGGCAGTGACCAGGGCGAGCCGAAGATGGCGCCGTCGTCCTTGAAGGAGGTCATCACCGCCCACAGCAACGGCAGGACGACCATCACCGCCCACACGACGAGGATGCCGTGCGAGAAGGCGTTGAGTGCCTGCCCCTCCTTCTTCGGCCGGGGCGTTCCGCCGCCCCCCGGAGCGTCCGTCTTCGTGACCGGAACGGGCGCCGGGGGCTCTGTGGTCTTCTCGATGCTCATGATCAGTACTCCAGCCGCTCGCGCCGGCCCAGCCGCATCACCAGCGCGGCGAAGGCCAGCGTCACGACGAGCAGGGCGACTCCGATGGTGGTGGCGTAGGCGGCCTGACCGTCACGGAACGCCTTCTGGTACACGTAGAGGACCATGACGGTGGTCGAGTAGTCGGGGCCGCCGGGCCCGGTCGTCATGATCTGGACGACGGCGAACGACTCCGCGCCGAGCGCGAGGATGCCCATGTACACCCAGCCGGACTGCACGGTGTCCCACAGCAGCGGCAGGGTGATGCGGAAGAACGTGGCGGCGCGGCCGGCGCCGTCGAGCAGTGCCGCCTCGTACAGGTCCGCCGGGATCGACGCCATGCCCGCGGAGAACAGCACGACGAAGAAGCCGACCGTGGACCAGACGAGCACCGCCATGACGCACCACAGCGCGAGACCCGGATCGCCCAGCCACAGCGGCTGCACGCCGTCCAGGCCGATCCCCCGCAGGAACGAGTTGATGGCGCCGCTGTCGGGGTTGTACGCGAAGGCGAACAACAGCGCCACGATGGCGATCGACAGCACCTGCGGAAAGAAATACACGATCTTGTAGAAGGACGATCCCCGGACGCCGGAAATCACCGGGCCGCCCCTCCTCTTCCGTCCGCCGACATTGATCATGAAGGCGAAGAACAGTGCCAGACCGATCGTCACCAGTGGCAGCACGACCGCGAACATCAAGCTGTGCTGCAAGGACTTCCAGAAGATCTCGTCGTCCAGCATCCTCCGGTAATTGTCCAGGCCGACCATCTTGAATTCGGGGCTCAGACCGGTCCAGTCCGTGAAGGAGTAGTAGATGGACTGGACGAACGGCCACACCACGAAGAGCGCGTACAGTCCCAGGGGCAGCGCCAGGAACCCCACGATGAACCGGTACTTGCCGTGCTGCATCGCCACTCCGGTGTCGTGATAATGCCGGTTACTGGTGCTTGTAGTGCTTGATCGAGGTGTCCTTGGCCGCCTCGTCGGCGTAAGCCTGGATCTTCTTGATCGCCTCCGCCGGGGTGAGCCGGCCGGCCATCATCTCGCCGAGCCCGGACACGCCGATCTTCTCCTTCTGCAACTGCACGTACCAGTCCTGAAGTCGCGGATTCACCACGTTCTGACCGGCCTTGTCCAGCGCGGCGACACCCGACTTGAGGCCGGGGGTGAGCGTGATGCCGTCCGTGCCGCCGTTGTACGCGGTCAGCGACTTGACCTTCGAGGTGAAGTTCTTCGAGGACGCCTCGCTGAGCATGATGCGCAGCTGCTCCATTCCGCCGGCCGGGTTCTTCGCCTTGGCCGGGACGACGAACGGCTCACCGCCGGAGGCCCAGATGGTGCCGAACGGCAGCTTGTCCGAGCTGTCGAGACCGGTGGGGGCGGAGACGGCGAGGCCGAAGTCGGCGGGGATGACGTTCGCCGACTCGTTCTCCACCCAGGAGCCGTTGGGGATGAACAGGGCCTTGCCCTTGGCCCACGCGGTCTGCGACTGGATGTGGTCCAGGCCGGGGGTGCCGCGGAGGATGTAGCCCTTCTCGTACAGCTCGTAGTAGGCGTCGAAACAGGCCTTGACCGCCGGGTGCTTCCAGGCGTTCGGCTCCAGGTTGTCGATGGCGTCGAGGACTTCGCGGCCGCCGACCTTACCGATCATCGGGTACAGAGAGAAGGGGATGTAGTACGGGTACTTGCCCGCGTACGTCCAGCCCGCCATGCCCTTCTTCTTGGCCTTCGCGCAGACCGCGAGCATCTCGTCCCAGGTCTCGGGATACGCGGAGTCCAGCGAGTCCAGGGCCTTCTGCGAGTACCAGACGCCGTACACGGTGTACGCGTAGTACATGATCCAGACCGGGTCGCCGTCGAACTGGCCCATCTCCACGATGCCGGGGCGCAGGGTGTCGCGGACCTTCTTGGCCGGGTCGTCGTAGGACGGCGCGTCCAGCAGCGGGGTGAGGTCGGCCAGCTGGCTCTTGCCGACCAGGACGCCCATGTCCATCTGCTCGGCGCCGGAGTTGTCGATGAGGTCCGGCGGGGTGCCCTGGTTGAACCGCGGCTGGAGGGTGGACTGGATCTTCTGGGTGGCCGAGAACTTCACCTTGGCGTCCGGGAAGTTCTGCTCGTAGATCTTCACGGCGTCCTCGGCGTACTCCTTGCCGAAACCGCCGTCGAACAGGACGAATTCCATCTGTGCGGTGTCATTCACGCCGAGCGGGTTCTTCTCGGTCTTCTTGCCGGTCTTGGCCTTGTCCTCGTCGCCGCCGCCCCCGCTGCTGGCGCAGGCGGAGAGGAAACCGACCGTGGGGACGGAGATCAGTCCGAGTGCTGCCGATCTCTTGATCAGATCGCGGCGGCCGACACCTTTCGAACCGCGGTTCTCGGCCGAATCGGACGCAGAAGTGGATCCCATGCTCAAGTCCTCGCCTTCTCCAGGACTCAGGCGGTGAACCGGATCCTTCCCGGCACCGCGGTCAGGTCAAGCAGGGTCGTGCGGATCGGGTGAATCGCCGACAGGTATAGTCCACTTCCCGCCACCGGACAAGATCGAATGCAAGGTTGGCCATGGGTCTTTTCCGAGTTGAGACCTGGCGGAAATATGAGCACACCGCGACCGGCTTGCCGGAAAATCGCCGGACATGAGCCTGCGGAGGGCACGCCGCGAAGCCGTGCGGGGTGCTTCGGAGTATCCGCGAAGGGGCCTCGGAGGACGGCCTGCGGGACCGACGGAGGTCACCTCGAGGGGCGGCTCACGGAACTTGGCGGAGGTTCCTCAGAGTTTTCGGATGGCGCAGTCAACGTCCTTGACATCACTTGCCACTTGGCCACCTACTGATTCCTGCGCATCGATGAAGACAACGTTGTCCGGCGCAGGGAGGGTGCTCGCGGATGCAGCGCTTCGTGGCTCGGCCGAGGTGGATCCGATGGAGACGGGCGGTCGTGTGCACGGCCGCTCTCGTCATGGCGGCGGGTACTCCGGGGGCGGCGGTCGCCCTGCCGGACCGGGCGCCGGAGCCGGTGGCGGGCCGGGGGCCCGACCGGGTGCCGGTGTCCGACCGGGAGTTCGCCTCCTCGTTCGAGACCGGTGAGCGTGCTCCCGACTGGCGGAGCACCGTGGAGTCGACGCCGGGCGGCGGGAAACGGGCGGCGGGGGTCGACGGCGGCTACGGCGGCGGGCTCCCGGGCGATGTGACCGACCGGGTCACGGATGTCCGGGCGAGTGCGGAGAACACGGCCGGCGGCGAGGTGAAGGAGAACCTCGTAGACGGCGAGGCGGGCACCAAGTGGCTGGCCTTCGAGGCCACCGGCTGGGTGGAGTTCGACCTGCCCGAGTCGGCGGCGGTGACCACGTATGCGCTTACCTCCGCCAATGACGCGGCCGAGCGCGACCCGGCGGACTGGACCCTGAAGGGCTCGGCGGACGGGGCCGACTGGACGACCGTCGACAGCCGCTCCGGGGAAACCTTCGACAAGCGGTTGCAGACGAGGACGTTCACGCTGGGCGCCCCCGCCTCCTACCGGCACTTCCGGCTGGAGGTGACGAAGAACCACGGCGCCGGGATCCTCCAGCTCGCCGACGTGCGGTTCGGCACGGGCGGGGGCGGTGACCCCGTACCGCCGGACATGCAGACCGTCGTCGACCGCGGGCCGAGCGGCTCTCCCACCGCCAAGGCACGCGCCGGCTTCACCGGACTGCGGGCCCTGCGCTACGCCGGGCGCCACACCGCCGAGGGGCACGGCTACTCGTACAACAAGGTCTTCGACGTGAACGTGCGGGTCGGCTCGCGCACCGGGCTGGCGTACCGGATCTTCCCGTCGATGGCCGAGGGCGACCTGGACTACGCGGCGACGAACGTGTCGGTGGACCTGGCGTTCACGGACGGGACCTACCTGAGCGGGCTCGGGGCGACCGACCAGTACGGCTTCGCGCTGTCGCCGCGCGGCCAGGGCGCGGCCAAGTCGCTGTACGTCAACCAGTGGAACGACGTGGTCGCGGGGATCGGCTCGGTGGCCGCCGGGAAGACGGTCGACCGGATCCTCGTCGCCTACGACTCCCCCCGCGGGCCCGCGCGGTTCCGGGGCTGGGTGGACGACATCGCGTTGCGCCCGGCCCCGCCCGAGGCTCCGAAAGCGCATCCGTCGGATTACGCGGTGACCACGCGCGGTACCAACTCCAGCGGGAGTTTCTCGCGCGGCAACGCGTTCCCGGCGACCGCCGTGCCGCACGGGTTCACCTTCTGGACGCCGGTGACCAACGCGTCCACCCTGGGCTGGCTGTACGACTACTCGCGCGGGAACAACGCCGACAACCTGCCCACGATCCAGGCGTTCGGCGCGAGCCACGAGCCGAGTCCGTGGATGGGTGACCGGCAGACGTTCCAGGTGATGCCGTCCGCGGCGACCGGCGTTCCGGACACCGGGCGGGCGGCGCGGGCGCTGCCGTTCCGGCATGCGAACGAGACGGCCCGGCCGTACTCCTACGGGGTGCGGTTCGAGAACGGGCTGAAGGCGGAGATGGCGCCGACCGATCACGCGGCGGCCCTGCGTTTCACCTATCCCGGCGACGACGCGAGCGTCGTCTTCGACAACGTCACCGATCAGGCGGGCCTGACGCTCGACACCGAGAAAGGCGTCGTAACCGGCTACTCGGACGTGAAGTCGGGGCTGTCGGCCGGTGCTACCCGGCTGTTCGTGTACGGCGAGTTCGACGCGCCGGTGACGGACGGGGCGTCGAACGGGGTGAAGGGCTATCTGCGGTTCGACGCGGGCGCCGACCGCGCGGTCACCCTGCGGCTGGCGACCTCACTGATCGGCGTCGACCAGGCCCGCGACAACCTGCGCCGGGAAATCCCGGAGGGAACCGCTTTCGAAACGGTCGAGCGGCGTGCTCAGCGGCAGTGGGACGAGCTCCTCGGCACGGTGGAGGTCGAGGGCGCCACCCTGGACCAGCTCACCACGCTGTACTCCAATCTGTACCGGCTGTACCTGTACCCCAACTCGGGCTTCGAGCAGGTCGGTTCGACGTACAAGTACGCATCGCCGTTCTCTCCGATGCCGGGCCCGGACACCCCGACGCACACCGGCGCGAAGATCGTGGACGGCAAGGTGTACGTCAACAACGGTTTCTGGGACACCTATCGGACGACCTGGCCGGCGTACTCGCTTCTGACGCCCACCCGGGCGGCGGAGCTGGCGGACGGGTTCGTGCAGCAGTACAAGGACGGCGGCTGGACCTCGCGCTGGTCCTCCCCGGGATACGCCGACCTGATGACCGGTACCTCGTCGGACGTCGCCTTCGCGGACGCCTACGTCAAGGGCGTCGGTCTCGACGCGGAGTCGGCGTACGACGCGGCGGTGAAGAACGCGACGGTCGTGCCGCCGTCGTCCGGCGTGGGCCGCAAGGGCATGGCCACCTCGCCCTTCCTCGGTTACACCCCCACCGACACGCATGAGGGCCTGTCCTGGGCCCTGGAGGGCTACCTGAACGACTACGGGATCGCCCGGATGGGCCAGGAACTGTTCAGGAAAACGGGCGAGAAACGTTACAAGGAGGAGTCGGAGTACTTCCTCAACCGCGCACAGGGCTATGTGCACCTGTTTGATTCAGAAGCCGGTTTCTTCCAGGGGCGGGACGCCGAGGGCGACTGGCGGGTGGAGTCGTCGGCGTACGACCCGCGGGTGTGGGGCTACGACTACACCGAGACCAACGGCTGGGGTTATGCCTTCACCGCTCCGCAGGACAGCCGGGGCCTGGCCAACCTCTACGGTGGCCGCGACGGCCTGGCGCAGAAGCTCGACACCTACTTCGCGACCCCGGAAACCGCTTCCCCCGAGTTCGTGGGTTCCTATGGCGGCGTCATCCACGAGATGACGGAGGCGCGGGATGTGCGGATGGGCATGTACGGGCACTCGAACCAGGTTGCCCACCACTCCCTCTACATGTACGACGCGGCCGGGCAGCCCTGGAAGGCGCAGGCCGGGGTGCGGGAGGTGCTGGCGCGGCTGTACACCGGCAGCGCGATCGGGCAGGGCTACCACGGTGACGAGGACAACGGCGAGCAGTCGGCCTGGTATCTGTTCTCCGCTCTCGGCTTCTACCCGCTGGTGATGGGCAGCGGCGAGTACGCGGTCGGCTCCCCGCTGTTCAAGAAGGCCACCGTCCACCTGGAGAACGGTGAGAAGTTGGTGATCCGGGCGCCGCGGAACAGTGCCCGCAACGTGTACGTGCAAGGCCTCAAGGTCAACGGCCGTCCCTGGACGTCGACCTCGCTCCCCCACGCGTTGCTGGCGAAGGGTGCGGTCCTCGACTTCGACATGGGCCCGAGGCCCTCGGCGTGGGGCAGCGGGAAGGGCGCGGCGCCCGTGTCGATCACCAAGGACGACAAGGTGCCGGCTCCGCGCACGGACGTCCTCAGGGGCGACGGCGCCCTGTTCGACAACACGTCGGCGACAGGGACCGGCGTGTCGGGGACGGTGGACCTGCCGGTCGGCGCCGACGAGAGGGCGGTCCAGTACACGCTGACGTCCGCCGAGCAGGCCGACGCACCGACGGCTTGGACACTTCAGGGCTCGTCCGACGGCGTGACCTGGACCGATCTGGACCGGCGCGCCGCCGAGTCGTTCCGCTGGGACCGGCAGACCCGGGCGTTCTCGATCACGCGGCCGGGCTCGTACCGGCACTACCGGTTGGCCTTCGACGGTCAAGCCATCGTCACGGAGGTCGAGTTGTTGTCATGATCCCGTAACTGACAGCGCTTGGTGGGTACACGGAGCGAGATCCCTGACCCACAATGATCAGGCCGCCCGCGGAAAACAGCGGGCGGCCTTCATCACGAGGGGGAGCAAAAAGATGGGCGTCATCAGAAGGTTCGCAGGTCTGCTCGCAGGTGCGGCGCTCGGGGCCGGGGCCCTGGTCGCGACGGCGGCTCCGGCGCAGGCGTACAGCCCGAACCCGACGTTCAACTCGTACTACTACGACACCGACAACTGCCCGTGCAGCGGCGGCAACCTCACGGACCCGTTCGACGGCACGTACTTCCTGAACGACGCCGGCGGGTACGCCGTGAAGATGGAGCTGGTGCAGTCCGGAGCCTTCGTCGGCAAGGTGGAGTTCCACCCGAACGACGAGAAGCTGTGGGTGTACGACACCAGCAACGACGGCGACACGTTCTACGTCAAGGTCGGTTACTCGTCCGGCGGCACGTACCACGACCTGGGTGCCTTCGCCGCCCCCGGCACCTCCGCGGTGGTGGACTACTCGATCCAGGACTTCGACCTGCCCGAGGGTTCGACCGTGGACATCTCCGTCTACGACGACGCGGGTCTGACCGACCTCATCGGCGCGGCGCGCGGTACCGGCTCCGCCGTCGCCTGACCCGGAGGGGTTCATGCCGCTTCCCGTGCCCGTCCTGTCCGAGGGGGTCGACCCGGCCTGGCTGCCGGTGGAGGCGTTCCGGCCGCTGGGTGGGCGGCGGACGCTGATCCGGGGATCGGGTCCGCTGGTGGAGACGGTGCACGGTGAAGTGGCGCGGGCTTGTGAGGTGTTCGGTGGCGAGGTCGTCCGGGGCCGCTCGGGCGGCGCCGGATACGACCTCGTGCTGGACGTGGTGGCGGACGGCGAGTCGGGGGACGAGGGGTTCGCGTACGGGCGTGCGGGCGGCCGGACGGCGGTCACGGCGTCCGGGCAACGCGGGCTGCTGTACGGGCTGTTCCATGTGGTGCGGCTCGGTGAAACCGCTTTCCGGGGCGACTGTCCGCGCCAGGAGCACCGTCCGGCGGTGGCGCTGCGGATGCTCGACCACTGGGACAACGTGGACGTGCATCCGGTCATGGGCCAGGTGGAGCGCGGGTACGCGGGCGGCTCGCTGTTCTGGCGGGACGGGCGGGCGCGCGGGGAGCCGGAACGTGTCCGGGCGTACGGCCGACTGCTCGCGGCGTGCGGGATCAACGCCGTCTCCGTCAACAACGTCAACGTGCACGCGAGCGAGGCTCGGCTGCTGACCGACCGGCTCGGCGAAGTGGCCGACGTGGCATCGGCGTTGAGGCCGTACGGCGTCCGTACGCATCTGTCGGTCACCTTCGCGGCGCCGGTCGTCCTCGGCGGGCTGCCCACCGCCGATCCGCTGGACGAGGCGGTCCGGCGGTGGTGGTCCGGGGCGGCGGCGCGGGTCTACGCGGCGATCCCCGACTTCGGCGGGTTCGTGGTCAAGGCGGACTCGGAGGGCCAGCCGGGTCCGTTCACCTACGGCCGCTCGCACGCGGACGGCGCGAACATGCTGGCCGCGGTGCTCGCTCCGCACGGCGGGACGGTCCACTGGCGGGCGTTCGTCTACGACCATCGGCAGGACTGGCGGGACCGCACGACGGACCGGGCGCGGGCCGCGTACGACCATTTCGCTCCGCTGGACGGGGAGTTCGCGGACAACGCGGTGCTCCAGGTGAAGCACGGACCGATGGACTTCCAGGTCCGGGAACCGGTTTCTCCTGTTCTCGGGGCCATGCCACGCACCCGGCTGGCGGTGGAGGTGCAGGCCACGCAGGAGTACACGGGGCAGCAGCGGCACGTGTGCTGGCTCGGGCCGATGTGGAGCGAGGTGCTGCGGTTCCGGCCGGCGGGCGAAATGGGACCTGCGGTCGGCGAGTTGGCGGGCGGTGGGCTGGTGGCGGTGTCGAACGTGGGTGACGATCGGTACTGGACCGGGCATCCGCTGGCGCAGGCGAACCTCTACACCTTCGGGCGGCTCGCCTGGCAGCCGTCCGCGGACCCGCTCCGGGTGCTGGACGAGTGGATCGCGCTCACCTTCCCGTCCGCCCCCGAGCGGCTGGCCGACGGCCTGCGCGCGCTGTTGCGCGGCTCGTGGCGGACGTACGAGAAGTACACGGCGCCGCTCGGGGTGGGGTTCATGGTGCAGCCGGGACACCACTACGGGCCGAGCGTGGACGGCTACGAGTACAGCCCGTGGGGGACGTACCACTTCGCGGACCGGGACGGGATCGGTGTCGACCGGAGCGCGGCGACCGGAACCGGTTACACATCGCAGTACGCGGCCCCGTGGGCCGGGGTGTACGAGTCACCGGCCACCTGCCCGGACGAACTGTTGCTGTTCTTCCACCATGTGCCGTACGCGCATGTCCTGCACAGCGGGAAAACGGTGATCCAGCACATCTACGACACGCACTTCGAGGGCGTGGAGGAGGCCGAGGAGGCCCGCCGGACGTGGGCCTCGCTCGCCGATCTCGTCGGGCCGGAGCGGCACGCGCGGGTGGCGGAGCGGTACGAGGAGCAGGTGCGTGGTGCCCGCGAGTGGCGCGATCAGATCAACAGCTACTTCCTGCGCAAGTCGGGGGTGCCGGATGCGCGGGGGCGGACGATCTACTGAAGGCGCAGGACCGCCACGTCCAGCGGGCCGAGGGACAGGGGCTCGCCTTCGTCGACCCGCTTGCCGGTCAGGAGGTCGGTGGCGGCGGCATGGGCGGTGAGCCGGGCCGTCGTCGTGGCGTGGTTGAGGAGGAACAGCAGGCCGGTGCCGTCGGGGGTGATCCGGTTCGCCGTCTCGACGGCGGTCCGGCCGGCGTAGGGGCCGACGAGGTCGTGGCGGGCGAGGACCCTGCGGACGACGTGGTCGACGCCCGGCTGATCGAGGGCCGTGGCCACGTACCAGGCCTCGCCCGCGCCGAAGGTGTGCCGGGTGACGGCCGGGGTGCCCGCGTAGAAGTCGGCGCCGTACCTGCCGACCGCCTCGGCGCCCGTCGGCTGGACGATCTCGAAGACGAGCCGCGCCGGGTAGCTCGACTCCCCCATGTGGACGGGCTGCACGACGTCCTCCGGGCGGGCGTCCCATTCGTCGACGCGGATGCCCAGCAGGGGAGCCAATGGGCCGGGCACGTCGGTGAGGAAGGCGCGGTCGTGTCGGTCGGAGCGGGCGGTGAGAAACGTGGCGAGAACGGTTCCGCCGCGTCGGGCCAGTTCCGTCAGGCGCTCGGGCAGGCCGTCCTTGATCAGGTGGAGGACGGGGGCGAGGACGACGTCGTAGGGGGTCAGGTCGGCGGTGACCGGGATGACGTCCACATCGGCGCCTGCCTCGCGGGCGGCGCGGTAGTAGGCGTGGACGACGTCGGCGTAGCGGACCAGGCGGGAGGGACCGTCGGAGATCTCCAGCGCCCACCAGCTGTCCCAGTCGAAGAGGAGGGCGGTGCGGGCGGGAGTGCGGGCGCGCAGGGTGGCGCCGCCGAGTCGGGCCAATTCCTCGCCGATCAGGGCTACTTCGCGGAAGACACGGGTGTCGTCGCGGCCCGCGTGCCCGATGACCGCTCCGTGGTACTTCTCGCTGGCGCCGCGTGAGGCGCGCAACTGGAAGTACAGGGCGGCGTCGGCGCCGTGGGCGATGGCCTGCCAGGTGGCCAGTCGCAGTTCACCCGGTCGGCGCAGGGGGTTGACGTCGCGGCAAGCGGTTGTGGAAGGGGTCTGCTCCATGAGCCAGAAGGGGGCGCCGCCCTTCAGGCCGCGCATCAGGTCGTGGGCGAGGGCCGGCCGGGTGGGAGGGGCGTCGAGGGGCGGGTAGTTGTCCCACGACGCGAAGTCGAGGTGGGGCGCCCAGCGGTGGTAGTCCAGGGGGCGGTAGAGGCCCATGAGGTTGGTGGTGACGGGGGTCGTCGGGTCGTGTGCGCGGATCGCCTCCTTCTCGGCGGTGAAGCAGCCGAGCAGGGCGTCGGTCATGAACCGCTGGTAGTCCAGGGTGATGCCCTGGAAGGCGGTGTGGTCGTGGCCCCGCCAGTGCTCGGTGAGGGCGCTCGGGGGCTCGATCTGGTCCCAGTCGGTGTAGCGGTGCGACCAGAAGGTCGTCCACCAGGCCTGGTTGAGGGCGTCGAGTGTGCCGTGCCGCTCGCGCAGCCAGTCGCGGAAGGCCTCGGCACAGAGGTCGCAGTAACAGGCACCGCCGTACTCGTTGTTGATGTGCCAGGCCAGTAACGCGGGGTGCTCGCCGTAGCGTTCCGCCAGGCGCCCCGCCATCGCGGTGGCGAGGCGGCGGTAGGCGGGTGAGCTGGGGCAGAAGTTGTGGCGCTGGCCGTAGCGGTGCCGGCGGCCCTCGAAGTCGGTGCGGTTCACCTCGGGGTACTTCTTCGCGAGCCAGGGCGGGAGGGCGGCCGTGCCGGTGGCCAGGCAGACCTGGCGGCCCTCCGTCGCGGCCCGGTCCAGCACTCGGTCCAGGACGGTGAAGTCGTGGACCCCCTCGGCGGGTTGGGTGACCGACCAGGTGAAGACTCCGACGGTGAGGGTGTCGATCCCGGCCCGGGTGAACAGGCGGTGGTCGTCGTCCCCGACCTCCTCCGGCCACTGCTCGGGGTTGTAGTCGCCGCCGTAGGGGATCTTGGGGTTCGTCCGGCTCATGGCGTGAAGTCCTCCTCGGTCTCGGCGATCACCGAGCGGCCGGAGTGCAGCAGGGAGAGCAGCAGCGGGGCGGCGAGCAGGGCGGGCAGGGCCTCGGTCAGCAGGGCGGTCATGGCACCCGTCAGCGCGAGCAGGGAGGTGGCGGCGAGGGTGGTGCGTCCGTGCCGGAGCAGGAAGTACGCGGCGAGGCGGGCGGTGTCACGGGCACGGAAGGTGAAGAGGGAGGTGAGGAGCAGCGCATGGGCTCCCCAGAGGAGAGAGGTCACGCCGATCACCGTCAGCAGCACCGCCCACCAGCGGGGCAGTCCGGTGGCGGTGAAGTGGGTGAGCGTGAACGCGATCACGGTCAGCCACGCCAGCAGCGGTGTCCAAAGCCGCAGCGCTGCAAGGGAGTTGATGCGCAGACCGCGCCGGTAGGCGCGGGCCGGGCGCAGGTCGGTGAGGTCCCGGCTGCGGTGGTGCAGGGCGTACACGGCGGCGGAGGCGGCCGGGCCGAGCGGCAGCAGGCAGAGCGCGGCGAGGGGCAGGTTGGCGGGGCTCGGGCCGAGGAGGAGCAGCCCGAGGAGGCCGGGGGCGGTGGTGGCGAGGAGCAGGGCCTCGACGGTGAGGAGGGTGTGCAGGAGGGCGGCGGCGCGGGAGAGGTAACCGGTTCCGAAATCGACGGAACGGGTGGGGCGGGCGGTGATCATGAGGCCCGCCTGCCGAAGTCTGCCCGGAGGGTGCCTGTGAGGTCACGGTGCTCGTGAGGTGCCGGAACTCCGTCGTCCGTGCCCATGGTGATCACCCGGTCTCCCCGCCGAGGAGTCGGCGTTCGTCCCACCAGGGCGGGGTCTCGTCGGTGAGGGGGGTGAGTTCGACGAGGGTGATCTCGTGGCGGGCCAGAGTGAGGCGCAGGTCGGCGCGGCCGTCCGCCAGGGGCAGGCGGCTGTGGCGGCGGGCGGGCTCGGCGGCCTGGTGCAGGACGTCCAGCTGCCCCGGCTTCGGTGAGCGTGGGCTGCCCATGTGCCGCCAGGCCGTGTAGGCGTTGCCGTGCTCCTCGTCGACCGTGGACCGTCGCACGAAGGCCTCGCCCCTGGCGCCGAGCGGGACGGACAGGTGCAGCTCGTGCCGGTCCGGGCCGGGGGTCTCGCCGGTCGGGTCGACAGGCGCCCAGGCCAGGACGGTGACCCGGCCGTCGGGGTGGCGGGTGACGAGGTGGTCGTCGCCGCGCGCGAGCAGCTCGGGCCCGGTGCGGGCCATGAAGGCGTACAGGTGGTACGTGGGTTTCCGTACCTGCCGATGGGTGAGCAGCCCGAAGCCGCCGTGGAAGAGGGCGGTGGGGACGCCGATCTCCTCGAACACGTCGCTGAAGGTCCAGTAGGAGAAGGAGTCGACGAGGTCGCCCCCGGCAGCCAGCACCGGTGCCAGGTAAGCGGCGTGGAAAGCCGTGTCGTGGATGGGGTTGTCGGGACGATAGGAGGAGTTGAACTCGGTGATGTGCACGGGAAGTTCGGCGTGCCGCGTGCCCGCAAGCCGTTGCCGTGGGGCGGCGAACTGCTCCAGCAGTCCGGTCGCGGGGTCGAGTGTCTGGTGGACCCCGAAGGGCACGTGCCGGGCCGGCCCGGAGGTGTAGGCGTGCCGGGAGACGAAGTCGACGGGGACCTCGCGGGCTTCGGCGAACTCGGCGAACCGGACCAGCCAGTCGTCGGCGCCCGGGGAGATCGCGGGGCCGCCCACCTGGAGATCGGCGTCCACCTCCTTCACGGCGTGCGCGGTCACCTCGTACAGCTCGTGGTACGCCTTCTCGTCCGCGTCCTGCCAGAAGTCGGTCAGGTTGGGTTCGTTCCACACCTCGATCGGCCAGGTGCGCACCTCGTCGAGGCCGTAGCGGTCGACGAGGTGGGACAGCACGGCGCGGACCAGGCCGGCCCATTCGCGGTGGGAGCGGGGCGGGGTGACGTTGCCCCGCCACCAGAACACCGTCTGTTCGCCGGAAGCCAGTTCTGCGGGCATGAAGCCGAGTTCGAGAAAGGGGCGGATGCCGACGGCCAGGTAGGTGTCGACGACCTGGTCGACGTAGGTGAAGGAGTGGTGGACGTGGCGGGCGCCCTGGTGGTCGTACGGGCGGTGGACGCCCATGCCGTCGCTGAGCAGGCCGTGGCCGCGGATGTGCCGGAAACCGATGTCGCGCTGGAGCAGGGCGAGGGAGTCCTGGTAGTCGCGGCGCAGGGCGAGTTCGATGCGGCCGGTGCCGACACAGTGGCGCCAGGCGTCGGAGAACCGGCCGCTCGCCGTGTCGGGGACGCGGATCATCCGTGCTCCTTCTTGAAACGCTCGTAGGCCTTGTTGTGGAGGTCGATGTACCGGTCCATGTTCTTCGCCTTCAACTCGGAGACGTAGTCGTCCCATTCGCCGAGAGAGCGCTTGCCGAGGACGAACTGGAGCGTGTTCTGGAAGACGTGGTCCTTGAGTGGGGTGTCCCAGAGGGTGGCCTGTTCCTGCTCGACCGACTGGAGGGGGTGGGCCGGGTCGACGGGCAGCTGCTCGCGCCGGGCCATGGCGGCCTGGAACCTCTGCTCGTCCGGGCCGAAGGAGGAGGAGACGAGGGCCCAGCTGCCGCCGTAGGAGAAGACGCCGTTGAAGAAGCCGAAGTCCCGCTGGAGGTCCTTCGGGGCGTCCGGGTCGGAGCCCATGAGGGTGATGCCGTCCTTGGTCCGGTAGCGGCCTCCGGACTCGGTGTAGGTCACGTCCCGCACGCCCCACTTGGAGAACCGCTGGCCCTCGTCGGAGTACCAGAGCCAGTCCACGAACTGCACCAGGGCGACGAAGTTGTCACTCTCGAGGGCCTTGCTGGAGATCATCAGGCCGTTCTCCAGGCGGGCGCCGCCCAGCACCACCGGGCCGGCCGGGCCGAGCGGAACCGGCACCATCTCGATCGCCGAGCCCTTCACCTGCCGTTGGAGGTTGTAGCGGTAGTTCTGCACCAGCTCCTGCGGATTGGCGCTGATGGCGAAGGATCTCTCCGCGAGCAGCTTCTTCACCGCGTCGTCGTCGGTCTGGGTGAAGCTCTCCGGGTCCATCAGCCTTTCGTCGACCAGCTTGTGCAGGAATTCGACGACTTGGCGGTAGGCGTCCGTGGCGCCGGTGAAGACGTACCGGCTCTCTCCCTGGTCCCAGCTCGCGTTGAGGTACGACCATCCGGCCCGGACGCCGTAGGCCTGGCCGAGGTAACCCAGCAGGGCTCCGGCCGAGTTGGGCGGGGCGCTCCAGCGATCGGAGAAGGGGTAGCGGTCGGGGTACTCGTCCTTGAGCGCCCGGAAGACCGTGTATACCTCGTCCCAGGTGGTGGGCAGGCTCAGGCCGAGCCGGTCGAGGACATCCGTGCGCAGGGACAGCGAGTAGCCCGACTTGACCTTCTCGTGCAGGCCGGGCAGGAGGTAGTACTTGCCGTCCGACTGGCGCAGGGAGTCGACCTCGGGTTGCAGGCCCCACTTCTTGACCTTGTCCTGGAAGTTGGGCATCAGGTGCACGTAGTCGCTGACCGCGATGACCGACCCCGAGGAGACGAACGGTGTCTCCTGGCCGGGGTAGGTCTTGGGAATCAGCAGCGGAGCGTCACCCGCACCGATGAGGAGGCTGCGCTTCTTGTCGTAATCGCTTGCGGGGACGGTCGTGGCCTTGAGCGTGATACCCGTGCGCCTGGTCAGCTCCTGCCAGAACAGCCAGCTCTGCTTGAGTGGGTAGTTGGGCATGTTGTTGTGGAGGAGGGAGAACGACAGGGCCTTGCTCGCCTTGAACTGGTCGCCGACGCGGTACTGCTTCATCGCGCCGTCCTGTTTCTTCGACAGATCCTTGTTGTCGCCGCCGTCGTCGCCGCTGCCGCAGCCGGTGAGGGTGGCGAGGCCGATGAATCCCGCTGCGGACAGGATCTGGCGCCGCGACAGTTGCCCTTGGTTCTTCACGGATACTCCTTTGTTTCCGTAGGCCTTTTCCGTAAGCCGCCTGAGCCTTGCGTGAGCTGCATCGAGCGAGCTGCATCGAGCGGCTGTACTGAGCGAGTTGTACTGCCTGAACCGGCTTGCGTGAGTTGCACGGGCGGAGCTGCCCTGCGGGAGTCGCGTCGGGTCGTGGTGCGGTCAGCCCTTGACGGCGCCGAGCATCACGCCCGAGACGAAATAGCGCTGGACGAAGGGGTACACGCAGAGGATCGGCAGCGAGGTGAGCACGATCGTGACCGCCTGGATGTTGGCGGCGACCTGGCTGCCCTGTTCGGTGGTGGCGCCCGCGTTGGTCGCGCCGGTCGCGCCGGCGATGAGGTTGCGCAGATAGACGGTGACCGGCATCAGCTCGGCCCGGTCCATGTAGAGGAAGGCCTGGAACCAGGAGTTCCAGTAGGACACCGAGTAGAAGAGCACCATGGTCGCGATGACGGCCTTGGACAGCGGCAGCACGATCCGCAGCAGGATGCCGTAGGTGCTCAGGCCGTCGATCTCCGCGGCCTCCTCCAGTTCGGTGGGCAGACTCTCGAAGAAGGCCTTCATCACCAACAGGTTGAAGACGCTGATCGCGTTCGGCAGGGCGATCGCCCAGACCGAGTTCTTCAGCCCCAGGCTGGTGATCAGGACGTAGTTCGGGATCAGCCCGCCCGAGAAGAACATGGTGAACACGGCGATCCCGACGAGGACGTTCCGCCCCTTGAGGTGCCTCTTCGACAGGACGTACGCGTAACAGGTCGTCAGGACCATCGCCACCACGGTCGACACGACGGTGTAGAACAGCGTGTTTCCGTAACCGCGCCAGAAGACGCCGTCGGTGAAGACGATCCGGTACGTCGTGAGGTCGAACCCCTTGGGCCAGAGCGTCACTTCACCGGCGCGGATCTGTCGTTCCCCGCTGAAGGAGCGGGCGATGATGTTGATGAAGGGATAGAGGGTCACGACGACCACGACGGTGAGGATCACACCGTTGATCCCCTGGAAGACCCGGTAACCGCGCGTCGGCTGGTTGACCGAGGTGCGTGGGCGCGGGGTCAGGAGGCTCACCACAGGCTCGTCCCCACCGTGCGGCGCGACAACTGGTTCGCGGAGGTGATCAGCACCAGCCCGACGATCGCCTCGAACAGGCCGATCGCGGCCGCGTAGCTGAAGCTGTTGGACTCGACGCCGGTGCGGTAGAGGTACGTGGAGACCACGTCGGCGGTCGGGTAGGTCAGTGGGTTGTAGAGCAGCAGGATCTTCTCGAAACCGACTGCGAGAAACGTGCCGATGTTAAGGATCAGCAGCGTGATCATGGTGGGGCGGATGCCGGGCAGCGTGACGTGCCAGATCTGCTGCCAGCGGTTGGCGCCGTCGATGCGCGCGGCCTCGTACAGGTCGTCGTCGATGGTGGTGAGCGCGGCGAGGTAGAGGATCGTGCCCCAGCCCGCGGTCTGCCAGATCTCGGAGCCGACGTAGATCGTGCGGAACCACTCGGGTTCCTGGATGAACCGGATCGGTTCGTGGCCGAACCAGCCCAGCATGTGGTTGACCGGTCCGTCGGTGGCGAGCATCTGCATGGTGATGCCGGCGACGATCACGACCGAGAGGAAGTGCGGAAGGTAGGAAACCGATTGCACAAACCGTTTCAGGGACGTACGACGGACCTCGTTGAGCAGCAGCGCGAGCACGATCGGGATCGGGAAACAGAAGACCAGAGTCAGCGCGCCGAGCCACAACGTGTTGCGGAAGACCTGCCAGAAGGTGGGGTCGGACAGGAACATCTCCACGTACCGCAGCCCGACCCAGTGCTCGCCCAGGAGGGAACCGCCCGGCTCGAAGCGGCGGAAGGCGATCACGTTGCCGATCATCGGCAGATAGCGGAAGACCAGGAAGAACAGCAGCGGCAGCACGGCCAGCGAGTACAGCTGCCAGTCGCGGCGCAGTGCCCGTCGCCAGCCGCGGCGCGCGGGGCGTCGCACGGGACCGTGCCTCGTCTTCGGCGGCGGTTGCTGGGTTCCTGGGGGTGGTGCCGATGTGGTGGAGGTGCTCATGCTCGGGCCTCCCGGGACGTCACTCGAAACAATCAGTCTCGAAACTTTCGTGCCCTTACCGGTAACTCTGCGGCAACGTAAGGGCACACGGAAAGCGCTGTCAATGGGGGTGCACAGTGGAAGGAGAGGGGACGGCGGGGCGTTGGAACGGGCAACGGGTGGGGTAGAACCGGGTAGTTGAGTGCCGACGCCCTCCGCAATTTTCTGGCGGGCGTACGCAACGATCGATCGCCGACGACCTGCGAGGTGGCCGCCCTTGCCCGCGTTCGACCTGCCCCTGCCGGAGTTGGAACGGCACCGGCCCGACATCGACGAGCCCGCCGACTTCGACACGTTCTGGGCGGAAACCCTGAAGGGGGCAGCGCAGCGGGAGCCGCTGGTGTCGGTGCGGCCGGTCGACACCGGCCTGCGCCTGACGGAGACCTGGGACGTGACCTTCCGGGGCTTCGCCGGGGACCCCGTGAGGGCCTGGTTCAGCAGGCCGGCAGGCGTCCGGGACCCTCTCCCCGCGGTGGTCGAATACGTCGGTTACGGCCGCGGTCGCGGGCTCCCCCACGAGCGGCTGACCTGGGTGAATGCCGGGTACGCGCACCTGTTGATGGACAACCGCGGCCAGGGCGACCAGTACGGCGGCGGTGGCGCGACCCCCGACCCGCACGCCACCGCGCCCGGCGGTCCCGGCCCCGCCGTGCGCGGCCTGCTCGACCCGCACGACTACCACTACAGGCGGCTGATCACGGACGCCGTGCGGGCGGTGACCGCCGTCCGTGCACTGCCCGGCGTCGACGGGGCGCGCGTCGCCGCCGTCGGCAACAGCCAGGGCGGCGGACTCGCCCTCGCCGTCGCGGGCCTGGTCCCCGACCTGGCCGCGGTCCTGGTCACCGCCCCGCTGCTGTGCGGAATCCGCCGTGCCCTGGACCTCACGGACGCGGGCCCCTACGGCGAGATCGCCACGTACCTCTCCGTCCACCGGGGCGCGGAACGGTCCGCGTACCGCACGCTCGCCCACGTCGAGGGCATCTCCTTCGCCCGCCGCGCCCACGCACCCGCCCACTTCGGCACGGGCCTGCGCGACACGGTCTGCCCACCGAGCGGCGCGTACGCGGCGTTCAACAGGTACGGAGAGCTGAGCGGCGAGCGGGTGCGCAAGGTGATGTACGCGTTTCCGTACAACGGCCACGAGGGGGGCGAGGGGGAGCAGGTGCGTCGGCAACTGCTTTGGCTGCACGGGGTGTTCACCGTCTGAGGAGTGGATCTGGACGGCCCGGCGAGGGCGGGACGGGTAAGCCCGGAGGATCCCCGCAGCCGACGGAATCCGGGTCGGCGCGGCCACCCGCTTGCCTTACCTATCGATTTTCGATAGATTTCCATCGTAGATCGATGGAAGGGGAGAACATGGGAAAGCTGACCGTGCTCGCACTGCGTGGCGTGCTCGTGGCATTGCTCGCGGGTTCGGTGTTCTTGCAGGCGGTGATGGTGCCGCTGTTGGGCAGGGACCTGGACGAGGCCGACACGGACCTCGCCTACCCGCCCGCAGCGTTCCTGGTGACCGTCATCCTGGGCATCGTGACGGCACAGGTCGTCCTGGTATGCGTATGGCGCCTGGTGACGATGGTGCGGCGTGGAACCGTTTTCTCCCACGCTGCTTTCCGGTACGTCCACATCGTTATCGGCGCATTCGTGGCGGCCGCCCTTCTGATGTTCACGCTCGGGGTCCTGCTGGCGCCGGGCGAGGCCGTCGCCCCGGGGATCGTGCTGCTGATCGGCGGCGCCGTCATGGCGATCCTGGGCGTGGCGCTCGTCGTACTCGTACTGCGCATGCTGCTCGCCCAGGCCGTGGCCCGCGACGTCGAGGCGGCACAGCTGCAGGCCGAGCTCGCCGAGGTGATCTGATGCCGATCGTCGTCGACGTCGACGTGATGCTGGCCAGGCGGAAGATGTCCGTGGGCGAACTCGCGGAACGTGTCGGGATCACACCCGCCAACCTGGCGGTCCTCAAGAACGGCCGCGCCAAGGCGGTGCGTTTTTCGACACTCGCCGCTCTCTGCGAGGTACTGCAGTGCCAGCCGGGGGATCTGCTGCGCTGGGAGGCCGAGGTCGAGGCGGAGAGCGGGGCCGGGGCAGGATCCGAGGCCATTGCCGGAGCCGCTGCCGTCGCCACGGACGGGTGACATCCGGGGCCGCGACGGCGGCGGCCCCGGCGACCTCACGCCGACCCCAGCGCACCAGGCCGGAGCGGGGTGGACCCGCTACAGCCTGGTGCGTTCCCATGCGTCCCCATGCCTTCAGAGGCTCCGAGGGACCCGAGGAACCGGTAGCTCCGGAGGGCTCTGGCAGCTCCCGCACCTCCCTCAGCTGCGCTTCCGGCGTGAGGCGGGTGTGACGACTCAACCGACCCGACAGGGAAGGGCCGTCGTGCTGTCCCCGCCGGGTCCTGCGACGACGTAACCGAATGTCGCACTCTGGCCGGGGCTCAGTGAACCGTTCCAGCCGGCGTTGTGGACCATCACCGCCTGGCCGTTGTACGTGGCGTTGCCGTTCCAGAGGCTGTCGACCTTCTGGCCGGCGGTCAGCGTCCAGTCGACCATCCAGCCGAGCATCGGGACGTTGCCGGAGTTGGTGACGGTGACCTCGGACTGGTAGCCGCCGTTCCAGCTTCCCGTCGTCCTACGGGTGGCCGTGCAGGTGCCGGGGACGGGCTCGGTCGGGTTGCCGGGCTCGTGGATACCGGTTACCTCGCCGTTGCCGCCGTCGAAGACGACATCGGAGCAGGAGTAGAAGGTCTCGGCGCTGTCCGAGCGCTGCCACACCATGTAGATGATGTGGCGTCCCGACTTGCCTTCAGGAAGCTTGCCGTTCCAGGCGTAGTTGGCCTCGACCGTACCGGGGCTGCCGTTGAGCGACGGGTGGTCGACACTCAGGAACGGTCGGTCCTCGATGGCGTCCCAGGTGAGGGTCTGGGTGGGGTCGAAGCCGTCCTTGGTGATGTAGACGTAGAACCAACCCGGGTGGGCGGCCCAGGCGTTGTAGGAGAAGTCGACAGTCGCGCCCGAGGTGAGATGGGTGAGCGGCCAGTCGTTGCGGGGTGCGTCGAAACCGGTGAAGTTGGTGTTTCCGCCGCTGCACAACTGCCCGTCGGGCACGAAACCGCGGGTGCGGCCGGCGCCGTCGGAGCGGAGCACGGAGAACCAGTTGTAGAACGGCGTGGTCCCGCTGACCTGCTGTGCGTTTCTGCAAGCTGGGTTGATCGGTTTGATCTCACCGGTGTCGGTCAGCCCGTCCTGCCAGCACAGGAAGGTCCGACTGCCGGGCTTCATGGGCGTGCCGTGCGCCTCGGCCTTGCCGCCGGTCGTCACGATGAGTCCGACGGCAGGGAGGGTGGCGAGGAGGGAGAGGAGGACGAGGAGCAGGGCTCTGGTACGTAACCTGATCCCCACTCTTGTCATGATCATGACATTCTTGACGTCTCGCATGTGGAGTCCGTCCTTCCATGTACGGACCGTGCGGGCATGGAACGGTGCGGGTGCGATGGGGGGTGCGAAAGGGAGGGGTTGAGGCGGGAGCGACCCCGGCGGGTTCCGGTCCACCATGTGGGAGCGCTCCCACCTCACCTGTGCCGGAAGGTAGCGCTGTAGGGCGGACTTGTAAACGGAATCGGCGTCGTTGCGTGGAATCGAGAGCCTGGCAGCAATACAGGCCTCATCCGGTGGTGGCGAAATACCCACGGACCGGACGAAGTCGGCGAGGTTTCGGAAATCGATTTCCCGCAGACCGATCCGCGGATCGACGTGGTGCAGTCGCCGGCGCGCGATGGTGGGCGGTCACGTACGTCTGGTCGAGAGTGCCCTGTTCGTCGTCCACCCAGGCGAACTCGCGACCGTTCGTTTACTCCACTACAGGGCCCGTCTGCCCGTGGATCGCGTCGGGGCGGTCCTGGAGCAATCGGTCTCGGTTTCCGGACGCGCTACCCCTGCCTCTCGTCGGCGGGCGCACCGTACCAGCGCCATTGGGTGAGGCGGGGGTGATCCGGGAGTTCCGCGCGGCCGGTGGCCCAGAGGAGGGTGGACCACCGAGGGGTGTCGGTCGGGGCGTCCGGGAAGAGTCTGGTCAGCACCCGGCCGCACAGGTCGGCGTCGGGGGTCCAGTCGAGGCCGAGTCCCTCGGCGACGTCGTGCAGGTGCACCAGCGTCTCGACGACGCCCATCGCGGCGAAGCCCTCCGGGTCGGCCACGCCGAAGACGTGGTGCGACCGTACCGTCGGCGGCGTGGTGCGCACGACGGCCGTGAGCAGGGCGCCGCAGGCTTCCAGGACCTGCAACAGGCCTGCCGGGCCCGCCGCGCGGTCGGCGAAGATGACGTTCGCCGGACCGCCCGGCTTCTTCCGGCTCCACACGAAGGGCACGTGCGTGGCCGACGGCGGGCTCTGCGGGCCCAGTTGGGCGGCGTAGGAGAACAGGTCGTCGGCGAGGTGCTCGACGGTCTCCCAGCAGTCCCACTGCAAGGAGCCGGCCTTGGCGTCCCAGTGCGACGCGTCCGCCCCGTGCAGGGTGGTCACGGCCAGACGGACGGCGTACTCGACATCGTCCGCGGTGACGGAATCACTCGTTGCGGAACCGCTTGCTGCACGTGTTTCAGACATGGCCGGACCGTATCAACGGCCCCTCAAGGCATTGTCGGTGGCGGCTCGTAGGGTGCGTGCATGGCTGACGGGTGCGACATGTACGGCGGGATGACCAGGGCGTTGCTCGGGCGGGAAGGGGCTTGGGCGTTCGTCCGGGACTTCACCGCCTGCTGGGGGCGACCGTTGGCACCGGGCGACGGATGGGACGAGGCGGAGATCGACGCGGCCGAGCGGCGGCTCGGCGTGCGGTTGCCCACGGCGCTGCGGGAGGCGTACGGGCTGTTCGGGCGGCGGGACGACCTGACGCGCAACCACGACACCCTGCTGCCGCTAAAGGAGCTGTACGTCGATGACGACGGAGGCGTGCTCGTGTACCAGGTCGAGAACCAGGGATGCGCCTACTGGGGCGTCCTCCTGAAGGACCTGGAGCAGGACGATCCGCCGACCGTGACGCGACTCGACGGCCCCGGCGCAAAATGGGAGCCCTGGGAACCGCGGCTCTCCACCGCCTGCGTCGCGATGGTCATGTCGGAGGTCGTGCTGCTGGACGACGGGCCGACGGACTACGTGGAGCTGGAGGTGGGGACCGACCTCGGGCGGGAGTTCCGGCGGCTTCCGGACGTGGGGCGTGAGACGCGCTGGTTCACCTGTCCCGACGTGCTGATACGGGAGATCGCCGGGGAGTTCGTCAACGTCCGGGCACGTACCGAGGCGGCCCTGGACGCCGTCCGCGAGGCCGTGCCCGGGGACTGGCTGGAGGGCTGACGGCGCGCCACGGCCGTCGACGACCCTTCGCGGCGCCCCGTAGCGGCGGCCCGCGCTCACCTCGGCGACACCGCCCGGCACCCACCTCGGCCACCACCGCCGCTCACCTCAGCGACGCCCCCGACTCCCACGTCAGCGTCTCCGCCCCGCTCTCCTCCGCGAGCGGCAGGTGGACGGTGAACTCCGTGCGGCCCGGCTCGCTCCGTACGTCGATGTGGCCCCCGTGCGCCGCCGTGATCGCGTCGGCGACGGCGAGGCCCAGGCCGGAGCCGCCGCCCGTGGTGGCGCGGGCGCGGGAGGTGTCGGCGCGGGTGAAGCGTTCGAGGACCGTGGGCAGGAGAGCGGGCGGGATGCCGGGGCCGTCGTCGCGGACGACGATCGTGCAGCGGCCGTCCCGTGCCGCCACCACGGTCGTCACCGTCGTGCCGACAGGTGTGTGCAAGCGCGCGTTGGCCAACAGGTTGGCCACCACCTGGTGGAGACGTGCCTCGTCGCCGAGCACCAGGGGCGGGGTGTCCAGGCTCAGGTCCAGCTGCCATTCGTGGTCGCTGCCCGTGGCCCGCGCGTGCCACACCGCCTCGGTGGCCAGCCCCGCCACGTCCACCTCGGCGGACTCCAGCGGCCGGCCCTCGTCCAGACGGGCCAGCAGGAGGAGATCCTCCACCAGGCCCGTCATACGGGCCGACTCGGCGGTCACCCGGCTCCAGGCCAGGCCCGGTTCGACCCGGTCGGTGCCGCGGTTCATCAGCTCGGCGTACCCGGCGATCACGGCGAGCGGCGTGCGCAGTTCGTGGCTGGCGTCGGCCAGGAAACGGCGCATGCGTTCCTCGCTGCGGCGCACCCGTTCCTCACTGCGGCGGCCGGCCGCGAGGGATGCCTCGACGTGGTCGATCAGGCGGTTGAGCGCCGCGCCGACCTGCCCGGCCTCGCTGCCCGGGTCGGTGTCGCGCTCCGGCACCCGCGGGAGGCCGGCGACCTCGCCGTGGCCCGGGGCGGCGCGCGAGATCTCGGCCGCGGTGGCGGCGACGCGGCCCAGGGGGCGCAGTTGGCGCCGTATCGCCACGGCGCACGCGGAGCCCGCGAGGGTGAGGCCCGCCGCCGACACCACGGCCTCGATGACCGCGAGGCCGCCGAGCAGGTCCTGGACGTCGCCCATCGGCAGGGCGGTGAGGACGCGGACGCCGTGGCCGTGGAGCGCGGTGACGCGGTAGGTGCCGAGGCCGGGCACGGTCCGGGTGTGCAGCGAACCGTCGGTCCCGACACCCGAGAGCGCCGCCGCCTGGACGGCGGTGAGGCTCTGCGGAGGGGCGTCCCGGCCGACCGTCGCCGCCGCCGCGAGCACGGTGTCGTCGGTGTCGAGACGGGCGGCGAGCAGCCCGGCCGGATGACCGCTCGCGCCGAGGAAGGCCAGGTCCCGTGTGCGGTCGGGGTGGAACGCGGCCGCACCCAGGCTGTGTTCCGCGGCGTCGGAGACACGGACGTCGAGATCGCCGAGGAGATACGCCCGCTGGACGAGGACGGTGGTGAGTGCCATGGCGGCGCAGACGGCGACGAGGGCGAGGCCGACCAAGAGGAGGAGGCGCGCCCGCAGGGAAACGCCCGGCAAGCGCATACGTGCGACGCCACCGCGCGGGCGCGAGCGCGAGCGCAGGCACCGGAAACCAACGGGAAACCGCTTCCGCACCGAACAACCCCGCGTGCCGCCCCGTGCACCACGTCGCGCACCACCCCACGCCGCCCGGCCCCGCAGGGCACCGCACCTCATCTCCCCTCCGCCAGTGCCAGTCATGTACCGAGCCTGTCCCGGTCGGCTGGGGGGACCCTGTGGTCACCCTGAGGGTGGGTGATGACCCGGGACATCTCTGGCCACACACGGCGAAGGGCCGCACCCCCGTCACCGGGGGAACGGCCCTCGCCCGCGTTGCCGAACCGCTTGCTCGTTACTTGCGGATCAGGCTGCGCAGCACGTACTGCATGATGCCGCCGTTGCGGTAGTAGTCGGCCTCACCGGGGGTGTCGATGCGGACGACCGCGTCGAACTCGACGCCCGTGTCGGTGGTGACCTTGACCGTGCGCGGCGTGGTGCCGTTGTTCAGTTCCTCGACGCCGGTGAAGGAGAAGGTCTCCTCGCCGGTCAGACCGAGGGAGGCGGCGGACTGGCCCTCCGGGAACTGGAGCGGCAGGACGCCCATGCCGATGAGGTTGGAGCGGTGGATGCGCTCGTACGACTCGGCGATGACGGCCTTGACGCCGAGCAGCGCGGTGCCCTTGGCGGCCCAGTCACGGGACGAGCCGGAGCCGTACTCCTTGCCGGCCAGGATGGCCAGCGGGATGCCCTGCTCGATGTAGTTGCGCGAGGCGTCGTAGATGAACGACACCGGACCGCCGTCCTGGGTGAAGTCGCGGGTGTAACCGCCTTCCGTACCCGGCGCGATCTGGTTGCGCAGGCGGATGTTGGCGAACGTACCGCGGATCATGACCTCGTGGTTGCCTCGGCGCGAGCCGTAGGAGTTGAAGTCACGACGCTCCACACCGTGCTCGGTGAGGTACTTGCCGGCCGGGGTGTCGGCCTTGATGGCGCCGGCCGGGGAGATGTGGTCGGTGGTGACCGAGTCGCCCAGCTTGGCCAGGACGCGGGCGCCCGTGATGTCGGAGACCGGGGTGGTCTCCATCGTCATGCCCTCGAAGTACGGGGGCTTGCGCACGTACGTCGACTGCGGGTCCCACTCGAAGGTGTTGCCGGTCGGGATCGGCAGGGCCTGCCACTGGGCGTCGCCCGCGAAGACGTCCTGGTAGGACTTGTTGAACATGTCCTCGCCGATGGCGTTGGCCACGACGTCGTTGACCTCGGCCTCGGTGGGCCAGATGTCCTTGAGGTAGACCGGGTTGCCGTCCTGGTCGGCGCCCAGGGCGTCGCGCGTGATGTCCACCTTCATGGAGCCAGCGAGGGCGTAGGCGACGACCAGCGGCGGGGAGGCCAGGTAGTTCATCTTGACGTCGGGGTTGATACGGCCCTCGAAGTTCCGGTTGCCGGAGAGGACCGAGGTGACGGCGAGGTCGTGGTCGTTGACGGCCTTGGAGACCTCCTCCGGCAGCGGGCCGGAGTTGCCGATGCAGGTGGTGCAGCCGTAGCCGACGAGGTTGAAGCCGACCTTGTCGAGGTACGGGGTGAGGCCCGCCTTGTCGAAGTAGTCGGTGACGACCTTCGAACCCGGGGCGAGGGTGGTCTTGACCCAGGGCTTGCGGGTCAGGCCCTTCTCCACGGCCTTCTTCGCGACGAGCGCGGCGGCGACCATGACGTACGGGTTGGAGGTGTTGGTGCAGGAGGTGATGGCCGCGACCGTCACCGCACCGTGGTCGATCTCGTACGTCGAGCCGTCGGGGGCCGTCACGGTGACCGGGTTGGACGGGGCGCCGTTCGGGGCGACGGCCGGGGCGTCGGAGGCCGGGAAGGACTCCTTGCCCGCCTCGTCCACGTCGTCGACGTAGTTGCGGACGTCCGTCTTGAACTGCTCGGCGGCGTTCGCGAGGACGATGCGGTCCTGCGGGCGCTTCGGGCCGGCGATCGACGGGACGACGGTCGACAGGTCCAGCTCGAGCTTCTCGGAGAAGTCCGGCTCGGCCTTCGGGTCCAGCCAGAGGCCCTGCGCCTTGGCGTACGCCTCGACGAGCGCGACCTGCTGCTCGTCACGGCCGGTCAGACGCAGGTACTTCAGCGTCTCGTCGTCGATCGGGAAGATCGCGGCGGTGGAGCCGAACTCCGGCGACATGTTGCCGATGGTGGCGCGGTTCGCGAGTGAGGTGGCGGAGACGCCCTCGCCGTAGAACTCGACGAACTTCCCGACGACGCCGTGCTTGCGCAGCATCTCGGTGATCGTGAGGACGAGGTCGGTGGCGGTGGTGCCGGCGGGCAGCTCGCCGGTGAGCTTGAAGCCGACGACACGCGGGATGAGCATGGAGACCGGCTGGCCGAGCATCGCGGCCTCGGCCTCGATGCCGCCGACGCCCCAGCCGAGTACGCCGAGGCCGTTGACCATGGTGGTGTGCGAGTCGGTGCCGACCAGGGTGTCGGGGTACGCCTGACCGTTCCGGACCATCACCGTGCGCGCCAGGTGCTCGATGTTCACCTGGTGGACGATGCCGGTGCCCGGCGGGACGACCTTGAACTCGTCGAAGGCGGTCTGGCCCCAGCGCAGGAACTGGTAGCGCTCCTTGTTGCGGCCGTACTCCAGCTCGACGTTCTGGCCGAAGGCCTCCGCCGTGCCGAACTTGTCGGCGATGACGGAGTGGTCGATGACCAGCTCGGCCGGGGCCAGCGGGTTGATCTTCGCCGGGTCGCCACCCAGCTCCTTGACGGCCTCACGCATGGTGGCGAGGTCGACGACACAGGGCACGCCGGTGAAGTCCTGCATGATCACGCGGGCCGGCGTGAACTGGATCTCCTGGGAGGGCTGGGCCTGCGAGTCCCAGTTGCCGAGGGCGCGGATGTGGTCGGCGGTGATGTTCGCGCCGTCCTCCGTGCGGAGCAGGTTCTCCAGCAGCACCTTCAGGCTGTAGGGAAGGCGCGCGGAGCCCTCGACCTTGTCCAGCCGGAAGATCTCGTACGACTCGTCGCCCACC
This sequence comes from Streptomyces sp. NPDC058335, assembly GCF_042723915.1. NCBI lineage: Bacteria > Bacillati > Actinomycetota > Actinomycetes > Kitasatosporales > Streptomycetaceae > Streptomyces > Streptomyces sp. NPDC058335. The sequence continues at coordinate 226,925 of NZ_JBHXHX010000013.1, read as the reverse complement.
GGCAGCGTGCTGCGGGCGTCGAAGCTGTTCGCCGACACGACAGTCTCCTTCATTTATGTGCGCGTACCACCGCATCCTGCCGTCACGCGGGCTTGGCCGATCCGCTAAGGTCAGGCTAAGTTAGGTCACCCTTACTGCTAGACCGGCAGTGGCGTGCGGCTGCGGTGCGCCTCGGCAGATATCTCGATGTCGAGATAACTCTAGTACACGGGCGCTGATTGGTCATGCCCGGGGCCCGCCGCGCCGCGACACGGCGGACCCGCGACGGACCCACGGCGGCCGCATCCCGGTCCGCGGCTTCGCTCCCGCTCCCCCCGCCCCCACTCTCCACTCCGGCCAGGACACCCCGCCCCGGCAACCCCCGGCGCACCGGGAGGGTCGATATTGCGGAGGCGGTTTCGGGGTGTTCCCGACATGGCGTCACCTGCCGGTACGTCAGCCGGGCACGTCGAGCGACCGGGTCCCGCCACGCCTCGGCCATGACCCGGCCGAGCGGGGGTAGACGAAGGCGGAGCGTTTCCGCACAACGCCCGCGACGCGATGTCCGCAACACGACGTCCGTGACGCGACGTCCGTGATGTACCGCCCGCGACGTACCGACCGAGAAGGAGATCCCCGGTGCCCCTCACGTTCCGCAAGAGTTTCCGCATCCTTCCGGGGGTGCGCCTGAACATCAACCGGCGTTCGTGGTCCATCACCACCGGCGGCGGCTCGCACGGCCCGCGCCACACCCACAGCAGCACGGGGCGTCGTACGACATCGGTGGATTTGCCCGGACCTTTCGGATGGCGCCGTACGCGTACCGCCAGGCGGCGTTGACGGGGCATCACCCGATCGGACCCCTCAAGAGGTGCGATCTCATATCTGAGATAACCTCAACCTCATGGCAGACGACTACCTCGTACGCATCGGCAGGCTCATCCGTGACGCCCGGCAGCACAGGGGCTGGACACAGGCGCAGCTGGCCGAGGCGCTCGGAACAAGCCAGAGCGCCGTCAACCGCATCGAGCGCGGCAACCAAAACATCAGCCTTGAGATGATCGCTCGAATCGGTGAAGCCCTGGACAGTGAGATCGTCTCACTGGGCTACGCGGGGCCGATGCATCTGCGCGTCGTGGGCGGCCGACGGCTGTCCGGCGCCATCGACGTGAAGACGAGCAAGAACGCGTGCGTGGCCCTGCTGTGCGCCTCGCTGCTCAACCGGGGGCGCACGGTGCTGCGCCGGGTCGCCCGCATCGAGGAGGTCTACCGCCTCCTGGAGGTGCTCAGCTCGATCGGCGTCCGGGCACGCTGGATCAACGAGGGTGTCGACCTGGAGATCGTGCCGCCGGCCGAGCTGGACATGGCGGCGATCGACGCCGAGGCCGCCGTACGCACCCGCTCGATCATCATGTTCTTCGGCCCGCTGCTGCACCGCATGGACCAGTTCAAGCTTCCGTACGCCGGCGGCTGTGACCTCGGGACGCGGACCATCGAGCCGCACATGATCGCGCTGCGCCGGTTCGGGCTGGACATCGCGGCGACGGAGGGGCAGTACCACGCCGTCGTCGACCGCGCCGTCCGCCCGGACCGCCCGATCGTGCTGACCGAGCGCGGGGACACCGTCACGGAGAACGCGCTGCTGGCCGCCGCCCGGCACGACGGGGTAACCGTTATCCGCAACGCCTCCTCCAACTACATGGTCCAGGACCTCTGCTTCTTCCTGGAGGCGCTCGGCGTCAAGGTCGAGGGCATCGGCACGACGACGCTCACCGTGCACGGCGTGCCGGACATCGACGTCGACGTGGACTACTCCCCCTCCGAGGACCCGGTCGAGGCGATGAGCCTGCTGGCCGCCGCCGTCGTCACGGAGTCGGAGCTGACGGTGCGCCGGGTGCCGATCGAGTTCCTGGAGATCGAGCTGGCCGTGCTGGAGGAGATGGGGCTCGATCACGACCGTACGCCGGAGTACGTCGCCGACAACGGCCGTACGCGCCTGGTGGACCTCACCGTCCGGCCCTCGAAGCTGGAGGCGCCGATCGACAAGATCCACCCGATGCCGTTCCCCGGCCTGAACATCGACAACGTGCCCTTCTTCGCGGCCATCGCGGCCGTGGCCCAGGGCAAGACCCTCATCCACGACTGGGTCTACGACAACCGAGCGATCTACCTGACCGACCTCAACCGCCTCGGCGGCCGGCTCCAGCTCCTCGACCCGCACCGGGTCCTGGTGGAGGGCCCGACCCGCTGGCGCGCCGCCGAGATGATGTGCCCGCCGGCCCTGCGGCCCGCGGTGGTCGTCCTGCTGGCGATGATGGCGGCGGAGGGCACGTCCGTGCTGCGCAACGTCTATGTCATCAACCGCGGTTACGAGGACCTGGCCGAGCGCCTCAACTCGATCGGGGCGCAGATCGAGATCTTCCGGGACATTTGATGTGCGGATGCCGCCGTACCCCGTCTGACCTGCTGTTTAGCGGGCCAGGGAGTGGTACGGCGGCATCTCTGGGACTTCTCTGGCACTTCGAGCCTGCGTCGGGCTACGAGCCACGCTCCCCCGGCTCTGCCGTCGGGCCGTAGCTACGCGAAGATCGCGTCGATGGCGGCACTGCCTCGTGCGCCGGCACGGGGCAGGAAGTGGGAGTACTTCCGCAGCGTGAACCCTGGGTCGGAGTGCCCCAGCCAGCGGGCCAGAAAGACAACCGATTCGCCAGCCTCCAGTTCCTCGGAGGCGTAGAAGTGGCGCAAGGCGTGAAATCCGTGTTCCCGGGACGGCTCCCACACGCGAGCACCGTGGGTGCTGCCCTCGTCCAGCGGGGCGGTCACGCCCGCCGTGGCCAGAGCGGGCCTCCACACACCGGCCACCCGTTCGCCCGTCTGCTCACCCCCCCTGCCCAGGCAGCCGCCCTGCTGGGCTGGGGTCCGCCCGGCGCCCGGCAAGTCCAGCTTGCGGCGGACACAGCACGGGAGCGGTGGGGCCCGCCCACCGCTCGTACGGCCGCCGTCGAGGAGATCCCCGCGGTGGGGATGCGGCTGAGCTGACCCGTATATCCGCTCCGCCTCGACTCGTCCCGCTCCACACCCCACGCCCTACTGAGGTAGCCCCATGCCGTTGTCGCACGACCGCATCCGCACCACCGTCGACGCCTACCTCGCTCGTCACCCTCACGAGCGCGAGCAGCTCGGCGCCCTCCTGGATGTCCTCGACCGGACCCGCGACGACATCGCCAGCCGCTCCACCTTCACCGGACACGTCACCTGCGGCGCGATCGTCGTCGACCCGCTCGGCCGCGTCCTGCACGCGCTGCACCTGGCGAGCGGGAAGGTTCTCGCCCCCGGCGGACACGCCGAGCCCTCTGATGAGTCCCTGGCAGCAGCGGCGCTGCGAGAGCTGCACGAGGAGACCGGGATCCCGCCCCAGGCCGTCACTCCGTGGCCCGGCTACGAGACTGTGCCGTTCGACATCGACATCCACGACATCGACGCCCACCCGGGCAAAGGCGAACCCGGCCACCAGCACTTCGACCTCCGGTTCCTCTTCCGCCTGGACACCGAGAACGAGGCGCCAGTGATGCTGCAGGAAGAAGAGGTCGGCGGCATCGAGTGGCGTCCCGTGGACCGTGTGACCTCCCCCTCCCTGCGCGAGAAGCTGCTCAAGCTCCCGCCGGCAGCCGAACCGGAGACAGCCAACGCCTCCGCCCTGATCTGCAACGACCGCGGCGAGTACCTGCTCCACCTGCGCGATTACTTCCCCGGCAAGATCTGGGAGCCGGGCATGTGGTCACTGCTGGGCGGCGGCCGAGAGCCCCAGGACGCCACCCTGGAACACACCGTGCGGCGCGAACTGGCAGAGGAAGCCGGCCTCGACCTCGGCGACCTGACCCCGTTCGGCACCGAGTACGCCTCCAACGACGCCGGCGCGACCGTGCCCATCGCCATCTACGCCGGCCGCTGGAACGGGGACCCCCGCGAACTCCGCCTGACGGAGGGGGTGATGCTGGCCTGGTTCACCCCCGAAGACCTCCACCGCCTCCGTATCGCGGACACCACCAGCGACCTCGTACGGCGCCACGCCGCCAGCCACCCCGCCGGCACCGCGCCACAGAGTGGTCTCGCACTGCAGGAGGAGCGCCGAGCTTCGCCGCATGGCACGGTCCTCAACGTCATCGGCGTCCACCTCTACCTGGAACGGTCCGACGGGACGGTGCTGCTCGGGCTGCGCCACCCGAACTCCGCGTTCGCGCCGTCGACCTGGCATGTCCTGGCTGGCCACTGCGAGCAAGAGAACGCCGTCACCTGCTTGATCAGGGAGGCACGGGAGGAAGCCGGCCTGCACATCGAGCGCCAGGACGTCGAACTCGTCCACGTCATCCACCACATCGACAAGGCCGGGGACCGGCCCCGCATGGGCCTGTTCTTCCGCGCCCGCGCCTGGAGCGGCGAGCCGGAACTGCGCGAGCCGGACAAGTGCACCCAGTGGAAATTCTGGGACCCCGCCGCGCTCCCCGACGGCCTCGTCCCCTACACCCGCCAGGCCATCACAAAGATCCAGAACGGGGACCTGTACAGCGAGACGGGCTGGCCCGCATGACCGGCACACCGAGCGGCGCACACCGTCGTGTGTCCACTGCAACCGCGGTCGGCCGTGAGGACACCCGCCTCGTGGTGATCCGCGGCAACTCGGCATCAGGCAAATCGAGTGTGGCCCAGGGTCTGCGGGATCACTACGGTCGCGGTATCGCGATCGTGGGCCAGGACGTGATCCGCAGGAACATGCTCAGGGAAACACGACACTGCGCGCGGCGCCAACAGCGCCCTGCTGGGCAGAACCGCACGCGAAGCACTGAACGCCGGCTTTCATGTGGTGCTCGAAGGGATTCTGTACACCGATCGCTACGGTCACCTGATCACGTCTCTGGTACGGGACCACCGCGGCGTCTCCTGCTGCTACTACCTGGACGTGCCGCTGGAGACGACATTTGTCCGGCACGCGTCGAAGCCGGATGTCGCGTACCTGGCCCAGGTCACCGACAGCCGACAGCCACCTCGCCTCCTGGTACCGCGAGCTGGATCGGCTGCCCGGCGGTCTGGAGACCGTGATCCCGGCCGACAGCACGCTGCAGGACACCGCCGCGCGCATCCTGCGCGAGACCGACCTGACGTCTGCCTCGTCCATCCCGCCACCGCAGTGCAAGCCGTCACGGGGAGAAGCGATGAACCCTCTGGTGTAGATGTCCGATCCGCGGGTCGCCGCGATCCCGGTGCGCGAGTGCGGGGAGCCGCTCGTCGACGTGCGTGACCACAGCTTCCGCGTCGATCCCCGCAAGCAAGATCCGCTGGACGCGTTCGCCCACATCCGCGAGGGCGTCCTCGCCCGGCTGGAGCACGCCCGCTCGCTCCTGCCCGCCGGCACCGACCTGCTGTTCATCGAGGGTTACCGGCCACTGGCCCTACAGCGGCGCTACTTCACCGAGTACCGGGACGAGCTGGCCGCCGCTCACCCTGGCTGGACAGCTGAGCAGCTGCACCAGGCCGCCAGCCGGTACGTGTCGCCGGAGATCGCGCCCCACTCCGCGGGCGCGGCCGTGGACGTCACCCTCGTCGACCAGGACGGCCACGAACTCGACCTCGGCGCCCACGCCAACGCCTCCCCCGAACAGAGCGACGGCGCCTGCTTCACTCACGCCCCGAACCTCAGCGATCGCGCGGCCACCACCGCACGCTGCTGCTCAACGCCATGGAGGACGCAGGTTTTACGGGGTGGGAGGTCAGTGGTAGGCGTGGACGACGGCGTGGCCCTTGCCGCGGCCGATCATCCATTTGTTGACCGGGGTCGTGATCACGAACGCGACGGCGAAGCCGCCGAGCAGCGCGGTCCAGAACAGGGCGTCGGACAGGTGGGCGTCCATGGCGCCGCTGAGGGCGATGACGCCGTTGTCTACGAGTTCCATGATCGCGATGGAGACGGTGTCCGCGGCCAGCGCCACCTTGACGGCGCTCTTGAAGTCCAGGCCCACCCTGCGGAGGGCGAACAGGGTGAAGGAGTAGCCGAAGACGAACGCCAGGGTGATCGCCAGGACCATGGTCGGCACGTTGCCCCACAGCAGGGCGGTGCCGATGACCATGCCGAGGATCTCGCCGATCGCGCATCCGGTCAGGCAGTGCAGCGTCGCCTTCGCCGCCGTTCCCCAGGAAGCACCCCCATGCCCGTCCTGACCACTGGCCGCCTGGTGTGCGGTGTGGTCGTGAGTAGTGCCGCTGTGGTGTGCGGTGTGGTCCATGACCGTCATCCCCATTCCCGTCCAGAGTGGCTCGATCCCGTGTCCCACAACACAAACGATATACCCCTGGGGGGTATTCCGCGAGGGGTGAGCGGTGGAGCGGGACAAGCAGTGGGGGCGTGCACACCGCGCCAGCCCGACACGCCCCACTGCCCAATGGTCAGCTCTTGCCGAGGAGGTCGTTCATCTGGGTGATCTCGGTGGTCTGCGAGGTGATGATGGCGTCGGCCATCTTCTTGGCGCCGGGGAAGGCGCCTTCGGCCTTCTCCGTCTTGGCCATCGCCACCGCGCCTTCGTGATGCTTGATCATCAACTCCATGAAGGCGGTGTCGAACGCCGAGCCGGACGCCTTCTCCAGCTGGTCCATCTCCTCGGCCGTCATCATCCCGCCCGCGCCATGAGCGGAGTGGTACATGGCGCCCTCTGCCGGCACTTCCTCGCCCCAGGAGGTCAGCCACCCGGACAGGGCCTTGATCTCCGGGTCCTGGGCCTTCTTGATCTGTTCGGCGAGCTTCTTCACCTCGGCCGACTCGGCACGAGACGGGGCGAGGTCGGCCATCTCCACTGCCTGACGGTGGTGGGGGATCATCCCCTGGGCGAAGGCGGTGTCGGCGGCGTTGTGCTGGCCCTGCGAGGCGGAGGCCGATGCGGACGCCGAGGTCGCGGTGTGGCCGTTGTGCCCGGCCGTGCTGTCGCCGCTGCCGCCGCACGCGGCCAGGACGAGAGCGGCCGTGCCGGCGACGGCCACGGCGGCGCCGCGGCGGATCAGGGAACGCTTGCGGATCATGGTGGTGCAACTCCTTGACGCGCGCCCGTCTCGGGGCACGCGGAATCAGCGGATGAGAGCAGGCAGAAGACGGCACCCGCCCCGGACGGGGCATGTTGGGGGTGCCGTACGGGCCGCTCTATATCCGCAGGAGTTGCAGTTCGGAGAGGTCAGGCGGCGCCCGGCCCTGCACGGCCGACGCCGGCTCGGTGATCGGAACACCGGCAGTGGCCAAGGCGTCGGGCAGGGCGCCGGCCAGCGCGGGCGGCGCGTATGCGGAGCCGATACCGGCCGCCGCGCACGTTCCGTCGGCGTGTGCGAGGTGCCCGGAGCCGCCGTCGGTGTGCGAGCATGCCGCGCTGGCCTGCTCCGCGGCAGGAGCATGGGCCATGGTCATGGCGTGTTCGGGTGTCGGCGCGCCGCTGGGAGCCAGTGCGTGCATGCCGAGGATCCCGGCCAGCACGGTCAGCACCAGCAGCGCGAACAGCGGCCCAGCGGGGCGGCGGCTCGATCGGGTGCTGCTGGTCATGCCCGCCATCGTACGGATACACCCGCAAGTGCGTGAGGTTGAGGGACCCGCGCGCACGCCTGGCTTGCTGGCGGACACGGACTCATCGCCATGACATCCCACATGCCGAGCAGGCCCAATTCGCCCGTGTCGCCCCGCCTCGGCCACCTGGCGGCCCCTCCCGTGGCTAGCTCTTCGTCGTGGGCTGTCGGTGTTACGCCGCGCCTCCGGTTTCGGGTACCGGCTTGCCTGGTGGCGTGAAGGCGGCGAGCACCGTGGCGGTGATGTGGTGGGCGGCGCGGTCGGAGGTGAGACGGCCGGCGCGGATCTCCTCCGCGGCGCTGTGCATGATCGTGTGCAGGACATTGACCAGCCACGCGATCGGCAGGTCTGTGCGGAAGACGTCCTCGGCGCGGCCTCGGGCGACCAGTGTCTCGACCCGGGCGGCGGGCCCGGCATGCAGTTCGCGGATGCGTCCGGCGGAGAGTTCCTTCTGGGCGGCGACGAGCAGTGCTCGCGCCTGGTCCACCAGATGCCAGCCGGCCTCGACGTAACGCGCGAGGGCAAGCAGCGGGTCACCGGTCAGATCGACCGCGTCCAGTGCCTCGTTGCCCCGGTCGATGGCGCGGCTCATCGCCGCGTCGACGACCTCTGCCCGGGAGGTGAAGTGCGCATACAGCGTCACCCGGCCCACACCCGCGACGCGCGCGATCTCGCTCATGCTCGCCTCCGGGTTACGTCCGAGGCATTCAGCGGCGGCCTGCACGATCGCGTCGATGCTGCGCAGAGCGTCGGCGCGCTTGGTGGCCGTGGAGTTCTTGCTGCCCATGCACCCACACTACCCCAGCAAGTCGTACAGACCTGTTTGGCTTACACCCCCGGGACGTATAACGTGAACACCCTTGTACGACTTAACGAGGAGGGGTGAGGGTCATGAGCGACACGGAAACCACCACCACACACGCACCGGATGCACCGCATCCGCTGCGCTGGACGGCCCTGGGACTGCTCGGGCTGGCCCAGCTGATGCTGATCCTCGACATCACCGTGGTCGCGATCGCACTGCCCCACATGGGCGCCGAACTGGACCTCGGCCGCGCCGCACTGACCTGGGTGGTCAGCGGCTACGCGCTCACGTTCGGGAGTCTGATGCTGCTCGGCGGCCGGGCGGCCGATCTGTTCGGCGCCAAGCGGGTCGTCCTGGCCGGGCTTGCCGTGTTCACCGCCGCGTCGCTGGCCGCCGGACTGGCCACCGGCGCCCTGCTGCTGCTCGGTGCACGGATAGCCCAGGGGGTGGGCGCCGCGATGCTCTCGCCCGCCGCCCTGTCTGTGGTGGTGCGGCTGTTCGACGGCGACGAGCGCAACCGCGCGCTGGGCATCTGGTCGGCGCTCGGCGGCGGAGGCGCCGCCCTCGGTGTACTGCTGGGCGGGCTGATCACGGCAGGTCCGGGCTGGGCCTGGGTCTTCTTCGTCAACGTCCCCGTTGGCCTGGTCGTCCTCGTCTCGCTCGCCCGGATCCTGCCGAGTCTGCCCCGCGCGGCCACCGGTTCCCTCGATGTGCCCGGGGCCGCCCTCGTCGCCGCGGCGACCGGCGCCCTCATCTACGCCCTGATCCGGGCCGGCGACCACGGCTGGCTCGACGCTGTCACCGTCGTTCCGGTCGCCTTCTCGGCAGCTGCCTACGCCGCCTTCGCAGCGTGGCAGCGCCGGGCGACGGCACCTCTGATGGACCTCCGTCTGCTCGGCCGGCGCCAGGTGGTGGCGGGCACCTTCGTAATCGCTGTCACCACGGCGCTGATGGTGGGGGCCTTCTTCCTCGGCTCGTTCTACCTCCAGAACCATCAGGGCCACGGCGCCCTGACGACCGGCGTGCTGTTCCTGCCGGTGGCGCTGGTGACGATGGCCGCCGCTACCGCCGCCGGCCGCGTGATCGGCCGCCTGGGAGCACGGCTGCTGGCCGCGGTCGCCCTGGCCGTCGCAGCCGCCGGCTTTCTCGTGCCGGTGCTCTGCTCCGGAACCGCCGCCACGGTCACCGGTGTGAGCCTCGCCGCGGCGGGACTGGGCGCGCTGTTCGTCGTCGCCGCGGCCACCGCGCTCAGCAGCGTCGCCCCCCACGAGGCCGGCGTGGCCTCCGGGATCGTCAGCACCTTCCACGAATTCGGCGCCTCGGTCGGCGCCGCGGCCGTCTCCAGCGCCGCGGCCGCGAGCATTGCCGTCCCCACCGGCGCGAGCGCCGCCTCCGGCTTCGATGACGCGTTCCTCGTGGCCACGGGTGTGGCCGCGCTGTCCGCCGTCATCGCCCTGTGGCTGATTCCGTCCAAGAACGAGTAAGCCCGTGCCACCCACCAGGCGTCGGCCACGCGATGGAAGCGACCCACCCGAAACGAGCGGGCGTAGCGCACGCCTCGAACTGCGCAACGGAGGCACTGGATGAACGACAGCAAGCGCCGACTCTGGACGGCCGGCATCGCCGCAGGGAGTGTCGGCGCGGCACTGGCCGCAGTCCTGCTGATCGGGAACCCGCAGGAGAAGAGTGACGACGGGCGAACCGACAGGCAGGAAACGGTGGCCGAACGCGGTCAGACCGTGATGCCCTTCGACCTCGAACAGACCACCCACCACTTCACACCCACCAAGACGGGCGGGGTCCAGGACGTCGTCGCCGACCAGCCCGACGACACGAAGCAGATCGGCCTCATACGCACCCACCTCCAAGAGGAGGCCACAGCGTTCGGCCGGGGCGACTTCGGCGACCCCGCCCAGATCCACGGCGACCGCATGCCGGGCCTGGCGGAACTGGAACACGGTTACGAGCGCATCGAAGTGCGCTACCGGGAACGACCCGACGGGGCCACCCTCACCTACACCACGGCCGAGCCGGTCCTCGTCGACGCGCTGCACGACTGGTTCGAAGCGCAGCTCAGCGACCACGGCGACCACGCCGAAACAGGACACTGACCAGCGAGCCGAGCACCGGAGCGGGTCGTTACCGCGCACATCGCACGATCGGAAGTGGAGCTTGAACGACCCGTACGAGTTGACCGTGGGGGTGCCCTCCGTCGAGGTGTTCCGCCGTCTGCGCACCGATGCCGGCCTCTCGGACAAGGCCCCCGAAGCGGTGGCGCTCGCCCTCCCCCACACATGGCACGGGGTGGTCCTTCAGCACGAGGGGGAGCCCGTCGGCATGGGGCGGGTCATCGGTGACGGCGGTACCGCGTTCCAGATCGTCGACATGTGCGTACACCCCGCTCACCAAGGACGCGGACTGGGCAGGCGCATCATGGCCGCGCTCACCGCCGAGCTGGAGCGCCGGGCGCCCGCCACCGCATACGTCTCCCTGATCGCGGACGGCCCCGCCCGCTTCCTCTACGAGAAGTTCGGCTTCGCCGACACCGCCACGCACGACTCGACCGGCATGTACCGCGTCATGGACCCACAATCCACCGTTTCCCACAGGAGGCCCCCCGTGCCGGACGTTGTCAACACCGAGCAGGCACAGGCATGGAACGGCCCAGAAGGCTCCCACTGGGCCCGGAACCAGGACCGCTGGAACGCCGTGAACGAGGGCTTCAACGAGCCACTGCTCGATGCCGCCGGGATCGCCGGGGACCACCGGGTCCTCGACCTTGGTTGTGGCTCCGGGCAGACCACGCACCTCGCCGCGCTCAGAGTGCCCCGAGGGCACGCGCTTGGCCTCGACCTTTCCGGCCCGATGCTGACCGAGGCGCGGGCCCGCGCGGAGCGGGAAGGCATCACGAACGCCTCCTTCGTGCAAGGCGACACCCAGGTGTACCCCTTCGAGGAGGGCTCGTTCGACGCTGCGGTCAGCCGCTATGGGGTGATGTTCTTCGCCGACCCGGCAGCAGCCTTCGCTAACGTTGGCCGGGCACTGCGGCCCGGCGGGCACCTGGCGTTCGTCTGCCCGGCCGATGCCACACTCAACGGCTGGGTTGCGGCGATGGCGTCACTGCGCGAGTTCCTGCCCGTCGGCGACTTCGGACGGCCGGGGCTGCCCGGCATGTTCTCCCTAGCTGCCCCGGACCGCATCCGCGAAGTGCTCGCCGCGGCCGGATTCACGAGCATCAGCATCAACCAGGCGCAGGCGTACGGGACATGGGGACACGGAGCCGAGGACGCGGCGGCGTTCCTGCTTGGCACCGGCCCCGGCCGTCACCTGATGGACCAGGCCGACGCGGCCACGCGATCCCGCGCCCGCCGCACCCTGACGGACCATCTGCGCGCCCAGGAGATGGCGGACGGCACAGTCCGGCTGCTCAGCACGTCGTGGCTGGTCACGGCGGACCGCCCGACCGACCCATCGGACAGGCCCTAGTCAGCCTTCCAGGGGTGGAGCACTGCCGGCACAGGACCCCGGAATCACGACGGCCCGGTCTCTGAATACAAGTGTGTCCGGCTAATGCCGCGGCTACTGGACGGCCCAGGGCTCCGGTTCGACATCGGAGCCGCAGTCGCGCCGCCAGCCCATCCTCGGCACGGTGGACATCAGGACGGTCCGCGCGCTGCTCATCCCGGTGTCGCAGTCGATCTCCTGGCCCTTGCAGTCCTTCTCCGGCCAGAGCGCTTCTGGGATCCCAGGCTGCGCTTCACCGGTGGTGTCTACGATCCACGCGATGACGGGTATGGGCCATACGGCCTGAGGAGCGTCTTTCTCCTGCGCCAAGCACCACTCCTGCACCCCCCCTGGCCCGGCACGACACCAGCCTGTTGGCTGCAGCTTTGGAGCCCGACGAAGCCCTCGATGGAGCCTGCGTCCCGCAGCGGTTCGTTGTGCCCGACGTGGGGCTCACCTGAGGGACCCCACGACTGCACTATGCGGTCCGCCATGCGACCGGTCTCCTGCCGGTACGTCGCCTTGTAGCCGGTCGGATGATCCGGTTGGTCACCGTTCCCCTCCCTCGCTCACGCCCCCGCATCCACCCGAGTGCGACGAGGAGCATCATGTCCACGCTCGGACGACCGTTATCCCTGTACGCCAGAATTGGGCCGTACGACGAGCCGTCCCGCCCCTGCTCACGAGGCGCTGGCGCCGGACCGGATGCCGTCAGCGTCCCGGCCGTCCCGCGCGACTTCGGCCACGAGGGCGGGCTCCCGCAGGCAGACGCCTACAGACGCTTCCGTGTCATCCTGCAAACCGCTGACCAAAAGAGAGCACCCTCACCAAGATCCTGCAGGGCGGCCTCGGCGACAACAGGGAAGCCAACAAGAAGCTGCTCCCCGCCGCCGATTCCAGATGGATCCGGATGACTCGGTCAAGGTCTTGGAGGGTGTCGCCCATCTGGTGACTCAGCTGTCGAGTGATCAGCGAAGCGAATTCATCGACCTCCTCGGTTCGATGGCTGCGAAGGAGGCCGATCTTTCGCGCCGCGCGTTCCTGGAGGGCTTCCCTGAAGGGTTCGGACTTGTTGAGGACGGCTCCTGAAAGCGCGCAGAGGCGGAGTGCCGATGGCGGGCGGACCCTCACCTCGGCCACGGCGACATGCGCGCTCGCTCTGTACGGCCGGTGATGACGGCCACCTCGGTGACCGGTTTCCGCGAGGAACTCGCCGACCGGCTCCAGGAGTGCCTCACCGGGCGCGGGATCACCGACCTGGAACGTGCTGCGGTGGTCGGCGGACACCCGGTGGACCTGCTGTTCACCGCGGCCGGAGAGAACACGGCGGTGCTGATCGACTCCGGCCCGCCGCCCGGTGGTGACCCGGCGCGGCACCCACGGCTGACGCACGCGCGCAGCGACCTGCCGTCCGGGCTGCCGTCCGGGAGCTACGGGGCGGAGGCGTGCCCGGTGGGCCGGACCGTCCGGGTTCCGGCGTGGCGGATCCTGGGCCGGCGAGGAGACGCTGGCGGTGCTGTTCGACTGAGGGCGAAATCGAGCATTCCCGACCGGAATTTGTCAGAAAAAGTGTCCTCTGTCCTGGGAGTGGCGAGGGTGATCGCGGCTGGATATCTTCGGCCTTCGGGGAGAGGGGCACCGATGGGGGATTCCTACACCGCGGACATCGCCGGCCATCCGGCATGCGAGGTGCTCCTGGCCGCCTGGCACAGCGCGGACCCCGGGCAGAGGCAGGCGCTGGTACGGGGCATCGATGTGCCCCCGCCGATCGCCTTACGCAGCCGCTACCGCATGCTGCTGGACCCCGAAGCCCCCTCAGGCCCGTGGAACCCGGACCTGACGCCCGAAGCCTGGGCGCGGCAGTTACGTTTGGAGACCGAAGGCGACAACGCGCTGCGTGCGGGTTCGCTCTCCGTGGCGCTGACCGCGTACCAGGCCCTCCTCGAGGAGGAGACCGGAAGCGACCCGCGACTGCCCACCGTGCACGCCCACATCGGGCTCGGGACGATGGCCAGGGACCGGAACGACATCGAAGCCGCCACCGAGCACTTCGAGACGGCCACGGCGGTCGCCGGCGACTCGATGTACCGCTTCGGTCGTATGCAGGCGCTGGTTCACTGGGCCTACATGACGCTGTGGCACCACTCCGCGGAACTCGCCCTGGACCAGTTCCGGGAGGCGGCGGAGATCGCCGACGCCCTCGACGACCCGGTGTTCCAGGGCAACGCGCTGCTGGGCGCCGCGGAGTGCGCGGAGCGACTCGGCGAGCTGGACCGCATGGAACAGCACGGCAGGCAAGCCTTCGCCACGTTCTCGGCGGTCCGGTCGACCCAGGGCCGGGCGAACGCCGCCCAACGGCTGGGCGGCTGGCTGCACCGCCGCGGAAGGCACTCCGAGGCCTGGGAGTGGCTCGACCTCGCGTTGGCCGCCCTCCAGGAGGAGGGCAATCCGAACGGTCTGGTCAACGTGCACTCGTTGCGCGGCGATCTCTACCTGGACGACCGCCAGTTCGACGACGCCGAGGACGAGTACAACAAGGCGCGGGAACTCGCCGTCTCCGCGGAACTGCCGCGTGCGCAGGCGCACGCCGCGCAGGATCTGGCGAGGACGGCACGAGGTCGGGGGAACTGGGCCGAGGCGGTGGAGTTGTTCACCGAGTCCCTGGAGCGGTACCGGGGGATCGGGGATCTGCTGGGCATGTCCCAGGCCATGGGCAAGCTGGCGGAGGCACAGGAAGAGTGCGGCTCTGTGGAAGACGCGCTGCGGACCTGGCGCGAGGCCGTCGTGGAGGTCGAGTCCTACCGCGCCGACCACCAGGAGGAACGCTTCCAGCAGGAGTACCGGCGACGCTTCCGGGACATGTACGGGGAATCGCTGGCGGCGGCGGAGAGGCACGAATCACCCGAGACCTTCGCCGTGGTGGCCGACTTCCTGGCCGGCCGCAGACTGGCGGGCCTGTTGGAGGCGAGCAGCACCGCCATGGCCGGCGACGCACTGGACCAGCTCCATGAACTGCTGGCCAGGGCCGACCACGGACTGCTGGCGCACCGCCGGATCGCCCGCTCCGACGACGATCGCTTCGGCGACGACCGCCGGGAGAACCGGATACGCCGCCTGGGCGCGTTCGAACTCCGGCAGGGAGCCGAACACCCGGCCGGCAAGTCGCTGGACGACCTCCTGTCGGCCGTGTACCTGCCCCCGGCCGACGAGGGCGGCCCGCTCCTGGAGGCACTGCCTGACGGATGCCATGCGCTGCAGATCCTCCTCGACCCGGTGGACGAGGACCTGGTGCGCTGGTCGTGGAGCGCCCCGGGGGAACGCCCGGCCATGGGCAGCTTCCGGCTGGCACCGGCCGCGACGGACCTGTTGTCCGTGCTCAGGTCCGATGAGCTGGACGCTGAACGCCAGGCGCTGACGGCCGATGATCTGCGACCGCTGTCCACGCTGCTCCCACCGTCTCTGGTCGCGACGCTCGTGTCATCGGGACCGCACGACCTGCTGCTCATCCCGGCGGGTGAGCTGTGGCGGGTGCCGTGGGGTGCGCTCCCCCTCGAAGGCGGGCTTCTCCTGGGCGAGGTCGCGCGGTTCGTGGTCTGCCCCTCGCTCACGATCCAGCGGCAATTGGCCGCACGGCACCCCGGCACGCCGCACAGGGGCTCGCCTCTGGATGTCGATGTGTGGCGCAGCCCGCTCGTGAAGTGTCATCCGCTCAATCTGTTCCAGGACCGCCGATGGAACCCCCGTCGGCTGTCCTCCGCGGCCGAGGCCCGCGGCGCGATCTGTGACGGACGAGAACTCATGGTGCTGACCGGGCACGGCAGGCCGCGCGCCGAGACGGGCCACTATCTCGAACTCGACCAGGACGCATGGCTCCTGCCCGGCGACCTGCTCGGCCGACGCCCGCCCCGGCGACTCGCCCTCATAGCCTGCTGGGGCAGCGCCTACCCGGGCCGTGCGCCCAGCGACCCGATCAGCGTCGCCACGCTCGCGCTGGCCGGAGGCTCCGACGAAGTGCTGGCCACCGTGGGGGAACTGGGCGACTCCGTGTCGGCTACCCGTTACGTGGAGATGGTGCTGGACGCCCTGCCGGAGAACACCATGGCGGCGGCCGTGCACCAGGCCACCCGTCGGTTCCTCGCTCGACGGGAGCACCGCTCGCTCCCCATGCACCACTGGGCCCCTCTCATTCCCATCGGCACGCACCGGCCCCCCGGAGGTCAGCAGTGACGCCCCGCGCCCACCAGGATGTGGAGTACGAGCTCGACGAACCACTGGCATACCGGTGGACGAACGCCGCCTATGACATGTGCAGCGCGGACGACCCGGAGTTGACAGCGGTCGTGGAGGACTACGGCACGGTGACCCGGGTGGTCGTCAGCGGTGCCTGCCCGCGTTGTCTGGGGGACATCTTCCGCGAGGAGATCCTGACGGCCGCCGGCGAGGCAGGCGTGCTCGGTGACGACACGGCCGGCACCCCGGACCCGTACACGCGCATCAACGTGACGTGCAACTGCGAGTCGGCGCACAAGAACCGGCCCGCGGAGGTGCCGACGGGGTGCGGCATCACGTTCGCGCTCGAAGTGCTCCGGAACTCCACCGCATGACTCCCCAGGCGCGATTCCGCAAGCCGTCCTCCCCGCCGAGCGAGCGCGAACTCGCGGAGGACGCGGCCTGGCACGAGTACGCGGAGGAGTCGCTCGACCGGGCTCGGGCCAGTGCGGAGCAGTGGCGCACCGGCCTGGGGTTGCTGGTCACCGTCATGGCCGCCGGGCTCATGCTGGGCGGGCCCGGCAGGATGGCCGACCTGAGCCCCTTCTGGCGCGGTGTCGTGACGGCCGTGCTGGGATTCGGTTTCGCTGTGGCGCTCTACGGTCTGTGGGCCGCGTCGCGTGCTGCCGCGGTGGGTGGTTCAGGGCCCGTCGACCGGGACCGGCTGCGTAGCCGTTACGGGACCCTGGCCCGGTACAAGGCCGCTGCGGCGGCGAAGATCTGGTCCGACATCCGCAGGGCCAGGATCGCGCTGCTGGTCGCCCTGCCCGTGATCGTCGCCATGACGCTGACGTCCTGGTGGCTCCACCGCGACACCCCGACCGGGAATCAGGACTCGCGGCCCCGGGTCGTCGTGGTCACGCCCGGATCCGTCCTCTGCGGCGAACTGACCGCCGGGTCGCGGACCTTGACCGTCCTCACGGACGATTCCGCCACCCCTCGGCGGGTGTCGGCCGCCGAAGTCGTGTCCCTGACGGTCGTCGACTCCTGCCCGCCGTGAGCACACGCCGCCCGGCGTGGCTGGTGACCGTGACACCTCGAAACCGGGAGAGAAGGGAAGCGCCGTGAGCAGACCGAGCAGAGTCGCCTACGAACAGAGCGAGCTGGACTGGAACCGGCTGCGGCGCTATGCGCAGAAGGTGGCCCGGGAGACCCGGGCGCCGCGCGGAACCCGCCAGGTCGTCGAACGGTCGGAGCGCGTCCGCCAGGTCAGGAGTGGGCCCTTCGGCCTGTTCACGCGGCAGGAAACCTACACCGTCGACGTGCCACGAACCGAGACCGACGAATTCTGGGTACTGCAGACCCGGTCCTGGCACAAGAAGGAGCGCGGACAGGGGAATCAGGCGGACGAGGATCTGACTGAGTTGTACGACTACTGCCTCACCGTGAAGGGCGGCCTGACGGTCAGGGTGACCTCGGAGACGGATGCGTTCTTCAAAGGAGCGCTGACGTTCTCGGACAGGACGACGTCCGAGCGACCGATGACCGCCGACGATGTGATGCTCTTCGACTTCGAACCCGAAAGGTACTACCGGGAGAAGGGAAGGTTCACGATCGAGACCAACCGCGACCCCGACCGCAGACAGCTCAAGCACCACGCGAAGGGTGTCGGGCTCTCCCTCGCCCTGAAGCAACTGCACCAGAGGTGAGCACACCGACCCAGGCGGGGTACGACCGCGGCGGCGCGGTCCGCTGCCTCGGTGAGCCATGGCAGTCATGACATACGTCCTCGAGGCGTAAGGGAGTTGAACAGGAGCAGGAGAGAGGTCGCAGGGGGGAACCCGGCGGCGGCGTGACTCGGACTGCGTGGGTCAGGTGGAGTGGCTCAGACGCCGTGGCTCAGACGGCGTGGCTTCGCTGCCGAGGCGCGGCGTCACGCGGCCGCGGCCCGCCCCGATGGTGATCGCCGGCAACGCGTAGCCCGGAGCCGTCGCGCGCGCGAGCCCCCCTCGGCACGGGCAGCGCGGGCGACACGGGCGGCACCGACGCGGGCGGCACGGGTTCGTCCGGGAAGAGGCGGTGCAGCGGCCGTACGAGCACGCGGGTCGTGGCCCAGGCGGCCAGGACGGCTCCCCCGGCCACGACCGGGCGCAGCAGCAGCCCGGTGACCGGTCCCGGCGGCACGAACACAGCCACCGCGACCGTCGCGCCGACGCCCAGGGACCAGGCGAGCACCGTCAGCACGGAGAAGGCGACCGTCACGGGCACCCCGGCCATGTGCCACGCCCGCAGGTCCACGTCCGTGTCGAAACTGCCGACGGCGGCGACGCCCACGGCGGCCAGGAGCCAGAAGCAGGCGACCACGACGAGAGCTGCCGTGAGCAGGATCGTGGGCAGGCCCGTGGCCGCTGCCAGAAACGTGCGCATCTCCCGGTCCCCCTCTCCGTCCGCGGCGTGGATCACCGGATGCTCCGCCGGGCACGGCCGTACGGGCTCCGATGCCGGACCCCTGCCGGTGCCCGGCATCGGAATCACCCGCCGTGCTCCCCATGAGCCATGGTGCACCGCGACGCCTGGTGGGCGCATTGCCGGTTCCCGGCAGTGTTGATTAGGGTCTCCATGCCGGTGGCCGTCAGGAAAGCGTCAACGGCACGCCAAAAAACCGGGGGACGACGTGACGGAGCGGGCGGTGCCCGAGCAGTATCTGGCCGGTTACTCCGAGATCCTGGCCGAGGTGTCGGCCACCGGGCGTCGCCTCACCCGGGACGAGCTGGCTTCCCGCCGTGCCCTGGGCGAGTTGGCCGCCGAGGCGGGCCACGGGCTGCGCGCCCTCGTCAGCGCGCATCTGACCGCCGCCCGCACTGCCTGGCCGAGGACGCCCGGCTCCGCCGAGGACGCGCTCGCCGCCGTGCACCAGGCGGTCGACGCCTTCGCCGAAGGCTACGAACGCGCCCAACTCCTCGCCGTGCGCCAGGAAGAGGCCGCCCGCCGGGAGTTCATCGACGACCTTCTCTACGGCCGCAGCGACCTCGGCCGCCTCGCCGAACGCGCCGAACGCTTCGGCCTGCGTCTCTCCCACGCGCACGCCGTTGCGGTCGCGCAGGGTCCCGCCGCCTACGACGAGGGCGCACCGGTGCCCCGGCAGGTGGAGCGGGCGCTGATCTCCCGGTTCGACGACCGCAGCGTCCTGCTCACCACCAAGGACGGCCGGCTGCTGTGCATCGCCCCCGGCAACCAGGACGAGGTCCTCACCTACTTCGCCAAGCAGGCGCACGCCGCGACCGACGGCGGCCGGGTCGCCATCGGCCGCCCCCAGCCGGGCCCCGGCGGCGTCGTCCAGTCCTACGAGGAGGCACTCAACGCCCTCGAACTGGCCGAGCGCCTCGGGCTCGAGGAGCCGGTGCTGCGCGCCGCCGACCTCCTCGTCTACCCCGTCCTCACCCGCGACCGGCAGGCCATGGCCGACCTCGTCGTCGTGACACTGGGACCGCTCACCACGGCCCGTGGCGGCCCCCAGCCCCTGCTCGACACCCTCACCGCGTACTTCGACTCCGGCTGCGTCGCCGCCGAGGCCGCACGCCGCCTCACCCTCAGCGTCCGCGCGCTGACCTACCGTCTGGAACGCATCCACAAACTCACCGGCGCCAACCCGGCCGATCCGGCGCACCGTTACATGCTCCAGACGGCCGTGATCGGAGCCCGGCTGCTGGACTGGCCGGCCCAAGAGATCTGACCCGGCCGCCGCACCCCCGGGCCAGGACGGGGGTGCGGGGGCCTGATGAGACGTCAGAGTGCCTGTCAGGGCGTCTGCTTCATGGCGTCGACGACCGCTCGTTCGATGACGGCGCTGGTGGAGGTGACCGTGCCGGGCTTGATCAGCGCCTCCTCGCCGGTCCTCTTCTCCACCTGGACCGTGCGCTCGCCGAGGAAGACGTACGTCTTCCTGTCGAAGATCCACTCCTCTCGCTGCCCGCTGGTCTCGTCCAGCCGGGCCACCGCGACGCCGGGGCGGCCGACCGCGTCCACGGCGTCCTGGACGAACAGCTCCGCGAAGGCGGTCGGATCCCCGGCCCGTACCCGGGTACACATGTGAGTGCTCACCTCCATGAGCTGTCCGGCACCGCCCACCGCCTTCCCGTGACCTGCGTCACCACCACGGTCGTCATCGGCGGCGTTCATGGAGGACGACGGCCAGGGGCGTCGCCGTGAACATGGAGGAGTACGTTCCCACCGCGAGGCCGATGAGCAGGGCCAGGGCGAAGTCGGTCAGGGAGTCGCCGCCGAACCCGGCCAGCGCGGTGAGGATGAGCGCGGCGCCCGTCCCGGTGTTGACCGTGCGGGGCAGGGTCTGCCGCAGCGCCCGGTCGGCGCTGTTGCGGAAAAGGGTTCCGCGCTCCTTGCCCGCGTGTCGGGTCAGTTCCCTGAGGCGGTCGAAGACGACCACGGAGTCGTTGACGGAGTAGCCGATGACGGTCAGGAGCGCGGCCAGGAAGACGCCGTCGACGGGTTTGCCGAGCCAGGCGAAGACCCCGACGAGGATCACGACGTCGTGGGCGAGGGCGGCGACGGCGGCGGTGCCGAGCAGCAGGCGGAACCGGGCCGCGAGGTAGACGAGTTGGGCGCAGAGGGCGACGGCGAGGGCGATCAGCGCGCCCCGGCGCAGTTCCCTGCCGAGGCTGGGGCCGATGGTCTCGTCGCGGAGTTTGTCCGCGCGGCTGGTGAGATCGCCGACGGCCGCGCCGACGGCGTTCGCCTGCGCGTTGGTCAACTGGCCCGTCCGGACGGTGAGCCGGTTCTCGCCGGAGGTCTGTACGACGGCGTGGGGGAAGCCGGCGTCGGCGAGGGCGGCGCGGGCCCGGTCGGGGTCGACGGGGGTGGCGGTGGCGTACTCGACCTGACGGCCGCCGGTGAACTCGATGCCGAAGTCGAGGCCGCGCAGGGCGATGCCGGCTCCGGCGAGGACGAGTGCGGCGGCGGAGGCGGCCAGCCATCGGCGGGGGTGCCGCATCAGTTGCGGGTTCCTGCGCGCGAGCCGGTCGCGGACGGCGCCGGTGTGCGCGATGCCCGTGAGACGGGGCCGGCGCCGCAGGCCGGGGCGGGCGACGGCGAGGTCGGCGAGCACGCGGGTGATGACCAGGGCGCTGACCATGGAGGCGAGGACGCCGATGCCGAGGGTGACACCGAAGCCGCGGACGGGTCCGGAGGCGAGCAGGAACAGCAGTCCGGCGGCGATGAGGGTGGTGATGTTGGAGTCGGCGATCGCGCTGAGGGCGTTGCGGAATCCGGCGGCCAGGGCCGAGCGCGGGGTGGGCCGGTGGTGGGCCGCGTACTCCTCCCGGGCGCGCTCGAACACGAGCACGTTGGCGTCCACCGCCATGCCGATGGCCAGGACGAACCCGGCGAGTCCGGGCAGGGTGAGGGTGGCGCCGAGGGCGGCCAGGGCGGCGTAGGAGATCAGGCCGTAGCAGGCCAGGGCGACGGCGGCGAGGGCACCGAGGAGCCGGTAGACGACGATGACGAACAGGGCGGTCAGCGTGCTGCCGACGGCGGCGGCCCAGGCGCTGGCCGTGATGGCCTGCGCGCCCAGGGTGGGGCCGACGGTGCGCTGTTCGACGGTCTCCACCGGTACGGGGAGGGCGCCGCCGTTGACGAGCAGGGCGAGTTCGCGGGCCTCGCCGTCGTCGAAGGCGCCGTTGATCTGCGTGGAGCCGCCGCTGATGCCCGCACCGCACCTGACCGAGGGGTCGACCTGGGGCGAGGAGATGATCCTGTCGTCCAGGACGATGGCCACCCTGCGGGCCGGGTCGCCCGCCGGCCGGCAGGCCGCCTCACCGGTCAGGCCGGCCCAGCGGTCGCGGCCGGTGTCCTGGAAGTCGACGGTGACGTGCCAGCCCGCGCCGCTCTGCGGGTCGAACCGGGCGGCGGCCTCCTCGACGTCCTTGCCGGTCAGCGCGGCCGCGTCCAGGCGCAGGGGCTGTCCGGACTCGTCACGCAGGACGTGCGGGCGGGACCGGTCGGGCAGCGGTCCGGCCGTGGTGTCGGTGGCGGTGCCGAGGACGTGGTGGAAGCTGAGCCGAGCCGTGCGGCCCAGCACCTCCGCCGCTTCCGCCGGGTCCTGCACGCCGGGCAGTTCGACGACGATCCGGTCGCTGCCGGAGCGGACGATGGTGGGTTCGGCGACACCGAGCGCGTCGACGCGGCCGCGCAGCACCTCCACGGTGCGGTCGACGGTGTCTCCGCCGGCGTCGTCGGCGGCGGTGGGGCGGGTCTCGAGCACGATCTGGGTGCCGCCGCGCAGATCGAGCCCGAGGTGGACGGGCACGGTCACGGCGACGTACAGGGACAGGGCGACGACGGCGAGGGCGAGCAGCCCTCGGATGCGCTGGGCGCGGGTCAAGCGGGCCTCCGGCAGGCATGCCGCGTCCGGGCGGGACCGCGGCGAAGGAAAAAGGGGACGTCAGATGCCTGGAGGAGGCGGCGGAGCGCGCAGCGGGTGACCGTCCGCCGGTCGCGGGCGGACGGAGGGATGTACGGCCGTCGGCGGGGCCGGGATTCCCGGCGGCGCGGGATCGGCCGAGTGCCGGGGGACGAGTGCGGCGGCGGGCGGTGCGGGGAGGTCGCCGTGGACGCGGACCGCGGCCGTGCGGACCGCGGGCGGCGCGTCGTCGGCGACGGGGGCGCCGCTCGCCTGCACGGAGACGGTGTCCGGGGCGTGGGAGGTGTCGTAGGCGGCCGGGGCGAGGAGGTTGGCGAGGACGACGAGGAGGGCGACGAGCAGAGCCGCTGCAGTCGCCCTGGGACGGGGGACGGGGCGCGCCGTGCGTGTCATGTGCCGTCCCCCTCTCCCGCGTTCCGTCGTGGTTTCCGTGCCGGCGGTTCAGGGTTCGATGAGACCGGCGCGGATGGCGTACCGGGTGAGTTCCAGCCGGTCGCGCATGCCGAGTTTGTGCAGGAGGTTCGCACGGTGCCGGTGGACGGTCTTGATGCTGATGAAGAGCGTATCCGCGATCTCCTTCGAGGAGTTGCCCTCCGCGACGAGTTTGAGGACTTCCTCCTCGCGCGCGGTCAGCAGCCGGTCCGGGGGTTCCTCGCCGTGGCGGACGCGGTCGAGGTAGTTGCGTACGAGGGCGGTGACCGCGCCGGGGTAGAGGAAGGGTTCGTCGCGCACGGCGGCCCGGCAGGCGGCGACCAGGTCGCGGTCGGCCACGGACTTGAGCACGTATCCGCCGGCCCCGGCCTTCAACGCCTGGAAGAAGTACTGCTCGTTGTCGTGCATCGTCAGCATCAGGATGCGCAGTCCCGGTTTCAGCGCGACGAGTTCACGGGCCGCCTGGAGGCCGGTCATCCGGGGCATGGCGATGTCCAGCACGGCCAGGTCGATGTCGTGGGCCCGAGCCAGGGCGATGGCCTCGGCGCCGTCCCCGGCCTCGGCGACGACCTCGAGGTCGGGTTCCCGGTCGAGGATGAGCCGCACCCCGCGTCGTACCAGCGCGTGGTCGTCGGCGAGGAGGATACGGATCGCGGACGGGTCGGTCGGGGTCATGGCACCTTCTTCCGGGCGGGCACGGTCAGCCGGACCTGTGTACCGGTCAGCGGCTCGGAGACGATGTCCAGGGTGGCCCCCACGAGCAGCGCCCGTTCACGCATCCCCCGGATGCCCGCGCCCTCGTGCCCGATGCCGGTTCCGCTGCCGTCGTCGGCCACGGCCAGCACCAGCGCGCCGTCCGTGTGCCGCAGGCTGACCTCGACCCGGCCGGCCCCGGCATGGCGGGCCGCGTTGGTCAGGCTCTCCTGGGCGACCCGGTACAGCACCAGCTCCGTCTGCGGGTCAAGGGCCGGCAGGTCCGCGTCGAAACGGCGCAGGACGCGCAGCCCGGCGTGGGTGGTGAACTCGGTGGTGAGCGAGGTCAGGGCGCTGACCAGGCCGAGGTCGTCGAGTACGCCCGGCCGCAGCCGGCGTACCAGGCGGCGTACTTCGTCCAGGCTGCCGCGGGTGATCTCCTGGGCCTGCTGGAGTTCCCCGCGCAGGGGCTCGTCCGCCTCGTCCGCCGCCCGCTTCAGCGACAGCAGGATCGCGGTCATGGTCTGCCCGACCTCGTCGTGCAGCTCCTGCGCGATGCGGCGGCGTTCGGCCTCCTGCGCCAGCAGGACGCGTCCGCTGCTCGCCGCCCGCTCGTTCTCCAGCCGGTCGAGCATGGCGTTGAAGGTGCGGATGAGGTCGGCGACCTCGCGCAGGCCGTGCGCGGGCAGCCGCTGGCCGGGGCGCAGCAGGTCGACCGTGGTCATCAGGCGGGTGAGCCGGTCGAGCGGGGTCAGCGCGAGCCGCAGGAGGGCCGCGTTGGCGACCAGCATGACCAGCAGGCCGCCCACCAGGATCACCGCCTCGGTGAGCAGGACCGGTACGGAGACGGTCACCGGAGCCCACAGCAGCAGCGCGGTGGCCGTGCCCAGCACCACCGCGTTCAGCCCGAAGATCCGCCAGAACAGGGACACCGGGAATCGCGCCTTTCGTCGTGACACGGTGCGTACACCTCGTACACCGTTCCTCTCGTCGCCGGGGCCGGTCGCCGCCCCCGCGCGCGTGAGCCGCGGGACGCGGACCGACCGGCCCCCCAGACAGCCTGCGGGCTGTCCGGCGCCACGTCGATGGGCTCTGATGCCCATTTCCTGCCGTGCGCCCCGCCTGGGCGGCGGGCCCGATGGGCACCGGGTGGCGCGCGAGATGGGTACTGCGCCCGATAGGCGTGGCGCGGCACATCGGCGACGGTGGAGACACAGCGGCCGCGACCGGCCGGCCGCTCCCCCACCGGAGGAGGAGGACCGCCATGTCGTCGCTCGACACGCCCCCGACCGAAGGCCGTCCCGAGCGTCTGACGGCGCACGAGGCCCGGCAGCGTCTGGAGCACGAGCGCAACGCCCGGCTGACCCAGCTGCGGGCCATCGACGAGGCCGGGCGGGACGGGGCGGACCAGGTGATGTCCGGGCAGAAGGACGCCGTCCAGCGCGTGCTCGCCGAGATCGAGGCGGCCTTCGCGCGTGTCGGGGACGGCAGTTACGGCACCTGCCTGGGCTGCTCGCGGCCCGTCCCCGCCGAACGCCTGGAGATCCTGCCCTACACGCGGTTCTGCGTCGTCTGCCAGCGCCACTGTGCCTGACGTCCGGCACTTCCTTGTCCTGTCACGTTCTGACCGAGGGGTGAAGTCGTGAACCACCGGACCGTCGTCGAACGGACCCCGGCCCTGTCCGCGGAGGACCTCGCCGCGCTGCGCGAGAACCTGCGCGAGCAACTGCTGTTCCGCCGGGAGCAGATCCAGCAGCTCACGGCCGCTGCCCCGGCCCGTGGGGACGCGCTGCGCGAGCGGCGGGCATCCTCGCAGGTGGAGGTCGGGATCCAGCTCGCCGCCTCCGCCCGTATGGTCCTCGCCGACGTGGAGGCGGCGCTGCGCCGCATGGACGAGGGCCGCTACGGCACCTGCGGCCTGTGCCGGCGGCCCATCGCCCGCGAGTTGCTGGAGATCGTGCCGCAGGCCCGTCACTGTGCCCGTTGCCGCCAGGTCCGGGAGGCGGACCGGTGATCCCCGCGCCCCGTCGCGGCTCCGGCCGGCACCGGCCGTGGCCGCTGTGCCGGCAGTGCTACGGCCTCGCCCTCGACCTGGGCGGCGCCCGTACCCGCGCCTGGACCTCCGACCGGGGCACGATCCTCGACGTCCCCACGGTGACCGGCTCGGGGAACGGGGAACCGGTCCCGGAGCCGGGAGCCGCCGACACCGCCGGTACGGCACGGATGCTGGACCGGCTGTTCGGCGACCGCCGGCCGGCCGCCGGCCGCCCGCTGGTCATCGTGACCGCGCCCGTCCTGGACGGCGTCGCCCACCGGGGCCGGGCCCGAGCCGCCGTCGAGGTCCTGCGGCCGCGCACCGTGCTCACCGTCCCCACCGCACGTGCCGTCGCCGTGGCGGCGCGGGCCGACCTGTCCCGGCCGCTCCTGGTCGTGGACCTCGGCGCCCGTCGCACGGAGGTCGTCCTGCTCGCCGACGGTGCGGTGATCGACGCCCGCGGCACCGCCCTGGGCACGGATGACGTCGACGGCACCGGCCGACCGGGCGCCCTCCTCGTCGACGCCGTCACCGCCATGGTGACCGCGATGCTGGAGCAGGACCGCACGCCGCGGACGCTGGACGCCCTCCGGCGTGGTGCCCTGCTCGCCGGCGGGGGCGCCCTGCGGCCCGAGATCCCCTACCGGTTGACCGGCAGGCTGCACACTCCGGTCCGCCCGGTGCCCGCCCCGCACACCGCGGCCGTGCGGGGCGCCGCGGAACTCCTGCGGGCCGCGCACACCCACCCCTCGGCCACCGGCACGGTGGGGGCGGGCTGACGGCCCCCCGGCTACCGGCCCTCGGCGACCGCCCCCTTCACGGGGACGGCGAGGAGGACGAGCCCCACCCCGAGGACGGCCAGCCCGCACCAGGAGACGTACGGCAGGCGCTCGCCGAGGACGGTGACGCCCAGGACGGCCGCGACGGCGGGCTCGGCCAGGGTCAGTGACGTGGCCGCCGACGCGGACGTACGGCGCAGTCCGTGCCCGAAGAGGCGGTAGGAGAGGTAGACGGTGAACAGGGCGAGATAGCCGGCCACGGCCGCGCCCCTGACGGTGCCGAGCCAGGTCACGTCGACGAACGGCGCGAGCGGCAGGACGAGCAGCCCGGCCGCGCCGAACAGCGCGCCCATCACCGCGCCGGACTCGTGCCCGTGGGTGATGAGCCGGCCGCCGATCGACGCGTAGACGGCGTACGAGAGTCCGGCGAAGGCCGCGAGCAGGACGCCCGTGAGGTCCACCGGTGTGCCGGCTCCGGTGAGCCGGGGGCCCAGCACGAGGAGGGTGCAGCCGAGGACGGCGGCCGAGGTGGCGCCGGTCCAGCGTGCGGTCGGCCGGGCCCGGCCGGTGAGCCAGGACAGGAGTCCGGTGAAGACGGGTGCGCTGCCCAGGGCGATCACGGTGGCCACGGCCACGCCGGTGCGGGCCACGGCCGGGTAGAAGGTGACCGGGTATCCGGCGACGGCGAGGGCGCCGAGGACGAGCAGCCACCGCTCGGAGCGGGTGCAGCGGGCCGGCAGCGAGCGGGCGCCGCGGGAGGTGAGGAGGAACAGGATGCCGCCGAGGGCGAGACCTGCGCAGCCGATGGCCGCGGCGGGCGCGCCGGCCGGGGCGAAGGAGGCGGTGGTCCCGGTGGTGCCCCACAGCAGGCACGCGGTGAGTATCGGGGCGGGACCGCCGAGGAGCGGGTGGTGGGGGCGCGGGGCCGCCGGGGCGGCCGGGCGCGGGGAGGTCAGGCGTGAAGTGCTGTTCGGCACAGTCGTGGTCTTCCGTCGTCGAATGCGTCTGGGACTCGATCCGGAACGGGCGCACGACACGGCCGCCGGCCGGCGCGGGAGGCGGCCGGTCGGGGCGGGGGGTCACTGCTTCGGTGCTGCGCCCGTCAGACGGCGAGCGGCGGAAGCACGACGTGCCAGTACGTATTCACCCGGCGATCCTAACGTGCGTGGGCGGGGCCCCGGCAGCCCGCCCGCCGGGACCACAGCACCCGCGACGTCAACGCACGCGACGTCGGTTCACGCTCTCAGCTCGCCGTCAGCGTCACGTCCTGCTCGGCCGCCGCGTGGAAGTGCGGCAGCGGAAGGCCGCCCGCCGGGCGCAGTTCCATCACGGTGGCCTCGACGCGGGCCGCGCCGGGCTCCACCGGGTCGGGCGCAGGCTTGCCCGTGTTCACCCAGCGGTGCTCGGCGCCGTCGCACACGGCACGGGTGCCGCCGATGCCGTGCCGGGTGGTCGAGGACTTCTGCCCGACGGAGGAACTGACGAAGACGGGACCGGAGTTGCCGGTGCAGCGGTAGGTGCCGGAGAGGGTGACGGTACCGTCGGCGGCGACCCGGCCGACCGGGTCGACGGTCACGGACTCGGACGGGCCGGCGGTCGCGGTCACCGCGGGCGCGGCCAGCAGGAGCAGGGCGGCGCCGGCGGCCGCGGTGAGGACGGGACGCAGGACGGGGCGCGGGACTGGGTGGAACGACATGGGTGGACCTCCTGGTAGGGGGTTCCACTGGTACCGGGAGGGCGGGCCCGCGACCGTGATCGTCACTCCTTCGGTGGCGAGTCCGCACCGTGCGTCGGCGAACGGTCCGCGAGTTGTCCTGGTGCTGTCACACTCCCCGGCGGGCTCTGGCGGCGGCCCCCGCGCGAGCGCATGGTCGGTTCAACGGGGTCCACCGCCCGGTGACCCCACCGACGTGGAGGTGCGCCATGTGTACCCACCGGACCCCGAGCCCCACGGCCGACCCCGCACACGTCGTCGCCGCCCACCCCGAGCAGGGCTGGACCCTGCTCTGCGACGGCACGATCGTCTTCGACGACTCCGGCGAGCTGCTGCCCGACGGCCGCGTCGTGGCCCCGCACCGCGTCCCGGCCGAACGGCGCCCCGTCGCCGTCGCCGTCGCGGCCTGATCAGTCCCCCAGGACGGCGAACCCGTCCAGCTCGACGAGGGCCTCCTCGTCCCACAGCCGTACGATCCCGACGACCGCCATCGCCGGGTAGTCCCGGCCGGCCAACTCCCGCCACACGCGCCCGAGTTCAGGGGCGGACGCCCGATAGGCGGCGACGTCCGTGACGTAGACGGTGACGCGTGCCAGGTCCGCGGGGGTGCCGCCGGCCGCCGCGAGGGCGGTCAGCAGGTTGGCCAGGGCGCGGGCGAACTGGTCCGGCAGCGAGTCGCCGACCACCTTCCCGTCGGCGTCCAGCGCGGTCTGGCCGGCCAGGAACACCAGGCGTGAGCCGGTCGCGACGACCGCGTGCGAGAAGCCGGCCGGCGGGGACAGGCCGGGCGGGTTGACGCGCTCGGCGGTCATCGGACGCCCTCCGGCCCCGCTCGGGACGGCACGTCCTCGCCCGCCGCCTCCGCGCGCTCCGCCTCCGCGTACAACTCCTTCGCGATGATGGCGCGTTGCACCTCGCTCGCCCCCTCGTAGATCCGTGGCGCCCGTACCTCGCGGTACAGGTGTTCCAGCAGGTGGCCCCGGCACAGGGCGCGGGCGCCGTGGAGCTGGACGGCCGCGTCGACGACGTACTGCGCGGTCTCGGTGGCGAGGAGCTTCGCCATGGCGACGCGGCGTGGCACGTCCGGGTCGCCGGTGTCGTACGCCGTGGCGGCGGCGTAGACCATCAGGCGGGCCGCCTCCGTGCGCAGGGACATCTCGGCGACCTGGTGGGCGACCGTCTGGAGGTCTCTCAGCTTGCCGCCGAAGGCGTCTCGTCGCGCGGTGTGGGTGAGGGTGGCGTCGAGTGCGGCCTGGGCCATGCCGACGGCGAAGGCGCCGACGCTGGGCCGGAAGATGTTGAGGGTGGCCATCGCCACGCGGAAGCCGCGGTCCGGTTCGCCGAGCAGGTCGGCCGTGGTCACCGGGACGGCGTCGAAGACGAGGGTTCCGACGGGGTGCGGGGAGAGCATGTCCAGGGCGGTGCCGGTCAGGCCGGGGCGGTCGGCGGGGACCAGGAACGCGGTGACGCCGCGGGCACCGGCTCCGGGCGTCGTACGGGCGAAGACGGTGGCGAAGTCGGCCTCGGGGGCGTTGGAGATCCAGCACTTCTCACCGGTCAGGCGCCAGCCGCCGGGGCCGTCGGGCTCCGCGGCGAGGGAGAGGGCGGCCGCGTCCGAGCCCGCCCCCGGCTCGCTGAGCGCGAACGCGGCCACGGCGCTGCCGTCGGTGACGCGGGGCAGCCAGCGCTCGCGCTGCTCGCGGGTGCCGTGCGCGTGGACGGGGTGGGCGCCGAGGCCCTGGAGGGCGAGGGCGGTCTCGGCCTCGGTGCAGGCGTGGGCGAGGGATTCGCGCATCAGGCAGAGGTCGAGGGCGCCTGAGGTGAACAGGCGGGACAGCAGGCCCAGTCGGCCGAGTTCGGCGAGGAGGGGGCGGTTGACCCGGCCCGGTTCGCCCTTCTCGGCGAGCGGGCGCAGCCGGTCGGCGGCCAGGGTGCGCAGCGCGGCACACCAGGCGGTCTGTTCCGGTTCGAGCGAGAATGCGGGCATCGCCGCCCCTCTCCACCGCTGGCCTTTCCTCTGCCGCTCCCACGGTATCGCGAACCGTTGACTGTCGTCACCAACGCGATACGCTCGGTGCGCGAGCCCACCACCACGCCCGCCACGGCGCCCCGGGCGCCCACCAAAGGCAAGGGGGCGACCCGCCATGCACGCCTCGGCCCACGTCGACACCTTCGCGCGCGACCACCTCCCGCCACCCGGCCAGTGGCCCCGGCTGCGTTTCGGCCTGCCGGAGCTGCGCTACCCCGAACGGCTGAACGCCGCCGCCGAACTGCTCGACGGCGGCGCCCCCGGCCGGCCGGTGTTCCGCACCCCGACCGGCCCGTCCTGGACGTACGGGGAGCTGCGCGCCCGCGTCGACCGGCTCGCGCACCTCCTCACCGGCGAGCTGGGCGTCGTACCGGGCAACCGGGTGCTGCTGCGCGGGCCGACCACGCCGTGGCTGGCGGCCTGCTGGCTGGCGGTGCTGAAGGCGGGCGCGATCGCGGTCACCGTGCTGGCCCAGCAGCGCTCGCACGAACTGCGGACGATGTGCGAGATCGCCCGGGTGGAGCACGCCCTGTGCGACATCCGCTCCGTGGACGACCTCGCCAAGGCGGAGATACCGGGGCTGCGGATCGCGGTGTACGGCGGTGACGCCCCCGACGACCTGCTGAACCGGCCGGCGCCCGGCGCCCCGTTCACCGCCGTGGAAACCGCCGCCGACGACGTGGCGCTGATCGCCTTCACCTCGGGCACCACCGGCCGGCCCAAGGGGTGTCTGCACTTCCACCGGGACGTGCTGGCGATCGCCGACACCTTCTCCCGGCACGTGCTCGCTCCGCGCGCCGACGACGTGTTCGCGGGCAGTCCCCCGCTCGGTTTCACCTTCGGTCTCGGCGGGCTGCTCGTCTTTCCGATGCGGGCCGGCGCGAGCGCCCTGCTGCTCGAACAGGCGGGCCCGCAGCAGCTGTTGCCGGCCATCGCCGAGCACCGGGTGTCCGTGCTGTTCACCGCGCCCACCGCCTACCGGGCGATGCTCGGCGTCCTCGACGGGCACGACGTGTCGTCGCTGCGCCGCTGTGTCTCCGCCGGTGAGAACCTGCCCGCGGCCACCTGGCGGGCCTGGCACGAGCGGACCGGGCTGCGCCTGATCAACGGGATCGGGGCCACCGAACTGCTGCACATCTTCATCTCCGCGGCCGACGAGCGGATCAGGCCGGGCACCACGGGTGTTCCCGTGCCGGGATGGCAGGCGCGCGTGCAGGACGAGAACGGCGAGCCCGTCCCCGACGGTCGTCCCGGGCTGCTCGCCGTGCGCGGCCCGGTGGGCTGCCGCTACCTCGCCGACCCGCGGCAGCGCGAGTACGTGCGCGACGGGTGGAACGTCACCGGCGACACCTACGTCCGCGAGGACGACGGCTACTTCCGGTACGTGGCCCGCGCCGACGACATGATCGTGTCGGCCGGGTACAACATCGCGGGCCCCGAGGTGGAGGACGCGCTGCTGCGGCATCCCGACGTCGTCGAGACGGCGGTCGTCGGACGGCCGGACGAGGCGCGCGGGCAGCTGGTGGTGGCGTTCGCCGTCCTGCGGGCCGGGGCGCGGCCGGACGCCGAGGCGCTGCGGGAGTTCGTCAAGGCGGAGCTGGCGCCGTACAAGTGTCCGCGGGAGATCGTCTTCCTGGACGCGCTGCCGCGCACCGCGACCGGCAAACTCCAGCGCTTCCGGTTGCGCACCACGGGTGATACCGATGGTGACCAGCAGTGATGCCGACGACCTAAGATGATCAACGTGTCCGACCAGCCCGCACCTCGGTCCCTCATCGTCACGCTCTACGGCGCGTACGGCCGCTTCGCGCCGGGCCCGGTGCCCGTCGCCGAACTGATCCGGCTGCTCGCCGCGGTCGGCGTCGACGCGCCCTCCGTGCGCTCCTCGGTGTCCCGGCTGAAACGACGCGGCCTGCTGCTGCCCGCCCGCACGGCGCACGGGGCCGCCGGTTACGAACTGTCCGCGGAGGCCCGGCAGTTGCTGGAGGACGGCGACCGGCGCATCTACGCCACCGCGCCGCCCGAGGACGAGGGCTGGGTGCTGGCGGTGTTCTCGGTGCCGGAGTCGGAGCGGCAGAAGCGGCACGTTCTGCGCTCCCGGCTGGCCGGTCTCGGCTTCGGCACGGCCGCTCCCGGCGTGTGGATCGCCCCCGCCCGGCTGTACGAGGAGACCCGGCACACCCTGGAACGGTTGCGCCTGGACGCCTACGTCGACCTCTTCCGCGGCGAGCACCTCGGCTTCGCGCCGACCGTAGAGGCCGTCGCCCGCTGGTGGGACCTGGCAGCCATCGCCAAGGAGCACGAGGCGTTCCTCGACCGCCACGCGCGCGTGCTGCACGCCTGGGAGCGGCGCGCGGACACCCCGCCGGAGGAGGCGTACCGCGGCTACCTCCTCGCCCTGGACGCCTGGCGCCACCTGCCCTACACCGACCCCGGGCTGCCCGCCGGGCTGCTCCCTGGGGACTGGCCGGGGGCCCGCTCGGCGGCCGTGTTCCGAGGGCTGCACGAACGGCTGCGGGACGCGGGCGCCGAGTTCGCGGGCCTCCTCCCGGACGCCTGACCCGGGCCTCAACTCCCCAGCGCAAGGCGGGGCTTGGGGGCGTCGATGCGGCCGGTCCGGGGTGGCCGGCTGCCTGCCCGGTACGGCGCCGGCCAGACGGCGCCCGGTCCGTCGTAGCCCTGCTCGGCGGCTGCGTGCAGCGTCCAGTGCGGGTCGTACAGGTGCGGGCGGGCCAGCGCGCACAGGTCCGCGCGTCCGGCCAGGAGCAGCGAGTTGACGTCGTCCCAGGAGGAGATCGCGCCGACCGCGATCACCGGGACCCGCGCCTCGTGCCGGATCCGGTCCGCGAACGGCGTCTGGTACGACCGCCCGTACTCCGGTGCCTCCTCGGCGACGACCTGTCCGGTGGAGACGTCGATCGCGTCGGCGCCGTGCGCGGCGAAGGCGCGGGCGATCTCGACGGCGTCCTCGGCCGTGGTCCCGCCGTCGGCCCAGTCGGTCGCGGAGATCCGCACGGTCATGGGCCGTTCCTCCGGCCACACGGCCCGTACGGCGTCGAAGACCTCCAGCGGGAACCGTAGCCGCCGCTCGAGCGAGCCGCCGTAGGCGTCGGTGCGCCGGTTCGTCAGCGGGGAGAGGAACCCGGACAGCAGGTAGCCGTGCGCGCAGTGCAGTTCGAGAAGGTCGAACCCGGCCCGCGCGGCCCGCCTTGCGGCCGCCACGAACCGCTCACGCAGATCGGTGAGTTGCGCCCGGCCCAGCTCCCTGGGCAGCTGGCTTCCCGGCTTGTACGGCAGCGGGGAGGCGGCCAGGAGCGGCCAGTTGCCGTCCGGGAGGGGTTCGTCCATGCCCTCCCACATCAGCCGGGTCGAGCCCTTGCGCCCGGAGTGGCCGAGCTGCACGCCGATCGCGGTGCCCGGCGCCCGCTCGTGCACGAAGTCGGTGATCCGCCGCCACGCCTCCCCCTGCCGACCGGTGTAGAGACCGGCACAGCCGGGTGTGATGCGCCCCTCGGGGGACACGCACACCATTTCCGTCATCACCAGTCCGGCCCCGCCGAGGGCGCGGGCGCCGAGGTGGACGAGGTGGAGGTCGCCGGGGACGCCGTCGGCCGCCGAGTACATGTCCATCGGGGAGACGACGACCCGGTTGCGCAGGGTCAGACCGCGCAGTCGGAACGGCGTGAACATCGGGGGGGTGCCGGGCGGGCAGCCGAACTCCCGTTCCACGCCGGTGGTGAAGCGCCCGTCGCGCAGCCGGAGGTTGTCGTGGGTGACGCGGCGACTGCGGGTGAGCAGGTTGAAGGCGAACCGGCGCGGCGGCTGGCCGACGTACAGGGCGAGGTTCTCGAACCACTCCAGGCTGGCGCGGGCGGCACGCTGGGCGGAAGCGACGACCGGCCTGCGCTCCTCCTCGTAGGCGGTCAACGCCGAGCGCAGGTCGGGGTGTTCCTCCAGGCAGGCCGTCAGCGCCAGCGCGTCCTCGACGGCGAGCTTGGTGCCGGAGCCGATGGAGAAGTGGGCGGTGTGGGCGGCGTCGCCCAGCAGCACCACATTGCCGTGCGACCAGCGCTCGTTGACCACCGTGCGGAACGTCGTCCACGCCGAGTTGTTCGACCTGAGCGGCCGTCCGCCGAGCGCGTCCGCGAAGATCTTGGCGCAGCGCTCGACCGACTCCTGCGGGGTGACTTCGTCGAATCCGGCCGCGTGCCACACCTCCTCGCGCATCTCGACGATGACGGTGGAGGCTCCGGGTGCGTAGGGGTAGCCGTGCAGCTGCATCACGCCGTGCTCGGTCTCGGCGATCTCGAAGCGGAAGGCGTCGAAGGCGAAGTCGGCGGCGAGCCAGATGTAGCGGCAGCGGTGGGCGGTGACTCGGGGGCGGAAGACGTCCGCGTAGGCCTCTCGGGTGGCGCTGTGCACGCCGTCGGCGGCGACGACCAGGTCGTAGGTCTCCGCGAGGCGCTCCACCGGGGGTGCCTCGGTGTGCGGGCGCAGGTCCACGCCGAGGGCGTGGCAGCGGGTGTGCAGGATCTCCAGGAGGCGTTTTCTGCCCAGGGCGGCGAAGCCGTGGCCTCCGGCGGTGTGGCGGGTGTTCCTGTGGACGATCTCTATGTCGTCCCAGCGGGTGAAGTTCCGCCGGAGGGCCTCGTGGACGGCGGGGTCGGCGTGTTCTATGCCGCCGAGGGTCTCGTCGGAGAGGACGACTCCGAAACCGAAGGTGTTGTCGGGGGTGGTGCGTTCCCAGAGGGTGACCTGGCGGTCGGGGGCGCGCCGTTTCAGGAGGGCCGCGGTGTACAGACCTCCTGGGCCTCCGCCGATGATCGCGATGCGTGGGGGGTGCGCCCCTGGGGTCGGCGTTCCCACGTCGGCCACCATGGTTACCGTCCCCTCCACTTCGGGGGGCGCTTCTCCGTGAAGGCCGCGTGGAACTCCGCGTAGTCCTCGCCGTTCATCAGGAGGGCCTGGGTCGCCGCGTCCAGCTCCACCGCCGCCGCCAGGGGCATGTCGAGTTCCGCCGTCAGGAGGGCCTTGGTCTGGGCGTACGCCAGGGCCGGTCCGTCGGCCAGGCGACGGGCCAGGCGGTGGGCTGCCTCGTCCGCGTGGGCCTCTTCCGTCAGTTCGCTGATCAGGCCGATCCGCTCCGCCTCGGGTGCGCGTACCGGTTCGCCCAGCATGAGGAGGCGAGTGGCGTGGCCGAGGCCGACGACGCGGGGCAGGAGGTAGGCGGCGCCCATGTCGCCGCCGGAGAGGCCGACGCGCGTGAAGAGGAACGCGAAGCGGGCGCTGGGGTCGGCGACCCGGAAGTCCGCGGCCAGGGCCAGCACCGCGCCCGCCCCGGCGGCCACCCCGTGCACGGCGGCGATCACGGGGAACGGACACTCCCGTATCGCCCGGACGACCTGGCCGGTCATCCGGTTGAAGTCGAGGAGCTGGGCGGTGTCCAGGGCGAGGGTGGCGCCGATGATCTCCTCGACGTCTCCGCCGGAGCAGAAGCCACGTCCCTCGCCGGCCAGCACCAGGGCGCGCACCGTGCGTTCCCGGGACAGTTCGGCGAGCAGGTCGCGCAGGTCGGCGTAGGCGCCGAAGGTGAGCGCGTTGAGCTTCTCGGGGCGGGCGAGGGTGACGGTGGCGACGCCGTCGGTGTGGGTGACGCGCAGGTGGCGCCAGTCGGAGGTGCGGGCGGCGGAGCCGGTGAAGGGACTCATGAGGGCGGCCTCCTCGACGAGCGGTCCCCTCGAAGTTATCACCTGTATGTGACTGTCGTCAGGAGTGCGCGATAGGCGAGGCGGGTATGCGACGGATGTGTCACCGCGTGACCGGTCCGCGTCACACGCGTCACCGGTCGTCGATAACGCGGTAACAACGGGATCAGGGGTGGGCGCGGGACCGTTGTGCCGGGTAGGCCGACCGGTGACGGGGCGGACGGTCCCGTACGGCGACCGGCCTGGGCCTCTGGCGGAGGCCGCCGTACCATTCCTCAAGTCGAAAGCAGGACCGCCTGATGCCGTACACGGGAACCTGCGCCATGAACGGACTCGCCTTGCACGAACGCCCCTCCGCAGCCGCCTCCTGGCGCATCGCGCTGCCGCACTCCGCCGCGGCCGTGCCGGTGGCCCGTGCCCTGGTCCGCACGGCGCTGGCGGAGCTGGAGCACGGGGCGGACAGCGACACGGCTGAGCTGCTGACCGCCGAGCTGGTGGCGAACGCCGTGGAGCACACCGCCGGGGACGATCCGATAGAGCTGGTGGTGCAGCTGCTGCCGACCGGCTGCCAGGTCGAGGTGCACGACCCCGACCCGGTGCCGCCCGGCGACCTGACCCGTCCGGCCGCCGGCCGGGAGCCCGACCCGTGGCAGGAGCACGGGCGCGGGCTGCTGCTGATCCGGGCGCTCAGCTCGTCCTGCGGTCACCGGCCGACGGAGAACGGCAAGGCGGTGTGGTTCCGGCTGGCCGCGGTGCCGCCGCAGGGGCGGCCGCGTCCGGCGTAGAGCCGGACCTCACCTGGCGATCGTCGCGACCAGGACGGCCTTGATGGTGTGCAGCCGGTTCTCGGCCTCGTCGAAGACGACGGAGTGGTCGGACTCGAAGACCTCGTCGGTGACCTCCAGCGAGTCCAGGCCGTGCCGGTCGTGGATCTCGCGGCCGACCTTGGTGCCGAGGTCGTGGAAGGCGGGCAGGCAGTGCAGGAACCGGACGTCCGGGTTGCCGGTGGCACGCAGGACGTCCATGGTCACGGCGTACGGCGCGAGGGCCGCGATCCGCTCGTCCCAGATCTCCTTGGGCTCTCCCATGGAGACCCACACGTCGGTGGCGACGAAGTCGGCGCCCCGTACGCCCTCGGCCAGTGACTCGGTGAGGGTGACGCGCGCGCCGCTGGTCTCGGCCAGTTCGCGCGCGCGGTCGACGATCTCCTGGGCGGGCCAGTAGGTCTTGGGGGCGACGATCCGCACGTCCATGCCGAGCAGGGCACCGGTGACCAGGTAGGAGTTGCCCATGTTGAAGCGGGCGTCACCGAGGTAGGCGAAGGCGACCTCGTGCAGCGGCTTGGCGGTGTGCTCGGTCATGGTGAGCACGTCGGCGAGCATCTGGGTGGGGTGCCAGTCGTCGGTGAGGCCGTTGTAGACGGGCACACCTGCGTGCGCGGCCAGCTCCTCGACCTTGTCCTGGCTGTCGCCGCGGTACTGGATGCCGTCGTACATCCGGCCGAGGACGCGCGCGGTGTCCTTCACGGACTCCTTGTGGCCGATCTGCGAGCCGCTCGGGTCGAGGTAGGTGGTCGAGGCGCCCTGGTCGGCGGCGGCGACCTCGAACGCGCAGCGGGTGCGCGTGGAGGTCTTCTCGAAGATCAGCGCGATGTTCCTGCCGGTGAGGTACCGCGTCTCGGTCCCGGCCTTCTTGGCGGCCTTCAGCTCGGCGGCCAGCTCGATCAGTCCGCGGAACTCCTCCTGGGTGAGGTCCAGCTCCTTGAGGAAGTGGCGGCCGGCGAGGGCGGTCGGGACTGTCGCCATGGGGGCGCTCCAGAGGTGCGGTGAACAAGTGCCCTCGAACGGGTTCAAGGGCAGGACCAATGACAGGACCATGGAAGTCTATACGACATTAAGCATTTCTATACATCCCCGTCCCGCTCCCCCGTCCCGCCCTCCGGTCGGCGCCTATACCGGCCCCCGCTCCACCGGACAGCTCATGCAGCGCGGCCCGCCCCTCCCCCGGCCCAGCTCACTGCCCGGGATCTCTATGACCTCGATGCCCTGCTTGCGCAGATGCGTGTTGGTGGTGGCGTTGCGTTCATAGGCGACGACGACGCCCGGCTCGACCGCCAGCACGTTGCAGCCGTCGTCCCACTGCTCGCGTTCGGCGGCGTGCACGTCCTGGGTGGCGGTGAGGACGCGGATCTCGCTGAGGCCGAGAGCGGCGGCGATCGCGCGGTGCATGTGCTCCGGCGGATGGTCGGTGACCTTGAGTTCCTTCTCGCCGACGCCCGGTTCGATGGTGTACGAGCGGAGCATGCCGAGGCCCGCGTACTGGGTGAAGACGTCGCCGTCGACCATCGTCATCACGGTGTCGAGGTGCATGAAGGCGCGCCGCTTCGGCATGTCGAGGGCGACGATCGTGGTGGCCGAGCCCGCCGCGAACAGCTTGTGGGCGAGCATCTCGACGGCCTGGGGGGTGGTGCGCTCGCTCATGCCGATGAGGACGGCGCCGTTGCCGATGACGAGGACGTCCCCGCCCTCGATGGTGGAGGGGTAGTCGGCCTGGCCCTCCGACCAGAGCTGGAACGTTTCCGCGCGGAAGAGGGGGTGGTAGCGGTAGATCGCCTCGAAGTGCACGG
This sequence comes from Streptomyces sp. NPDC058335, assembly GCF_042723915.1. NCBI lineage: Bacteria > Bacillati > Actinomycetota > Actinomycetes > Kitasatosporales > Streptomycetaceae > Streptomyces > Streptomyces sp. NPDC058335. The sequence continues at coordinate 188,385 of NZ_JBHXHX010000013.1, read as the reverse complement.
TCTCGCGCTGCCGGGCCGGCCAGCGCATCGCGTTGATGGAGACGCCGTCGTAGATCCAGGCGGAGGTGTCGCGGGTGAAGAGGTGGTTGGGGAGGGGGCCGAGCAGGAAGTCGTCCAGCTCCATGACATGGAAGCGCACGGAGGTCGGCTCCGCGTGCGCGTCGAGGAACTCCCTCTTGGTCATGCCGCCGACGAGGACCTCGGCCAGTTCGGACGCGGGCAGGTTCTCGAAGGCGGCACGGAGGTGGTCGGTGGCGAGGACCCCGTACTCCTTCTCGTCGAAGACCCGGTCCAGGACGAGCGCTCGGGCCGCCGGGATCTCCAGGGCCTCGGTGAGCAGATCGCCGAAGATGTGGACGGCGACACCGCGGTCCCGCAGGACGTCCGCGAAGCCGTCGTGCTCGGCGCGCGCCCGGCGCACCCAGAGCACGTCGTCGAAGAGGAGGGCGTTCTTGTTGCTGGGGGTGAGCCTTTTGAGCTCGAGATCCGGCCGGTGCAGGATGACGCGGCGCAGCCGCCCGGCCTCGGAGTCGACATGGAATCCCATGCCTCCATCCTGACCTTCGGGGCCCGCCTTCACCCGCTCCTGGCCGGATTCCGCCCGACGTTGTTTTCGTCCCCTTGACGACAAGTGAACCCCTCCGTTATCGTCGCAGTGACGAAAATCGTTCGACGCGAGGGGGATCCCGTGGCCGACATCACCCGGCGCCTGGGCTGGCGCCACCTGCGGGGCGCCCCGACGGCGCACATCCGCCACCACCGCTCCGGCACGCTGGTGCACGACGGCCCCGGACTCAGCTTCTGGTTCCGCTCGCTGACCGCCGCGCTCTCCGAAGTTCCGGTGGACGACCGCGAGTTGGCCATGACCTTCCACGCCCGTACGGCCGACTTCCAGGACCTCGCCGTGCAGGCGACCGTGACCTACCGGGTCAGCGACCCGGCCGTGGCCGCCGCCCGCCTCGACTTCTCGATCGACCCGGACACCGGGGCCTGGCGCGGCGCTCCCCTGGAACAGCTCGGCACCCTGCTGACCGAGACGGCCCAGCAGCACGCGCTGGACGTGCTGGCCCGTACGCCGCTGTCCGAGGCACTGGTCGACGGGGTGACGTCGGTGCGTGAGCGGGTCGCGGCCGGGCTCGCGGCGGAACCCCGGCTGCCCGCCACCGGCATCGAGATCGTCGCCGTACGTGTGGTGGCGCTGCGACCGGAGCCCGAGGTGGAGCGGGCCCTGCGTACCCCGGCGCGCGAGCAGATCCAGCAGGAGGCCGACCGGGCGACGTACGAGCGGCGGGCGGTGGCCGTCGAGCGGGAGCGGACGATCGCCGAGAACGAGCTCGCCAGCAAGATCGAACTTGCCCGGCGCGAGGAGCGGCTGGTCGACCAGCGCGGGACGAACGCCCGCCGCGAGGCCGAGGAGAACGCGGCGGCCGACAAGGTGCGCGCCGAGGCGGAGGCGACCCGGACGGTACGGCTGGCCCACGCGGAGGCGGAGGCCGCGCGTGAGGTGGGCGAGGCACGGGCGGAGGCCCAGGCGGCCTGGCTCCGGGTGCACGCGGACGTCGATGTGACGACCCTGCACGCGCTCACCGGCACCCGGCTCGCGGAGAACCTGCCGCGCATCGACAGCCTGACCGTCTCGCCGGACGTGCTGACCGGGCTGCTGGCCAAGCTCGGAGCATCGGAGTGAGTCTCGCCCCGCGGGCCGTGCTGGTCCACCGCACCACGGAGTACGAGGAGTTGGTGGCCCGGCACGGCACGCACGGCCAGGCCGCCTTCTTCCTCTCCACGCGGGGCCGGGACATCGAGGAGATCGCCGAACGCCACCGCCGCACCCGGCGGGCCCTGGCCGAGGTGACGGCGGCGATTCCACTGACCTGGCGCCAGACACGCGTGGAGCGCGGGGACTTGGACCGCTTCCTGTTCGCGCCCGAGGACGTCGTGGTCGTGGTCGGCCAGGACGGGCTGGTGGCCAACGTGGCCAAGTACCTCGCGGGACAGCCGGTGGTGGGCATCGACACGGACCCCGGCCGCAATCCGGGCGTCCTGGTCCGGCACCGGCCCGCGGACGCCGGGGCGCTGCTGGCCGCCACCGCGGGCGTCGAGGAGCTGACCATGGTGGAGGCCGTCGCCGACGACACCCAACGGCTGGTGGCACTGAACGAGATCTACCTCGGCGCGGCCGGCCACCAGACCGCCCGGTACCGCCTGGGCCTCGACGGCGACGGGGGTGCCGCCGAGGCCCAGGCCTCCTCCGGGGTGCTGGTCGGCACCGGCACGGGGGCCACCGGCTGGATCCGCTCGGTGTGGCAGGAGCGGGGCGGGAGCGTCCCGCTCCTGCCGGGACCGTCCGAGCAGCGGCTCCTGTGGTTCGTCCGGGAGGCCTGGCCGTCCCCGGCCACGGGAACCTCGCTGGTCGCGGGCGAACTCGCGGCCGGCGCCAGGCTGACCCTGACCGTCGAGTCCGAGCGGCTCATCGCCTTCGGCGACGGCATCGAGAGCGACGCGGTGGAGCTGACGTGGGGGCAGCGGGTGACGGTGGGGGTGTGCGGGGAGCGGCTGCGGCTGGTGGGCTGAGCCCGGGTTCCCTCGCCGCCGCCCACGGGTGGGCCGAGCCCCGCTCTCCTCGCCCCGCCACCCCCTCCCGTCCCACCCTGGACCCCGCTCCTCGAACTCCCCCGGAGGGGGACCCCCAAGGGGCCGTATTTCACAGCCTCGGGTCCACCGGCTCCGATTCCAAGGCCAGTACGCCGAACACCGCCTCGTGGACGCGCCACAGGGGCTCGCCCTCCGCCAGCCGGTCCAGGGCCTCCAGGCCGAGGGCGTACTCGCGGATCGCCAGGGAGCGCTTGTGGTTCAGGAAGCGCTGCCGCAGCCGGGCGAGGTTGTCGGGGCGGGTGTACTCCGGGCCGTAGATGATCCGCAGGTACTCACGTCCCCGGCACTTGACGCCCGGCTGGACCAGGCGGCCCGCCGTGCTGCGGACCGCCGCCCCCAGCGGCTTGACGACCATGCCCTCGCCGCCGCGGCCCGTCATCTCCAGCCACCAGTCGACGCCGGCCCGCACCGACGCGGGGTCGGCCGTGTCGACGTACAGGCGCCGGGTCGTCCGGAGGAGACCGGTGCTGTCGTGCTTGACCAGCCGGTCCAGCAGGGCCAGTTGGTCGTCGTGGGGCAGGGCCGCGAGACTGCGGCCCTGGACGGCGAGGATCTGGAACGGTGCCAGGCGGACGCCGTCCAGGCCGTCCGTGGTCCAGCAGTAGCGGCGGTACGCCTCGGTGAACGCGGCCGCGTCCGAGGCGCGTTCGCGCTGGCGGGACAGCAGGTCCGAAACGTCGACCCCGCGCGCGGCGGCGCCCTCCAGCGCGGCCAGGGCGCCCGGGAAGACCGCGCCGGACGCCGCGCCGACGGCCGCGTACTGCGAGCGCAGCAGCCCGGCCGCCTTCAGCGACCACGGCATCAGTTCCGCGTCCAACAGCAGCCAGTCGGTGTCGAGTTCGTCCCAGAGGCCCGCCTCGCCGACCGCCGCGCGGATCCGGCCGAGGATCTCCTCCGTGACCGCTCCGTCGTCGAAGAACGGTCGTCCGGTGCGCGTGTAGAGCGAGCCCGTCGGGCCTCCCCCACTCTCGGCTGCGCTCGAGCCGGAGGTGCCCCCCACCCCGAACCGCTTGCGGGCCGTCTCCGCGTCCCGGCACACCAGGGCCACCGCCCGCGAGCCCATGTGCTTCTCCTCGCACACGACCCGCGCGACACCGTCCTCGGCGTACTGCGCGAACGCCTCGACCGGGTGCTCCAGATACCCCTCGACACGACTGGTCGCGGTGGGTGCCATGGTCGGCGGCAGGTACGGCAGCAGGCGCGGGTCGACGGCGAACCGGCTCATGACCTCCAGGGCCGCCGCCGCGTTCTCCTCCCGCACGGACACCCGTCCCGCGTGCCGGGTCTCGACCACCCGTCGGCCGTGCACGTCCTTCAGGTCCAGCGGCCGCCCGTCGTGCCCGCCCGGCGCCTCCGCCCGCAGCGGCTTCACCGGCTCGTACCAGACCCGCTCGGCCGGTACGTCGACCAGTTCCCGCTCCGGCCAGCGCAGCGCGGTCAGCTTGCCGCCGAACACGGCGCCGGTGTCCAGGCAGATCGTGTTGTTGAGCCAGCTCGCCTCCGGGACCGGGGTGTGGCCGTAGACGACGGCGGCCCGGCCCCGGTAGTCCTCCGCCCACGGGTAGCGCACCGGCAGGCCGAACTCGTCGGTCTCGCCGGTGGTGTCGCCGTACAGGGCGTGCGAGCGGACCCGGCCCGAGGTGCGGCCGTGGTACTTCTCCGGCAGACCGGCGTGGCAGACCACCAGCTTGCCGCCGTCGAGGACGTAGTGGCTGACGAGGCCGTCGAGGAACTCCCGTACCTCGGTGCGGAACTCCTCGCTCTCGCGCTCCATCTGCTCGATGGTCTCGGCGAGTCCGTGGGTGGGCTGGACCTTGCGGCCGCGCAGAAAGCGGCCGTACTTGTTCTCGTGGTTGCCGGGCACGCACAGCGCGTTGCCCGACTTGACCATCGCCATCACGCGGCGAAGCACGCCGGGGCTGTCGGGGCCCCGGTCGACGAGGTCGCCGACGAAGACGGCCTGCCGGCCCTCCGGGTGGACGCCGTCGACGTAGCCCAGCTTGCCGAGCAGCACCTCCAGTTCGGAGGCGCAGCCGTGGATGTCGCCGACGATGTCGAAGGGGCCGGTGAGGTGGGTCAGGTCGTTGAAGCGCTTCTCGGTGACGACCGTGGCGCTCTCGATGTCCGCCACGCCCCGCAGGACGTGCACCTTGCGGAAGCCCTCGCGCTCCAGCTGCCGCAGGGAGCGGCGCAGTTCGCGGATGTGGCGCTGGATGACCCGGCGGGGCATGCCGGCGCGGTCGGCGCGGGCCGCGTTGCGCTCGGCGCACACCTCCTCCGGCACGTCCAGCACGATGGCGATGGGCAGCACGTCGTACTGCCGGGCCAGGTCGATCAGCTGCCGTCGGGAGTCCTGCTGCACGCTGGTCGCGTCGACGACGGTGCGCCGGCCCGCCGCGAGCCGCTTGCCCGCGATGTGGTGGAGGACGTCGAAGGCGTCCCGCGAGGCGCTCTGGTCGTTCTCGTCGTCGGCGACCAGGCCGCGGCAGAAGTCGGAGGAGATGACCTCGGTGGGCTTGAAGTGCCGCCCGGCGAAGGTGGACTTGCCCGACCCGGACGCGCCGATCAGCACGACGAGGGAGAGGTCGGTGACGGGCAGGACACGGCCCTGCTCCGGGGATACCTGAGCGTCGGTCATGCTGCCTTCGCCTCCTTCTCGTCCTTGCTGCTCGGTGTGGCGGTGCTCAGTGAGAACACGGCCATCTGGGTCGGGGGTCCGACCTCGGGGTCGTCGGGCCCGACGGGCACGAGGTCCACGTCGTAGCCGTGCCGTCCGGCGACCTCGGTGGCCCAGGTGCGGAACTCCGCGCGGGTCCACTCGAAGCGGTGGTCGCCGTGCCGGACGTGGCCGGCCGGGAGGGTCTCCCAGCGGACGTTGTACTCGACGTTCGGGGTGGTCACCAGAACCGTGCGCGGTCGGGCCGAGCCGAACACCGCGTACTCCAGGGCGGGCAGCCGCGGCAGGTCGAGGTGCTCGATCACCTCGCTGAGCACGGCCGCGTCGTAGCCCTTGAGCCGGGTGTCGGTGTAGGCGAGCGAGCCCTGGAACAGGGTGACGCGCGAGGCCTGCCGCTCGCCCATGCGGTCCAGCTTCAGCCGCCGGGAGGCGATGGTCAGGGCACGCATCGACACGTCGACGCCGACGATCTCCGTGAACCGCGGGTCCTTCAGCAGCGCCTGTACCAACTGGCCCTGGCCGCAGCCGAGGTCGAGGACACGGGCGGCGCCGGACTCGCCGAGCGCGGCCATGATCGCGTCCCGGCGCTGCACGGCGAGCGGGGTCGGCTTCTCCTCGGTCTCCGCCTCCGCCTCGACCGCGTTGTCGATCTCCTCGACCGCGCTGTCGTCGGTCTCTGCGAGCCGCACCAGCTCCAGGCGCTCCATCGCCTGCCGGGTCAGCGACCAGCGGCGCGACAGGAACCGGCTGGTGATCAGCCTCTGCTCGGGGTGGCCGGGCAGCCAGCCGTCACCGGCGCGCAGCAGCTTGTCGACCTCGTCGGGAGCGACCCAGTAGTGCTTGGCGTCGTCGAGGACGGGCAGCAGGACGTACAGGTGCCGCAGCGCCTCGGCGAGCGTCAGCGTCTCGGACTCCAGCACGAGACGCACGTACCGGGAGTCGCCCCAGTCGGGGAACTCCGTGTCCAGCGCGACCGGTTCGGCGCTCACCGCCCAGCCCAGCGGCTCGAACAGGCTCCGGACGAGGTCGGGGCCGCCGCGCGCGGGCAGCGCGGGCACCTCGACGCGCAACGGCCGTGGCCGGGCGGGCAGTTCGGGCTTGGCCGTGCACACGCCCCGCATGGCGCTGGAGAACACGGCGCTCAGCGCGACGGCGAGCAGCGAAGAGGCCGCGTAGGGGCGGTCGTTGACGTACTGCGCGAGGGCCGCGTCGGGGGCGCCACCGCGGCCCTTGCCCTTGCCCCGGCGGACCAGCGCCACGGCATCGACCTCCAGCAGGAGCGCCGCCGTGCAGCGTTCGGCGTCCGCCTCGGGGTAGAGGACGTGCGCCGTGCCGTAGGAGGTGGAGAACGCCTGCGCCTTGTCGGGATGCTTGTGCAGCAGGAAGCCGAGGTCGGTGGCGGGACGTTCGCGGGTGCCGGTGGTGGTGATCGTCAGGAACACGGTGGTTGCCTCGAAAGGGTTCGGAAGGAGCGAAAGCGCTGGTGGTGCGCCTGCGCGCCCCTCCAACGTACAGACAGGGGCGCATGGGCACCCAGGGGTTTTTCCGAGCTACTCCGCCGCCCGCTTCCACGGCCGGACGCCGAGCTTTCCGGTCGTGCCGAGGTCCAGTCCGGGCGTCACGACGACCGGGTCCGCACCCTCCTTGGCCCGGACCCGGACGTAGGGGACGTTCACCGGCGTCCCGAAGTCGGTGGTGTTGCGCCACACCAGACTCGCGAGCGCCGTCTCGCCCGGCTTCAGGGTGACGGGCTGGGGCGCCTCGTCGGGTCCGGCCCCGGTGGTGATCTCGCCGCTGCCCTTGAGGATCTCGACGCCGTCGACCGGCTCACGGTTGTCGTCCAGCAGCTCCAGCAGCGGGTAGCCGTTGACGGAGTAGTCGCGCGTTCCGCAGTTGTGCAGGTGCAGTCCCACGACGCGCAGGCCCATCGCCGCGTCGCCCTCGTCGGCGAAGACCCGGACCCCGGAGGCCGGGCAGTCGCCCGCCTCGGCCGGTGCCTCGTCGGCGGGCACCTTGGTGACATCGCCGACCGCGGCCCGCGTCACCGACGAGGATCCCGGCGCCACCATCCCCAGGTGCACGGTGCCACGGACGGTCTTCCCGGCTCCGACGGCGCGCACGGTCTCACGCTTGTTGCCCATGACCTCACCGGCGCTGTTGGTGAAGTTGACGAGGATCGTGTACGTCATCGCCTCGGTGCCCTGGTTGGTGACCTCGTACGCGGCGGAGATGCCGGAGTCCGTGGGCAGCCGGTCGGCGGTGACCGAGAGGCTGCGCTCAGGAGACGGGGTGGGCGACGGGATGGTCACCGAGGTGATGCGGACGCCGTCGATGCCCGGGTCGATCACCTGGGTCGCGGGTGACGGCGTACCCGCGCCGGGGCCGCCGTTCCCGGTGTCGGCACGTTCCGTGCCGCACGCCGAGAGCAACAGGACGGCGGCGAGGGCCGGAAGGAGAAGGGGTGCGGGTCTGCGCATCCCGTCACCTCATCAGGGGGCCGCCCCGGCGACTGTGGTGGAGGCCATAATTCCGGTCACAGGGCTGTCACAGGTGCCCGCGATCGCCTGGAGGCGTCTCCGGGGGATCACCTTCGCGTCCCGGTGCACCGGACATCGTTGTCCGGCGCCCGGAACGCGTGGGCTGTGCGGCGTACGGCGTCGTTACGGCAGCTGCGACTGCACCTGGGCGGAGATCAGCTCCAGGTGGTCCAGGTCGTGCAGGTCGAGGACCTGGAGGTAGAAGCGCGTGGAGCCGGTCTCGGCGTAGCGGCCGATCTTCTCGACGACCTCGGCCGGGGTGCCCGCCAGGCCGTTCTCCTTCAGCTCGTCGACCTCGCGGCCGATCGCGGCGGCACGGCGGGCGACCTCCCGGTCGTCCTTGCCGACGCAGACCACGAGGGCGCTGGAGTAGGTGATGGCGTCGGCCGCGCGTCCGGCCTTCTCGGCGGCGGCGCGGACCCGGCCGAACTGCCGCTCGGTGTCCTCGACCGAGCTGAACGGCATGTTGAACTCGTCGGCGTAGCGGGCGGCCAGCCGGGGCGTACGGCTCGCGCCGTGACCGCCGATCAGTACGGGGATCTTCGCCTGGGCGGGCTTGGGCAGGCCGGGCGAGTCCTTGAGCTGGTAGTACTCGCCGTCGAAGTCGAAGGTCTTGCCGGCGTCGGTGGCCCACAGGCCGGTGACGATCTCCAGCTGCTCCTCCAGGCGGCCGAACTTCTCCTTCGGGAAGGGGATGCCGTACGCCGCGTGCTCCTCCGCGAACCAGCCCGCGCCCAGGCCGAGTTCGACGCGACCGCCGGACATCTGGTCCACCTGGGCGACCTGGATGGCGAGCACGCCGGGCAGCCGGAAGGTGGCGGCGGTCATGAGTGTGCCGAGGCGGATGCGCCTGGTCTCCCGGGCCAGCCCGGCCAGGGTGATCCAGGCGTCGGTGGGGCCGGGCAGGCCGTCCGAGTCGCCCATCTTCAGGTAGTGGTCGGAGCGGAAGAAGGCGTCGAAGCCGAGGTCTTCGGTGGCCTTCGCCACCGCGAGGAGGGTGTCGTAGGTGGCGCCCTGCTGGGGTTCGGTGAAGATGCGGAGATCCATGTCTCCATCCTGCACGAGCGGGCTCACCCGTCTCGCAACACCCCTTCGCGCGCCGCCAGCTTGCGCAGCATCTCCAGGACCCGGTCCCTGGACTCGTCCGCCGCGTCGATCGCCTCCATGCACTGCCAGTACGTCCCCTCGTCGGCCGCCGCACTGGCGACGCCGACGAGGGCGATGCCGACCTCGCCGAGCAGGTCGGCCAGGCGGAGGAGGGCCTCGCGGGCGTCGTCCAGCTTGGTGAGCCGGGCGGCGAGCAGGTCACCGGGATCGAGGTCCGGGGTGTCCAGTACCCCGCAGCCCCGGCCCGCCAGCTCGGTCAACCCCAGGGCCTCGCCGCGCAGTTCGGGCGGGCCCGAGACCGCGAGGCGACTGCCTATCGCCTGGGCCAGGGCCTGTGCCTGCCACACCTCGGTCAGGGTCCGTCTCCCGTCGACACTGCCCGCGAGAGCCCGGCTACTCGTCAGGATGAGCCGCACCGCGTCCATGGGGCGCCCCCGTCTGTCCCGACGTGCTCCGCGCACGTCCACGTCACCGCTTCACTACCCAGAGTGAAGGCCTGTGGGACGAAAAGCCAGAGGAAGACGGAAATCTGTGGACAACAAATCGGTCTCGGACCGCTGAACGATTACGGTGAGTGATATCGGAGTCCGGTTCCTCCGGCTGCCGAGGACGTACGGCTCCGCGTCCGCGGCTACGGCTACGGCTACGGCGCCGGAAATCTCCGCTCGTTGCGGTCGATCTTCGCGTCCAGGGCCGCCAGCGGATCGATGCCGAGCACCTCGCACAGTTGCAGCAGATAGGCGAGCACGTCGGCGACCTCGTCGGTCACCCGGTGGGCGCTCTCCGGGTCGTCCATCACGCGCGACGACTCCTCAGGCGTCAACCACTGGAAGATCTCCACCAGTTCGGAGGCTTCCACACTGAGCGCGGAGACGAGGTTCTTGGGGGTGTGGTACGGCTGCCAGTTCCGGGCGGCCGCGAACTCGGCCAGCCGGCGCTGGAGCTTCGCCACGTCGAGATGTTCTGTCACGGCTCCAGGTGTACCACCGTGACGCCGGCCGTCCCCGCGGCCCAGGAGGCGTCGCTCACCGCCCCGACACAGCGGATGTGGCCGCGCTCGCCCATCCGGACGGCCAGCCGCAGCAGCTCGCGGCGCTGGCGCGGGTCCAGGTCCCGGTCGAAGCCGTCGGCGAGCACGGTGAGGGCGCGCATCGCGTCCGGCACCTCGCCGGGCGGGTCCACGTCCAGGACGCCGGGGCCGGTCAGCAGGACCAGAGTCAGGGCGAGGTGGCGCAGTTCGCCGTCGCCGAGGCGGGCCAGTTCGGTACGCGGCCCCACGCCCCGGTCGAGGAGGGCACGGACGGTTCCGTCACCGAGGGGCTCGGCGAGTACGTCGGTCACCGGCCCCGCACAGCCTGCCCGGACGGCGGCGACGAGCTGCGCGTGCCGCCGTACGCACTCCTCACGGGTGCGCCACAGGACGTCGGCGAGGTTGTCGCAGCCGCCCAGCAGGCGTCCGGAACCCGAGCGGGCGGGGGCCCGCATCCGGTCGGGCCGTGGATCACAGGCGAAGACGGAACGCAGTGCGACGACCATCTGTTCGGCGGCCGCGATCACCTGGCGCTGTCCGTCGGTCTTGCCGGCCACGCGCAGCGGCAGCAGGGCGGTGGCGAGGCGGTCGTCGGGCAGCGGGGCGCGGGTGACCGACGAGGAGCCGGCGGTGTGCCAGGCGGCCTGGACCGTACGCCGGCCCGGGTCGCGCAGCGCGGTCTCCAGCAGCACGAGCCCGCCCGCACTCAGCCGCTCCCCCACGATCCGCAGGTCCGGTTCGGCCTGTACGGCGACGTCGAGCCGGACCGGTCCCTCGGGTCCGTCGGCCGTGCATCCGATGCGGAACCCGCGCCGGTGCTGGGCGTCGGGCCGGGACCGCTCCGGCACGCAGGCGACGGGGTCCGGGAACACCTCCCGGACCGCGCCGCCGCCCGCGAGCCGGGCCAGTGCCTCGTACGCCCGCAGCGCGCTCGTCTTCCCGCTGCCGCTGGGTCCGGCGAAGAGGGTGACCGCGCCGAGCGGATGGGCGGCCCGCCGATGCCGGGCGAAGGCGGAGAGCCGCAGCTCGGTGAGACCTGGACGGGCAGGGCGGGACGGCTGGGAGGGCTGGGAGGGGTGGTCGACGGGAGGCGGAAACCCGGCGGCGGGCGTGGGCCCGACGGCAGACGAGGACACGGAGGAAGGCGAGGACACAGGGGATGTCAGCGGCACGGCCATACGCGGACCGTAGGACTCCGCCGGTCTGGCGAACCGTTCCGCCCTGGTGAGCTTCCTACGAACGGGCGACGGCGCGCGCGGGGCGGCCCCGGTGAGTAACCGTCACCGCCCGGCGCGCCCGTCTCACACCCCCGCGCCCTCCATGAGCCCGCCCACCTCGGTGCCCGGCGGGGTCAACAGAAACACGTTGCGGTCGACCCGGTGCATCCCGCTGGCGAGGCCGAAGACCACGCCGGTGGAGAAGTCCAGGACCCGCTTGGCGACGTCGGTCTCCGCGCTGCTCAGGTCGAGCAGCACCGGGACGCCCGCCATCAGGGTCTCGGCGACCTCGCGGGCGTCCGCGAAGACATTGACCCGCAGGACGACGAAACGCCGCCGGGTCTCGGTCTCCGCGTCCGGCAGCGAGCGGTGGCTCACCGCCGACGGCCAGGCGTCCCGGCCGCGCAAGGGAACGACCTGAGCGAGCCCTTCCCACTGTTCATCGGTGACGTCGTAACGGTTCACCGGCACCCCCCGAACTGACTCGCTTTCACTGCCTGCACCAGCCATTCTTACGCCAAGTCACCCGTTCGGCCCAACAGCGACACGGTCCGCGACAGCCCCGGGAGCAACCGGGCGGCATCTCACCTCCGCCACCCCGGAGTCCCCACCTCCACGCGCACCCCGCTCGCCGGCCTCGATTACCGTCCGGGGCCGCGCACTTGGCGAAAGCCCGCCCCGACGACACCCGCTCGGCGGACCCGGCCGGCCGTGTCGTGCGCCCTCTCCCGAGACTCCCGCACCTCCCGACGCTTCCGGCGCCCGTTCCCTGGCGCCTGCGCCTGGTCACCGTTCCACCGGGCGGCGACGAGGGGGCCCGCACCAGCCAGGCCGTGCGAGAGCCGGTCACCGGTCACGGGGTCCACGGACAGCCGTGGCCCCTGCTGTCCGGCCACGGCATCGCCCTCACCCCGACGGTCGACGGCGGCCACGACTTCACGTACGACCGTCTCCGCCGGCACCGCTTGTGCGGCTGGGGCACGGCGGTGCCCCGGCGAGGGCGCCGGCGACCGGCGCGCTCGTCACCGGCGCGGCCGGGCTGTGGCGGCTGCCCGTGCCGTGGCGGCCTGCGGCGACCGGTGACGGTGGCGCGCCGGCCACGGATCTGGCGGGGCGGGCGGCCGGCGCACCGGGGATGGCGCGGGCCGGGTGCCTGGGCGCGGCCCGCGCCGCGCAGCGACTCCCCTGGTTCGTCGCCCCGTTCCTGCCGGCCGGCTCTCTGCGCGGTGCGCCGGGGCGCACGGGGCCCGCGAGGCGCGGCGGGCGTGCTGCTCCGGGTCGCCGAGGTCGCCACCGCCTGGCAGCCGGCCCTCGGCGCGCCGGCCTGGCCGCGCGGGAGTCGCGCCCGGCCGGCGTTGGCCGTCCGGCCCCTCGTCCCGCTCCGGCGAGCCCGACGGTGCGGCCATGGGCACGCCCCGGCTGGGGACGCGGGTCACGTCGGCCGGACGGTCCTCTCCGGGCCCGCTTCGAACTGCGGCCACCGACCCGGGCGCAGGCCTTCGGAGCGACACCGCAGACGCTGTCGAGCACGGACCTGGGCAACGCGCTGCGGAGCGCGCCCTGGTGAGTGAGACCGTCAGCCGGTCGTGCGCGTGAAGCGCAGCGACATGGCGACCGTGGTCAGGCCGCGGATCATGCCCATCTGGTTCCAGCCCATGCCGAACTCCTTGCGGTCCACGGTGAATTCGCCGTCCAGCGTGAGCGCGTCGGCGTCGGCCCCCACCAGGCGCGCCGTGAAGGAGAGCGGCCGGCTGATGCCCCGCACGGTCAGCTGCCCGACGACGTGTACGGCGTCGCCCTCGCGGAGTTCCACGCTGCGGGCGGCGAAGGTGATCCGGGGGTGGTGGTCGGCGTCGAAGAAGTCGGCACCGCGCAGATGCGTGTCCCGCTTGGCGTGCTTGGTGTCCAGGGAGGCCACGTCGATCGTGATGGTGCCGACGGCGGACCCGTCGGAGCGGACCTCGCCCTGGCCGGCCACGGCGGTGAAGGTGCCCTTGACCGTGACCAGGTTCCACATCGTCTTGTGCCGGAACGCGACGGTGGAGGCCCCCGCGTCGAGCTGCCACAGTCCGGTTTCCACGGCGACGGTCATGGTGTTCTCCTGCTGTCGATTGCTGACGTTGCCGTCATCGGTGTCATCGGCTGACGTTGCCGCCATTGCCCAGTGATCCAAATTTGGATGACCATAGGCTCGAAGGTAGCGGGTTATCCAAATCTGAACAACCCCGCTGCCCGCACTTCTCCAAATTTGGACGACAGGTACACTCGACTCATGGCCGAGCCCGAGGTGCACAGCACCGACCTGCCGGAATGCCCGTCCGCACAGGGCACCGGCCTGCTGCCTCAGGAGCTGAGGGGCTGGATGGTGATGCTCGCCGCGGTGGGCGCGGTGGAGCAGCGCCTGCGGTCGGTCCTGAAGGAACGGCTCGACGTCTCGCACGACGAGTTCCTCGTGCTGTGCCTGCTGGCGGAGCAGCCGGAGGAGGGGCTGCGGATGACCCGTGTCGCGGAGCTGCTGGGCCGCCCGAAGACCCGGCTCACCTACCAGGTCGCCTGCCTCCAGCACGCCGGCCTCCTCACCCGCAGGTCGGTCTGCGGTGACAAGCGCGGCGTCGAGGTGGCCCTCACGGACAAGGCCCGCCTGCTGCTTCAGGAGACGTCCGGCGCCTTGGCCGAGACGGTCGCCGAGGCCCTCGCGCATGTCATCGGCCCGGACCAGCGCGAGGCGATGCACGGCCTGCTGCCGGGGCTGCACGCGGCGACGGGGACGGCGCAGACGGCGGCCGGGACACCGGCGCAGACGGCGCCGGCCGCTGCGGCGGACGAGATCCCCGCGGGGATGGCCGAGGAGGCCGCCGTCCGAGCGAGCGACTGACGCCGACGACCTCGGAGCCCTTCCCCGCCGCCTCCCGGAAGGGGACCTTCCGCCCGACCCGACGCGACACAGACTTGGATCGATTCCATTTCTTGAACCGTTCGTGTTTATGGGGGTAGGTTGGCCTCATGACCGCACCCGGAAATCCGTCCACGGCTGAGGAGCTGCGCGGTGCCGGCCTGCGGGTGACGGCCGCCCGCGTCGCGCTGCTCGACACCGTCCGCCACGGCGACCACCTCGGGGTCGAGGCGATCGCCGCCGGTGTGCGCGACCGAGTGGGCCACATATCGTTGCAAGCCGTGTACGAGGCGCTCCACGCGCTCACCGCGGCAGGTCTCCTGCGCCGTATCGAGCCGCCCGGCAGCCCTGCCCGGTTCGAGGGCCGCGTGGGGGACAACCACCACCACCTCGTGTGCCGCTCCTGCGGCACCGTCGCCGACGTCGACTGTGCGGTCGGACACGCCCCCTGCCTGACCGCCTCCGACAACCGCGGCTTCTCCGTCGACGAGGCCGAGGTCATCTACTGGGGCCAGTGCCCCGCCTGCTCCAGCACCCCTGATGACCACGTGTGACCTCGTTGACCTGTTGACCTCTGTAACCCCTGTGACCACCCCTGTGACCACCTGATCCACGCAGTACCTCAGCACCGTGATCCCCGTAGTTCGGAAGGATTCCCCCAATGACCGAGAACCATGACGCGATCGTCACGGACCCGAAGGCGGAAGAGGCGGGCGGCTGCCCGGTCGCGCACGGGCGCGCCCTCCACCCGACCCAGGGCGGCGGAAACCGCCAGTGGTGGCCGGAGCGCCTGAACGTCAAGATCCTGGCCAAGAACCCGGCCGTGGCCAACCCTCTCGATGAGGACTTCGACTACGCCGAGGCGTTCAAGAACCTCGACCTCGCGGCCGTGAAGCAGGACATCGCCGAGGTACTGACGACCTCGCAGGACTGGTGGCCGGCCGACTTCGGCAACTACGGCCCGCTGATGATCCGCATGGCCTGGCACAGCGCCGGCACCTACCGCATCAGCGACGGCCGCGGCGGCGCCGGCGCCGGTCAGCAGCGCTTCGCCCCGCTCAACAGCTGGCCGGACAACGCCAACCTGGACAAGGCCCGCCGTCTGCTGTGGCCGGTCAAGAAGAAGTACGGCCAGAGCATCTCCTGGGCCGACCTGATGGTCCTCACCGGCAACGTCGCCCTGGAGCAGATGGGCTTCGAGACCTTCGGCTTCGGCGGCGGCCGCGAGGACGTCTGGGAGCCCGAGGAGGACGTGTACTGGGGTCCCGAGACCACCTGGCTCGACGACCAGCGCTACACCGGCGACCGCGAGCTGGAGAACCCGCTCGGCGCCGTCCAGATGGGCCTCATCTACGTCAACCCCGAAGGCCCGAACGGCAACCCGGACCCGCTGGCCTCGGCCCGCGACATCCGTGAGACGTTCCGCCGGATGGCGATGAACGACGAGGAGACCGTCGCGCTGATCGCCGGCGGCCACACCTTCGGCAAGACCCACGGCGCCGGCCCGGCCGACCACGTCGGCGACGACCCCGAGGCCGCCTCCCTCGCGGACCAGGGCCTCGGCTGGAAGAGCACCTACGGCACCGGCAAGGGCGGCGACACCATCACGTCCGGCCTGGAGGTCACCTGGACCGCCACGCCGACGCAGTGGAGCAACGGGTTCTTCAAGAACCTGTTCGAGTACGAGTACGAGCTGACCGAGTCCCCAGCCGGCGCCAAGCAGTGGGTGGCCAAGGACGCCGAGGCGATCATCCCCGACGCGCACGACTCGTCGAAGAAGCACCGCCCGACGATGCTCACCACCGACCTGGCGCTCCGCTTCGACCCGATCTACGCGGAGATCTCGCGTCGCTTCTACGAGAACCCCGACCAGTTCGCGGACGCCTTCGCCCGCGCCTGGTACAAGCTGACCCACCGCGACATGGGCCCGAAGTCGCTGTACCTCGGCCCGGAGGTCCCGGCGGAGACCCTGCTGTGGCAGGACCCGCTGCCGGAGCGGACGTACGAGCTGATCGACGCCGACGACATCGCCGCTCTCAAGGCGCAGGTCCTCGCCTCGGACCTGACGGTCTCCCAGCTGGTGTCCGTCGCCTGGGCGTCGGCCTCGACGTACCGCGACAGCGACAAGCGCGGCGGTGCCAACGGCGCCCGCATCCGCCTCGAGCCGCAGCGCGGCTGGGAGGCCAACGACCCCGACCAGCTCGCGCTCGTGCTGCGCACCCTGGAAGGCATCCAGCAGTCCTTCAACTCGGGCCGCACCGACGGCAAGCAGGTCTCGCTGGCCGACCTGATCGTGCTGGCCGGTGCCGCCGCGGTCGAGCGGGCCGCCAAGGAAGGCGGCTTCGAGGTCGAGGTTCCGTTCACGCCGGGCCGGGTGGACGCGACCGAGGAGCACACCGACGCGGAGTCCTTCGCCGCGCTGGAGCCGACCGCCGACGGCTTCCGCAACTACCTCGGCAAGGGCAACCGCCTGCCGGCCGAGTACCTGCTGCTCGACAAGGCCAACCTGCTGACCCTGAGCGCGCCCGAGATGACCGTCCTCGTCGGCGGCCTGCGCGTCCTGGGCGCCAACCACCAGCAGTCGCCGCTCGGTGTCCTCACCACCACGCCCGGCTCGCTGACCAACGACTTCTTCGTCAACCTGCTCGACCTGGGCACGACCTGGAAGTCGACCTCGGAGGACCAGAACACCTTCGAGGGCCGCGACGCCTCGACGGGCGAGGTCAAGTGGGCCGGCACCCGCGCCGACCTCGTCTTCGGCTCGAACTCCGAGCTGCGCGCGCTGGCGGAGGTCTACGCGAGCGACGACGCGAAGGAGAAGTTCGTCAAGGACTTCGTCGACGCCTGGGTCAAGGTCTCCAACCTGGACCGCTTCGACCTGGTCTGATCCCCGCGCGCCGCGCGCACCTGGCGCACCTCGCGTGAAACGGCCGGGCCGCTCCTTCGGGAGCGGTCCGGCCGTCGGCGTCCGGGGCGGTGGTCCCTGCTCAGTCCCTCAACTGCCCGTCCCTGACCGCCGAAACGAAGGAGGCCCAGCCGGAAGCCCGGAACACGAGCACCGGCCCGTCCGGAACCTTGCTGTCCCGAACCGGGACGGCGGCGGCGAAGTCGTCGGAGACCTCGAGGCAGGCGCCACCGTCCTGGTTGCTGTAGCTGCTCTTGCGCCAGGAGGCGGCAGTCAGGTCGATGGATCGCACGTTGCTTCCTCCAACATCCGCAGGATGAACTTGCGCGACTCAGCCGGAGTGAGCGCCAGGTCACGCACGGCATCGTACGTCTTCTGCAAACGTACAACCGAGCTGGATTCCTCGATGAGTTCGCCCCGGTATCCATTCTCGGTATACGCGACGGTCCTGCCCTCCGGAAGGAGCAGGTACCACATATCGGCGCTCATGAGGCCGTGCGGTCCCGCGCTCTGTAGCAGCACGTGAACCGTCACGTTGGTTCGCTCCGCGGCATCCCTCAGATGTTCCAGTTGCCCTCGCCACTCCCCCACATCCCGCAGCGGCGTACGCAGCACCGCCTCCGACAGGATCGTCCGGAACGGCGGCGCGTCCTCCCCCTCCAACAACTCCCGCCGCCCCATCCGCGCCTCCACCTGCTGCTCAAGCTCCTTCCCCTTGAGCCCGCCCGCCGCCAGCACCTCCCGTGCGTACCCCGGCGTCTGCAACAGCCCCGGCAACACGCTCACCGCGAAGTGCCACAGGCTGACCGCCTCCGCCTCCAGGGCCATGTACCGCCGGTACCGCTCACGGAACTGCGTATGGTCCCCGGCGGCCAGTTCCCACAACGCCAGCAGCAACCCCGGCGTCCCGTAGTGCGTGTCGAGCGCCTGGACGACCTCCGGGCTCCCGAGCGTCTCGCCCTTCTCCATCTTGCCGAACAACGACCAGTCCCAGCCGAGCCGTTCACCGAGCGCCCGCAGGCTCGTCCCGCTCCCGGCCCGCAGGGTCCGCAGTTCCTCGGCGAACCGCTGACGGGGTTCCTGGCTGCGGCCGGTGACGACGCGTCGCTACGGCATACCGCTCCCTCCGGGACGTTCGCGTGAGCGATGTGGAACATGTGGAACGTGTGGAACGTGTGGAACCACGTTCGCGCGACGGGGAAGCACCGTTCCGTCCACGACCCGGCCGCACGCATCCGGCCGCATTCTCGTAGCGACCGGACTACGCAGCGTAATTCAGCCGGCGCAGCCGGGTCATGGAATCAGCGGAACCGCACCACCGTCCGCACCGCCGCCCATCACACCGACGAGGACAGACATGACCCCCACACCTCCCGCTCCCCGCACCGTCAAGGTCCAGGAGGCCCTCGCCGCCCGCGACGCCCTCGCCACGGCCCTCTCCCGGGCCGGCATCCAGCTGCCCGCGATGGACATCCGCACCCCGTGGGCGGACGACCGCAAGGCCGAAGCGCAGTACGCGCTGGTCCACCTCGGCGTGTGCTCGGCCCCGGTCGCCCTCATGCTCGCGGACGTGATCACGAAGGGGATCGCCGGGTGACAGGGGACGCCGGCGGGATCCCCACCGTCGGCGAGGCCGTCCACGACAGCGCCCGCGACCGCGTCGGACGTGTCATGGGGCACGTGGGCCCGTACATCCAGCTCCGCCCGCTCACCGGTGGCCGCGAATGGGACGCCGACCCCGACCGCCTCCGCCCCCTCACCCCGGCCGAACTGCTCAGCGCCCTCGTCGCCGAGGCGAACGCCCGGAGCAGACGGCCCAGATGACCGCGCCACGCCATCCACCGAAGGCGGTCCCGTCCCGGCGCCCCCACACCTTCACAAGAACCGCCCCCACCCTCCCGCGCGTCCTGTTCTACGGTGCCATCAGTCACTCACGTCCAGGGAGGAACCGTGCAGCAGCCCAAGGCCGCGCTCGCCGAGCGCATCGCCGAGCGGAGATGGGGAGGCGACGACCCTCGTGCCCTGGTCGGCGAGATGCGGCGTTCGGTGCTTCTGGTGCCGGTGGCCGACGGGGGTCTGTGGTCGGTGCGTTCGGGCGGGGTGCGGTGGATCTGCGGGTTCACCGACGAGGCCGCGCTGGCCCGGTTCGCCCTGCACCACGGGCCCGGCGACCAGCCGATGGAGTACGCGGCGCTGCTCGGCGCGCGCATCGTGGACGAGATCGTGCCCACGCTGGGCGAGCCCGCCGGTCTGGCCGTCGACATCGCCACCGAGGACGGTTCGATGTTCTTCCCGCCGGTCGTCGGCATCGTTCCGGAGGCGGTCGCCGTCGACACCGGTGAGGCGGAAGAGGGGGCTCGGTCATGAGCGGTGACGGTACGGACATCAATCTCGACAAGGCGTCCGTCGCCAAGTTCACGCAGGGCGTGGGCGCGACGATCGACCAGCTCGGTGAACTCGGCGGCGCCACCGGCTCGATCATGGGCAAGGGCTTCTCGGAGCTGGCGATGACGGGAATGGAGGCCGGGCACCACGGCCTCTCGGTCGACTTCGAGGACTTCTGCGAGCGCTGGGAGTGGGGTGTGCGCGCCCTGGTGCACGACGCCAGCGAGCTGGCGAACCGCCTCGGCCTGGCGGCGGGCACCCTGTGGGAGCACGACCAGTACGTCGCGGGCACCCTCAAGGTGGGCGCCAACTCCCTGTTCGGCGGGAACCCCCATGCCAGCGAGGAGGACATCGCCAAGCAGGACTGGGGCGACATCTTCACGCCGGACTATCTGAACCCGGACTGGAGTGCCGAGTCGTTCGACAAGGCCGGCGAGGAGATGGAGCAGACCTGGAAGGACACCGGGCGTACCGTCCTCACCGAGGGCCAGGGCGGTCAGCGGTCCGAGATGCTCAACGACGCACTCGGCATCTCCGACGACCAGTGGAACCAGGCGCTGGACGACACCTTCGGCCCGTCGCCGGAGGAACGCGCCGAGCAGGCGCAGCAGCAGGGTGAGTCCGAGGGGAATTGACAGTGGGTATCGGCGACTTCATCAGTGACATCACACCGGACTCGGTCGAGGACCTCGTCGAGGACGGCACCGAGTGGGTGGGCAACCGGGTCGAGGACGCGGGCAACTGGACCGCCGACCGGCTGGACGACGTCGGCTGGGAGTCCGGCGCGGACTGGGTGCGTGAACAGTCCCGCTCGGTCGCCAACCGGCTGGGCGCCGAGGTCGACGAGATGGACCTCGGACAGACCGAGGACAAGACCAAGCTGATCTACGGCAGCCCCAGCAAAATCACCTCCACCGCCACGAAACTCCGCGCCTTCCAGAAGGCCTTCGACGGCACCGGCGACGGCCTCAAGGGCATGGACCCCTCCCGGCTCAAGGGCGAGACGGCCGACGCGCTGCGCACCGCGGTGAGCACCCAGCCGCCCAAGTGGTACAACGCCGCCGACGCCTGCACGAAGGCGGTGGGCGCGCTGGACGCGTTCGCCGACACCGTCACCTGGGCGCAGGGTCAGGCCCAGGCGGCGATCGACAAGTGGAAGGAGGGCGTCAAGGCGTCCGAGAACGCCGCCGACGCCCACCGCAAGAAGGTCGACGACTACAACAGCGCCGTCGACCGCTACAACGCCCAGCCGGCGGACAAGCGCGACCCGGCCTCGCTTCCGCCCAAGCCCGGGGAGACGTTCGACGACCCCGGCAAGAAGCTGATGAAGGAGGCCCAGGACATCCTCGCCGAGGCCCGCAAGCAGCGGAACTCGGCGGCGGAGACGGCCCGTACGGCGGTCCGCGCCGCCCGCGACATGGCTCCGGAGAAGCCGTCGTACGCCGATCAGCTGGGCGACGGGTTCAAGGAACTGCAGATCATCGGCGACCATGTCGGCGGCGGCATCATCAAGGGCACGGCGGGACTGCTCAACTTCGTCCGCAGCGTCAACCCGTTGGACCCGTACAACATCACGCACCCGGCCGAGTACGCCACGTCCCTCAACAGCCTGGCCGCCGGACTGGTGGTCGCCGCCAACGACCCGGTCGGCACCGGCAAGCAGATGATCAGCGACTTCATGAAGGACCCGGCCGAGGGCTTCGGCCGCCTGATCCCCGACCTCGCGCTCACCGCGGCCACCGGGGGCGGCGGCGCCGCGGTGAAGGGCATCCGCATCGCCGAGGAGGCCGCCGACGCCGCGCGGCTGCGCAAGCTGGTCGACGACGCCCCGGACGGGACGCACAACCGACCGGACGGCGGGCGCACCACCGACGGCACCGACCCGGTGGACCTCGCCTCGGGCCGGATGTTCCTGCCCCAGACCGACCTCGAGATCCCCGGCATCCTGCCGCTGGTCTTCACCCGCCGCACCGAGTCCGGCGCCACGACCGGCCGCTTCCTGGGGCCCGCCTGGACGTCCACCGTCGACGAGCGCCTACAGATCGACGCCATCGGTGTCCTCCACATCACCGCCGACGGGCTCCTGATCCCGTACCCGCACCCGGTCCCCGGCGCGCCCACCACACCGGAATCGGGCCGGGCCCGCACCCTGCTGGCCCGGGACGCCGACGGCGACTACACGGTCACCGACCCCGACACCGGTCTGACCCGCCACTTCACCGCCCCGCCCGGCACCGAACCGGGCGACGACGGCACGGCCTGGCTGTCGACCGTCACCGAACGCAACGGCCACACGATCACCGTCGACCGCGGCGAGGACGGCCTGCCGCTGGCCCTGGTCCACTCGGCGGGCCCCCAGGTGAAGCTGTCCGTCGCCGACGGCCTGGTCACCGCCCTGTCCCTGGCCGGCGCGGGCGAGAACGGCGCGGACCTGCCGCTGATGGGATACGGCTACGAGGACGCCGATCTCACCACCGTCACCAAGCCCTCCGGCGCCACCACCACCTTCGTCTACGACGACCGCCACCGCG
The DNA here is from genome assembly GCF_042723915.1 of Streptomyces sp. NPDC058335. Taxonomy (NCBI): domain Bacteria; kingdom Bacillati; phylum Actinomycetota; class Actinomycetes; order Kitasatosporales; family Streptomycetaceae; genus Streptomyces; species Streptomyces sp. NPDC058335. The sequence continues at coordinate 166,448 of NZ_JBHXHX010000013.1, read as the reverse complement.
TCATCGCCTGGATCGACTCCAACGGAAGCCGCTACGACTACGTCTACGACGACCGGGACCGCGTCGTGGCGGAGGGCGGCGAAGCGGGGCACATCCAGATCACCCTCACCTACACCGAACCCGACCCCGAGACCGGCCACCGCACCACCACCCTGACCACCGCCGCCGGACACACCACCCGCCACGTCATCGACGACCACTGCCGGGTGATCGCCACCACCGACCCCCTCGGCCACACCACCCGCTCCACCTTCGACACCCACGGCAACCTGCTGACCCGCACCGACCCTCTCGGGCGGACCACCGCTTACTCCTACGACGACGCGGGCCGGCTTGTCACTGTCACTCGTCCCGACGGCAGCACGGTCCGGGCGAGGCACAGCCCCACAGGGCTACCGGTGGAGCTGAGCGATCCGGACGGCGCCCGCCACACGCAGGAGTTCGACGAGCGCGGCAACCGGATCGCGCTGACCGACCCGGCCGGCCTCGTCACCCGCTACACCTACGACGCCGCCGGCCGCCCGACTTCCGTCACCGATGCCCTCGGCGCCACCACGACGATCCTCTGTGATGCCCGGGGCCTTCCGGTGGTGGTCACCGACCCGGTCGGGGGCACCACCCGTCTGGACCGCGACGCCCTCGGCAACCTCGTGCGGATCACCGACCCGGTAGGGGGAGCGACCCGCTTCGTCTGGGACGCCGACGGCAATCTCGCCCAGCGTGTCGATCCGACCGGGGCCACGACGTCGTGGACGTACGACGGGGAGGGCAACTGCCTCACCCGCACCGACCCCGTCGGCGGAGTGACCCGATTCGAGTACACCCACTTCGACCTGCTCGCCGCGCGCACCTACCCGGACGGCGCCCGCTACGAGTTCGAGCACGATGGCGCCCTGCGTCTGACCAAGGTCACCAATCCGCACGGACTCGAATGGAGATACTCGTACGACGCGGCCGGGCGATGTATCTCCGAGACCGACTTCGACGGCCGCACCGTCACCTACCGCCGTGACGCGGCGGGACAGCTGACGGCGCGCATCGACGCACTCGGCGGCACCGTCTCGCTCACCCATGACGTACTGGGTCAGCTGATCCGCAAGGATGTGGAGGACCGGGGCACCAGTTACGCCTACGACCCGGCAGGGCGTCTTGTCCACGCCTGCGGTCCGGACACGGAACTGACACGCCAGTACGACCGCTGCGGCCGGCTCAAGACCGAGATTGTCGACGGCCGTGCCCTCACGTACGCGTACGACGCACTCGGCCGCCGGACCCGGCGCGTGACCCCCACCGGTCATGTCACCAAGTACACCTATGACGAGGCCGGCCGTCCCGACCAGCTGACCACCGGTGGTCACCGCATCGCTTTCGCCCACGACGCCGCGGGCCGGGAACTGTCACGGGTCTTTGGCGATTCCTTCACGGTGTATTCCGCCTGGGACGAGGCGGGCCGCCTGACCGCCCAGGAACTGACGGAGTCCGGCCGCGTCCTCAACAGCCGTAGGTATTCCTACCGCGCCGACGGCCACCTCGTCGCGCTCGCCGACCGGCTCTCGGGCACCCGCACCTTCGACCTCGATCCGGCAGGCCGCGTCACCGCCGTGACCGCCGACGGCTGGAGCGAGCGGTACGCCTACGACGCGAGCGGCAACCAGACCTCCGCCTCCTGGCCTGCTTCCCACCCCGGCCACGAGACCACCGGTGCCCGGACGTACGAGGGCACCACCCTCACACGTGCCGGACGTGTCCGTTATGTACATGACAGCCTCGGCCGCATGGTGCAGCGGCGAAAGACCAGCCTGTCCGGCAGCTCGGCCACATGGCGTTACGAGTGGGACACCGAAGGTCGCCTGACGTCCGTCGTCACTCCCGACGGGACTCGATGGAGATACCGCTACGACCCACTGGGCCGCCGCACGGCCAAGCAGCGCCTGTCCGCCGATGGCCAAACTGTCGTCGAGGAAGTGCGATTCGCCTGGGACGGTGCGGCGCTGTGCGAACAAACCACCGTGTCCCGAGAGATGCCCAACACGGTCGCCCTCACGTGGGACCACCGCGGCCTGGCGCCGCTGGCCCAGACCGAACGCATCCTCGCTCCGGACACCCAGCAGCAAGAGATCGACCGCCGTTTCTTCGCCATCGCCACCGACCTCATCGGCAGCCCCACCGAACTGGTTGACGAGAACGGCGACATCGCCTGGCGCACCCGGAACACGCTCTGGGGTAGTACCGCATGGATCAGCGCCAGCACCACCTATACCCCGCTCCGGTTCCCCGGCCAGTACTACGACCCTGAAACGGGCCTCCACCACAACGTCTTCCGCCACTACGATCCCGAGACCGCCCGATATCTCAGCGCAGATCCCCTCGGCCTGGAGCCCGCTCCCAATCCAGTGACCTACGTGGTCAATCCTCATGTGTGGGCCGATCCACTGGGCTTGTCTCCCTATCCCTCTCGCATCGAAGGCGGCGGGTGGGATCTGCGAGGTCACAACCCACTCAGCATCGTTCCCGACAATGCCGAAATGCGGATACTCAAACCAGACCCCAACGGCGGCGCGCAGAAGGGCGTGGAATACAAATGGGAAGATCCCGAAACCGGCAACATGGTCCGGCTTCGGGTACACGACAAGGACGGAACCGCTCCGGTCGGCTCCAACGCGGCGAACGGTGACATCTACCGTATATCGATCGGTGGAAAATACCAGGACGAGGTGGGAAACCTGTATCACCGGCAGGTCCACAACCCGAACAGTCCACACCACAACCCTGGCGCCGCCCACGACACACACATTCCCTGGCCGAGCCAGTTTCCACTTCCGTACTAGTGACGAGGGGTGCTCCGAGTTGAAGTCCCACGAATTCATCAAAATCGCACGCAAGGTTCTGGAAGGCGATGCGAAGGTACGAGAGCGCGCAGCCGACGAGGTGACCGACCATCTAGGCGCTTACACACCCGCCCAGGCATCGGCCTTGGCAACACTGCTGGCGGCGACCGCCGCCGCCGAAGAGGTGGAGGACTCGGCCATGGAGGCCGAGTTGCACGCCATCATCGAACTCACTGCCACCGGCCACGTCCGTCTCGACGATCTTTCCCCACTGCGTGAGATCAACCTCGACGACCTTCCTCCCCAGATCCGCGAATACGTCAGTGATCTACTGGAAGAATGAGGGGGCACGACGCCTGCCGTGGCCGTGGCAGTCTGTCGTGCAGAGGAAGTGAGAGGCGGACGTGTACCGAGAGTTCATCACCCCCGACGACGAAGAGGTCTACGAGGCCGTCGGCGAGTGGCCGGATTCGGACGAGAGCGGCGCACGGATCCTCACTCTGCACGATGATTCCGGACAATCTCTAACCTTTTCCTACGACGCGCTGGCTAGGTCGGTCAGGATTCGCTGGGTGAACGAGCAGGGAATCGAGATGATGGATCTCTTCCGCGAAAGCGCAACGCGCCTTTCCTTCACCTCAGGCCAGTCGACCAAGCACATTCGCATCGATTTCCACACCGGCGAGTGCACGGGGACCATGGAGATTCAGGTGACGCCCCACCTGTCGGTACGCGACCGTCTCCTGTTCCAATAGAAGGCGCAAAGGGTTGGCGTAGTGATGACCGATCGAGAAAACGGAAAGTCATCGGAGCTGAGGACGGTGCTCGATGCGGACGGCACCTTCACGTCGTCCTGGCTGCGGGGGAAATCGGTGGCCCCGATGCCCGTGGGCGCGCGGATCGACACGGCGCTGGCCCGCCGAATCTCCGCCGGCTGTCGTGCCGTCGGGGCCTTGCACATCCTCGCCACGAGCCTCGCCGACACCTCCGGCACGACCTCCCGGCTCCCCGCCGACGCGGACTGCACGGGCATCCGCCCGCCTTTCCTGCTGCGCACCCCCGACGCGCAAGGAGCCGTCATCTTCCCGGAAGAGGGCTACGCACTCATGGCGGGAACCCCTGCCTTCATGACCGCGGCCGTAAGCGAGGGCACCGACACCGCACGCGCACGCTTCGACCGTTACGCACGCGCCCTCCTGGAACGACACCCCTCACCGGCATCCGTGGCCGCCACTCACCCACCCCGCCACAGAGCCTGGCCCGACGCCGACGACGTCGACCCGTCCAGTGCGGCGGCACAACAACTGGCGCTGCTGGACGCGTTCACCCAAGGGACGTGCGCCGCACCGGACTTCGCGCACGGCTGGTGGAAGGCACGGCGCGCTTCCCATGCGAACGGGGAACGGGTCCAGGGGCGCTCGGCGATCTCTTCGACCAGGTGTTCATGATCCTCGAGGACTATGCGGTCGACCCCGACCTCGCGGAACCCGGCGATCTCGACGATGCCGGACTCCGGACCGCCGTACGCACGGCCTGGGAGGCGTGTCGCCGGCGATGACCACACGACTGACCTTCGACGGCGGCTGGCGCGCGACGGTGACGGACGATCCGCTGCACATCACCCCCCGCTTCACCGGCGACTCCGTGGGCCTCACGCGGTACGCGAACGTGAGCGCACGTGAGCGGTTCCTCGCGGACACCTTCGGCAGCCAGGACTGGCTGTGGGACACGCCCGACGTCTTCCGGTTCGCCCCGGACAGCCGGAAGCTGGCCGGGGCCGAACTCCAGCTACCGTACGTGTCCGCCGCCGCCGAGACCTCCACCCGCCTTCCTGTCATGCCCGCCGTACACCGGGGCGGGCTCCGCGCGGACAAGGTCCGGGACTTCCGCCATGAGACGTGCACGGTGCTGTGCCGCGCTCCCGGGGACACCGCGCTGATCTGCCTGCGCGACCTCGACGTCCTCGACGAGCCCGTGGAGGCCTGTATCGGCATCGCCCCCGACGTGGCACTCCTCGTCCAGCACGGCACCGTCGTCGGCTGGAGTCTCACCGACCCCGCGCGCTACCTGACCACCCACTTCACCGCCCCCGACCCGGCTCCCCCCGTCCCGGCCACCCGCCGCCTGCTCAGCGAATGCCTGGACATGGTCACGACGCCAGTCGTCGACGACCTGGTCGACGGCGAACCGGCCGCCCTGGCCCGCCTCCAGGCCGCGGACAAGGCCCTGCGTGAACAACGCGAGGACCGCCGGCGGGCCGACGCCCTGCTCGGCCTGATCGCCACCTACGTACAGGACTACGGAAACTGGTGACAGCCGACCGAAAGGCCGCCGTACGGCAACTTGAGCCCTGCGGCCTCGTAGTGACGGCAGCGGCGGCACCAGACGGCCCGCCCGTGAATGCCCCCCACGCGGTTGACGGATTGAGGTCGATCCGGTCGCCGCGCTCCCCACCCCCTCACGCGACGCACCGAACTGGACGAGGCGTGGCATCACCACGCCGAACAAGCTTCCCTGCACGCGGCGAACGGCGAGTTCCTGACGGTTCACCCGAATTCGTGGCCGTATCGGTTGACGGCCGCCATCTGTGCGCCGCTTCGATCGAAGAAGCGGACGACACCCAAGGATGGATCCAGAAGTTCCGCGGCGGAATCGTCCGTGTCTCGTTCGCCGTCTGGATCCGCGATGTCGACGAGTCCGGCTACTTCGACGACCTGGACGCCGTCTACGAGCAGGGCGAGCAGGAGTTGGCCAGGTTCCTCCCAGAGATCGAGAGCTCCCGTGATGGTCGTGGTCGTGGTCGTGCTGGAGGATCCTGCCGGACAGCGGGCAGCAGCTACCGCAGCACAGCGTGGAGCCGGTTGATGATGCCGGTGCGTTCGTCGACTCGTCGGGCTGTGCATGCCGAGGAAGCCGAGGTTGGCGAGCAGGTGGGCGAGCATCTCGTCGCGCCGGCGTCGCGGTGTGGACTCAGGCACGCCGTTGCCGCCGGTGAGGTCGAGCAGGCGTCGATCGTGACGCAGCACCGCGAGCACCAGCCCGTCGATCCCTGGCTGAAGGCAGCGACCGTCGCGGGGAGCCGATCGCATCAAGCGCGTCCGAAGCACGTCACAACTCCATGACCACTGCAGGCCCAGTGCCTCACCTGCCGCACCATGTTCCTACTCGTGTCATCCCAGGGGGGAACCATGCGCTTCCGCACCACCACCGCGTCCATCGTCGCCGTACTTGCCGTCACCGTCGTTGGCTGCAGCAGCGGCAAGGCCAGCGACAGCAAGGCCGACACCATCAAGAGCACCGCACCCGAGGCGTCGAGTACCGCAGACAACAGCGTCGCGGCCAAGAACACCGGGATACCGCCCGAGCCCACCGGCGCCGAGCGCGACGCCGTCCTGGCGGCCATCCATGACGTCAACAGCAACCTCACCCATGACGAGGACAAGGCGGTCAACGCGGCCCGCAACCAGTGCGCGTCCCTCGATGGCGGCGCCACGAACCCGGACCACACTGCTGCGCAGCGGTTCTCCTACGACGGCGTCACACTGACCGATGACGACGGAAGCCACATCAACCTCGGGCTGCGCAAGACGCTCTGCCCCAAGTCCTGACAAGCCACCGACTCCGGCCCGGCCGCGACCGTAAGTGGCCGGGCCTCACCATGCCAGGGAGTGAATGTGGCAACCGAACGCGGCTGACCGTGATCGAGAAAAACGTGCTGCCGGCCCACTCCGAGCGGGATGGGTAGCACGCCTTCCCACCCTGGCAACCCGTCGGACGCGCATCGGACATGCGTCACGCATCCGCCGAACCTGGAGGTCAGGCGCCCTTCCCGACAGGCTCAAGGATCGCGACACACTCCACATGATGCGTCATAGGAAACAGATCGAACGCCCGCAGAGTCCGCACCCGGTACCCCCCGTCCCGGAAGTACCCCAGATCCCGGGCCAGCGCGGCCGGGTCGCAGGCGACGTACGCGATCTTCCGCGCCTTCAGGGACGACAGGTGCTCGACCGTCTTCTTGCCCGCTCCCGCCCGCGGCGGGTCGAGGACGATGAGGTCGACCTCGCTGATCCCCGTACGCGGGAGGACGCTCTCGACCTTGCCCTGCTCGATCCGCACGCGGTCGAAGCCGGCGAGGTTGTGCCGGGCGTCCTCGACGGCGCGCTTGCCGGACTCGATGCCGAGCACCGCGCCCTTGTCGCCGAGGCGGTCGGCGAGGGCGCCCGCGAAGAGGCCGACGCCGCAGTACAGGTCGAGCGCCATGTCGCCCTTGCGCGGCAGCAGGCCCTGCATGACCGCCTTGACGAGGGTGTCGGCGGCCTGCGGATGGACCTGCCAGAAGCCGCCGCTGCCGACGCGGTACGTCCGGCCGTCGGCGCGCTCGCGCACGAACGCGCGGCCGTGGACGCGGTGGATGCCGCCGTCGTGCTCCTCGACGCGCATGACGGAGACGGGCCTGTCGAGTTCGACGAGGGGGAGGCGGGCGCCGGGCCGGGGTTCGAGGATCACCATGCGGTCCTGGGAGCCCGTCGCCGCGATGGCGTCGACGGAGACCATGCCGCTCCAGTCCCGCTGCTCGATGCCCAGCTCGCTGACGCCCTCGGCCGCGATCATGCAGTGTTCGATCGGCTCGACCTCGTGCGAGCGGTGACGGCGCAGTCCGGCGTTGCCGTCGGCATCGACCGCGTACTGCACGCGCGTCCGCCACTGCGGAACCTGGCCCGCCGGAAGCTTGTCGCCCTCGGCCGGCATCACGGTGCCGTCCCAGCCGGCCTCCTCGGGCGTGAGGCCCGCGAGCCGCTGGAGCTGCTCGGTGATCACCTCGCCCTTGAGCCGGCGCTGGGCGCCCGGCTTGGCGTGCTGCCAGTCGCAGCCGCCGCAGCGGCCGGGTCCGGCGTACGGGCAGGGTGCCTCGACGCGGTCCTTGGAGGGGTCCAGCACGCGCACCGCGTCCGCGCGCAGGAACCGCGCGCCTTCCTCGCCGTCCGTCACCCGGGCCACGACCCGCTCGCCGGGCAGCGTGTGCCGGACGAACAGCACCTGGCCCTCGTCGGTGCGGGCGATGCAGTGACCGCCGTGGGCGACGGGGCCGACCTCGACCTCGTACTCCTCGCCGACGAGCGACCGCGCCTGCGGGTCCGCCTGCGAGTTCTTCGGTTCTGCCTGCATGGCGGGGTGACTCCACTACTCGAACGAGGTACGGCCGGACAACAGCCCACCAGTCTACGTGGCTGTCGTCCGGCCGCTCACCATGATCAGGTCAGGCCTGCGGGCCCGGGGAGCCCGAGCCGGGCGTACCCGGGGAGTCGGCGGAACCCGCGCCGGACGGCTCCTTCGGGCGCCCTTCCAGGGCCGGACCGCGCCGCACGGAACCCGGAGCGTTCCACTCCTGCCGCTTGCGGGCCCGCTTCTTGGCCACCTCGGAGGACTGGAGCTGGTACGGCACCGAAGTCACCATCACGCCCGGGGTGAACAACAGCCGGCCCTTCAGCCGGAGCGCGCTCTGGTTGTGCAGCAACTGCTCGTACCAGTGGCCGACCACGTACTCCGGGATGATCACCGACACGGCGTCCCGCGGCGACTCCCGGCGCAGACTCTTGACGTACTCGATGACCGGCCGCGTGACCTCGCGGTAGGGCGAGTCGAGGACCTTCAGCGGTACGTCGATGCCGCGCCGTTCCCACTCCGCGCGCAGCGCCTTCGTCTCGGCCGGGTCGACGTTGACGGTGAGCGCCTCCAAGGTGTCGGAGCGCATCAGCTTGGCGTAGGCGAGGGCGCGCAGCGTCGGACGGTGGATCTTGGAGATCAGCAGCACCGAGTGGACGCGCGAGGGACGGACGCTGTCGTCGCTGGGTCCCTCGGGTGCGGCCAGTTCCTCGGAGACGCCGTCGTAGTGGCGACGGATCGCGGACATCGTGCCGTAGAAGATCACCATGCCGAGCAGGGCGACCCAGGCGCCGTGGGTGAACTTGGTGACGAGGACGACCACCAGGACCAGGCCGGTGAAGAACGCGCCGAAGGTGTTGATCGCCCGGGAACGGACCATGCGGCGGCGCTTGGCCGGGTCGGTCTCGGTCGCCAGGTGGCGGTTCCAGTGCCGGACCATGCCGGTCTGGCTGAGCGTGAAGGACACGAACACGCCGACGATGTACAGCTGGATCAGCCGCGTGGAGTCGGCGCCGTACACGACGATCAGCAGCGACGCCGCGCCCGCGAGGAGCACGATGCCGTTGGAGAACGCCAGGCGGTCGCCGCGGGTGTGCAGCTGGCGGGGCAGGTAGCGGTCCTGGGCGAGGATCGAGCCGAGCACCGGGAAGCCGTTGTAGGCGGTGTTGGCCGCCAGGAACAGCACCAGCGCGGTGGCCGCGGCGAGCACGACGAAGAGGAAGCTGCCCTTGCCGAAGACGGCCTCGGCGACCTGGGTGATCACCGGGTTCTGCACGTAGTCGGAGCCGACCGCGACGCCGTTGCTCAACAGGTCCACGGCCGGGTTCTCGGCCATCCGGACGTCGGTGACCAGGGCCAGCACGATGATCCCGCAGAACATGGTGACGGAGAGCAGCCCCATCGCGGCGAGGGTCGTCGCCGCGTTCTTGGACTTGGGCTTGCGGAAGGCGGGCACGCCGTTGGAGATGGCCTCCACGCCCGTGAGCGCCGCGCATCCGGACGAGAACGCGCGCAGCATGAGGAAGAACAGGGCGAATCCGGCCAGGCCCTGGTGCTCGGGCTTGATCGTGTACTCGGCGGTGGGCGCCCGCATGGAGTCGTCCAGAACCAGTCCCCGGAACGCGCCCCACGCGACCATGATGAAGACTCCCGCGACGAACACGTACGTCGGGATGGCGAAGAGCTTGCCGGACTCCTTGACGCCACGCAGGTTCATCACCGTCAGCAGGACGACGACGGCGACCGCACAGGCCACCTTGTGCTCGACGACGAACGGGATCGCGGAGCCGAGGTTCTCGATGCCGGAGGAGATGGAGACGGCCACGGTCAGGACGTAGTCGACGAGCAGGGCGCTCGCGACGGTGAGACCGGCCTTGGGGCCGAGGTTGGTGTTGGCCACCTCGTAGTCGCCGCCGCCGCTCGGGTAGGCGTGGACGTTCTGCCGGTAGGAGGCGACCACCGTGAACATCAGCACGACGACCGCGACGGCGATCCACGGGCTGAAGTGGTAGGCCGACAAGCCCGCGATGGACAGGACCAGCAGTACCTCCCCGGGCGCGTAGGCCACGGAGGACAGCGGGTCGGAAGCGAAGACGGGCAGGGCGATGCGCTTCGGCAGGAGCGTTTCTCCGAGCCGATCACTGCGCAGTGCGCGCCCGATCAGAATCCGTTTGGGCACGTCGGTCAGTTTGGACACAACTGAGCATCGTAGGCCTTCGAACAGGGGATCGCCCACCCTCCCCCGGGCTCAGTCGGGTGACGCTGCGCCCCGGCCCCCGCACGGCCGCGCTCCGTCTGCCTCACGGGTGAAATCAGCCACGCCGCGGCTGCGGATTCCGCGGCCGCGCCGATCGCCATGCCTATATGACAATTCCCGTCCGCTGCCGCCCCATCGGAGGTTCCATGCACACGACCGCGGAGCTGATCGGAGCCGTCGGCACCCTCGTCGGCCTCGGAATCCTCACCCTCCTCAGCCTCTGGAGCATCAGCCGTCGCTGAAACCGTCAACCGTGCACAGGGGTGCCCTCCGCGGACCGCGCGTGTGTAGCTTGGTCGGCGGTCTGAGACCCTGTTACAGCCAAGTCAGCAACATTTGACCTCGGAAGGACGGTCGTGCACATCGTCATCATGGGCTGCGGCAGAGTGGGTTCCGCTCTCGCCCAGACCCTGGAGCAGCAGGGGCATACGGTCGCCGTGATCGACCAGGACCCCACCGCCTTCCGACGTCTTGGCTCCTCGTTCGGCGGCCGCCGGGTCACCGGGGTCGGCTTCGACCAGGACACCCTGCGCGAAGCGGGCATCGAGGAGGCCGGGGCCTTCGCCGCCGTCTCCAGCGGCGACAACTCGAACATCATCGCCGCCCGCGTGGCCCGCGAGATGTTCGGCATAGAGAACGTCGCCGCCCGCATCTACGACCCCCGTCGCGCCGAGGTCTACCAGCGTCTGGGCATCCCGACGGTGGCCACGGTCCGCTGGACGGCCGACCAGATGCTGCGCCGACTGCTTCCCTCGGGTTCCGAGCCGCTGTGGCGCGATCCCACCGGTGGCGTCCAGCTGGCCGAGGTACACGCCTCCGCCTCCTGGGTCGGACACAAGATCAGCAGGCTCCAGGAGGAGACGGGCGTGCGCGTCGCGTTCCTCACCCGCCTCGGCGAGGCGATCCTGCCCAGCTCGCAGACGGTTCTGCAGGAGGGCGACCTGGTGCACGTCATGATGCGCGCCGACGACGTGGAGAAGGTCGAAGCCTCGTTCGCCGAGGGCCCGAAGGAGGACGGTCACTGATGAGGGTCGCCATTGCCGGAGCCGGCGCAGTCGGCCGCTCGATCGCGGGCGAGCTGCTGGAGAACGGCCACGAGATCCTGCTGATCGACAAGGCGCCGACCGCCATCTCGGTCGAGCGTGTCCCGCAGGCGGAGTGGCTGCTGGCCGACGCCTGCGAGATCACCTCCCTCGACGAGGCGGCCCTCCAGCGCTGCAACGTCGTGATCGCCGCCACGGGCGACGACAAGGTCAACCTGGTCGTGTCCCTGCTCGCGAAGACGGAGTACGGCGTTCCGCGCGTCGTCGCCCGGGTGAACAACCCGAAGAACGAGTGGCTGTTCAACGAGTCCTGGGGCGTGGACGTCGCCGTCTCCACCCCGCGCCTGATGTCGGCCCTGGTGGAGGAGGCGGTGAGCGTCGGCGACCTGGTCCGTCTGCTCCGCTTCAGCCACGGCGACGCCAACCTCGTCGAACTGACGCTCCCCGAGGAGTCGGCCCTCGCCGGCACCCAGGTAGGCGATGTGGAGTGGCCCGAGGACACCTCCCTGGTCACCATCATCCGCGGCACCCGAGTCCTCACCCCGTCCCGAGAGGACTCGCTGGAAGCAGGCGACGAACTCCTGTTCGTGGCCGCCCAGGCCCGAGAAGAACAGCTGGAGGACCTACTGTCGGTACGCCGCGAGGACTGACTGATTCCTCAGTCTGTCCGGCGTTGAGGACAAGGCCCGTTGAGGGGCGAAGCGGGGGTCTGCGGGCGGCAGCCCTCAGGGACGGCTCCCGGGGACGGGGAAGGGGGCGGCGGGGGCGGGGGCGAGAAACCCCCGCCGAAACCTACCCGTCCCGCCGGTGCCGCGGACCGGCGTCCGCAGACTCCGTGCCCGCAGCACCCTTCACCTCCGCGGCCTTCGGCTCCGCGGCCTTCTCCTCCGCCTCCATCTCGGCGAAGACGTCAATCGGCGCAGGCGCCTTCGCCAGGAACACCCACGTAAGCCACACGGCCAGCAGGAACGGCGGGATCTTCAGCGCGATCAGCACCCACCCGAGCTGAGTGGTGTCGGCCCACCAGTACAGCGGAAAGAGAATCGCGCACTTGGCGAGCAGAATCAGCCCCCAGGCATAGCTGGCCTTCGCATACGCCTTCTTGCGGCCGGGATTCCGGGTCCGCCAGGAGAGGTTCTCCTTGAACACCGGCCCGAGGATCAGCCCGAGCAGCGGCACCCCGCACAGGGTCGTGATGATGTACGCCAGCGACAGCCCCAGCGTGTAGAGCATGCCGGGCAGGTAGAAGTCCTTCGCGTTGCCCGTCATCATCGCGAACACGACACCGAAGGCGACACCGAAGACACCGCTGAAGGCGTGCTTCACGGTGTCCTTCATGGCCAGGCGGACCACGACCAGGACCAACGACACCGCCAGCGCGGCGATCGCCGACATGTGCAGGTCTTTGTTGATCGTGTAGATCGTGACGAAAAGCAGGCCGGGCACCACCGTCTCGACCATGCCCCGCACTCCGCCGAACGCCTCGAACAGCGCGGCTTCCGTCACCGCCCGGGCTTCGTCCTGCTGAGTGTCTTCGGTCGGCTTGTCGAGCGACGTCACCGGCTACTCCCTACCAAGGGGTCTCAGTTCGTACTTGGGGTTGAACAGCACCCGGCGGCCCCGGCTCAGCGAGATCCGGCCCGATGCTATGAGCTTGCGCCCCGGCTCTATGCCCACGATGGAGCGTCTGCCCAGCCACACCACGTCCAGCGCGGCGGAGCCGTCGAACAGCTCGGCCTCCAGGGCCGGGACTCCGGCCCGCGGCCGCAGGGTGACCGTGCGCAAGGTACCAGTAACCGTCACGACCTGCCGGTCCTGGCAGTCTCCGATCCGCGTGCAGCCCGCGGTCTCGGCGTCCTCACGCAGCTCCTCGGACTCCAGGTCCTCCTGCGAGGAGGAGAGCCGATCGAGCATGCGCCGGAACCGGCCGACAGGCTTCTCGGAACGAGGAACAGCACTCATACCTGAAGCGTACCGGGAGGCCCCTCCGGGCCCGAACCCGCGTGCCGACGCCCACATGCCCACCTCCTCACGGCTCCAGCCCCGCTGTGGCTCCGCTCGTGGCTCACTTCTCGAATCGATACCCCATCCCCGGCTCCGTGATGAAGTGCCGCGGATGCGACGGATCGGCCTCCAGCTTTCTGCGCAGCTGCGCCATGTACACCCGCAGGTAGTTCGTCTCCGTCCCGTACGAAGGCCCCCACACCTCCTGGAGCAGCTGCTTCTGGCCGACCAGGCGGCCGGTGTTGCGCACCAGCACCTCCAGCAGATGCCACTCGGTGGGCGTGAGCCGTACGTCCTTGCCGTCTCTGTTGACCTTCTTGGCGCCCAGGTCGACCGTGAACCCGACGGTCTCGACCAGGGCCTCGCCCTCTCCCCCACCCCCGGGTTCGGCCCGGCGGACGGCGGCCCGCAGCCGGGCGAGCAGTTCGTCCATGCCGAAGGGCTTGGTGACGTAGTCGTCGGCGCCCGCGTCGAGCGCCTCGACCTTCTCGTCCGAGGAGTGCCGGGCGGACAGCACCAGGATCGGCACCCGGGTCCAGCCGCGCAGGCCCTTGATCACTTCGACGCCGTCCATGTCGGGCAGCCCCAGGTCCAGCACGATCACGTCCGGGTGGCGGGCGGCGGCGAGCCGGAGGGCGGTGGCCCCGTCGTGGGCCGCGTCGACCTCGTACCTACGGGCCTGGAGGTTGATCACGAGGGCGCGCACGATCTGCGGTTCGTCATCGATCACGAGCACCCTCGTGGGGTTCTGCGGGGTCCCCCCGGTCGAGCTCATGAAGCCTGCCTTTCGGGTTGTACGGGGTGTTCTCGCGGGCCGTCGGCGGTGGGGGGCGCGAGGCCGGTGGACGGACCCGGCCGAGCCGCGCCCCGGTCCTCGGCCGCACGCACGGTGAGCACCATGGTCAGTCCCCCGCCCGGTGTGTCCTCGGCGTCGAGCGTCCCGCCCATCGCCTCGGCGAAGCCACGCGCGACCGCGAGGCCCAGGCCAACCCCGGCTCCCCGGGGAGCGTCACCGTACCGCTGGAAGGGCTCGAAGATCCGCTCCTTGGCCTCGTCCGGCACGCCCGGCCCACGGTCCACGACCCGGACCTCGACCCGGCCGGCGAGGGCACTGGCCGAGACGAGCACGGGGGCGCCGTCCGGGCTGTACTTCACCGCGTTCTCCACCAGGTTGGCGACCGACCGCTCCAGCAGTCCGGCGTCCACGGCGACCATCGGCAGCGTCTCCGGGATGTCCAGCGTCACGCTGTCCGCCGGAACCCCGCCGAGCGCCATCGGTACCACCTCGTCAAGGTCGGTCTCCCGAATGATCAGCGTGACCGTACCGGTCTGGAGGCGGGACATGTCCAGGAGGTTCCCGACCAGGTGGTCGAGCCGGTCGGCGCCGTCCTCGATGCCTTCGAGCAGTTCCGCCCGGTCCTCCTCGGACCAGGCCACGTCGTCGGATCTGAGACTCGACACCGCCGCCTTGATCCCGGCCAGCGGAGTGCGCAGGTCATGACTGACGGCGGCGAGCAGTGCCGTACGTATCCGGTTGCCCTCGGCGAGCGTGCGGGCCTGGTCGGCCTCCTCCTGAAGACGCCGCCGGTCCAGCACGACGACCGCCTGCGCGGCGAAAGCTGCCAGCACCCGCCGGTCCTCCGCGGGCAGCACCCGCCCGGTGAGCGCCAGTGCCAGACGGTCCCCGACGGGCACGTCCACATCGGCGTCCTCCGGCCGCTCGACGGGCCGCCCCGCGCCGACCCGGCCCACGCAGGACCACGACGCCAGGTGGTCCCCGCGCTCCAGCAGGGCCGCCGACTCCATGCCGAAGGTCTCCCGGACCCGCTCCAGCAGCGCCTCCAGGCTGGTCTCACCGCGCAGCACATTGCCCGCCAGGTAGGAGAGGATCTCCGACTCCGCCCGGAGTCTGGCCGCCTGGTGGGTGCGCCGGGCGGCGAGGTCGACCACCGACGCCACGGACACTGCGACCCCGACGAAGATCACGATGGCCACGATGTTCTTCGGGTCGGCGACGGTCCAGCGGTGCAAGGGCGCGGTCGAGAAGTAGTTCAGCAGCAGGGAGCCGAGAGCCGCCGAGGCCAGCGCCGGCAGCAGGCCGCCGAGCAGCGCCGCCGCCACCGTCACGGTGAGAAGCAGCAGCATGTCGTTGGCGAGGCCGAGGTGGACGGTGCCGAGCAGCACCGTCATCAGCGGTGGGCCGGCCAGCCCGACCGCCCAGCCCCAGATGATCCGGGTCCGTCCGAGCCGCGCGCCCCGGGCCACCGGCAGGCCCCGCCCCTTGGCCGCCCCCTCATGCGTGACGATGTGCAGGTCGAGGTCGGGTCCCGACGCGCGCGCCACCGTCGCACCGACGCCGGGCCCGAAGACGTACTGCCAGGCCTTGCGGCGCGAGGAGCCGAGGACGATCTGTGTGGCGTTGGCGCCCCGGGCGAAGTCGAGGAGGGCGGCCGGAATGTCGTCGCCGACGACATGGTGGAAGGTGCCGCCGAGGTCCTCCACGAGCGTGCGCTGCACCGCGAGTTCCTTGGGCGAGGCGGAGGTCAGGCCGTCTGCGCCCGCGATGTAGACGGCAAGGACTTCCCCGCCGGCGCCCTTCTCCGCGAGCCGCGCGGCTCTCCGGATCAGCGTCCGGCCCTCCGGGCCGCCGGTCAGCCCGACCACGATCCGCTCCCGCGAACCCCAGATCGCCGACACCTGGTGCTCGCTGCGGTACTGCTTCAGGTGCTCGTCGACCCGGTCGGCCACCCACAGCAGGGCCAGCTCCCGCAGGGCGGTGAGGTTGCCCGGCCGGAAGTGGTGGGACAGGGCCGCGTCGATCTTGTCCGGTGCGTAGATGTTGCCGTGCGCCATGCGGCGGCGCAGGGCCTGCGGCGACATGTCGACCAGTTCGATCTGGTCGGCCCGGCGTACGAACTCGTCCGGGACCGTCTCCTGCTGCCGCACCCCCGTGATCGACTCCACGACGTCGCCCAGGGATTCCAGATGCTGGATGTTCACCGTGGAGATCACGTCGATGCCCGCGGCGAGCAGTTCCTCCACGTCCTGCCAGCGCTTGGCGTTGCGCGAGCCCGGGACGTTGGTGTGGGCCAGCTCGTCCACCAGGGCGACCTGGGGGCGGCGGGCGAGCACCGCGTCCACGTCCATCTCGGTGAAGGCGGCACCCCGGTGCTCCAGCTGCCGTCGGGGGATCTCCTCCAGGCCGTGCAGCAGCGCCGCCGTACGCGGCCGGTCGTAGTGCTCGACGAACGCCACGACGCAGTCCGTGCCCCGCTCCACGCGCCGATGGGCCTCGGACAGCATCGCGTACGTCTTGCCCACGCCCGGTGCCGCGCCGAGGTGGATCCGAAGCTTGCCGCGTGCCATGGCCTCATTGTCTTCCGCTGACTCCTGCCTGCGCAGCGTCGACCCTACGGCCGACGACACGGACAAAGGGAGCGAGAGGGAGGGCGCGGGACTCCTTTGACGCAACCCTGACGCGGCGGACACCCCGCAGATCGACCCGGTCATTCGCCCTCCCCGCGCTCCCTCGTCGCTTCCCCCTCACCACTGCATCGGACGGGACCCCCCGATCGGTTCACGTCGGAGGGTCCCGATTTCGCCCGCCGTGCGCATGCCGTCTCCGACACCCTGCGGCGCCTCTCTCACACCGTGCTGTCCCCGTGCGTGAGCGTCTCCCAGGCGACGAAGAGGTTGTTGCTGCCCGCCGGGCGGTTCTGCAGGGTCAGCGTCTGGGTGTTCGTCATCGCGATGCCGAGCCGGTTGTGCAGCGCGTTGTAGCCGACCTCGGTGACCGGGCCGAGGCCCAGCTTCAGGGAGCCGCCGCACAGCCAGCTCGGTGCGGCCGTGCCGAGCTGGTACTTGGCGTGGAGGCCGAGGGCGTGCCGCAGCCGTTCGCCGACGTCGGTGCCGTACAGGTCCTGGCCCTGGATCCGGCTGGTCTCGGCGATGTGCGCGATCGCCGAGATGCCGTACCCGGTGTGGGTGAAGTCGCGGCAGGTCTCCTGGCTGAGGCCGTTGACGAAGGTGGACTGGCCCTGCCAGTAGGCGACGATCTTCGCCCGGGTGTCGAGGTTCTGGCTCGGCACGGTCCTCGGCAGATCGCCGTCGGACGCGAGGTAGACGTAGGCGGCGGTGCGGGTCCTGAACTTCGCCATGGCCTTGTCGTAGGACGCCTTGTCCTCCAGGAAGACGGAGATGCCGACGGCGGCCTCCATCATCGACAGTTCCCAGTTGCCGTTGGAATTCGAGCCGTTGATGACCTCGGGGAGGTAGACGTCGCGCAGCATCCCGGCGAAGCGTCCGGAGTTGGCCCAGGTGCCGGAGTACGTGTACTTGATGATCTCGGCAGCCTTGGGCCAGGACGAGCCCGCCCAGCCGGTCTGGAGGGGCGCGTTGCTGTTGGTGTGGTCCTTGATCACCCCGGACCAGGCGTCCATCAGCTCGATCGCCTTCTTCGCGTGACGCTCGTCGCGCGTGACGTACCAGGCCAGGGCCTGGGTGTAGGCGGCGATCGCGTCCTCGCGCTCGTCCGTGCAGCCGTTGTTGGGGTTGGAGTACGAGCCGCACTCGACGATCGCGCGCGGCTTGGGGACGCGGCCCAGGTCGGCGTACTTGCTCGCGAGCATCCGGTCGTACGCCCCCTTCCAGGGCTGGGCACCGGCATTGACCTGCCGGCGGGCGAAGTCCAGCTGGGCGCCGGAGACGGTCACACCGGGGTGGGAGAAGGCGGCCGGGGCGGCCTCGGCGCGAGTGGCGGCGGGTGAGGCGAGGGTGCCCAGGAGGAGGGCGGCGACGGTCAGGAGGAATGCGGGTCTACGCACAGCGACTCCGTTCTCATATGTGAACAAGGAGCGCCCTTATGAACTGGGCGTTGAGCGGAGACCGTAGGTACAGACCAATGCGCCGTCAAGGGTGCGCGCACGCCGAAAGGGCCGCACCCCCGGGAGGGATGCGGCCCTTTTCTGTGGCTGCCTGCCGAGTGTCTCCGCTAGCGGACTTCCGTGATCTCGGGTCCGCGCTGCAACTGACCCATGCCGCCGGAGAAGCGGGAACCCGCGTCCTCCTGCTGAACGGTCTCGGGAACCATCTGAGCGTCGTTGGGCAGCTTCAGGACGATCGGGTCGCGGGGCGCCATCGGGCCCTCACCGCGGACCACGACCGTGTCCCGGAAGATCTGCTCCAGCAGACCCGCGGCCTGCGGCTGCACCGCGCCCTGACCCGAGATCACCCCCCGCAGGAACCAGCGGGGACCGTCCACGCCGACGAACCGCACGACATGGAACCCGCTCGTGCCGTCCGGCAGCTGCACCGGCACCTGGGCCCGCAGCTCCCAGCCCAGCGGGCCCTCGACCTCGTCGATGATGCCGCCCTGCTGGGTGATGCCGGAGCCGATCTCCTCGCGCACCTCACCCCAGATGCCCTCCCGCTTGGGAGCGGCGAAGGCCTGGAGCTGGATGGCGCTGTCGCGCAGCACGACGGTGGCCGCGACGATCGCGTCACCGGCGACCTCCACCCGCAGCTCCATGCCGTCGACTCCTGGCACGAAAAGGCCGCCCAGGTCCACGCGGCCCTCTGCGGGGTCGCGCACCTCCGAGCTGTCCCAGGGTCCGTCGGGCCGCGGCTCCGGCTCCAGCCGTACGCGCTCGCGTCCGCCTTCTGCCTCGTCCGCCTCGTCCGCCTCAGTGTCGACACTGTCGACGACCTGCTCGGCCTCGCCGGCCGCGTCCTCGGCGGCACCCTTCTTCTTGCGACGTCCGAACACGTCACTGTCCTTCCCGGTCGGATACGACCGAAGCGTATCGATTCCCACCCGTCGCGCCGCCCACGGCGGCTTGACCGTTTGTGCCGCTTCCGCCGTCCACGGCGGCGTGGCCACCGGTGGACCCGAAGCCCCCCTCGGCCCGCACCGAATCGGGAAGCTCCGCGACCTCCTGGAAGCGGACCTTCTCGACCTGCTGGACAACCAGTTGGGCAATCCGGTCGAAGCGCTCGAACCGCACGGACTCGCGCGGGTCGAGATTCACCACGATCACCTTGATCTCCCCACGGTACCCGGCATCAACCGTCCCCGGGGCATTCACGAGGGCGACGCCGCATCGGGCGGCCAGCCCGGACCGGGGGTGCACGAAGGCCGCGTACCCCTCAGGCAGTGCGATGGACACCCCTGTGGGCAGTACGGCCCGCTCCCCCGGCGCCAGTTCACGGCTCTCGGTGGTCCGCAGATCGGCCCCCGCGTCACCGGGATGCGCGTACGTCGGGAGCGGTACGTCAGGGTCCACGCGCCGGATCAGCACGGGCACGGGCTCACGGCTCACGGGTTCACCTCGAAGGCGCGGGTGCGGCGGGCCTGATCCGGGTCGCTCATCGCAGCGTCGATCTCCGCCTGGCGGCCGTGCTCGACGAAGTGCTTCACGTCGACCTCGATGAAGAGGGCGTCCGCGCGGACGGCGACGGGCCCCTCGGGGCCGCCGATCCGGCCGGTGGCGGTGGAGTAGATCTTCCGTCCGGCCACGGCGGTCACCTCGGCGTCGAGATACAGCGTCGTACCGACGGGCACGGGCTGCGCGAAGTCGGTCTCCAGCCGTCCGGTCACGGCGATCGTGCGCAGCAGCCAGTTCAGCGAACCGAGCGTCTCGTCGAGTGCGGTGGCCAGGACCCCGCCGTGCGCCAGGCCGGGCGCCCCCTGGTGGGCGGGCTGCACGGTGAACTCCGCGGTGACGGTCACTCCCTCGCCGGCCCGCGCCTCCAGGTGCAGCCCGTGCGACTGCCCGCCGCCACACCCGAAACAGTGTTCGTAGTGCGCGCCGAGAAGCTCACCGGGCGCGGGCGCATCGGGGTGCCGAGCCGGTTTCACGGCGCCGGCCGGAGGCTGAAGGGCTGCGGAAGTACCACTCACAGCCGCAGACCTTACCCGCCCGCCAGTGGCCCACCCGCACCCCGACCGGCAGCGCTGTGCGCGGGCCACCCTGACCCGGGCACGGCCCGGACACCGTGCCAAGCTTGGTTCCATGCAGCTCTCCGCCACCCCGTACGACGAACGCCTCACCGCCCCCCGCTCCTGGTGGTTCATCTCGTTCCTCGTGGGCGTCGCCTTCGCCCTGATCCTGCTGCCCTTCGGCACCCTGCCGTTGCTCGGCGGCCTGGCCGGCGGCACCGCGGTCGCCGCGGTCGCCGCCAGTTCCTACGGCTCGATGCGCATCCGCGTGGTGGGCGACTCCCTGATCGCGGGCGAGGCGAAGATCCCCGTCGCGGCGCTGGGTGAGGCAGAGGTGCTGGACGCGGAGGAAGCGCGGGCCTGGCGCACGTACAAGGCGGACACCCGAGCGTTCCTGCTGCTGCGCGCCTACATCCCCACCGCGCTGCGCGTGGAGGTCACCGACCCGGCCGATCCGACGCCCTACCTGTACCTGTCGACTCGTGAACCGCAGCGGCTGGCCGAGGCGCTGCGAGCGGCACGGGAAACCGCGGCGTAGGCGAGCCTCGCGGGACACGTCGGGCGACCGCGGCGCAGGCAAAGCTTTCGCCTCCGCCGCGCAAAGACTTCGCTCAGCCCCCGAGTTCCCGGGGATCGTCCCGGAGCGGCAGCGGGTTCTCCGGCTTCTCCAGAGGCGGCAGCTCGGGCAGCGCCTCCCAGGGCACCTGCATCTTGCGCAGGTCCGCCCGGACCTTGACGGCCAGTTTCTTGGTGTCCCGGCGGTTCATGAGCGCGCCCACGGCAGCACCCACCAGGAAGGGCATCAAATTCGGCAGGTCGCGGACCATGCGCTTCATGATCTGCTGCCGCAGCTCGCGCTTCATCTGGCCGCCCAGCGCGGAGTTGAACGAGGCGGGCTTCAGTACGTCCACGCCACGTTCGCCCGACCATGAGCGCAGATAGGCGCTGCTGCGTTCGACGAGGTTCCCGGCGGGGCGTACACCGTAGACCTCATGCAGTTCGGCGATCAGTTTCAGCTCGATCGCCGCCACGCCGCTGATCTCCGCGGCGATCTCGGCCGGCATCGCCGGCGGTACGGGCAGCATGGCCGCCGCGCCGACGCCCGCGCCCACGGTGGAGGTGGCCTTCGCCGCGCCCGCCACGAGCTTGTCGGCGAGCTGCTCCGGCCCGAGTCCGGGGAACTGCCGGCGGAGCGTCCGAAGATCCCGTACGGGGATCCGCGGGGCCATGTCGATGATCCGGTCGGCGAGGTGGGCGAGGCCCGCCCTGGCGCGGCTGCCGCCCCTGCGGGCGCCTTCCTTGGCCAGGTCCACCGCCTTGTGGCGGATCGCCGCGGCCCGTCGCCTGGCGACGGGCGCGGCGCCCTGAGCCGGCGCCGGGAGGTCACCCCGGTCGCCCGCCGCTTCGAGCGAGGCCGATCCCGCAGGGACAACTCCCTTGCCGGATGAGCCTCGCTCGTCGTCACGCACGCCGTGAGGGCCGTCGGACGGCCCCTTGTCCGCTCCCGACAGGAGGAAGCGGCGCTTCCGAGGAGGGGTCGAGCCAGTCACGGCCGACCCGCCCTCAGTCGCAGTCGCGGCAGATCGGCTGGCCGTTCTTCTCGCGGGCCAGCTGGCTGCGGTGGTGCACCAGGAAGCAGCTCATGCAAGTGAACTCGTCCTGCTGCTTGGGCAGAACCCGGACAGCCAACTCCTCATTGGAGAGGTCTGCGCCGGGCAGCTCCAGGCCTTCTGCGGCCTCGAACTCGTCGACATCGACTGCGGAGGCGGACTTGTCGTTCCGCCGGGCCTTCAGTTCTTCAAGGCTGTCGGAGTCAACGTCGTCGTCGGTCTTGCGTGGGGTGTCGTAGTCGGTTGCCATTTCGCCTCTCCCCCTCTGGGTATCTGCGGTGTCTCCAGCGCACGTAACGCGTGAGAGGCCGGACTTGTGCCCGCCTCGAGGCGGAGATTTTGCCTCACATCAAGGTCTGTTACTCAATCGACACCCAACCGGACTCCTCAAGAGTGATCGGCTTGGATGGCGATCGGGACCGTACACGGTCCGAATGCCGCACTTCAAAAGCGCCCCACCGTGTACTTCCCGTGATCAGGACCCCGGAAAACCCGGAGTTTCCGGGCTTCCTGGCAGCATTCATGATCACGGAGAGTAGATGGCCGGAAATTCGCCCCTGTGATCGATCACACACGGGAAAGCCCGATCAAGGCTTAAAAAATTCCGCGTAAAGCGAACAAGCCCATGTGCGTCGCGACATGATCTCAGAGCGGCAGGCTGACTCGCATCACGAGCCCTCCTCCCTCGCGCGGCTGAGCCGCGATATGGCCGCCGTGCGCCCTTGCCACGGAGCGCGCGATCGACAGGCCGAGCCCGACGCCCTTGTCACTGCCCGTACGCTCCGTGCGCAACCGCCGGAAGGGCTCGAAAAGATTGTCGATCTCGTAAGCGGGGACCACCGGGCCCGTATTGGACACGACGAGGACCGCCTGGCCGTGCAGGACCTCGGTGGTCACCTCGACCCATCCGTCCTCGGGGACGTTGTAGCGCACGGCGTTCTGCACCAGGTTAAGCGCGATCCGCTCCAGCAGGACGCCATTGCCCTGCACGACCGCGGAATCCCGCTTCCCGCGGATCTTCACGCCCTTCGCCTCCGCCTCGCCGTGCACCTGGTCGATGGCCTGCCCGGCGACCTCCGCCAGGTCGACCGGCTTGCGCTCGACGATCTGGTTGTCGCTGCGGGCGAGCAGCAGCAGGCCCTCCACGAGCTGCTCGCTGCGCTCGTTGGTGGCCAGTAGCGTCTTGCCGAGCTGCTGGAGTTCCACCGGCGCGTTCGGGTCGGAGAGGTGCACCTCGAGGAGCGTGCGGTTGATGGCCAGCGGCGTTCTCAGCTCGTGCGAGGCGTTGCCGACGAAACGCTGCTGGGCGGTGAAGGCACGCTGCAGCCGTTCCAGCATGTCGTCGAAGGTGTCGGCCAGTTCCTTCAGCTCGTCGTCCGGCCCGTCCAGCTCGATACGGCGGGACAGGTCCGAGCCCGCCACGGAGCGCGCGGTGCGCAGGATCCGGCCGAGCGGGGCGAGCACTCGGCCGGCCATGGCGTAGCCGAACGCGAACGCGATCACGGCGAGTCCGAGGAGGGCCAGCAGCGAGCGGCTGAGCAGGTCGTCCAGGGCGTGCTGGCGCTGCTGGTTGGCGCACTCGTTCATCGCGCGGTTGAGCTCGCTGGCGGTCGGCTCGTTGGGGAAGTTGCAGATGTCGCTGGCGACCTGCCCGGCGAGGATCTTGAACGGCAGCTCACTGCCCACGTTCAGCGCGTTCGCCGCCAGCAGGTAGATGATCGACAGCAGCAGGATGCCGGCGATCAGGAACATCCCGCCGTACAGCAGCGTGAGCCGTATCCGGATGGTCGGGCGCAGCCAGGGGAACGGGGCCTGCGGCCTCCTGGGGTCCCAGGTGGGCTTGGGAGGCGCCTGGGGAGGCGCTGGAGTCGTGGCCACGGGCTCAGATCCGGTAGCCGGAACCGGGGACGGTGACGATCACCGGCGGTTCGCCGAGCTTGCGGCGCAGGGTCATGACGGTCACGCGCACGACGTTGGTGAACGGGTCGGTGTTCTCGTCCCAGGCCTTCTCCAGGAGCTGCTCGGCGGAGACGACAGCGCCCTCGCTGCGCATCAGCACCTCCAGGACGGCGAACTCCTTCGGGGCGAGCTGCACCTCCTTGCCGTCGCGGAAGACCTCGCGTCGATTGGGGTCGAGCTTGATGCCGGCACGCTCCAGGACGGGCGGCAGCGGCAGGCTGGTGCGTCGGCCCAGGGCACGCACGCGGGCGATCAGCTCGCTGAAGGCGAAGGGCTTCGGGAGATAGTCGTCGGCGCCGATCTCCAGGCCCTCGACGCGGTCGCTGACGTCGCCGGACGCCGTGAGCATCAGCACACGGGTGGGCATGCCCAGCTCGACGATCCTCCGGCAGACGTCGTCGCCGTGCACGAGCGGGAGGTCACGGTCGAGGACGACCACGTCGTAGTCGTTCACGCCGATGCGCTCCAGGGCTGCCGCACCGTCGTACACGACGTCGACGGCCATGGCCTCCCGGCGCAGTCCGGTGGCCACCGCATCGGCGAGCAGTTGCTCGTCCTCGACGACGAGTACGCGCACGTCGCTTGTCCTTCCTGTGTCCACCCGCGTAGCGCTCTGTGGACGCACGCGGGCAGGGGCTTGGTGAGTGTGTGCTTCCATCCTGCCCTTTTCGGCCATAAGTCGGAGGTAAGGCGGGTGGGAGGGCCTTGAAGGACAGGTGTGAAGCCTGGGAATGCCAGATTTTCTCGTCGGGTTGAGGTTTCTGCGGAAGGGAGCGGGGGGAGGACGGCTTTACACCCCGCGATCACGCTCTGCATGTGCCGTAGCACCATGCGGCACTCCGCGATCCGCTTGCCGCAGAGTGGGCGTGGGTGTCCGGCACCGTCGCCGCCCGGCTGGGCAGCGCTGGGCACCTATCGGAGACGTGATCGCCCCTTCCCAACCGGCACACCCCCGTGCCACAGACCCACGACCCAGGACGAGGGGGCGCAGCATGGACGCATTCACCGCAGGACTTCTGCAGCGCATAAGGGCGACCGAGTCCGACCTGACGCGGGCTCGCAACGAGGGCGACGACTTCCTTGTGGAGGTCGAGCAGGGCGAGCTCGACGACCTGCGCCGTCTCGCCGCCGAGCACGGTGTGCAGGTCGGTGTGACGACCACGGCCTGAGCAGGTCGTCCGTAGACGGAGGGGCCCCGGCGAATCCAGCGCCGGGGCCCTTTCGCGTGTCCGCGCCGGGCCCCTGGTCGGAAGCCCGGTCGAACGCGGTGTCGCGCGCTCAGTCGTGCCAGGCGCCGAAGTCCTCCAGGAGCCGCTGGAGGGGTTCGAAGACGCCGGGGGTACCGGCGATCGTCAGCTCCCGTGAGGGCCCCTCTCCGGGGCGGCCACCGGTCAGGGCGCCCGCCTCCCGGGCGATCAGGTCGCCCGCCGCGAGATCCCAGGGATGCAGACCGCGCTCGTAGTATCCGTCGAGGCGGCCGACGGCCACGTCGCACAGGTCGACGGCCGCGGAGCCGCTGCGCCGGATGTCACGCAGCAACGGGATCAGTCGCTGGGCGACGTCGGCCTGGTGGGCGCGGACCTCGGTGACGTAGTTGAAGCCGGTGGAGACCAGTGCCTGCTCGAGCGGTGCCGCCGGCCGGCAGGCGATGCTGCGCTCGCCCTCCCAGGCGCCGGTCGCCCACGCGCCGCCACCGCGCACCGCGCGGTACGTCTCACCGCGCATCGGGATCGCCACGACCCCGGCGACGGTCTCGCCGTCCCGTTCCGCGGCGATGGAGACCGCCCAGGTGGGCAGCCCGTAGAGGTAGTTCACGGTGCCGTCGAGGGGGTCGATCACCCAGCGGATGCCACTGCTGCCCTCGCTGGAGGCACCCTCCTCGCCGAGGAAACCGTCGTCGGAGCGGTGCTCGGAGATCAGGCCGGTGATCAGCTTCTCCGCCGCGATGTCCATCTCGGTGACGACGTCGATGGGGCTCGACTTGGTGGCGGCGACACCGAGGTCGGCCGGGCGGCCGTCCCGCAGCAGTTCGCCGGCCCGGCGGGCGGCTTCCCCGGCCAGTTCGAGCAGTTCGGTGTGCAGGGGGTCGGTCACGGCGCTCCTCACGCGTACGGACTGTCGGCGCCCGCGGCGGCGGGCCTCGGGGCGCGGGAGGGACAGCAGCCGACGGGGCAGAGGTTGTGGCTCGCACCGAGGGCGCCCAGGGCGCACGGGGTGACCGCCCGGCCGCTCTCGACGGCGGCGCGCTCCAGGACGAGTTCGCGGATCGCGGCGGCGAAGCGCGGATCGGCGCCGACGGTGGCCGAGCGGCGCACCGGCAGGCCCAGTTCCCCGGCCTTGGCCGTGGCCTCCGTGTCGAGGTCGTAGAGGACCTCCATGTGGTCGGAGACGAAGCCGATGGGGGCCATCACGACGGCCGGTGCCCCGGCGGCGTGCCGCTCCTCCAGGTGGTCGCAGATGTCGGGCTCCAGCCACGGGATGTGGGGGGCGCCGGAGCGGGACTGGTAGACGAGCTGCCAGGGACGGTCGACGCCGGTGCGCTCGCGGACGGCGTCGGCGACGACCCGGGCCACGTCCAGGTGCTCCGCCTCGTACGCGCCGCCGTCGCCGTGGTCCTCGACGGGGCCGGAGGTGTCCGCGGCGGCCGTCGGGATGGAGTGGGTCGTGAAGGCGATGTGGGCGCGGTCCCGGACCTCCTCGGGGAGGTCGGCGAGGGAGCGGAGCACGCCGTCGATCATGGGCTCCACGAAGCCCGGGTGGTTGAAGTAGTGCCGCAGCTTGTCGATCCTCGGCGGCTCCAGGCCCTCGGCCTCCAGCGCGGCCAGCGAGTCGGCGAGGTTCTCGCGGTACTGGCGGCAGCCCGAGTACGAGGCGTAGGCACTGGTGGCGAGGACGAGGACGCGGCGGCGGCCGTCGGCGACCATCTCGCGCAGGGTGTCCGTCAGGTAGGGGGCCCAGTTGCGGTTGCCCCAGTAGACCGGCAGGTCGAGCCCGTGGTCCGCGAAGTCCTTGCGCAGGGCGTCCAGCAGGGCGCGGTTCTGGTCGTTGATGGGGCTGACCCCGCCGAACAGGAAGTAGTGCTGCCCGACTTCCTTGAGGCGTTCCTTGGGGATGCCGCGCCCGCGCGTCACGTTCTCCAGGAACGGGACCACGTCGTCCGGGCCTTCCGGTCCGCCGAAGGAGAGCAGGAGCAGGGCGTCGTAGGGGGTGGCATCGAGCGCGTCTCGCATGTCTCGATCCTGCCACCCGGCACTGACAGCCCGGAAACGCCGGGTGGCGTGGCGGCGCGGCTCCCGCGCGCAGGGGCGCACGAGAGGTGCGTTAGGGTTGCCTAACTCGTAAGCTGTATCAGCTGCGGACGCGCCTTACCGGCCCCGCGGTACCCGTTGCATGTCTTACCGAGCCCCGCAGAGCCACCTCTTCCTCGCGCCGTGCCGAGCCGCCACGCACGCGTGACCGGACCCGACGGAGACTTCCGTGCCCAGCCCCTACCGCGCCCTGTTCGCCGCCCCAGGCTCCAGGGGTTTCTCCGCCGCGGGGTTCCTCGGCCGGATGCCGCTGTCGATGATGGGCATCGGCGTGGTCACGATGGTCTCCCAGCTCACCGGGCGCTACGGCCTCGCGGGCGCCCTCTCGGCGACCATCGCGCTGTCGGCGGCGGCGATCGGGCCGCAGATCTCGCGCATGGTGGACCGGCACGGACAGCGCAGGGTGCTGCGGCCCGCCACGCTGGTCGCGCTCGTCGCGTCGGCCGGGCTGCTGCTGGCCGCTCACTTCGAGTGGCCGGACTGGGTGCTGTTCGTCTGCGCCGCCGCGATCGGTTCGGTGCCTTCGCTCGGGGCGATGATCCGGGCCCGCTGGGCGGCCGTGTACCGGGGAACCCCGCAGCTGCACACCGCGTACTCCTTCGAGTCCGTGGTGGACGAGGTCTGCTTCATCTTCGGCCCGATCATCTCCATCGGTCTGTCCACGGCCTGGTTCCCCGAGGCCGGTCCGCTGCTGGCGGCCTGCTTCCTCGCGGTCGGCGTCTTCTGGCTGACCGCCCAGCGGGCCACCGAGCCCGAGCCCCATCCGCAGGAGCGGAAGGGCGGCGGTACTGCGATGCGCTCGCCCGGTCTGCAAGTACTGGTGGCGACGTTCGTGGCGACGGGGACGATCTTCGGGGCGGTCGACGTGGTCACCGTCGCCTTCGCCGACGAGCAGGGGCACAAGGCCGCAGCGAGCGTCGTCCTGGCCCTGTACGCGGCCGGTTCCTGCGTGGCGGGTCTGGCCTTCGGTCTGCTGCGCCCCCAAGGAGCCCCGGAGCGACGCTGGCTGCTGGGCGTGTTCATGATGGGCGTGAGTATGATCCCCCTCCTACTGGTCGGGAACTTGCCGTTTCTGGCCGTGGCGCTCTTCGTCGCGGGCCTCGCCATCGCTCCCACGATGATCACGACGATGTCCCTCATCGAAGAGCACGTACCACGCGCGCAGCTGACCGAGGGCATGACCTGGGTGAGTACCGGGCTCGCGGTCGGGGTCGCGCTGGGCTCCTCGATCGCCGGCTGGGTCATCGACTCGGCGGGCGCGCGGGCCGGGTACGGGGTTCCGGCGGTGTCCGGTGCCGTCGCGGTCGCGGTCGGTTTCCTCGGGTACCGCCGGCTCAGCAAGCCGGCGCCGGGTCGTGGAGGCACCGTTGAGCAGCACAGCGAGCGGCAAGAGCGGCACGTGGCGTAACTGGGGCGGCAATGTCGCCTCCCGCCCCGCGCGGGAGGTCACGCCCGCCTCCGTCGACGAACTGGCCGCGGCCGTGCGCCGGGCGGCCGAGGACGGACTGACGGTCAAGGCGGTCGGCACGGGCCACTCCTTCACGTCGATCGCCGCGACGGACGGTGTGTTGATACGCCCTCAACTGTTGACCGGCATCCGCAAGATCGACCGCGACACCATGACCGTCACGGTCGAGGCGGGCACCCCGCTCAAGAGACTCAACCTGGCGCTGGCGCGCGAGGGACTGTCGCTCACCAACATGGGCGACATCATGGAGCAGACCGTCTCCGGGGCCATCAGTACGGGCACCCACGGCACGGGCCGCGAGTCGGCCTCGATCGCCGCGCAGGTCAAGGGCCTGGAGCTGGTGACGGCGGACGGCTCGGTCCTGACCTGCTCGGAGAAGGAGAACCCGGAGGTCTTCGCGGCGGCCCGGATCGGTCTCGGCGCCCTCGGCATCGTCACCGCCATCACCTTCGCCGTGGAGCCGATCTTCCTGCTCACCGCGCGCGAGGAGCCGATGCCGCTCGACAAGGTCCTCGCCGACTTCGACGAGTTGTGGGCCGAGAACGAGCACTTCGAGTTCTACTGGTTCCCGCACACCGGCAGCACCAACACCAAGCGCAACAACCGCAGTGCGGGCCCGCGGAAGCCGGTGGGGCAGCTGGCCGGCTGGTTCGAGGACGAGTTCCTCTCCAACGGCGTCTTCCAGGCGGCCCAGTGGGTCGGCCGGGCGGTGCCCGCCACGATCCCGGCCATCGCCCAGGTGTCCAGCAAGGCGCTCTCCGCGCGCAACTACACGGACATCCCGTACAAGGTCTTCACATCACCGCGCCGGGTCCGGTTCGTGGAGATGGAGTACGCCGTGCCGCGCGAGGCGGTGACCGAGACGCTGCGCGAGCTGAAGGCCATGGTCGATCGCTCCCCCCTGCGGATCAGCTTCCCGGTGGAGGTGCGCACGGCACCGGCCGACGACATCACCCTGTCCACCGCGTCCGGTCGTGACAGCGCGTACATCGCCGTCCACGTGGTCAAGGGTGCGCCGTATCAGGGCTACTTCACCGCCGCCGAGCGCATCCTCACCGCCCACGAGGGCCGACCGCACTGGGGCAAGATCCACACGCGGGACGCGGAGTACTTCGCCGGGGTCTACCCGCGCTTCGGCGAGTTCACGGCGTTGCGGGATCGGCTGGATCCTGACCGGCGGTTCCAGAACGACTACTTGCGGAGGGTTCTGGGGCGGTAACGGCCCCGGTGGGCGTGGGGGTCGTCTCCCCGGTCCCTGTGTCCGGGCTCGCGCGCGGGCTCGGTGTGGCCTCGGGTGACGTCGTACCGCCGTCGTCGTCCTGCGAGGACTCCGCGGCCGTGCCGTCGGCGGAGGGGGTGGCGGCTCCGGTGGCCGCGGGGGGCTCCGAAGAGGTGGGTGCGGGGCCGGTGTCGCCGGTGGCCGGGGCGTCGTCCGGGTCGGAGCCGGCGCCCGAGGACGAGGTGGTGGTGCCGGAGAGGGCGTCACCGACGGTCGTACCGCCGTTGCCGCTGAAGCTGCCGCCGGAGGCCAGTTCGTACGCGGTGATGCCGCCCATGGTGACGCCGAAGACCAGGGCCGCCGCGGCGACCGGCCGTTTCCAGCTCCGCACGCGCGCGCGGTGGACCGTACCCGCGGAGTACTCGCCGGGTGCGAGGGCGCTCGCCTCCCTGGGCCGGGGAATCACGGCCGCTTCGCGGAACTGCTCCCCGGTGCGGCTGAAGAAGTGCTGGAAGACGGTGCCGCCGCAGGTGGCGACGACACTCACGACGCCCGCGCCGAGGATCGTGCCGTAGACACCGAAGTACGCGGCGAGCTTGGCGGCCACCACGGCGGCGACGGCGCTGCCCGCAACCTGAGGGACGCTCAGGTCGATGCGCTTCTTCCCCTTCGCCGCCGCTCGCGCACTCGACTCCTCATCGGCAACGGGCTGTTCACGCATTCCTGGACCTAGCCTGCCTTTCCCGTACTTGATCGACTTTTCCTACTTGATCAACCAACTGCACGAGAAAGGGACGTACGAACGAAACCGATAGTTCCGTTTCTGGCGATTCCGTGAAGTACGCCACGTGCAAGATCGGGGAAAGCGCTTGCCAAATCGCCAAGTCGCACCCCTTGCCAGAAGTTGGACGGCGAGCCGATCCACGCACGTGGCCCGAATGGAGTACTGTTGCGAGCCCTGGGTCCGGTCTCCCACCAGGGCGTCCGGAGCCTTGACGGACCGCCAGGAGGGGGCCGGTTGCACAGGGTTACGGAATTGGTCACTTAGCGTGGCGAATTGATAACCGTGCCATAACGGCGATCAAGGACCCTCGCGCGACACGCCGGGCAACTCGGCAAGGTTGTGGCAGGCTGCACCCGGGCAGGCCACACTCGACTAGCGGAAGCAGCGACGCACGTGACGTCGGCAGGCACCACCCGGGAGGTCCCCATGCCCGAACTGCGTGTCGTGGCCGTCTCGAATGACGGCACACGGCTGGTGCTGAAGGCTGCGGACAGCACGGAGTACACGCTTCCGATCGACGAGCGTCTGCGCGCCGCGGTCCGCGGCGACCGTCCCCGCCTCGGCCAGATCGAGATCGAGGTGGAGAGCCATCTCCGCCCCCGCGACATCCAGGCGCGTATACGTGCCGGCGCGACCGCGGAAGAAGTCGCGCAGATGGCAGGCATCCCCGTCGACCGCGTACGCCGCTTCGAAGGCCCCGTACTGGCCGAGCGCGCGTTCATGGCCGAGCGGGCCCGCAAGACCCCGGTCCGTCGGCCCGGAGAGAACGCCGGGCCACAGCTCGGCGAGTCCGTGCAGGAGCGGCTGACCCTGCGCGGTGCCGAGAAGGACACCGTCCAGTGGGACTCCTGGCGCCGTGACGACGGCACCTGGGAGGTCCTGCTCGTCTACCGGGTCGCGGGCGAGCCGCACTCGGCGAGCTGGACGTACGACCCGCCCCGGCGGCTCGTCCAGGCCGTCGACGACGAGGCGCGCTCGCTGATCGGCGAGTCCGACGACCTCGCCGCGCCGGAGCCCAGCTTCCCGTTCGTCCCGCGCATCGCCCGGCTGCCCCGCGACCGCACGATGGACCGCGCTCTCGACCGGCCGAGCCTGCCCGCACAGCCCTCCGAGCCTGTCGAGGAAACCACCGGCGAGCGCGAGCGGGACTCGCTGACCAGCCTGCTGGAGGCGGTACCGAGCTTCCGGGGCGACATGATCGTCCCGGAGATCCCGTCCGAGGAACCGGAGGAGCCCGCGGAGGAACCGGCCGCCGAGGAGCCCCCGGCGCCCGCCGCGTCCGCCGGTTCCGCATACGCGGACGTCCTCATGCCCCGCTCCGTGGGCAGCCATCGCGACCGTCTCATCGGTTCCACCGACCGCCAGGCCGAGGCCGACGGCGTCCGCCCCGGCCGCCGCGCCGCGGTGCCCAGCTGGGACGAGATCGTGTTCGGCACCCGGCGCAAGAAGCAGGAGTGACGGGAGCGGGCCGCCGTGGGGCAACCCGGCCCCGACATCCGCCGGTTCGCACAAGTCGGTTCGCATACAGGTTCATACGTGGGAGGGGCCGCACCTGCTCGGTGCGGCCCCTTTTCGTGTCCTGCACGACAGCGTTCCCCTGTCCTGCGCGGCAGAGTTACCGGGGGTCCGGGCCCACGGCGATCGGACGGGACGGGTCCGAGGACCACTCCGACCACGAACCGACGTACAGGGCCGCCGGAATTCCCGCCACCGCGAGCGCCAGCACCTCATGGGCGCCGGAGACACCGGAGCCGCAGTACACGCCCACCTCCGTGCCGTCGGACGCCCCCAGCGACGTGAAGCGGTCCCGCAGTTCCTCGGCGGGCAGGAAGCGGCCGCCCGGACCGACGTTGTCCGTCGTCGGCGCCGACACCGCCCCGGGGATGTGACCGCCTACCCGGTCGATCGGCTCCACCTCGCCCCGGAAACGCTCGCCCGCGCGCGCGTCGAACAACACGCCGGAGCGGGCCAGCGCCGCCGCCGCGTCCGCGTCGAGCAGCCCCGCCGCCCCCGGGCGCGGCTCGAAGTCGCCCTCCGCGGGCGCCGGGACGTCGACCGACAGTTCCCCTTGCCACGCCGTCAACCCGCCGTCGAGGACCCGCACATCCGGGTGACCCGTCCAGCACAGCAGCCACCACGCGCGGGCCGCCGCCCAGCCCTGTCCGCCGTCGTACACGACCACCGGCCGGGTGGCCGACACACCCGCCCGGCGCATCGCGGCGCCGAACTCCGCCAGGTCCGGCAGCGGGTGACGGCCGCCCGCGCCGGACGCCCCGGCCAGTTCCCGGTCCAGGTCGACGTACACGGCGCCCGGTACGTGGCCGGACGCGTAGGCGGCGCGGCCGTCGAACGGCGGCTCGCCGGTCGCCTTCGCCACGCTGAGCTGCCAGCGGACGTCCAGCACGACCGGCGGGTTCTCCCCCGCCAGGGCGCTCGCGAGTTCGGGTGCGGAGATGATGGCGTTCATGGCCCCATCCTCGCGCACGGGGTGGCCCCGCCGTCCAGGTCCGGCTACTCTGCTCGGCCGGACAGGCTCGATCACGTGGCGTACGGGATCGGGCACATGCTGTACAGCCGATCAACATCCTTCGGCAATCGCACAAAAACGGATGAGGAACCGCACACCGGGCACCCTCCCGACACGCCCGCCACGGTGCGGCGGCGCGCCCGTAGCGCGCGGCACCGTGGGCGGTGCGACCATCGGCCCGGGAGCCGGAGTGCGGAAGCGACGCGGCCACCGCGAGTGGCCGAGGAGAGAGTGACGATGCCCGAGGCACGTGGGCCGGCCGGCCTGAACGGCGAAGCACACGCTCGGTACGCGCCCGGCACACCCTGCTGGGTGAGCCTGATGGTGCATGGATTGACGGCAACCCAGGAGTTCTACGGCGAGCTGTTCGGTTGGGAGTTCCACCCCGGTCCGCACCAACTCGGCCCGTACGTACAGGCGCTGCTCGACGGCCGTGAAGTGGCCGGCATCGGCCAACTCCCCCCGGACCGCCATCTTCCCGTGGCCTGGACGCCCTACCTCGCCTCCGACGACGTGGACACCACTGCCGAAACGGTGCGCCTCAGCGGCGGCACGATCGGCGTCGGTCCGCTGGACGCCGGCGAGGCCGGACGCCTGGCCATCGGCTCCGACCCGGCCGGCGCGGTCTTCGGCATCTGGCAGGCGGCGGACCACCTCGGCACGGACATCACGGGCGTGCACGGCACCCCCGCCTGGAACGAGCTGCTGACCTTCGAGTCGGCGAGCGTCGTCAAGTTCTACGAGACGGTGTTCGGCTACCGCCGGGAGACGGTGGGGCCCGACGATTTCGACTACGTCACCCTGCACATCGCGGACCGCCCGGTCGCCGGAGTCCACGGGCTGGGCAACGCGCTGCCCCGGGACCGGGGACCGCACTGGATGACGTACTTCGAGGTGGGCGACGCGGACGAGGCGGTCGCGCGGGTCGTCGGCCTCGGCGGCCGGCTCCTCTCGCCGGCACAGGAGAGCGCGCACGGGCGCGTGGCGACGGTCGCCGATCCCGAGGGGGCCCGCTTCGCCCTGGTCCAGGAGCCTGCCTGAGGCCTGCGCGACACCTACCGCGCTAGACCTGCTGCACCGGCAGCACGTCCGGGGACAGGACCGCCGCGTGGGCCGACGCGGCCGTCATGCGGCGGCGGTGGTGGCGTCGGCACAGGACCTCGTAGCCGACGGTGTCGGCCTGGTCGACGTCGCCGATGACGACCTGGGCGCCCTCGACGACCATCACTCCCCCGACCGTGCGGGCGTTGTGCGTGGCGCGGGCGCCGCACCAGCAGAGGGCCTCGACCTGGAGGACCTCCACCCGGTCGGCCAGTTCGACGAGCCGCTGGGAGCCGGGGAACAGCTTGGAGCGGAAGTCGGTCGTGATGCCGAAGGCGTAGACGTCGATCTCGAGGTCGTCGACCACGCGCGCGAGCTGGTCGATCTGCGCCTCGGCGAGGAACTGCGCCTCGTCCGCGATCACATAGTCCGCGCGGCCGCCCTGCGAGAGGTGGTCGACGAGGTAGCCGTACAGGTCCTGGCCGTCCTCGACCTCCACCGCGTCGGTCACCAGGCCGAGGCGGGAGGACAGCTTGCCCTCGCCCGCGCGGTCGTCGCGGGTGAAGATGATGCCCTGGAGTCCCCGCGCGGAGCGGTTGTGCTCTATCTGGAGAGCCAGCGTGGACTTCCCGCAGTCCATGGTTCCGGAGAAGAACACCAGCTCGGGCATGGGGAGTCGAGCACCTTTCGGTGGGGTTTCGGGGGCATGGGCGGCGCGACGGGCTTCAGGAGCGTACTTCGAGCAGCGGGACGAGCTGTTCGGCCGGGGTCATGGAGCCGTGGTTGCCGACCATGGCCGACTCCTTCGGCTCGCGCTCCGACGCGATGAGCAGGACGTCGTCCCGGGCGGCCGCGACCACGTCGCCGAGGCGGGCGTACACGCGCTCGTCGATGTGCGGGCCGAACCAGCCCGCGGCGATCGCCTCGTCCCGCGACGCCACCCAGAACTGCTCGCCGAGCACCTCGCGCCAGCAGGTCAGGACGTCGTCCTGGGCGCCCGGTACGGCGTAGACATGGCGGGCGCGGCCCTCGCCGCCCAGCAGGGCGACGCCGGCGCGCAGTTCCCAGTCCGCGTCGAAGTCGATGCGGTGGTCCTCGTCGAAGGGCACGTCGACCATGCCGTGGTCGGCGGTCACGTAGAGCGCGCTGCGCGGCGGGAGCTGTTCGGCGAGGCGCTGGACGAGCCGGTCGACGTACATGAGCTGGCCGCGCCAGGTGTCGGAGGAGACGCCGTAGCGGTGTCCGGCGCCGTCGAGTTCGGCGTAGTACGTGTAGACCAGGGACCGGTCGCCGGCCGCGAGCTGCTCGGCCGCGAAGTCCATCCGCTCCTCGCCGGTGAGGCGCCCGTGGAACGTGCCGCCGCTGAGGGCGACCTTGGTGAGCGGGGTGGTCTGGAAGTGCGGCGAGGACACCTGCGCGGCGTGCACCCCGGCCGCGTCGGCCAGCTGGAAGACCGTGGGGTACGGCTGCCAGGCCTGCGGCGAGGTCCAGGGCTGCCAGCGGAGCTGGTTCATCAGCTCGCCGGTGGCCGGATTGCGCACGGTGTAGCCGGGCAGGCCGTGCGCGCCCGGCGGGAGGCCGGTGCCGACGGAGGCGAGGGAGGTCGCGGTGGTCGCCGGGTAGCCGGCGGTGAGCGGGCGCCCGGTGCCGCCGCGGGAGCTGCCGAGGAGGCTGTGCAGGTAGGGCGCCTCGTCGCGGTGGGCCTTGATCTGCTCCCAGCCGAGGCCGTCGATCAGGAAGACGCAGTTGCGGTCGGCCGGGGTCAGTTCCGGGATCGCCGCGGTCATCTCCGGGACGCCCATGCCGGCGGCCAGCGTGGGCAGCAGGTCGGCGAGCGAGCCGGAGCCGTACTCGGGAACGGGTGCGGAGGAGACGGCGAGGGGTTCCGGGTCGTCCCAGACGGCGGGCTGGGCCATTACGCGGTCAGATCCGCGGTCGCCTCGGAGAGCGACTGGGCGAAGGCGAGGGTCTGGCGCACCGTGTCCGGGCCGTCCCCGGCCTCGCTGACGCGCAGGCTGAGGTCGTCCGCCGTCGAGCTGCCGGTGTAGCCGTGGTCGGCGTCGCAGTTGGGGTCGCCGCAGGCGGCGGGCTCCAGGTCGATGCGGGAGACCGCGCCCCAGCCGATCGTCAGCACGACCTCGCGCGGCAGGCTGCCCGGCGTGTACGACTCCGGATTGGCGACCACGCGGCTGAGGACGACCGACGAGATCCGGCTGATCTTCACGGACTCGGTCGAGGTGGTGGCGTACGGCGTCGGGGAGGTGGTGTCGGCGGCCTGCTCGTCGGTGTGGCTGACGATGAAGCGGTTGCCGGTGAGGACCAGCACGGTCACGTGCCGGCGTACTTCGTTCTGGTCGAACGTGGTCTCCTGGTGGACCAGGTACGACCGGATGGGCTCGCCGCCGACGGCGGCCTCCACCGCCTCGGCCACGAGGGCCGGGTAGTAGCCGCTGCGCTCGATCGCCGCACGCAGCCCCTGGGTCGTCGTACTGGTCTTGGCCATGCCCTCCATCCTACGGGGACCCACTGACTGCGAGGGACCGGTGACGGCCCCTTCAGTAGGCGGGAAGCGTCCGCGGGCCGAGGTCGTCCCGGGCGGGCGGTGGCGCGAGGCGGACGGAGGCGCCGAGAACGCTCAGGCCGTGCGGGGCGACGACGACCGGCTCCAGCGTGACCGCGACGACCTCCGGGTGGTCGTCGACCAGGCGGGACACCCTGAGCAGCAGCTCCTCCAGGGCGGGGGTGTCGACCGGCGTCGAGCCGCGCCAGCCGAACAGGAGGGGTGCCGTCCGGATCGACCGGACCAGGGAGGTGGCGTCCCGGTCGGTGACCGGGATCAGGCGGTGCGCCATGTCACCGAGCAGCTGCGAGGCGGCCCCGGCGAGCCCGAACGACAGTACGGCTCCGGCCGCCGGGTCGATGACCGCCCGGACGACGGTGTCCACCCCACGCGGAGCCATCACCTGCACCACCGGGCGCAGCTCGTGCGGGGCACCGAACAGCTCGGTCAACTCGGTGTACGCCCGCCGCAGTTGTTCCTCGTCGGCGAGGTCGAGGCGGACGCCGCCCAGGTCGGCACGGTGACGCAGGTGGGGGGCGGTGGCCTTGAGGGCGACGGGGTAGCCGAGGGCGGCGGCCGCCTGTACGGCCTCGTCCGGGGTGGGCGCAGGGATGGACCGGCGGACGGGGATGCCGTACCGGCCGAGCAGGTCGCAGGTCTCGTCGGGGCCGAGGGTGAGGCCCTGCCCGCGCGCGAGGAGCCTGCCGATGAGGGCGGCGGCGCCCTTCTCGTCGATGTCCTCGTGCTCGGGCACCTTGCCGGGGTCGGCCGCCTCGCGCCGCCACTGCGCGTACTTCACGGCCTCGGCGAGGGCGCGGACCGCGCGCTCCGCGGCGGGGTAGGCGGGGATGAGGTGGGCGCCCTCGGGGGCCTCGGCTGCTGCCTCCGCGGCGGGGGCGGGGGGCGTGCCGGTCGCGGTGGGCGCGGTCGGCGTCGTGCCGGGCCCCGTCGTCCCGGGCCCCGTCGTCCCGGGCCCCGTCGCTCCGGGGGCCTTCGTCCCGGTCCGGGGCGCCCCGGGCTCGGCCGCTCCCGTGTCCGGCGTCGCCGTGCGCGCGCGTGGGGCCGTGCTCGTCGCGGCCGACAGGGCCGCCGCGAGGCCGCCCAGCTCCACGTGCACCACGAGCACCGGCTTGGCGGGGCCGGCGGCCGCGGCCGAGCGCAGCGCCTGTGCCAGTTCCGAGTCGCCGGGGGACGCCTCGCCGATCGCCGGGATCGCGGTCACCACGACCGCGTCGCACGTCTCGTCGGCCAGGGCGCGCGCCAGGGCGGAGTGGAAGTCCTCCGCCGACGCCTCCGTGGTGAGGTCCAGAGGCGGCTGCGGGCGCAGCCCTTCGGAGAGGCACGCGTCGTACGTCAGCAGCCCCAGCGACTCCGAGTTGCCGAGGATGCCCACGCGCGGTCCTCGCGGCAGCGGCTGGCGTGCCAGCAGCAGGCCCGCGTCGACCAGTTCGGTGATGGTGTCCACGCGGATCACGCCCGCCTGCCGCAGCAGGGCGGACACCGTGGCGTGCGGCAGCCGCGTGGCCCGTACGGCGTGGCCCTGGGGGGCGGAGCCGGCGCCCTGGACCACCACCAGCGGCTTGGCCGCCGCCGTACGCCGTGCGAGACGGGTGAACTTGCGCGGGTTGCCGATGGACTCCAGGTACATCAGGGCGACGTCGGTGTCGGGGTCGTCGTACCAGTACTGGAGGACGTCGTTGCCGGACACGTCCGCGCGGTTGCCGGAGGAGACGAACGTCGACACGCCCGTGACGCCCGTCACGCCACCGCCGCGCCGGTGCAGCCGGGACAGCAGGGCGACGCCGATGGCGCCGGACTGGGCGAACAGGCCGATCCGGCCGGGCCGCGGCATCTGCGGGGCCAGCGACGCGTTCAGCCGAACCCGCGGGGAGGTGTTGATGACCCCGAAGGCGTTGGGGCCGATGATCCGCATTCCGTACGCGCGCGCGTGCCGCACCAGTTCGCGCTGACGCTCTCGTCCGTCGGGGCCGCTCTCGGCGTACCCGGCGGCGAGGACGACGAGTCCCTGCACGCCGTGCTCGCCGCACTCGGTGACGACTTCGGGCACGTGGTCGGCCGGGACGGCGACGACCGCGAGGTCGACGTGTCCGTCGATGTCCCGCACCGAGCGGTGGGCGGGCACGCCGTCGAGTTCCTCGAGGTCCTCCGGGAACGCCTTGTTCACGGCGTACAGGGCTCCGGTGAAGCCGGCCTCCCGCAGGTTGCCGAGGACGCTGCGGCCGACGCCGCCCGGGGTACGGCCGGTGCCGATGACGGCGACCGAGCCGGGCACCAGCAACCGCCGTACGGAGTGGGCCTCGGCGCGCTGTTCCCGCGCGCGCTGCACGGCCAGGGAGCGTTCGGTGGGTTCGAGGTCGAACTCCAGACGGACGACGCCGTCCTCGAAGCTGCGCTTCTGGGTGTAGCCGGCGTCCGTGAACACCTTGATCATCTTGTTGTTGGCGGGGAGCACCTCGGCGGCGAACCGTCGGATGCCGCGCTCACGCGCGACAGCCGCGATGTGTTCGAGGAGGGCGGAGGCGACGCCCCTTCCCTGGTGGGCGTCCTGCACGAGGAAGGCGACCTCGGCCTCGTCGGCGGGGGCGGTGGCGGCCATGCCGTCGGCCCCGATGCGGTCGTAGCGTACGGTGGCGATGAACTCGCCGCCGACCGTGGCCGCGAGTCCCACCCGGTCCACAAAGTCGTGGTGCGTGAAGCGGTGGACGTCCTTCGCGGACAGTCGCGGGTAGGGCGCGAAGAAGCGGTAGTACTTCGACTCGTCCGACACCTGCTCGTAGAAGCTGACCAGGCGCTCG
The DNA here is from genome assembly GCF_042723915.1 of Streptomyces sp. NPDC058335. Lineage (NCBI taxonomy): Bacteria > Bacillati > Actinomycetota > Actinomycetes > Kitasatosporales > Streptomycetaceae > Streptomyces > Streptomyces sp. NPDC058335. The sequence continues at coordinate 126,921 of NZ_JBHXHX010000013.1, read as the reverse complement.
GCGTCATCGACGGTGATGGGGCGGATGCGCGCGGTGCCGCCGTCGCGCAGCACCACGTCGGCTTCCCAGTGGGCGGGATACTCGTGGCGGTCCGACGCGCTCTGCATGGGCCCCAGAGTACGGCTCGCGTACGACAACGGCGCGAGGCAGTCTGTGGTGGGACGGAGGTCGGATCGAGGCCGCGATCCGACGACCGCACCGGGACGGGACATACGGACCGTCCTCACACGCTTCACGTGTGGAACACTGGTCTAGACAACCTGAGACACTGAAGGGCAGCATCACATGGCTGAGCGCCGCGTCAACGTCGGCTGGGCCGAGGGCCTCCACGCCCGCCCCGCTTCCATCTTCGTCCGAGCCGCCACGGCCGCAGGCGTCCCGGTGACGATCGCCAAGGCGGGCGGCAACCCCGTCAACGCGGCCTCCATGCTGGCCGTCCTCGGCCTGGGCGCCCAGGGCGGCGAGGAGATCGTCCTCGCCTCCGAGGCCGAGGGTGCGGACATCGCCCTCGACCGGCTGGCCAAGCTGGTCGCCGAGGGTCTCGAGGAGCTTCCCGAGACTGTCTGAGCCGGCTGCCGCTCACGGCAACCACGGAGCCGCGTCGCCCCATCCGGGTGGCGCGGCTCCGCTGCTTTCCGGACCCGGATGGAATTGCCGGAGGCATGCCTGAAATAGTCCGCAGGCATGCGAAGGGCGCGCCACCAAAATGCGGGGCGCGCCGGAAAAAGAGCAGCGGAAATATCTCTCCGCCGAATTCCCTTCTTTGTATACGGCCCTCCTGTTAATGCCGGAGGCCGGACATGTTTACGACGTGTTGCGAAGTCCTCACACGGTCCTGGCGGTCGCCGCCGGAAAAGCGCAGCCGGTGCGCGGAGGTCGCGCGCTCGGTGTGCAGCGCCGTGACCGCCCGCGCGCGCTCCGCGTCACCGCGCGCCACCGCGTCCACGATCGCGCCGTGCTCCGCCCAGGACTCCACCGGACTGGCCGGCGCCTCCACCGCGTACATCCAGGAGATCTTGTGCCGCAGCTGGGTGAGCGTCGAGGTCAGGGCGTGGCTGCCGGAGGCCTGTGCGAGGGTCTCGTGGAACCAGCCCCCCAGGGAGCGCAGATCCTCGCTGTTGCCCCGCCTGGCGCGCTCCTGGCCCAGCCGGACGAGGCCGCGGAGCACCTTGAGATGCGCCTCGGTGCGCCGCTGGGCGGCCCGGGCTGCGCCGAGCGGCTCCAGCAGCATGCGCATCTCCAGCAGGTCGGCGGCCTCTTGCTCGGTCGGTTCGGCGACGCACGCGCCCGCGTGCCGCCGCGTGACGACGAAGCCCTCCGCCTCGAGTGTGCGCAGGGCCTCCCGGACGGGGACACGCGAAACGCCGTAGCGGCGCGCGAGGAGTTCCTCGGTGAGGCGGCTGCCACGCTCGTAGACACCCGCGACGATGTCGTCCCGGATGGCCGTGCACACCGAGTGCGCCGGAATACGCATGACCGACCTCCGCCTTAATCCCCGTGAAACGTCGACGATTGACGTGTGTTCCGTGACTCTATTGCAATCAGCGGGAATTTCCGATGGCGGGCCGGAATCCATGGATATTTTTTGGACAGCACGGTCCCTGAAACGACGAAAGCCCCGGCCACGAGGGCCAGGGCCATACGATCTGTCGCGGTACGTCGTCAGATGTTCACGCCGTGCGTGCGGAGGTAGGCGGCCGGATCGATGTCCGAGCCGTACTCCGCGCTGGTGCGGGCCTCGAAGTGCAGATGCGCGCCGGTGACGTTGCCGGTCGCGCCGGACAGGGCGATCTGCTGGCCGGGAGCGACCTTCTGGCCCACCGAGACGCCGATGGACGACAGATGGCCGTACTGGGTGTACGTGCCGTCGTTCATCCGGATCACGACCTGGTTGCCGTAGGCGCCGCCCCAGCCGGCCTCGACGACGGTGCCGAGGCCCACCGCGCGCACGGGGGTGCCGCTGGAGGCGTGGAAGTCGATGCCGGTGTGGCTGCCGGAGGACCACAGGGAGCCGCCGGACCGGTAGCCGGTGGAGACGTAGGAGCCGCTGATCGGCGACACGAAGGTGTTCAGGCGCTCCCGCTCGGCCGCGCGGGCGGCACGGACCCTGGCCTCGCGCTCCGCCTTGGCCTTCGCCGCGGCCTGGGCGGCGGCCTCCTTGCGCTCGGCCTCCTGCGCGGCGGCCTGCTTCTGCGCGGCGGCCTGGTCGTCGATCTGCTCGGCGACCGTGTCGCCGATGCTGACGACCGGGATGAGGCCGGTCTGCTCGGCGGGGTTCTCCGCGGCGAGGGCGGAGCTGGAGGCGACGGCGCCGATGACACCGGTGGTGGTGAGCGCCGCGATGCCCGCCGCACGGGCGGTGGTGCGCTTCATCCGGCTGGGACGACGGTGCTTCCCGGTGGCGCAAGTGGACGCCATGTAGTTGAGCGGTCCTTTCCTTCCCTCTCGCCTACCGGGTTAGCTGACGGGTTCGGAGCAGGAAGGTCTCCTACGGACCCCCTCGCGAAACGCGCGGGCGTCCGATTCACCCCAGGGACTGCCTAGTTGGGTCCCCGGCTCCCCTGGCTCGCGCCATGCGGGGACTCGGCGATGACTGTCCGGTGCCGCGGTTGCGGCGCACTGCCTGACGAACAGCCCGGTTGAAACTAGACGCGGCGGCCGTCAATCCCCAAACAGAACACGGCTTTTGTAGCGCATGCCACAGGGCAGACAGGCAACCTTTCTCCCAATTCGGACATCAAGGGGCCCTGGTGGCACATCCGTCCACCAGGGCCCCTTCGCGCGCGGCGCCGCGTCCTGCTCCGCGGTCCGCGGTCCGCGGTCCGCTCAGCGTTCCTGTTCCGCGATCTCCTCCGGCGCTCTACTCCGCGGAGACGACCTTCACCTCACCGATACCGAGGGCCTCGACCGGCGCCTTGATCGCGGCCGCGTCGCCGACGAGGACCGTCACCAGGCGGTCCACCGGGAAGGCGCTCACTACCGCCGCGGTGGCCTCCACGGTGCCGGTCGCGGCGAGCTGCTGGTACAGCGTCGCCTGGTAGTCGTCGGGCAGGTGCTGCTCGACCTGGTCGGCCAGCGTGCCCGCCACGGCGGCGGCCGTCTCGTACTTCAGGGGCGCCACCCCGACGAGGTTCTGCACGGCGACGTCACGTTCGGCGTCGGTCAGGCCGCCCTCGGCGAGGGTGCGCAGCACCTTCCACAGGTCCTCCAGCGCGGGACCGGTGTTCGGCGTGTCGATGGAGCCGCTGATGGCCAGCATCGCGGCGCCCGAGCCGTCCGGCGCGGACCTGAGGACCTGCCCGAAGGCGCGCACGCCGTAGGTGTAGCCCTTCTCCTCGCGCAGGACGCGGTCCAGCCGGGAGGTGAGGGTGCCGCCGAGGCAGTACGTGCCGAGCACCTGCGCGGGCCACACGCGCGCGTGCCGGTCGGCGCCGATGCGGCCGATCAGCAGCTGCGTCTGGACGGCGCCGGGGCGGTCCACGATGACGACCCGTCCGGTGTCGTCGGCGGTCACCGGCGGCACCGGACGCGGCTGGCCCGCGGAGCCCGTCCAGGCGCCCAGGGTGTCGCCGAGGAGTGCGTCGAGATCGACACCGGTGAGGTCGCCGACGACCACGGCGGTGGCCGTGGCGGGGCGGACGTGCTTCTCGTAGAAGGCGCGTACGGCGGCGGAGTCGATCTTCTCCACGGTGTCCGCGGTGCCCTGGCGCGGGCGCGACATGCGCGCGGTCGCCGGGAACAGCTCCCTGGAGAGTTCCTTGGCGGCACGCCGGGACGGGTTGGCCAGCTCGTGCGGGATCTCGTCCAGACGGTTGCGGACGAGTCGCTCGATCTCGCTGTCGGCGAACGCGGGCGCCCGCAGCGCATCGGCGACGAGGCCGAGGCCCTTGGCCAGGCGGGAGACCGGAACCTCCAGGCTCAGGCGGACGCCGGGGTGGTCCGCGTGCGCGTCGAGGGTCCCGCCACAGCGCTCCAGCTCGGCGGCGAAGTCCTCGGCGGAGTGCTTGTCGGTGCCCTCGGAGAAGGCCCGCGCCATGATCGTGGCGATGCCGTCGAGGCCGGCCGGCTCGGCGTCCAGGGGCGCGTCGAGGATGACCTCGACGGCGACGACCTGCTGGCCGGGGCGGTGGCAGTGCAGGACGGTCAGGCCGTTGTCGAGCGTCCCGCGCGCGGGGGCCGGGAACGCCCAGGGCCTGGCCTCGCCCGCCCGGGGCTGGGGGTGGAAGTCCATCGCGGCGAGCTCGGTCACTGGGCCGCCTCCTCGTTCTCGTCCTCGTCGGCGGTGTTCTCGGCGGGCTCGGTGGGCTCGTAGACCAGTACGGCGCGGTTGTCGGGGCGCAGGCGGGCCCTGGCCGCCTCCCGGACCTCTTCCGCGGTGATCTCCAGCACTCGCTGGACGGCGGTCAGGGCGAGCTGCGGGTCACCGAACAGCACCGCGTACCGGCACAGTTCGTCGGCGCGGCCGGCGACCGTGCCCAGGCGGTCCAGCCACTCGCGCTCCAACTGGGCCTGGGCGCGCTCCATCTCCTCGTCCGTGGGGCCTTCCTCGGCGAACCGGGCCAGCTCCTCGTCGATGGCCGTCTCGATGACGGGCACCTCGACGTCGCCGGACGTCTTGACGTCGAGCCAGCCCAGGGAGGGCGCGCCGGCCAGGCGCAGCAGGCCGAAGCCGGCCGCCACGGCCGTACGGTCGCGGCGGACCAGGCGGTTGTACAGGCGGGAGGACTCGCCGCCGCCGAGCACGGTGAGCGCCAGGTCGGCCGCGTCGCACGCACGCGTGCCGTCCTGCGGCAGCCGGTAGGCGGCCATCAGCGCGCGGGCCGGGACCTCCTCCTCGACGACCTCGCGCAGCTGTTCGCCGATGATGTCGGGCAGCGAGCCGTCACGGGGCTGGGGCTTGCCGTCGTGGGCGGGGATGGAGCCGAAGTACTTCTCGATCCAGGCGAGCGTCTGCTCCGGGTCGATGTCGCCGACGACCGACAGGACGGCGTTGTTGGGCGCGTAGTACGTGCGGAAGAACGCGCGGGCGTCCTCCAGCGTCGCCGCGTCCAGGTCGGCCATCGAACCGATCGGCGTGTGGTGGTACGGGTGGCCCTCCGGGTAGGCGAGGGCGGTCAGCTTCTCGAACGCCGTGCCGTAGGGGACGTTGTCGTAGCGCTGGCGGCGTTCGTTCTTGACGACGTCGCGCTGGTTCTCCATCGATTCGTCGTCCAGCGCGGCGAGCAGGGAGCCCATGCGGTCGGCCTCCAGCCAGAGGGCGAGCTCCAGCTGGTGGGTGGGCATGGTCTCGAAGTAGTTGGTGCGCTCGAAGCTCGTCGTGCCGTTGAGCGAGCCTCCCGCGCCCTGGACCAGCTCGAAGTGACCGTTGCCCTTGACCTGGGCGGAGCCCTGGAACATCAGGTGCTCGAAAAGGTGAGCAAGGCCGGTACGGCCCTTGACTTCATGGCGCGAGCCGACGTCGTACCAGAGACACACCGCCGCGACGGGGGTCAGGTGGTCCTCGGAGAGCACCACGCGCAGGCCGTTGGCCAGGCGGTGCTCGCTCGCTGTCAGGCCCCCGGAGCCTGCCTGGGCTGTGGCCGTGTGACCCATGGGCATGTACGTCCTTCCGATCGCGGACGCGGTCGTCGAAACCGCGGTTTTCCTGCCGGTCCTGCCACTGTATGCAAGCGTGCGGAGCGGCGGCGAAGTTCCCGGGCGGCGTACGCCGAGAGCGAGATCGCGTAGCCTGCGGGCAGCCGTGGACGAGGTGCCTCTCCGGCCGGTCCGGTCGCCGACGCCCGGACCCTGGGACGCGCTGTCAGTGCCACGGTCCACAATGGTCCGCGTACATCCCGTCACACGCCTCAGCAAGAGTGAGCCGAAGGGCGCGCGTCGACACCGACGTGAGCGCCCCGCAGGCGAGCGACCAGGAAACAGGAGGAGCCGGCAGCGATGGCCCGCCGCAGCACGAAGACCCCGCCGCCCGACGACTCGTACGAGGAGCGGATCCTCGACATCGACGTCGTCGACGAGATGCAGGGCTCCTTCCTCGAGTACGCGTACTCGGTCATCTACTCCCGCGCCCTGCCGGACGCCCGCGACGGCCTCAAGCCCGTCCACCGCCGCATCGTCTACCAGATGAACGAGATGGGCCTGCGCCCCGACCGCGGATACGTGAAGTGCGCGCGCGTCGTCGGCGAAGTCATGGGCAAGCTGCACCCGCACGGCGACGCGTCGATCTACGACGCCCTGGTCCGCATGGCCCAGCCGTTCTCCATGCGCGTGCCCCTGGTCGACGGCCACGGCAACTTCGGCTCGCTGGGCAACGACGACCCGCCGGCCGCCATGCGGTACACGGAGTGCCGGCAGGCCGCGGCGACGAGCCTGATGACCGAGTCCATCGACGAGGACACGGTCGACTTCACCCCGAACTACGACGGCCAGGAGCGGGAGCCGGTGGCCCTGCCCGCCGCCTTCCCGAACCTCCTGGTCAACGGTTCCTCGGGCATCGCGGTCGGCATGGCCACGAACATGCCGCCGCACAACCTGGGCGAGGTCATCTCGGCCGCCCGCCACCTGATCCGCTTCCCGAACGCGGATCTGGACACGCTGATGAAGCACGTCCCGGGACCCGACCTGCCCACCGGCGGCCGGATCGTCGGCCTCTCCGGTATCAGGGACGCCTACGAGACGGGCCGCGGGACCTTCAAGATCCGCGCCACGGTGTCGGTGGAGACCGTGACGGCCCGCCGCAAGGGCCTGGTCGTCACCGAACTGCCCTTCGCCGTGGGCCCCGAGAAGGTCATCGCCAAGATCAAGGACCTGGTCGGCTCGAAGCGGATCCAGGGCATCGCCGACGTCAAGGACCTCACCGACCGCGCGCACGGGCTGCGCCTGGTCATCGAGATCAAGAACGGCTTCGTACCGGAGGCCGTCCTGGAGCAGCTGTACAAGCTGACGCCCATGGAGGAGTCCTTCGGCATCAACAACGTGGCGCTGGTGGACGGCCAGCCGCTCACGCTGGGCCTGAAGGAGCTGCTCGAGGTCTACCTCGACCACCGCTTCGAGGTCATCCGGCGGCGCAGCGAGTTCCGCCGGACCAAGCGCCGCGACCGCCTGCACCTGGTGGAGGGCCTGCTCACGGCGCTCGTCGACATCGACGAGGTCATCCGCCTGATCCGCTCCAGCGACAACAGCGCGCAGGCCAAGGAGCGCCTGATCGAGCGCTTCTCCCTGTCGGAGATCCAGACCCAGTACATCCTCGACACGCCGCTGCGCCGGCTGACCAGGTTCGACCGCATCGAGCTGGAGGCGGAGCAGGAGAAGCTCAACGAGGAGATCGCCGAGCTGACCCGGATCCTGGAGTCGGACGCGGAGCTGCGCAAGCTGGTCTCGGCCGAACTGGCCGCGGTCGCCAAGAAGTTCGGCACCGAGCGTCGTACGGTCCTGCTGGAGTCGGCGGGCACACCGGCCTCCACGGTGCCTCTCCAGGTCGCCGACGACCCGTGCCGGGTGCTGCTCTCCTCCACGGGTCTGGTGGCCCGTACGGCGAACGCCGAGCCCTTCGCGGAGGACGCGGACGCCCGGCGGACCAAGCACGACGTGATCGTGTCGGCGGTGCCGGCCACCGCGCGCGGGGAGATCGGCGCGGTCACCTCGACGGGCCGACTGCTGCGGATCAACGTCGTCGACCTGCCGCAGCTGCCGGACACCGCGTCGGCACCCAACCTCTCCGGCGGCGCCCCGCTGACGGAGTTCGTCCCCGTGGAGGGTGACGAGACGGTGGTCTGCCTGACCACGCTCGACGAGTCCTCGCCGGGCATCGCGCTCGGCACCGAACAGGGTGTCGTCAAGCGGGTGGTGCCCGACTATCCAACCAACAAGGACGAGCTGGAGGTCATCTCCCTCAAGGAGGGCGACCGGATCGTCGGCGCGGTCGAGCTACGCACGGGCGACGAGGACCTGGTCTTCATCACGGACGACGCCCAGTTGCTGCGCTTTCAGGCGGCGCACGTCCGCCCGCAGGGCCGTCCGGCCGGCGGTATGACGGGCATCAAGCTCACCGAGGGCGCGAAGGTGATCTCCTTCACGGCCGTGGACCCGGCTGCGGAGGCGGTGGTGTTCACGGTCGCGGGCTCGCGCGGCACGCTGGACGACTCCGTCCAGACGACCGCCAAGCTGACCCCGTTCGACCAGTACCCGCGCAAGGGGCGTGCGACCGGCGGCGTGCGCTGCCAGCGTTTCCTGAAGGGCGAGGACTGCCTGTCCCTGGCCTGGGCGGGGCCCGTCCCGGCACGGGCCGCGCAGAAGAACGGCACCCCGGTCGACCTGCCGGAGATCGACCCGCGCCGGGACGGCTCGGGCATGTCGCTGGGGAAGACGGTGTCGGTGGTGGCCGGCCCGGTCTAGGCCTCCTCGACGGCCTCTTCGCCGGTCTGTTCCTCGGGATCCTGTACGTAGCGAAGGACGCCCCACATGCCGCGCTCGTCGGCGTGCGGGGCGTCGTTCTCGCAGGCCCCCAGTTCTTTGGCGAGGGCGGCGGTGTCGATGCCGGAGCCGATGAGGACGAGCTGGGTGCGGCGTTCCTCGGCGGGGCCCCAGGGCTCCGGGTAGAAGCGCAGGAAGCGCCCGACGGCGTGTACGGCGTACCGGTTGGCGGGGTCGTGCGGCCCGAAGTCGACGTACCCCTTGATGCGGTAGAGCCCCTCGGGCCGGCTGTCGAGGAACGGCATCAACCGGCGCGGGTCCAGCGGGACTTCGGAGACGAAGGACAGGCTGTCGTAGGCGGTGTGCAGATGATCGACGTGATCAACGTGATCGCTGTGAGCGTCATGCCCGTCGTGGCCGTCGTGGCTGTCGCCGCCGTCCTGTCGGTGCAGGTCGTCGAAGGAGAGCTGCCCGACGCGCTCCTCGCTCGGCCGGCAGTCGAAGAGCAACTCGGGGTCGATACGGCCGTAGGTTGCCGGGACGACGGCTGCCCGGTCGGTGAGGGAGCGGACGAGGCCGAGGACGCGGTCGGCGTCGGGCGTCCGGTCGAGCTTGTTCACCACGACGAGGTCGGCGAGGGCGAGGTGCCGGTCGATCTCGGGGTGCCTGGCGCGGGTCTCGTCGAACTCGGCGGCGTCGACGACCTCGACGAGGCCGCCGTACACGATCCCCGGATGCTCGCTCGCGAGGACCATCCGGACGAGTTCCCCCGGCTCGGCGAGCCCGCTGGCCTCGATGACGATGACGTCGATGCCGGCGGAGGGACGCGCAAGGCGTTCGAGGTAGACGTCCAGCTCGCTGGCGTCGACGGCGCAGCACAGACAGCCGTTGCCGAGGGAGACGGTGGAGTCGCCGAGCGCGCCCGCCACGGCCATGGCGTCGATCTCGATGGAACCGAAGTCGTTCACGATCGCGCCGATACGGCTGCCTCCGCTGCGGTGGAGAAGGTGGTTGAGCAGCGTCGTCTTGCCGGAACCCAGGAATCCGGCGAGTACGACGACCGGGATCTGCTGCGGAGTGCGGCTCTGCGTCAACGTGCGACCTCTCTGACACCTACGCGTGCACCGGCTCGCGGCCCGGCGCACGGTCGAGGATTGAATGCGCAGTCAGGATACGAGCCGGAAGAATCACCGCTGAGTGAACGATTGTTAGCAGCGCTGGCGGGGCAGACGTTGGGCAAGGCGCCGTGGTGTGCAACCCTCACTTCCCTCCGTGCGCCTCCTCTCCGCCTCCCCCGCCGATCAGAGCCGCTCGGCACCCTGGGAGACGGCAAGCGCCGCCCACCGCTCGCCGGTCCCCGTCAGCCGACCCGCAACCGACGACCGGCTGGCGGTCGCCTGATTCGGGGGTTGACATGGCCACACGAAAGCACGCTGCGGGGAAGCTGGCATCCGCCACGCTCGGCCTGCTGCTCACGGCCGGCACGGCGGTGCTGGCAGCCCGGCACCGGTATCTCGAGACGGCCCGCCTGGACGAGCGCCGGCTGGAACTCGAGGAGCTGGCGTTCCGACGCAAGGCTCTGGCACATCAGCAGCGCATGCACTGGGAACTGCTGGCCAGGGCGATCGACGACCCGTCCCTCGCCGCGGTGATCGACACCTACGACAAGAGCATCCCGGCGGAGAAGCGCCGCCAGTTCCTGTACGCCAACGCGTGGTACGCCCACCTGTTCCACCTCTACCGCGCGGGCATCGTGGACCGGGAGGAGCTGTACACGTATCTGCGCGAGTTCTTTCAGAGCCCGCTGTTCCGGGAGTACTGGGAGGCTTCGCAGAGCCAGCGCGCGACCCTGAAGCAGTCGTCCGACGAGGCCAGGATCGGACACATGGTGGACGGCCTCGTCAAGGATCTCGACGAGGCCGACACGGACGAATGGTGGGTGGTGGGCAATCCGCCGACCGAGTGAGCGCGGCCCGCACCGCCGATCAGGTCAACTCCTGGGCGTCGTCGACACAACTTCAGCGATGCTGCCCCAACAACACCACCGGTCCCGGTACTTTTTGCTCTGCACTCTGCCCAGACCCTTCTGAAGGACCGGTACCCCTCTTGAAGATCGTGCGCCGCATCGGTGTGCCTCCGAGCGCCCGAGGCAGTAACTCGGGAGCCAACTGCCCGGATGTGTTCGAACTCAGTGACGGCAACTTCGCCGTCATCGGCACCGAGGCCACCGAGGCGCTGGACGGTGAACTGCCCGCGGACGCCGCACGCGCCGACTACGAACGCATCGTCGTCGTGAGCAGAGAGACCCTGATCCGCGCCAAGGCGGACATTCCCGACGCCTGACCCCACCGCACGAGCACGGTCCATCCGAAGACCCGTCCCGTCGCCCACCACCCCGGCCGCGCGCAACCGTTGAGCGAGCCGGCGGTCACCCGGCGAGCAGCCCGGCACCCCGTCCCTGCTCGATCACCACCGATGAGGCCTGGCGCCAGAACGGCACCAGGCCACATGCGTTCTCCGGGCCCCTTCAGGGGCGGACACACCGAGACGGTCGCACTCCGGCTCAGGCCGCCGACACGGGGACCGGCGCCCGAGGCCCCACGTAGCGCGCCGCGGGCCGGATGATCTTCTTGTCCTCCGCCTGCTCCAGGATGTTGGCGCTCCAACCGACGACACGGGCCGCCGCGAAGGTGGGGGTGAACATCTCTCGGGGCAGCCCGCACAGCTCCATGACGACTCCCGCGTAGAACTCCACGTTCGTGTGGAGTTCCCGGCCCGGCTTCAGCTCGGCGAGGATCGCCTCGACCTGCCGCTCGACCTCCACGGCGAAGTCGACGCGTGGTCCCCCGAAGCGCTGGGCGATCTCGCGGAGCATGCGCGAGCGCGGGTCCTCGGTCCGGTAGACGGCGTGACCGAACCCCATGATGCGATCCCCCGCCAGAACCCGCTCGCGGATCCACGAGTCGATGCGGTCGGGGGCGCCGATCGCATCAAGGGTGTCCAGCGCACGACTGGGCGCTCCGCCGTGCAGGGGGCCCGACAGCGCACCCACGGCGGCGACCAGACAGGCGGCCACGTCCGCGCCTGTCGAGGTGACGACCCGGGCGGTGAAGGTGGACGCGTTGAAGCCGTGGTCAATGGTGGAGATCAAGTATTGCTCGACGGCACGTGCCCGCTCCGGTTCCGGCTCGGCGCCGGTCAACATGTACAGGTAGTTCGCCGCGTACGAGAGATCCTCCCGCGGCTCGACGGGCTCGAGGCCCTTCCCCAGCCGGTACAGCGCGGTGATCAGCGTCGGTACGGCGGCGGCCGCGGCGAGGGTGTCCTCCCGGCGCCGGTCGGCGTCGGTGTCGTAGACCGGCCGGAAGCCCTTCGCGGCGCCGAGCAGCGACAGGGCCGTCCGCAGGCCGACGAGCGGCTCGGCGTGCGCGCCTGCCGCCGCGATGGCCGGCAGGGCCGTCGCCACCTGGCCGGGAAGCCTCCGGAGAGTCGCGGTCTCGGCGGCGAAGGCGGCGGCGCGGGGTGCGTCCGGCAGGTCGCCGTGGACGAGGAGATGCCAGACGTCCTCGAACGGGCGGCTGTGGGCGAGGTCGACGGCCGAGTACTGGCGGTAGTGGTAGAAGCCCTCGCGTCCCCGGACGTCACCGACCTCGGTGTCGGCGACAACGACACCGGCAAGTCCTCGCGGTACCTCGACGAGTGTGGCTGCGGACCTGTTGACGGACATGGTTTCCTCCTTGAACTTGATTTGACTGTCCATGATTGACTGAATCTCTGTCAATATTGATTGAATCAATATATGCTTCCTGTGGATACGGTGACCTCATGCGCGATCAGGAACCCGGCCCCGGCCACCCGGAACGACGGCTGACCACCAAAGAGGCCGCCGAGTTGCTCGGCGTGAAGCCCGAGACCGTGTACGCGTACGTCAGCCGCGGCCAGCTCAGCAGCCGGCGCGTGCCCGGCGGCCGGGGCAGCACGTTCGACGCTCAGGAGGTCGAGACGCTCGCGCGGCGCAACAGGCGGGAGAGCAACGGGAGTCCGGGCACGGGCGCCGAGCAGTCCGTACGCACCCGCCTCACGCTCATCGACCAGGACCGGTACTACTACCGGGGCGTAGACGCGACCGAACTGGCGGCCCGGCACTCGTACGAAGAGGTCGCCGAGTGGCTGTGGACCGGCCGGATGCGGACCGGAGCCACCTTCACCGCACCCCGGGCCTCCGTCGAGGCCGCCCGCCGCGCGGTCGACTCGCTGCCCGAACACACCGGTCCCACCGACCGGTTGCGCGTCGCCGCGATCGCCGCCGCGGTGGTGGACCCGCTCCGCTTCGACCTGTCCCAGGACGCGGTGCTCGGCGCCGCCCGCAGTCTCATCCCGACCCTCGTCGCCGCCCTGCCGCCGAAACTGCCCACCCACCGGGACGGCGGCTCCCTGGCACAGCGGCTGTGGGGACGGCTCAGCTGGCAGCCCGCGGCGGAGGCGCCGCTGCACATCCTGGACACCGCGCTCGCCCTGCTCGTCGACCACGACCTGGCCGCGTCGACGCTCGCGGTGCGGGTGGCGGCCAGCGCCCGCGCACACGCCTACGCGGCCGTCACCGCCGGTCTCGGAGTGATCGAGGGCCCCCTGCACGGCGCGGCGAGCGGGCTCGCGCACCGGCTGGTGCTCGAAGTGCTCGACCAGGGCTCCGCGGGACCCGTGATCGCGGAGGAGCTGCGGGCCGGCCGCCGCATCCCCGGCCTGGGACACCGGCTCTACGCGCAGGAGGACCCCCGCGCGCGTGCCCTCTTCGCCCTTCTGGAAGAGATCCCCGAAGCGGCGCCGGCGCTGGCCGCCGCCCGCGACATCGTGGCCACGACCGCCCGGCACACCCCGCTGCACGCCAACGTCGACCTCGCGCTGGCCGTCCTCACCGCGTCCTGCGGGATGGAGGCGTCGGCGGGCGAGACCGTCTTCGCCGTCGCCCGGACGGCGGGCTGGATCGCGCACGCACTGGAGGAGTACGGCGAACGTCCCCTGCGCATGCGTCCGAGCGGCCTCTATGTGGGCCCCAAACCTCCCCGGCCGCTCCCGGAGTAGGTCCGCCGGACCGGCTGAACAGGCGCAATGCCACGGTTGCCAGGGGTCGGGCGGCACGCGCGCGCGTGCCGCCCATCGGGACACATGCCCGACCGGAAGTCGCTGCGGGCGAAGTCAGGTTAGGCTCACCTCTGTGAGTACGTGCACGACCGTCTCGCGGGACCTCGACGAGCCCATGGCCGGGACCGCGGCGACGGCGACGACCTGGCTGCTGCTGGAGCAGCCTGGCCCCTGGGGTGCCAAGGCGCTCACGTCGAGCCACCTGGACCCCTCGCTGGGCCGCGCCCTCGAGGCCGCCGCGCAGGGCACCGGCGTTCGCGTCGCGCTCATCCGGCGCCCCGGTCCGCACGCCGACCTCGGCACCGCTTCCCACCGCAAGGTGTACGCGGCCCACACGGTCCCCGGCAGAGTGTGGTTGCGCAGCGCCACCACCGATGACCCCGGCCGGCTGCTGGACCTCGACTTCGCCGCGCTCGGCCGAGGTGACCACCACACCTTCGACACGGCACTCCACGGCCGCCCCCACACCGGCGACCCGCTCGCCCTCGTCTGTACCAACGGCAAGCGCGACCGCTGCTGTGCCCTCCTCGGCCGTCCCCTCGCCGCCGAACTGTCCGCGTCGGGCGTCGACGGTGTCTGGGAGGTCACCCATCTGGGCGGTCATCGGTTCTCACCGACCGTGCTCGTCCTGCCGTACGGCTACGCCTACGGCCGCGCCCAGGCCCACTCCGTGAAGGAGGTACTGCACGGCGCCCAGGAGGGCCGTGTCGTCGTGGAGGGGTGCCGCGGGAACTCGGCGTGGGAACGGCCCGGTCAGGCGGCGGAGCTGGCCGTGCGGACGGCGACCGGCGAGTACGCGGCCGAGGCTCTCAGCGTCGTCCGTACGCAGGGCGAGGCGCCGCGCTGGGAGGTGACCGTCGCCCACGTGGACGGTCGGCACTGGCGGGTGGTCGTTGCCCAGGGCGCTTCCCTGCCACCCCGCCCGGAGAGCTGCGGGGCGGCGGTCCTCGGGTCACCCGCGCGGATGGACGTGGTGGCGGTGCACGCACTCAGGGCGGCGGCGCTGGTCGGCTGATCGGCCGGTCCGTCACGATCGATCTCGCCCCGAGGTGATCGCGGAACCGTTTCCTCTTGAGTCGATCAAGAGATCCACACGACACGCCACTACGGTTCTTCCGGCCCGCCCACGTACCGTCGTGGGTATGAGCCCCACTCCCCCCGTCCGTCGCCTGCGCCTCGGGATGCCCCGGCGCGTGTTCTCGCAGATCCTGCTGATGCAGCTGGCGATCGCCGCGGGAGTCGTCGTGCTCGCGACCGGTCTGTTCCTGGCCCCGCTCAGCGACCAGCTGGACGACCAGGCCATGCGCCGCGCGCTCGCCATCGCCCAGACCACCGCGGCCGTACCGCAGATCACCGAGGACCTTCAGCACACACCGCCGTCGGTCGACGGACCCGTGCAGCAGGCGGCGGAGCGGATCCGCAAGGCGAGCGGGGCCGAGTACGTGGTGGTGATGGACCTCCGCGGCACGCGCTGGTCCCACACCGAGCCCCAGGAGGTCGGCGGCCACGTTTCGACGGACCCCAGCGAGGCCCTGGCCGGCCGGGACGTCATGGAGATCGACAACGGCACGCTGGGCCGCTCGGCCCGCGGCAAGGTGCCCCTGCGCGACGACGACGGCAGGATCGTCGGGGCGGTCTCGGTCGGCATCGAGTACGACAGCGTGCGCGCCCGGCTGATCCACGCCATCCCGGGGCTGTTCGCCTACGCGGGAGGCGCCCTCGCCGTGGGTGCGCTGGCCGCCTGGCTGATCTCCCGGAGGGTCCAGCGACAGACCCGTGACCTGGCGTTCTCCGACATCTCGGCGCTGCTCTCGGAACGGGAGGCGATGCTGCACGGCATCCGGGAGGGCGTCGTCGCCCTGGACCGGACGGGCCGCGTCCGCCTGCTGAACGACGAGGCACAGCGCCTCCTGGGCATCGGTGAGGAGGCGGTGGGCCGGTCACCGGACGAGGCGCTCGGTGAGGGCCGTACGTCCGACGTCCTGGCCGGCCGGGTGACCGGCACGGACCTGATCGCCGTCCGGGGACAGCGCGTGCTCGTCGTCAACCGGATGCCCACCGACGACGGCGGTGCCGTGGCCACCCTGCGGGACCGCACCGAGCTGGAGCAACTGGGGCGGGAACTCGACTCCACGCACGGGTTGATCGACGCCCTGCGTGCCCAGGACCACGAGCACGCCAACCGCATGCACACGCTCCTGGGGCTGCTCGAACTGGAGATGTACGACGACGCCGTGGACTTCGTCGACGAGGTGGTGGGCGACCACCGGGCCACCGCGGAGCAGGTGACCGAGAAGATCGGGGATCCGCTGCTCGCCGCCCTGCTGGTCGGCAAGGCGACCGTGGCGGCCGAGCGTGGCGTCGCCCTGTGGATCTCGGACGGCACGCGGCTGCCCGACCGGCTGGTCGACCCGCGCGGGCTGGTGACGGTCGTCGGCAATCTGGTGGACAACGCGCTGGACGCCGTGGCCGGCACTCCGCACGCGCGCGTGGAGGTCGAGTTGCGGACCGAGGGCCGTAGCGCCGTGCTGCGGGTGCGGGACACGGGGCCGGGAATCCCGGCCGAGCATCACGAGTTGATCTTCACCGAGGGGTGGTCCACGAAGAAGCCGCCGGCCCACGGCAAGCGGGGCATCGGCCTCTCCCTGGTGCGCAGGCTCGCCGAGCGGCAGGGCGGCGGCGCGTCCGTGAGCGATGCTCCCGGCGGGGGCGCCGAGTTCACCGTCGTACTGCCCGAGGCCCTGACCGAGGCCGAGCTGGAACCCGCCCTGGCCGCACCCGCACAGAGCACCGTCGAGGAGGAGGCCCGATGATCGAGGTCCTGGTCGTGGACGACGACATCAGGGTCGCCCAGGTCAACGCCGCCTACGTCGAGAAGGTGCCGGGCTTCCATGTCGCCGGCGAGGCGCACAGTGCGGCCGAAGCGCTCCGCCAAGTGGAACTGCTGCCGCGGCTCGACCTGATCCTGCTCGACCACTACCTCCCCGACGAGACGGGTCTGGAGGTCGTGCAGGAGATGCGCAGGCGCGGCCACCAGACCGACGTGATCATGGTGACGGCCGCGCGGGACGTCACGACGGTGCAGGCAGCGATGCGGCAGGGCGCTCTGCAGTACCTGGTCAAGCCGTTCAACTTCGGGGGCCTGCGCGGCAAGCTGGAGGCGTACGCGGAGCTGCGCCGCACGCTCGACAGCGGCGGCGAGGCCGAACAGGCCGACGTCGACCGCATCTTCGGCGCCCTGTCCGCGCCGTCGGAACCGGGGCTGCCCAAAGGGCACTCCCCCACCACGGCGGAACTCGTGCGCCAGTCCCTGATGAACGCGGAAGGGCCCCTGTCCGCCCAGGAGATCGCCGAGCGCACCGGGGTGAGCCGCCAGACCGCCCAGCGCTATCTGAAGCTGCTGGAGCGCACGGGCAGAGCCCGGCTCACCTTGAAGTACGGCGACGCGGGCCGCCCGGAACACCGGTACGTGTGGGCGACCCGCGGCTGAGGTACGCCTGCTGGGGCGGGGACGGACCGGGCGTCAGTCCGTCCCCGCCCCAGGTGTCGGCCTGTTGCTTTGTCGACTAATTCCGTCGTGCAGGTCCGGCCTGGGCCGCACCATGCCGGCCGACCGGCACCGCCCGCGAGTCCGGCATGACCCGAACAGGTCTTAAACCGCCCCCGCGCCCGTCAGCGACCGGACCTCGGTCTCCGCGTGCTTGGCCTTGTCCGGAACCTCCGTCGAGGTGACCGTGCCGAGCCAGCCGGCGAGGAAGCCCAGTGGGATCGAGACGAGTCCCGGGTTCTGGAGCGGGAAGATCTGGAAGTCGACGTCGGGGAAGATCGACTGGGGGCTGCCCGACACGACGGGCGACAGCACGACGAGCACCAGGGCCGGAACCAGCCCGCCGTAGATCGCCCAGACTGCGCCCCGTGTGGTGAAGCCCCGCCAGAACAGCGAGTACAGGAGGACCGGCAGATTCGCCGACGCGGCGACGGCGAAGGCGAGTCCGACCAGGAAGGCGACGTTGAGATCGCGGGCCAGCAGGCCGAGACCGATCGCCACGACACCCATGCCGACGGCGGCGATCCGCGCGACGGTCACCTCGCTGCGCGGTGCGGCGTGCCTGCGTCGCAGCGAGGCGTACAGGTCGTGGGCCACCGACGCCGAGGAGGCGAGCGTGATCCCCGCGACCACGGCGAGGATCGTGGCGAAGGCGACGGCCGCCACGATCGCGAACAGCACCGTCCCTCCGGTGGAGCCGGCTCCACCCCCCAGGTCGAGGGCCAGGAGCGGAACCGCCGTGTTCCCCGAGGCGTTGGAGCCGCGTACGGCGTCCGGGCCGACGATCGCCGCCGCACCGAAGCCGAGGACGATCGTCATCAGGTAGAAGCCGCCGATGAGTCCGATCGACCAGACGACGGAACGCCGGGCGGCCCGCGCCGTCGGCACGGTGTAGAAGCGCGACAGGATGTGCGGCAGCCCCGCCGTGCCCAGCACCAGTGCGAGCCCCAGGCTCATGAAGTCGAATCGGGCGATCCAGTCCCCGCCGTACTTCAGGCCGGGCGCCAGGAACGCGGCTCCGTGCCCGCTGCGCTCGGCGGCCGTGCGCAGCAGCCGGTCGAAGTCGCCGTGGAAACGCACCAGGACGAGCACGGTGAGCACGATCGTGCCACCGAGCAGCAGGACCGCCTTCACGATCTGGATCCATGTGGTGGCCCGCATCCCTCCCAGCGACACATAGATCACCATGAGGGCGCCGACGCCGATCACGGCCCACGCCTGGGCCGCCTCGCCGGTGTCGCCGAGCAGGAGCGCGACGAGGCTGCCCGCACCCACCATCTGCGCCACCAGGTAGAGAACGGACACGGTGACCGAGGCCGTCCCCGACGCGATCCGCACGGGGCGTTCGTTCATCCGCGCGGCAATGACGTCGGCGAGCGTGAAGCGCCCGCAGTTGCGCACCAGTTCGGCCACGAGGAACAGCACGACGAGCCAAGCCACGAGAAAGCCCACCGAGTACAGCAGACCGTCGTAGCCGAAGAGGGAGATGAGCCCCGAGATACCCAGGAAGGAGGCGGCCGACATGTAGTCGCCCGCGATGGCAAAACCATTTTCCATGGGGGAGAACAGCCGTCCGCCCGCATAGAACTCCTCCGCCGAACCCTGCCGGCTGCGACTCACCCATGTCGTGATTCCCAGCGTGATCGCGACGAAGACACTGAACAGCAGCAGCGCCAGCGTCTGATGGTTGCCGGTCACACCACACCGCCCCGTGCCTCACGCGTCAGTTCCTGGGTGTCCCAGCGCAGTTCGAGCGCCGCGCGGTCCCTGTGCAGCCGTGCGTGGCGAGAGTAGGCCCAGGTGAGCAGGAACGTGCTGAGGAACTGCCCGAGCCCCGCGAGGAGCGCCACGTTCACCGCGCCCCACACCGGACGGGCCATGAATCCGGGTGCGGTCGTCGCCGTCACGACATAGGCCACATACCAGAGGAAGAACACGATGACCGCGGGAATCACGAACCGCCGGTATCGGCTGCGGACCTCCTGGAACGCCTCGCTGCGCTGCACCTCGACGTAGACCTGAGCCGCCGCGGCGGCCCGGTCCGTACGCTCCCGACGCGCTCCCGGAACCTCGGACACGGGCGTGTTCAGGGTGCCCGCCTCGCCCCACCCCGAGGCGAGCGCGTCGTACCACGGGTCCTCGTACCGCATGTCCCCCGGTGTCTCGGCGGACGCCGGGCCCATGCCTTGCCAATGGTCGCCCGGACTCTCGGAACCGTGCTCGCTGCCGCGGGCACGGCCGTTGCTTGACTGCATGCCCAAGGATGGACAGAACGGGAAGATCCCTGACTCTTCTTCCCCGCGCGCTTCACTCCATCAGGTGACGAAGGGCCGTTCACCCCGTCGGCGGCCGCACCAGCCCCTTCCTGAACGCGTGGAGCACCGTCTGTGTCCGGTCGTTGATCCCGGTCATCGTGAACATGTTGTTGATGTGGGTCTTCACGGTCGCCGTGGACACCTGCAGTTGGCGGGCGATCTCCTGATTGCTGCGCCCTTCGGCGATCAGGACGAGCACCTCCGTCTCCCGTGCGGTCAGCCCGTCGGGCGGACCGGACGGGCGCCGCCGGCTCCGGCTCGGGCGCCGAGAGACGCTTCAGCAGCCGCCGTTGGACGCCCGGCGACAGTCCCGCGTCCCCCGGCAGGACGCTCTGCACGGCCCGCACGATCTCGTCGCCACCCGCGTCCTTGGTGAGGTGACCGCGTGCACCCGCTCTGAGCGCGGGGAACAAGGACGCATCGTCCCCGAAGGTCGTGAGCACCACGACCTGAGTGCCGGAGTGCTCGGCCCGGATGCGCCGGGTCGTGGGTGGATCTCCGCTGGCCGCGCCCTCCACCTATGGGTGGAGGCTCCCTGACTCCCTGACGGCGACAGCCGGGAACCCGGGCGGGGGGGGGCGGGGGGCCCCCGGCGCCCCCCCCCCCCCCCCACCCCCCCCCCCCCCCCCGGGGGCGGGCCCCCGGGAACCCCCCCGGCCCCCCCGG
>NZ_JBHXHX010000013.1:103755-106832 GCF_042723915.1 Streptomyces sp. NPDC058335 | reverse complement strand
CCTCGGGGGAACCGTTTCGCCGGTGGCGGGCGCCGGCCGCGGGGGGGGGGGCGGGGCCCACCGGGGGGGCCGGGGGGGGGGGCCGCCGACCCCACCTGGGCCCCCCCGCCCGACGAACACCGCTCGGCCCAGCTGCGGGGCCTACGCGTCGATCCGCGACCGGTCCAGCGTCGCCGCCGAGCTGGAGATGAACTCCTTGCGCGGCGCCACGTCGTTCCCCATGAGCAGGTCGAACACCTGCTCGGCCGCTTCCAGGTCGGAGAGGTTGATGCGGCGCAGGGTGCGGTGGCGCGGATCCATGGTCGTCTCGGCCAGCTGGTCGGCGTCCATCTCGCCGAGTCCCTTGTAACGCTGGATGGAGTCCTTGTACCGGACGTTCTTGCTCTGGAACTCCATGAGCTTGTCGCGCAGCTCGCGGTCCGAGTACGTGTACACGTACTTGTCCTGGCCCTTCTTGGGCTGGACCAGCTCGATGCGGTGCAGCGGCGGCACCGCTGCGAAGACCCGGCCGGCCTCCACCATGGGCCGCATGTAGCGCTGGAACAGCGTCAGCAGGAGGCACCGGATGTGGGAACCGTCCACATCGGCGTCGGTCATCATAATGATCTTGCCGTAGCGGGCCGCGTCGATGTCGAAGGTCCGCCCGGAGCCCGCTCCTATGACCTGGATGATCGCGCCGCACTCGGCGTTCTTCAGCATGTCGGTCACGGACGACTTCTGGACGTTGAGGATCTTGCCCCGGATCGGCAGGAGCGCCTGGAACTCCGAGTTCCGTGCGAGCTTGGCCGTACCGAGCGCGGAGTCGCCCTCGACGATGAACAGCTCGCTGCGCTCGACGTCGTCGCTGCGGCAGTCGGCGAGCTTGGCCGGCAGGGACGAGGACTCCAGGGCCGTCTTTCGGCGCTGGGCGTCCTTGTGCTGCCGGGCCGCGATACGCGTGCGCGCGGCGGCGACCGCCTTCTCCATGACGACCCGTGCCTGAGCCGCCGCATCCCGCTTGGTGGACGTCAGGAAGGCCTTGAGTTCCCTGGAGATCACGGTGTTCACGATGCGGCGGGCCGCCGACGTGCCCAGGACCTCCTTGGTCTGGCCCTCGAACTGGGGCTCGGCGAGCCGGACCGTGACGACGGCGGTCAGGCCCTCCAGGGCGTCGTCCTTCACGATGTCGTCCTCGGCGACGCGCAGCAGCTTCTTGGAGCGCAGCACCTCGTTCACCGTTCTGACGATGGCCTGCTCGAAGCCCGCCACGTGGGTGCCGCCCTTGGGGGTGGCGATGATGTTGACGAAGGACCGGAGAGTCGTGTCGTACCCGGTGCCCCAGCGCAGCGCGACGTCGACACCCAGCTCGCGGGTGACCTCCGTCGGCGTCATCTGACCGTGGTCGTCCAGGACCGGGACCGTCTCCTTGAAGGATCCCTGGCCGGTGAAGCGGAGGACGTCGCAGACGGGCTTGTCCGCGGCCAGGTACTCACAGAACTCACTGATGCCGCCGTCGAAGCGGAAGGACTCCTCGCCCTTGCTGCCCCCGTCACCCAGACCGTATTCGTCACGGACGACGATCGTCAGGCCCGGCACCAGGAAGGCGGTCTGGCGAGCGCGCTGGTGAAGGTGCTCCAGGGAGAGCTTGGCGTCCTTGAGGAAGATCTGCCGGTCGGCCCAGTAGCGCACGCGCGTGCCGTTACGGGTCTTGGGGATCCGCTTGGTCTTGCGCAGGCCGCTCGCGGGCTCGAACTTCGCGTCGGGCCCGTCACCGGCGAACGCGCCGGGGACGCCGCGGCGGAAGCTGATCGCATGGGTATGCCCACCTCGGTCGACCTCGACGTCGAGCCGGGCGGACAGGGCGTTCACCACAGAGGCACCGACGCCGTGCAGGCCGCCGGAAGCGGCGTACGAGCCACCGCCGAACTTGCCGCCGGCGTGCAGCTTGGTCATGACGACCTCGACGCCGGACAGGCCGGTCTTCGGCTCGACGTCGACAGGGATGCCCCGCCCGTTGTCCCGCACCTCGACGGAGGCGTCGTCGTGCAGGATGACCTCGATGTGGTCGCCGTAGCTGCCGAGAGCTTCGTCGACGGAGTTGTCGATGATCTCCCAGAGGCAGTGCATGAGACCACGGCTGTCGGTCGAGCCGATGTACATACCCGGGCGCTTGCGTACGGCCTCGAGGCCTTCGAGGACGAGCAGGTGCCGCGCGGTGTAGTTGGAACCGTCCCGGTCTGCTCCTGCCAGCAGCGCTGTGGACGGCACGGACGTATCGGCGGTCACGCGGTTCGCTCCTCGCTGAATTTCAGATTGGCCCTCATTGGGTAAGGGCGCGGCTTCGGTCGCCGCAAAGAGGGTACCGAGGCCTGGTAGAGCCGTTGTCACGCCACCCTCCCCCGAACTCACACTAGTCCAGCGTCGCATGCGTGTTCGATCCCTCGATGGAGTGAAGTACATATCACGTTCCCTTCGGGGCATGAACCATTTAGGCTCCGGGCACGTCCTCATGAACAAACCGGCAATCCAGCCGGGAGGGCCGGACCATGACCGACAGCGCGAAACCGTACGACACAGCCAACACGTAATACGGCACATTCGCCGCCAAACCGGCAGCAGACGACCACCTCGGAAGATTTTTTCGAGGAGAAGCCACGAGCGGGAACGTTTTGGGGCTGGTTGGATGTTGACCCTGGTACGACAGCTCGTCGAGCTAGAGAAGAGGCGACGTGACTACTGTTCTGACCCCCGCGAGCCCGATGACGGCCGCTGACCGCTGCGACCGCTGCGGCGCCCAGGCGTACGTGCGCGTCGTCCTGCTCAGCGGCGGAGAACTGCTCTTCTGCGCCCACCACGGTCGCAAGTTCGAGCCGGAACTCAAGAAGATCGCCGCTGAGATACAGGACGAGACGGAGCGACTGACCGCCGTTCCCGCCTCAGAAGAAGAGCGCTGACAGATCGCGTTCAACGACGAGCGACCACCGGCACAGGCTGGTAGCGGGGGGGGGCCCCCGCCGGCCCCCGGGCGGCCCCCCCCCCACGTAGGAAAACCCGCAACGCCCCCCCGGGAGCCCCCGGGCCCCCCACCCCCCCCCGCA
>NZ_JBHXHX010000013.1:0-103745 GCF_042723915.1 Streptomyces sp. NPDC058335 | reverse complement strand
AACTTAACATCCGCGCTCACTTTCGGCTTAAAACGCCGCCCCCCCCCGGCCCCGGGGTGGTGGGGGGCGCCCCCCCGGGCGCCCGGGGGGCGCCCGCCCGCACTCGTTCGAAAACCGGCTCAGCCGCCGCGTGACGCCCGTGCGCCGCCCGGCAGCGCGGCCTCCCAGCGCAGCGTTCTGACGATGTCGGACACCCGCGTGTAGACGCCGGGGCTGCCTGCCCGCCCGCACCCGTCCCCCCAGGACACAAGGCCGATCAGTCGGCCCTGGGCGACCAGCGGCCCACCACTGTCCCCCTGACAGGAGTCGCGGCCCCCCTGGGTCTCCCCAGCGCACACCATCGTCTTCGCCCGGTACGAACCGTCGGCCGGCCCTGGGTACGCGTTCTCACAGACGCTGTCCCGCAGTACATGCACACGGGCGGCCCGCAGCCCATGGGCGTAGGCGCCGCCCCCCGTCGTGTCTCCCCAGCCGTAGACCATGGCCTCGGTGCCCGGGGCATACGCCGGATCACCGGCGCCGGTCATGGTGATGACCGACGCCTGTGGGAGTGACTCGGCCAGCTTGAGTACGGCGAAGTCGCCCGAGTTGCTGTAACTGTCGTAGGCCGGGTTCACCCAGATCTCCCTCACGGCGATCTCCTGACCCGCGTCCGAGGAGAGGTCCGTACGACCCGCGACGACCGTCAGATCGTGCGCCCGGTCCGGAGAGACCCCCAGGACTTCCTCGCCCATGCAGTGGGCCGCGGTGAGCACCGTGGTCGGGCCGACGGCCACTCCCCCGCAGAACTGTCCCGACCGCATACCTCCGAACCGGTCACGGCTCGACAGGGCGACGGTCCAAGGGCTGTCCGACACATCGACCGGGAAGCCACCCACCACGACACCGTCGGAAGCCGCCGGAGCGGCGGACACCAGCGGTATGGCCATGGCCGCGGTCAGCAGGACCAACGGACTAGTCAGCACCCGGACAAAGCGACGACGCATGCACGCTCCTCACTCAGGAGTGATCGTTGGACACCCAGAGTGATCCAGCCCACGGCGCCGCGCACCCGCGGGCCAAGCCGAAGGCCCGGCCCCCGAGGGGGGCCGGGCCTTTCGCTGTCGTACGGAGTCGACTCAGTCGAGGTAGTCGCGCAGCACCTGCGAACGCGACGGGTGACGCAGCTTCGACATCGTCTTGGACTCGATCTGGCGGATGCGCTCGCGCGTGACGCCGTACACCTTGCCGATCTCGTCGAGGGTCTTCGGCTGACCGTCGGTGAGACCGAAGCGCATGGAGACCACGCCGGCCTCGCGCTCGGACAGGGTGTCGAGGACGGAGTGCAGCTGCTCCTGGAGGAGCGTGAAGCTGACCGCGTCGGCCGGGACGACGGCCTCGGAGTCCTCGATGAGGTCACCGAACTCGCTGTCGCCGTCCTCGCCCAGCGGGGTGTGCAGCGAGATGGGCTCGCGGCCGTACTTCTGGACCTCGATGACCTTCTCCGGGGTCATGTCGAGTTCCTTGGCCAGCTCCTCCGGGGTGGGCTCGCGGCCCAGGTCCTGGAGCATCTGGCGCTGCACGCGCGCGAGCTTGTTGATGACCTCGACCATGTGCACCGGGATGCGGATGGTGCGGGCCTGGTCGGCCATGGCGCGGGTGATCGCCTGACGGATCCACCAGGTGGCGTACGTGGAGAACTTGTAGCCCTTGGTGTAGTCGAACTTCTCGACCGCGCGGATCAGACCGAGGTTGCCCTCCTGGATGAGGTCCAGGAAGAGCATGCCGCGGCCGGTGTAACGCTTGGCCAGAGAGACCACCAGACGGAGGTTGGCCTCCAGGAGGTGGTTCTTGGCCCGGCGGCCGTCCTCGGCGATGATCTCCAGCTCGCGCTTGAGCTTGGGTGCGAGCTTGTCGGCGTTGGCCAGCTTGTCCTCGGCGAACAGGCCGGCCTCGATGCGCTTGGCGAGCTCAACCTCCTGCTCGGCGTTGAGCAGAGGGACCTTGCCGATCTGCTTGAGGTAGTCCTTGACCGGGTCGGCGGTGGCACCGGCGGCGGCGACCTGCTGGGCGGGCGCGTCGTCCTCATCCTCGTCGGAGAGGACGAATCCGGCGTTCTCCGTGCCCTCGGGCTCGTCGCCCGTCTTGGGGGTCGTCTCCTCGGCGGCCTCGTCCTCGACCAGCTCGGCGTCGTCCTTCTTGCCGGCGGTCTTCTTCGCTGCCGTCTTCTTGGCGGGGGCGGCCTTCTTCGCGGTCGCCTTCTTGGCGGCCGTCTTCTTGGCTGCCGCCTTCTTCTCGGTGGCGGCTTCGTCTGTGGGGTCGTCCACAGCGGGGGCGGCCGGAGCGGCAGGGGAAGTGGCGGTGGCCTTCCTGGTGGTCACCGTCTTCGCCGCGACCGTCTTGGTGGCGGTGCGCTTGGCCGGACTCTTCGCTGCGACGCTCTTTCGGGTGCGCTTGGGCTCTGCGGCACTGACCATCAGCGTCACACCCTCTTCCTCGAGGATCTGGTTGAGGCTGCGCAGTACGTTCTTCCACTGAGTGGCCGGAATCTGGTCAGCTTCGAAGGCCCGACGCACATCGTCGCCGGCGATCTGCCCCTCAGCCTTTCCCCGCTCAATGAGCGCCATGACAGAGACGGACTCGGCGATCTCAGGCGGGAGCGTACGGGATGTGCTGGCCGACACGAACAACCTCTCGGAACGTTGGAAAACGGCTTCCGGCCCCGTCCACTACGGACAGGAGCCGACCACCGGCCTTGGGGATGGGCCGACGGTGCGGGCGGGGGCCGGGGAAGTTGCACAGCGCCTTGAACGGCGTCCGTATTCCCTCCGCGGCTGTCACCTCTTAGGTCATCGCGTTGCTTCCATGAGCGTTACGCCCAATCTTCGTGGCCCGAGTCACACCGCGTAAGCGCTCAAAAACGATCAGACAAGGGCAGATAGGGTCACCCGCAGTGTCTACCCACACCGTTGCGGTCCAATCGGCCTGGACGCGCGGTCGGACCCCGCAGGCCCGTGGCGGGTCCTGCGGGGTCCGACGGGGGGCGGGGATGGCGGGGGACGACGCGGGAGGGGAAGGCATCCCCGGCGGCCCCGCCCGTGATCTGAGGTCAGTGCTCGCGGGGCGCCGGGACGACCCGCTCCACCTCGGGGTGGACGGTGAGCAGCTGGCGCATGGCCGCTTCGGCACCGGCGCCGTCGCCCGCCGCGAGGGCGTCGGCGATCCTGCCGTGGTGGCCCAGGGACGCCTCGGTCGGCCGGTCACAGCCCGTGACCGGACCGCCGGAGACCTGAAGGGCGGAGGACACGATGCCGGAGAGGTGCTCCAGCATGCGGTTGCCCGCGATCTGGATGAGCAGCGAGTGGAACTCGGCGTCGGCCCGGGAGTAGGTGAGTGCGTCGCCCTGACCCATGGCGTGTCCCATGATCTCGACCATGTCCGACAGGCGTTGCTGGACGTCCTCGCGCCCGTGCCCGGCAGCGAGACGGGCGGCGAGCGGCTCGATGGTCCAGCGCAGCTCGCTCAGCTCGCGCCGCTGGCTGTCGCGCTGCGGGCCGAAGGCACGCCACTCGATGATGTCCGGGTCGAGGAGGTTCCAGTCACTCACGGGACGCACGCGCGTGCCGACGTTCGGCCGGGCGCTGACGAGTCCCTTGGCCTCCAGGACCCGGAGCGACTCACGGACGACGGTGCGGGAGACCTCGAAGCGCTGGCCGATCTCCTCGGGCACGAGCGGGCGGTCGGCACCCAGATCGCCGGAAACGATCATCTGGCCGAGCTGCTGGACGAGTTGGCCGTGCAGCCCGCGTCCGCGGCTGCCCGCGCCACGCCGGCCGACACGGCCCAGCTCGGGTTCCGCACCCTCCCAGACAGAGGTGCCGACGCGGTCGGCGGCGGGGCCCTCCGCGAAGGGGTAGCGGTCGAGTTCGCCCGGGCCGGCCAGACCGGAGTCGGTGGAGCGGGCGGCGGTCATCATGGTGTGCGCAAGGGTACTCACGGATCTTTTGTCGGCGCCCCTTCCAACTCCCTTGAGGTCTTTGGTGAAAAGCACACGAAAGGGTGATCGCTCACCCCGTCGCAATTGACGCCTTATCGGAAAGAAATGGACTTTACTCGGGGAGTTGCACACAAGCCGGTCCCAGATGGGCATGGACGGTCGTCACCGGACCCGGCTGCGCAGGGTTGTGAGCAAATACGCGCACAGCAAGCCGCTCAGCGACAACGCCAGGGCCCCGCCCACAGGTTGAGTGACCAGCCGCAATGCGGCTGCGACATAGCGGTCGCCCCCGAAGGGCCACTGCGAGAGCAGCACTTCCCGCAGCCGCACCGACATCCCGGCGGCGGCCCGCACGGACGCGCTCTCCACGGCCTTCTGTACGAGCGGTACGACGGCCACCGGTACGGCGACGACCGCCGCGAGCCCGGCCGTGGTGGACCGGAAGACACCCGCGGCAAGGACACCGGCCCAGGCGCAGCCGACCGTGAGTGCGAGCCAACTCCCACTCAGTTGCAGCCAGTCGGCGGGAACCTGCGCGAGCTCCCGTCCGTGGACGAGATAGAGCACTTCGGCATTGCAGCCCACCGTGAGGAAGGCCAGCGTCAGCGCGGTGAGGGCGGAGACGATGAGCTTGGCGGTGAGCAGACCCAGTCTGCGGGGCACGCTCCCGCGATCGGCCGCCAGGGCGGGGTGGCGGAACTCGTCCCCGAAGGCGAGCGCGCCGAGCAGGCCCGCGCCGAGCGCGGCCGGGGGCAGCGGCAGTTGCACGGGCCAGGCGGCCAGCAGTCGCGCTTGCGAGGTGTGCCCGATACGGGCCAGGAGGAGGGTGGTGAGGGCCGAGACGAGAAGGACGGCGGCGCCGGTGAGGAAGCCGGTGCTGACGCCGCAGGCGCGGCGCAGTTCGTAGCGGAGAGGGCGGAGCGGGCTGGGGGCGGAACGGACTGCGATGGGCGGTGGCAGGGCCGGCAGGGCGCCTTCAAGGACGCGGGAAGGGCCCTTGGCCGAGGTGCGGGTGGGTTGAGCGGTGCCGGCCGCGGAGTCGTCGGTGGCAACTCCGGGCGGGGCCGACTGACCGACGGGCTGCGTCGCGTCGGCAGCGGTGGGTCCTGCCCCGACGGCTGCGGGCGCGGTCGGCTCCCCGACGGAAGCTGTCGTCTCGGCGGCGGTGCGTTCTGGATCGGCGGAGGGCGACGGGGGGCGGGTTCCGGTGGGAGGGGAGGCTGCGTTCAGGTCATCCGGGGAGGTGCCGTCGGCTGCTGCGGCGGGAAACTCGGCGCCGGAGACGTCGTCGGACGCCGGGAGGTCCCGGAAGTCACCGGCACCACGCCGGTCACGCCAGTCACTGGGATCAGCTGAATCGCGGGGGCCACGGGCGTCGGCGCGGTCTGGCTCGCCGCCCAAGTCGCCGGTTTCCTGCCCGGCGGGCTCCCCGTCCGTGGGCCGGTCGTCGGCTCCGGGCCCCATGTCGCCGACCTCGTCGGCGAGTTGGTGGACGAGGATGCGGTGCCGGAACGCGGCTTCTCCGATGTCGGCACAGCTACTGCCGTACACGGAGAGGCGGTTGCCGCCCTCCTGCACGACCTCGACGGAGCGCCGAGCGGTACGGGCCTCCTTGGTGAGCAGGGCAGCCAGGCGCACGGCATGCGGGCTGCGGACGGCGACCCGGGGGCGCAGCCGGGTGCGGGCGAAGTCGGCGGCCTCCTGGTCGGCGACGAGCCTGCCCTGGTCCAGGGTGACGACCCGGTCCGCGGTGCGGGCGGCCTCCTTGGGGTCGGCGGTGGTCGAGAGGACGGTCCCGCCCTGGGCCGCGTGCGCGCGCAGCAGGCCGTGCAGCCACCGGCTTTCGCGCTCGGAGAGCCCGTCGGCCGGATTGTCGAGCACCAGGGTGTGCGGGTCCGCGAGGAGGGCGCAGGCGAGGCCGAGTCGACGGTCCATGCCGCGGGAGAGCGTGCCGATGCGTTCGTCGCGCAGGCTGACCAAGCCTACCGCTTCGAGGACTTCGTCGGCTCGTCGGCCCGGAACACCGGCGGCCGCGCACAGCATGCGCAGATGACCTCGGACGGAGCGGACGGGATGTCCCGGCACGTCGCCCAGGAGGACACCGACCTCGCGTGACGGGTGGGCGATGCGGTGCAGGGGGCGGCCTCTGAAGTAGGTGAGGCCTCGGCCCTGTTGAAGTTCGAGCATGAGCCGCAACGCCGTGGTCTTACCCGCGCCGGCTGCTCCGAGCAGCACGGTCACGTGTCCCGCGCGCGCCTCGAAGGAAACGTCGTCGAGCGCGAGCGGGAGGCCCTTGCGGGGATTGCTGGTCAGTCCGAAGGCCTGGATCACCCGTAGCAAGATAGCGCGCTATGTCCCGTTTTGAGGTATAGCGCGGCTGGCGGCAGGGCGGTGATCGGCTCAAGGGGGCAACCGCCCTGACCGGCAAGGCGATCGACACGGACACGTGGGCCTCGCGCGGCGACAGCGACAGCGACAGCGATGGCATGGTCGGCGGCCCGAGGCGGTCGAGGCCGCGTCACTCACTTCTTGGTGTGTGCGCCGGGATCAGACCTCGGGCCGCAGCATCGGGGGGTTGAGCAGGGTCGCGCCGCCGGCGTGGAAGAGCTGTGCGGGACGGCCGCCCTGACGGGTGGTGGTGCCGCCCGTGGGGACCAGGAACCCTGGGGTGCCCGTCACCTTGCGATGGAAGTTGCGCGGGTCCAGCGCCACGCCCCACACCGCTTCGTAGACGCGGCGCAGCTCGCCGACGGTGAACTCGGTGGGGCAGAACGCGGTCGCCAGCGACGAGTACTCGATCTTGGAACGGGCCCGCTCCACCCCGTCCGCGAGGATCTGCGCGTGATCGAAGGCGAGGGGCGCCACCGGTTCGCCGTCACGGCCGTGACCACCCTGTTGCAGCAGCTCCTCGACCGACGCCCAGCGCGCGTTGCTGGCGTCGCCGCCCGCGCGTGGCGCGGGCAGGTCGGGGGCGAGGGCGAGGTGGGCGACGCTGACCACCCGCATCCTGGGGTCCCGCTTGGGATCACCGTAGGTGGCGAGCTGTTCCAGGTGAGCGCCGTTGTCCTGGTCCGGGGCGGCTGGGCCGTGGGCGCGCAGTCCGGTCTCCTCGGCCAGTTCGCGGGCCGCGGCCTGGGAGAGGTCCTCGTCGTCCCGCACGAAGCCGCCCGGGAGCGCCCACCGCCCCTGGAACGGCGGCTCGCCCCTGCGCACTGCCAACGCACACAGGGCATGGCGACGCACGGTCAGCACGACCAGGTCCACGGTGACGGCGAAGGGCGGAAATGCTGACGGGTCGTAGGGCATGCGGCGATCATAGTCGTCTTCCTGACGATAAACACTCCCTCCGTCGGCCGCTTCGTCGGCTGATCCACCGCGGTCCGGGCGTTCGTCAGGACTCGTTCAGGCTGTCGGCCAGTCCTCTGTCGTGCCAGGTCAGGTGCCCAATTGCAGTCCTTCGGCCGCTTCCTCGACCAGGGCCAGACCGAGTCGGCTGACCCGTACGGAGAAGGCGGCACCGGAGATCCGCAGTCCCGTCATTCCGAGTTCGCCGAGGGGTGCGCTGCGCAGGGGGCGCAGGGTCACGGTCCCGGCAGGAGCATCGGGCCGGATGCCTGCCGGAGTGGTCAGGAGCAGGACCCCGGCGGCGGCCGCGGTGGCGGCGGGGCGGCAGGCGGCGGGGTGCGGCAGCGGAGCACTCCCCTCGGTCCGCTGCTCCCCGCCGTACATCTCGGGGAGCCTGTGGCCGAAGGTCTCGGCCGCGGCCAGAACGCCTCGCAGCAGGGACCCCGCCTCCTTCTCGTACCCCGCCGCCGCCAGCCCCGAGACGCCGATCGCCGTCTCGTGGACCCGTACGGCGCCGCCGCGGTGGCCGAAGGGGTTGTGACCCACCTCTTTCGCACCGAGTCCGCGCAGCCCCCAGCCCGAGTCCATGACCGGGCTGCCGAGGAGCCGGGCGAGCTGTTCGGTCTGCACCTTGTCGAGGAGGCCCGGGGCGTACGCTCCGCCGCCCAGCAGGCCCGTGTCCAGGAGGTGGACGGTGCTCGCTCCCAGGTGCGGCACCGGGCGACCGTCCGGGGTCCGGGCGGCGGCGGGCCGACCCCCGCCCGGATCGTCGATCCAGAAGTCCTTCCGGAACGCGGTGCGCAGCGCCCGCGCCCATTCCCGGAGCCCCTGCCCGCCCGGTCTGCCCAGGGCGTCGAGCAGGTCGGCGCCGAGCAGTGCCGCACGGTGCGCCTGGGCCTGCGTCTCGCACCGGACGGGCCCGCAGGGCTGGGGATCGCAGAGGTAATCGCCCTCCCCCACGGCGTCCCGTAACCAGGTCAGGCAACGCTCGGCCGTCGGCAGCAGTTCCTCCGTCTCCCGTTCGGGCAGTCCCCAGCGGCGGGCCTCCGCCAGGAGCACGGGGAAGAGCAGGGTCGCCTCCGTCCCCGTGCAGCCCGGAGGCAGGTGTGCACCCGCGTCACGCCGTGGGCCCGGGATCATGCCCGTCCGCGGCCCCTTGCCTCGGACTTGGGTGCGGGCGAGGGTGCGCAGTGTTCCGGCGGCGAGCCGCGTGCCGAGGGGCAGCGTCATGCGGGCCGCGGCCAGCGCCTCGGCGGGGGCCGGTCCGCAGCGCCAGGGGGCTCCTGCGGCGAGGTGGGTGTCCATGGGGTGCGCGGGGTCGTGTACGAGGAGGGCCTCCAGGTCCTCGATGCTGGTGCGCAGGAACTGACGGACCCGAGGGTCGTCGCCGGTCGCGTGGGCGGCGGCCAGGGGACTTGTCGCGGCACGTCCCAGCGTCCGCACCGGTCCCGCCCCCTCCAGGCGGACTCTCAGCTCCACGGTCACGCTGCTGCCCGGAGGCACGTCGAACTCCCAGCGCAGAAGTCCGGCGGAGGCGAGCGCGTCGGCGGGCGGCGGGTCGGCCGTGACGCAGGCGTTCCCTGCGGGGCTGGACCAGCGCAGGCCGGAATCGTGGACGCTGGCGGGCAGCTCGGGTCGGACGGTGCCGGCCGCGATGGCGCCCAGGTCCGCCAGGTCCGTGCCGAGGGCGACCTCCACCGGCAGGCGCAGCGGGCGCATGGCGGCGCTGTGCAGCGTGATGCGCTCGACGCCGTCCGCGGAACGGGTCCGCTCGACGAGGACGTCCGGGTCCGGTCCCCCATGCGGTGTGGCACGCAGGGTTCCGACGAAACGGGCCCGGTCGGCCGACTGCATCCGCGCCTGGACCACGAGCGGTTCGCGTCCGGCGATGCGCACCTGGCAGCGGGACAGGACGCGCCGGCCCGCCCGGTAGTACCCCTCCAGTCCACGCCCGGTGAGCTGCCCCTCTGCGGTGGAGACGGCGAGACCCGGCAGGGCGACGCAGATCAGCGCCGTGTGGACGGGGGGCAGTTCGGTGGGGCGACGCAGGATCGCCTCCTGGGCCGGTGGCACCGCGCCTCGCGGGGACTCCGGCGGGAACTGGGCTGCCGGGCCTCGCGGTGGGAGGCCTGGGCGTTCGTCGGTGGCTGAGGGCGGAGTCGGCTGATGCATGAGGTGACTTCTTCTGCTCTCTGAACGCCTCGGGCAGGGTCGACGGCGGGCTTCGGCAGGGCACGGCGGCACGGCCCGTGCGGGCTGTCCGCCACTCAGGTGAACGGAGCCGGGCTCCACCAGGTCACGCCCTTGGTCGCGGCGGCCCACCGGATGGCGGTGGGGCGATTGGTCGGGCGCACTCCTGGCGTGCCGGGTGCGGGCGGTCGCCCGGCCGGTCCAGCAGGACAACCGACCGAGCATCCCCCGCAGTGCTGCGCCGATCCGGTACCGGATCACTTCTGCCCGTTGATCTCGTGGTCGTCGGCACGGCGGCTCCGCCGCTGTGCCGAGGCCTTGTCGGAGGCGCGGGTGCGCGAGCGCGTCTCGCCCCACCCTGGCGCGGTGGGGCGCGTCGAGCCGGCGGAACGCGCACGGCGCCGCCGTCGGCCGACAGCCGGTGAAGAGGCCTGCGCCGATTCCGAAGCGCAACCGGTCGAACCGTCGGCATCAGATGCCGCAGCACGCTCGGCTTCGCCCCGACCGCTGGTTTCGTCGGCGCCGCTTTCGTGACTCTCGGCCCCGACTTGGGCCGCAGCTCCGGCTCCCGCTTCCGCTCCAGCTCCAGCTCCAGCTCCAGCTCCAGCTCCAGCTCCAGCTCCAGCTCCAGCTCCAGCTCCAGCTCCAGCCGGATGGTCGGCCCCTTCTCCCGTCTCCTCCTCCCCGCGGACCTCGCGTTCGGCGCGCAGGCAACGACGGACCGACTCCGGGTCGAGACCCTGGTTGCAGGCCTGGTGCAGGAGACGGGCGAAGAGGTAGCTCGGGTCCGCTCCCAGGGCCATGGCGAGGGCCTCGCGGGCCTCCAGTTCGTCACCGGTGGACCAGGCAACCCAGCCGGCGAGGGTGAGCGGGGCCGCCGCGTGCTCGCCGTAGGGGCCGACGCAGCGGCGGGCCAGCGCTCGCCAGAGGCGCAGGGCGGGTGCCGCCTCCTCGCCCTCCATCCACTCGGCCGCGCGATCGCGGGTCACACGGTCCTGGAGGCCGAGGATGAGGGCCGCGGCTTCTTCGGGGGCCAGAAGCTCGTCGTCCCCGCGGTCGCCGAGGAGGGCGCCGGTCACCGTGGGTGCTTCGGAGAACCGGCGGATGATGCGCGCGGCCAGTGCGATGGTCTCCTCCGCGACGGCCGCGCGGCTCACGTCGCGGAGCATCTTCGGAACAAGGGCCATGCCCGCGGTGTCGAGGGCCACTTCCTGTTCCACGGCGACGCCCGTTTCCAGCGGAAGCAGGCGGGCCCTCAGCTCCCGAAGCGTGCCGCGCACCTGGATCCCGGCATACGTGGCGGCCGCGGCCAGCACGGATGTGCCTGGCAGGCCCATCGGCGCTCCTTCGACCGGGCAGCAGTCCGCGCCCGAGCAGCAGTATGACCAGAAGCGGCCGTCCGAGATGCACAGCGCCTCGATCACCGGGATGTCGAGCCGGCCGCATTCGACACGGAGCCTGTGCGCGAGCGGCTGGAGGCGCTGCCTCACCTGACCGCCCGTCTCGCCCTTCGCCGGATCCTGGCAGAGGTACGCGACGATCTGTGCGGGGCGGTCTCCCCTGCGTTCGCTGCCGGTCACGAGGCCCTGTGCCAGCTGCCGGGCCACCGCGGGCCAGTCGTCCGGGTTGGCGGGGATACCGAGGCGGGCTCGGCCGCCGAACCTGCCCCTGCCGCCCCGGTCGTGGAGGGCGACGAGCACGATGCTGTCCTCGGGACGGTACCCGAGCAGGTAGGGCAGGGCGTCGGCCAGCTCGGCCGGGGTGCGCAGGGTGACCTGATGTGCGGGTCCTTCGTCGTAGCCGGGGTCTCCGTCGTACGCGGGGCGTCCGTCGTAAGGGATGTGGCCTTCGTACGCGGTCTCCCGGTCGTAGACGGCGGCGTGTTCGTACGCGGCCTCACCGCCGTACGCGGCCTGGCCGTCGCACGACCCGGGGCCGGTACGTCCCGCCCGTCCGGTGATGTCGCCGTTTTCGAAGGAACCAGTCGTTTCGCTGTGATTCGTCATGTGCAGACGATCTCGCGGACTGCGAGATTCCGGTTGAGCCTGTGGATAACTCCGATCAGGGACACGTCACCACCGGTCGGACTCGCCCCGGAATCGGGACCGTCAGGAAGCCCGACAAAGACGTCATTTACGCTTCTAAGCTCCTGAAAAGTCAACGGGCAGAGGTGATCTGATGCTCCATCAGGCTGTGCGGGTCGAGCAGGCCGCCCCGCAGAGGCCCTGACTTCCGCGTCCCCTCCGCCACCACCCGTAGGGGGGACCCCATGATCCAGAAGCGA
Organism: Streptomyces sp. NPDC058335; assembly: GCF_042723915.1. NCBI lineage: Bacteria > Bacillati > Actinomycetota > Actinomycetes > Kitasatosporales > Streptomycetaceae > Streptomyces > Streptomyces sp. NPDC058335. The sequence continues at coordinate 91,950 of NZ_JBHXHX010000013.1, read as the reverse complement.
TCCGGCGGACGCCCTGGCCGACGCGGGGCTGCCGGACACCCTTGCGGCAGCCGGTGCCTCCACCGCGTACGACGAGGAGTTGCGTGCCTCGCACGCCGAGGCCGTCAGGCTGCTCGGTCCACGTACCGGCACCCCGGTGGTCGCCACCGGGGCCCCGACGGCTCCGGACCGCCCTCCGGTGGCCTTCTTGGACCGGTCGTCTCGCGGGTGCCGAGGGGCGAGGCGGCGGGACGGCTGTGGGATGCGACGCTGCTGGTGGCCGGCACCCTGGCTTCCACGAGCTGAAGGGACGCCCGCCGTCCCGGCCCCGGACGTCCGCGGCCGGGACGGCACGGCGTGATCGCACGCGGCCGGTGGCCGCCTGAATCCCCTTCAGCTCAGCAGTTGGCGAGAGCGCCGCAGACGTCGAGCACGGCGCCGGCGCTCAGACAGCCGCCCGCATCCTGCTCGGAGGTCGGGTACCGGGCGCGCGACATTCCACGTCCCCACGCGCGGCGTACCGCCGGGAGACGAAGATCTCCGCCGGGTCGAGGTGAATCCGTCTTGTCGAGGTGAATCCGTCTTGAGGACACACGTCCCGTATCTCCTGGCCGTGGCGAGCACGGTGGTCACACGCCGGGTCGACGAGCGGCTGTACGGCCACGACCTGACCGTGCGTCAGTACGGCCTCCTCGCGCAGCTCTCGGCCGAACCCGAGCTGGCCATGGCGGAGCTGGCCCGCCAGCTCGGCATCGCCCGTCAGCCGGTGCACCAGTTGGTCAACGAGCTGGTCGCGGGGGGGGGCATGTGCGCCGACGTTCAGGCGCCGACGACCGGTCACGCCGGCTGGAGATCACCGACCCCGCCCGCTATCTGCTGACCCGGATCGACGGGCCGTTGGAGCGGGTGGAGGCGGAGCTGCTCGGTGATCTCACCGCGGAGGAGGCCGAAGCGCTGCGCGGACTCCTCCAGCGCGTCGGGGCCCACGCCACCGACGACGAGGCGTGGCTGCCCGGCCGGGACGGTGAATCGGCAGCTCGACAGCTCGGCGTCGCCGCTCGAAGCAGCGTCCGCTTCAGCGGCATCGGGCGCGGGCCGGAACCCCCTGAGACCAGTACAAGCAACGAGTCGGTCGCCTCCCCGCACCTGCCGCCCCCCGAACGGAAAGCTCACCCCGCCCCGGCAAGGACGAGCGGAAGCACCCCCTCACTGCCTGCCCGGCGAAGGAGCCGGGCCGCGACCGCGAGCGTCCAGCCGGAGTCGGTGTAGTCGTCGACGAGCAGCACAGGACCCGGAGAGGCCGCCAGGGCGTCGGCCAGCTCCTCGGAGACGGTGAAGGCGGCCGAGAGCGCCCTGAGCCGCTGGGCGGAGTTGCTGCGGCGTACCGCGTGGGCGCCGCCCTGCCCGGTGTACGTCAGGGCGCCCAGGAAGGGGAGGCGGCCGATGGTCGCGACGCCCTGGGCGAGGGAGCCGACCAGCTGCGGGCGGGCCAGGGACGGGACGGCGACGACGCCCACGGGCCGGGGCGAGGCGTCCGGCACGTTCGGTGCCCAGCCGCCCGGGGAGCGCGCCCAGTCGGCGAGGACGGACACCGCGGCCTTCAGGACGTCGTCGGGGACGGGGCCGTCCGGCGCGTTCTCGGCCAGCAGGGGGCGCAGCCGGTTGCCCCAGCCGATGTCCGAGAGGCGGCCCAGGGCGCGGCCGGTGGAGCACTGCTCGCGGGCGGGGATACGTCCCTTGAGGTCGATGCCCAGGGCGGGCATGCCCGTCGGCCACATCCGGCGCGGCTCGACCTCCACCCCGGGACGGTCCAGCTCCTTCGTCGCCCCGGTGAGGGCCTCGGCCGAGACCGAGGAGTCGATCCAGGCGCCGGCGCAGTTGTCGCATCGGCCGCACCGGACCGCGCCCTCGTCGTCCAGCTGCCGGCGCAGGAACTCCATCCGGCACTCGGTCGTACTCACGTAGTCGCGCATGGCCTGCTGCTCGGTGGCCCGCTGCCGGGCCACCCAGGCGTACCGCTCGGTGTCGTACGTCCAGGGCCGCCCGGTGCTCTCCCAGCCACCCTTCACGCGCTTGACCGCCCCGTCCACGTCAAGGACCTTCAGCATCGTCTCCAGCCGGGTGCGACGAAGGTCCACCAGCGCCTCCAGGGCCGGCACGGACAGCGGCCGTCCCGCGTCGGCGAGAGCCGCGAGGGTCTGGCGGACCTGCGTCTCGGGCGGGAAGGCCGTATCGGCGAAGTAACGCCAGATGGCTTCGTCCTCCTTGCCGGGGAGCAACAGCACCTCGGCGTGCTCCACCCCTCGGCCCGCACGGCCCACCTGCTGGTAGTAGGCGATCGGCGACGACGGCGAGCCGAGGTGGACGACGAATCCCAGGTCCGGCTTGTCGAACCCCATGCCCAGCGCGGAGGTCGCCACGAGCGCCTTGACCCTGTTCTGCTGGAGATCGACCTCTGCCTGGAGCCGGTCGGCGTTCTCCGTGCGGCCCGTGTACGAGTCCACGGTGAAGCCGCGCTGCCGCAGGAAGGCGGTGGCCTCCTCGGCCGCGGCGACCGTCAGCGCGTAGATGATCCCCGAGCCCGGCAGCTCCTCCAGGTGCTCGGCGAGCCAGGCCAGGCGGTGGGCGGCGTCCGGCAGCCGGACGACGCCGAGCCGGAGGCTTTCCCTCTCCAGCGAGCCGCGCAGCACCAGGGCCTCGCCGGCGCCGGTGCCCAGTTGCTCGGCCACGTCCGCGGTGACGCGCGCGTTGGCCGTCGCGGTGGTGGCCAGGACCGGCACGCCGGGGGCCAGGTCGCCGAGCATGGCCCGCAGCCGGCGGTAGTCGGGGCGGAAGTCGTGGCCCCAGTCGGAGATGCAGTGCGCCTCGTCGACCACCAGCAGGCCGGTCGTGGCCGCCAGCTTGGGAAGCACCTGGTCACGGAAATCCACGGAGTTGAGGCGTTCCGGACTGACGAGGAGGACGTCGGTCTCGCCGCGCTCGACCTCCTTGTAGATCGTCTCCCACTCCTCCGGGTTGGCCGAGTTGATGGTGCGTGCCTGGATGCCGGCCCGCTCCGCCGCCTCGACCTGGTTGCGCATCAGGGCAAGGAGCGGCGAGACGATCACCGTCGGCCCGGAACCGCGCCGGCGCAACAGAGCTGTGGCGACGAAGTACACCGCCGACTTTCCCCAGCCGGTGCGCTGCACCACCAAGGCCCGTCGGCGCTCCTCGACCAGGGCCGCCACCGCCTGCCACTGGTCCTCCCGCAGCCGCGCCCCCGGCGCACCCACCAGTTCGGCGAGGATGGCGTCTGCTTCGGTGCGGAGCTCCAGGTTGTCCATGCCCCCATGCAACCCGATGGCACTGACAATCGGCCACCTCACCCTGAGTGAGCGAGCGCGGCCACGGGCGTACGGCCGGAACGAGAGGCGGTGCCACCTGCGCGCCGGTCGGGAAACGCCGCGTCTCCAGCAGGTGAACGTGGAGTGCAGGGCCGGCGCGCGCGTCACCCTGCGCTCATGGGGTAAGGATATAAGACACTCTCCGCCACATAAGGGTCGCCGGCCCCAATTGCTCGTTGCCGCATCCAAGTTCGACAGGAAGAATTGAGTTCCGCTCCCCGCACGGCTCGCCCGTGGTCCGGTAGGGCTCTGCTGCGGTGTGCCCGCCCCCGAATCCGACCGCCCGCAGGTGTGGGCCGTAGCCGAAGGGAGGCTCGTGACCCTCGGATTCGCTCCGTCCTCGGCATCGTTGTCGACGTCCGCCGCTTCCGCCAACCGCTTGCTCGAACCCGCGGAGTGGGCTTCGGCCGGCATTCCGCTGCTGCGCAGCCCGCGGGAGGTCGTCAGCGGCCTGCACGCACGTCATCGGCCGAAGCCCGCCACCGCGATCGTGGCCGTGCTCGACCCGGACGAACGGTTGCTGGCCAGCGCCTCGTTCACGCGACGCCAGGCACAGGCCGACGGCTGGATGTTCCGCAACGCGCTGCTCGCCCAGTTGCGCCGCGTCATCCCGCACGATCTGCGACGCCGTACCCCGGTGCGCACCGCCGTGCTGCTCTACTGCCGTGAGGGCGACGGGGGTTGGACGGAGGAGGACGGCGCCTGGATGTGGGGTCTGCGTGACGCCTGCACGCTGCACGGGCTGCGCTGCGGGGCGTACATCACACTGACCCGGGACGGCTGGCAGGTCCTCGGCGAGGGCCGCGGGGGCCGCCGTCCCCACGCCGATTCGGAGCCGGAGCCGTTCGCATTGTCCGAGGCGCCGCCGCCGCTGCCGCGGACCGGCGGCGCAGCCTCGGAGGTGCTGCGCCGCGCGGCCGCCCGCTGAGAGCGGCCGACTCCCCCGGCCGAGTCGGCAGGAACGATCCGCCTTCATCGGACAGGGGTCCCGGAGGACCGTGACCGTGCACACGGCGCCGCGTCGCGCCGCATGACGGTGGACACCGAGGACGGGATACCTGGCACCGCTCGTGACGGTGTCCGCGCGGCACGGCAGCGCACAGTCGCACGCCCGTTCCCCCCTGACGCCAGAGCCCGCCCGGACGCACGCCGAGGCGGCGCACCCGGAATTCCTCAGGTTCGCGCTTGCGACGACCCACTGCGGAAAGGCCGCGAGGGCGGCGCCTCCCGCATCTGCACTCTCTCCGGGACGACCGGAAGTCGGCTCAGGTGCCTGCGCCCAGCACCGAGTTGATCTCCTGCGGGTCACCGCAGACGATCAACAGGGCACCGGCCCGTGCGTGGGCCAAGGGCAGTGCGGTGGCGACAGCGCTACCGGGGCCGCCGTTGACCGCCACGACGACTACGGGACGCACCGCCGCCCGTTCCAGCGCGGCAGCGTCGGCGTAGAAGACGTCGTCCCCCGTGTCGTGCTGCGCCCAGTAGGACGCTTCACCGAAGGACAGTTCGTGGGCCGCCCACGGGTGCAGTTCGCCGGTGGTGAGCACCAGCACCTCACCCGGGGCGCGGCCCGACTCGAGAAGCAGGTCGACGGCCTCCTCGGCGGCGTCCAGCGCGCCCTCGGCCGAGGCCGGGATCAGCTGGATCTGGGGAGTCGCCGAAGCGGACACGGTAGCGGAAGCAGCAGAGGCGGCCGGGGCCGAAGGTCCAGGCGTGGCGGCCACATCGCGCGGCGTGCGCTGCACGGGCGGCGTGGGCCGGACAGGACCAGGCCGACCGGGACGCGACGGAGCCGCGGGACGGGGACCGGGTACGGGTCGAGGGGTCGGCGCTGTGCGGCCACTGGCCGGAGTGGCGCGGGGACCCTGGGCACTCTCGTGAATCTGAGGCTCCTCGGGAATGAGAGGCATGGGCTGATATCTATCAAACGTTGGTGCGACTCGCGCCAGCGGGTGGCACATCAGTGCGAACGGAACGGTCAGAAGTCGAAGCCGAGCTGGCCCTCGATCTCCGGAGCACGTCCGTTCGCCCAGCTGCGGGCCTTCTTGAGGTGCCGCCACTGGGGCAGCGCATCAAGATACGCCCATGACAACCGGTGGTACGGGGTGGGTCCCCGCTCCTCCAGTGCGGCCTTGTGCACGGGGGACGGATACCCGGCGTTGTCCGCAAAACCGAAGTCTGCATGGTCGGTACCCAGTTCGGCCATCATTTTGTCGCGCTGCACCTTGGCGAGCACCGAGGCCGCGGCGACCGCCACGCACGACTGATCGCCCTTGATCACCGTGCGGACCCTCCAGGGGTCGCCGAGGAAGTCGTGCTTCCCGTCGAGGATCACCGCCTCGGGACGCACCGGCAGGGCGTCCAGAGCACGCACGGCGGCGAGCCTCAGGGCGGCGGTCATCCCCATGTCGTCGATCTCCTCCGGGGAGGCGTGCCCCAGTGCGTACGAGGTCACCCACGTCTCCAGTTCCACGGCAAGCTGGTTGCGGCGCTTGACGGAGAGGAGCTTGGAGTCGGTGAGGCCCACGGGAGGCCGGCGCAGTCCGGTGATCGCCGCACAGACGGTGACGGGGCCGGCCCACGCACCACGGCCCACTTCGTCCACGCCCGCGATGACCTTGGCTCCGGTCGTGGCACGGAGGGAGCGCTCGACGGTGTGAGTGGGTGGTTCGTACGCCATGGCGGCCTTAGCCTACGCCGCCCGGATCCCGTCGCGACACCCCGGCCCCCGGCACCGCCCGCACGATCACCGGGGACGCGTCGGCACCCCGCTCAGTCCGCGACCGGACGCAGCAGCGGAAGCACGAGCTGGTCCATCAGCTCTTCGATCTCGCGATCACTCCATTCGCTGCCGCACATTTTGGAGCGGTACATCATCATGGCCGGGATCGCGTCCAGGACATAGCCGTTCATCGCGTCCGACCGCACCTCACCTCGTTCGATTCCCCGGCTGATGACCTCACGCAGAAGCTGAACGGTCGGCTCGACGACCCCCTCGACGATCAGGGTATGGAAACGCTCCGCCTGGTTCGGATCGCACTCGTGAATGATCGAACGCAGCGCGAAGCCGGGACGGGAGTACATGGCGTCACGCGCCTTGCGCGTGAGGACCATCAGGTCCTCACGCACGTTCCCGAGATCGGGCACCGTGTCCAGTCGTGGCAGTCCGGCGCGCAGGGCGTCGGCGACGAGGTCCTCCTTGGACGGCCAGCGACGATATACGGCCGCTTTGCCGGTCTGGGCTCCGGCCGCAACCCCTTCCATCGTGAGGCCGTTCCACCCCACCGTGCCCAGTTGATCCAGGGCGGCGTCGAGGATCGCGCGTTCGAGTACGACGCCGCGCCGACGGGAGGAGGCCGCCTGAGCGGGAGCGGCCGTCCAGCGCGAAGTAACCATCTGTATGTCTCCAGCGAGCAGGGTGAGCGGGGGGTCGGGCGCGGGGAGCGACGGGGCGCCGTGGGTCGCGGCGACGGACACATCGAGGCAAGGCGCCGTAGTGAACGCTTGCGTTCACTACGGAGGACTCACTACCGTTGACGCGGCAGTGAACGCCACCGTTCACTAAGGCACTTGTGGGGACCCATAGTGACGACCTCTCCGTTGATCCAGAACCAGAAACCGGGCGCGCCCCGCCGTGAAGGGCATCCCGGCATCGCGCTCACCGTCATCGCGGCGTGCCAACTCATGGTGGTACTCGACGCGACGATTGTGAACATCGCCCTCCCGCACATTCAAGACGCGCTCGCATTCAGCACCACGGACCTCACCTGGGTGGTCAGCGCCTACACCCTGACCTTCGGGGGTCTGCTCCTGCTCGGTGCCCGCGCCGGCGACATCCTCGGCCGGCGCCGGGTGTTCATGGCCGGCATCCTGCTGTTCACCTTCGCCTCGCTGCTGGGCGGGCTGGCCCAGGAACCCTGGCAGTTGCTGGCGGCACGCGCCCTCCAGGGCGTCGGAGGTGCCATCGCCTCGCCGACCTCGCTGGCGCTCATCACCACCACCTTCCCCGAGGGCCCGGAACGGAATCGGGCCTTCGGCGTCTTCGCCGCGGTCTCCGCGGGCGGCGGAGCCATCGGTCTGCTCGCGGGCGGCATGCTCACCGAGTGGCTCGACTGGCGCTGGGTGCTGTTCGTCAACGTGCCCATCGGCCTCGTCATCGCCGTCCTCGCCCCGCTGTACATCGGAGAGTCCGAACGACACCCCGGGCGCTTCGACATCGCGGGCGCCCTCACCTCCACGGTGGGAATGGCGTCCCTCGTCTACGGCTTCATCCGGGCCGCCGAGAAGGGCTGGCGGGACGAAGTGACCCTCGCCGCCTTCGGGATCGCACTGGTGCTGCTGATCGCCTTCGTGTTCACGGAGATGCGCGCCAAGGAGCCGATCACTCCGCTGAGGATGTTCGCCGACCGCAACCGCTCCGGCACTTACGTGATCATGCTGAGCCTCGCCGCAGCCATGTTCGGCATGTTCTTCTACATCGTGCTGTTCGTGCAGAACGTGCTCGGATACAGCCCGATCAAGGCGGGTCTCGCCTTCCTTCCCGTCACGGTCGCGATCGCCTTCGGCGCCGGTCTGTCGCAGCGGTTCCTGCCGGTTCTGGGCCCCAAGCCGTTCATGCTCGGCGGCTCCTCGCTCGTGGTGGTCGGGCTCGTCTGGCAGACCTTCATCACTCCGGACAGCTCCTACGTCGGCGGAGTGCTCGGACCGATGGTCGTGTTCGCCTTCGGGATGGGCCTGAACTTCGTGACGGCGACGGTCACAGCGGTGTCCGGCGTCAACCAGCACGAGGCGGGCGCCGCGTCGGGCCTGCTCAACGCCATGCAGCAGGTGGGCGGCTCGATCGGACTGGCCCTCCTGACCACCGTCTTCGGCTCGGCCAGCACCGCCGAGGCGGAGAAGCAGGTACCGAAGTTCCTCGCCGAGGGGTCGGCGGAACAGAAGGCCGACTTCGCGGCCACCCAGCAGTTGCCCGCCCCGTGGGGACACGAGGTCCTCGCCCATGGGATCTCGACGGCCTTCATCCCGGCCGCCGCGATGGCCCTGCTCGCCGTGGTGATCTCCGTGCTGGTCATCCGGGTCCGCAAGAGCGATCTGGAGGCCCTGTCGGGCACGGCGGGCCCCATGGTCGGCTGACGGAGAGCGATCACGGGCCCCCGGCCTCGGACTGTCGTCGACGAACCTCGTGGACGTACGTCCGCGGCCGTATGCCCGGCCACCCGCCCCACCCGAGCCGATGCGCACCCGCCCGCCGAGCAACCCGGCCGCGACCGAGGACACCAGCAGGACCATCCACACCACCGACCTCATGACCACCCCACACCCCCCACAGCCGCTCGTGCCCTCTCCGCCTCCGTGCTCATACATCGCACAGCGGATGCCCGAACAACGCGCGGCCGGTCACGCAGAGTTCCCGCCGAACACGGATTGTTCACATCGGGTGGGCAGGAAGGGCGGGCAGCGACCGCTCAGTGGGACGACCAGGCGGCGCCGCTCAAGCGGACGAGGGAACCCAGGCCGGAAATGCCTCCACCCGCTCCGTCCAGGCGGCGGGAGGCCTCCCGGCCTTCCCGGAGGCGATGACGCCGCCCACGATGGCGCAGGTCGTGTCCACGTCCCCACCGACCTGCGCGGTGGTCCAGAAGGCCTCCTCGTAGTCGCCGAGAGAGCGGGCCGCGGACCAGAGCGCGAACGGCACGGTGTCATGGGCCGTCGTACGCCGTCCGCAGCCCAGGACCGCCGCGACGGTGCCGGCATCGCCGTAGTCGAGCATGTCCCGGGCCCGCCGCAGCCCCGCGGTCACCGCGCTCTTGGGGATGAGGCCGATGACGCCTTCCAGGAGGGCGTCCGCGCTGGGCGGACCTCCCGGCGCACCGGCCAGCGCGGCTGCCGCGGCGACGGCCATGGCGCCGACCACGGCCTCCCGGTGCTGGTGCGTGGGGTAGGCGGAGATCTCCGCCTGATGGGTCGCCTGTTCTGGATCGTCGGCGTACCAGGCGCCCAGGGGGGCGATCCGCATGGCCGCACCGTTGCCCCAGGACCCCTGGCCGTTGAACAGGGCAGCGGCGAGTTCACGCCAGTCGCCGCCCTCCCGGACCAGTCTCAGCAGCCGGTTGACGGCGGGGCCGTAGCCGCGGTCGAAGTCGTGGTGCGCCGCGAAGGAGTGGGCCAGGGCGTCCTGGTCGATGCGGTGGTGGGTGGCCAGGACGGCGACGACGGAACAGGCCATTTCCGTGTCGTCCGTCCACTGCCAGAGGCCGGGCGGCAGTCCGCGGTGCTTCAGCAGCGGGTAGTGCGCCGGCACGAAGAACTGCGAGCCCAGCGCGTCCCCCACCGCGAGTCCGCGCAGGGCGCCCAGGGCGCGTCCCAGGCGCCCCTCGGAGGAGGAGTCAACGGTCATCGCTCTGCCACTCTCCAGTGATCCCGTACGGCTCCGGATGCCGCCAGCGGCCGAACGGCCGGTCGAGGGCGTACTTGCCGTCGTCCCCGAGAACGAGTATCCGCATCTCGGCGTTCCCCGGATTCGACAGGGACTCGAACTCGGCGACCGTCCAGTGGAACCAGCGCATGCAGAAGAGTCGCATGGCCAGACCGTGCGTCACGATCAGCACGTTCGGCGGGTGGTCGGGTGCCTCGAAACTGCGGAACAGGCTCTCCAGGAAGCCGCCGACCCGGTCGTACACGTCCGCCCCGCTCTCCCCCTGGGCGAAGCGGTAGAAGAAGTGCCCGTACGCGTCACGGTAGGCCTTCTGGAGGCGGACGTCGTCGCGGTCCTGCCAGTTCCCCCAGTCCTGCTCGCGCAGCCGGGGTTCCTCCCGTACGCGTATGAGGTCGGGGTCGAGATGGAACGCGCGGAGGGTCTCGTGCGTGCGCCGGTAGGGCGAGACGTACACGCTGACCCGCTCGTCGCCGAGCACCTCCCGCAACCGCTTGCCGGTCTCCTCCGCTTGTTGCCGGCCCCGCTCGGTCAGGGGCAGTGCGTGGTCGGGTTCACGCTCGTAGACGGTGTCATCAACATTGCCCGTTGACTCCCCGTGCCGGACAAGGACGATGCGCCGTGGTCTTGCCATGCGAAAACACTAGATCGGGTGGCGGCCGATCGAGCACTCGTACGGCCTCCATACGGCGTAGGTCACACGAAACCCGCACCCAGGAGGCGCTTCGGAGGGCACGATCAGAGGGTCCGGATCTCAAACCGTCCAGGTGGGTTCCAGTTCGACGATGTCGCCGGTGAGGGCGGAAACATCCGCTTCCGTCTGTGCGCGCAGCGCGAGCCGCTCTATCCGCTCGGCGCGGTACTTGCCGTGTTCGGCCTGAGAGCGCCACATCGACAGGACCAGGAACTCGTGTCCCGGCGCCTCGGCGAACATGCCCCGGATCATGCCGGGCGACCCGGCCATGGCCGGGTTCCACACCTTCTCCTGCATCAGGGTGAAGTGTTCGGCACGTTCCTCGTGGACCCGGCACAGCGCGACCCGAACCAGGTCGCAGTCGGTGAAGCGGGGTTCGAAGCCCGTCTTCACGTCGAAGCGGTAGTCGAACAACCGGGCCTGGGCCTCCTTGAAGGTGCCCGCCTGGGCGGTCGCGAGCCGGTCGTGGGAACGCGCCATGAAGGAGTCGTAGAAGGCGCGGCTCTCCCAGAACGCGAAGACATGCGCGACCGAGGGTCGTCCCCTGCTCCAGCCCCCGCCCTGTCCCCGGAATCCCGGCTCCCCCAGAAGCCCCGCCCACTTTCGCTGCCCCCGCTCGAAACCGCGGCGGTCCACCACGGTGCAGCGAATCCACTTGACCAGCACCGCGCCATGGTAAGGCCAGCAGGCGTGGCGTCGGTCACTCTTGGGGGCCCCGGCATCCGTGCGGGCCGCCACGCGAGCGTGGCAGGATGGACAACCGGCCCTGATGAGCGGCCAGTTCGGCGCGACAGCTGACGGGGACGGGGAGGGACAGACCGGTGAACGGCCTCAACAAGGGGATCCGCAAGGTCGAGATGGCTCTGAAGTGGGACCCGAGTCCGGCGGGTGAGCCGCCGACCGACCTGGACATAGTGGCCGGGACCTACCTGGCGGACGACCCGGGGGGCGAGCCCGCCTACGTGGTGCACTTCGACAGCCGCTCCCCCGACGGCACCATCACGCTCAACCGTGACAGCACGGACGGCAAGGGTTTCGGCTGGGACGAGGTCATGACGATCGAACTCGACCGGCTGGACGCCCGGTACGCGCGCGTGGTGGTCGGTGTCGTCATCCAGCAGCGTCCCGCGGAGCGGACCTTCGTCAGCGTGATCAATCCGGCCTTCCGGATCCGCGAGGGCTACACCGAACTGGCCGAGGACGACTTCGGCGGGGTGCTCGGCGCGACGGCGGCCACCGTCGCGGAGTTCGTGCGCGACCCGGTCGACGGCTGGTCGCTCCACGACGGCGTACAGGGCTACGAGGACGACCCGGCGACGTTCACCAGGATCATGGGCCGGCTGCGCCGGTCCTGAAGCGCCGGTGGGACTCGGACGGCACTGGTGGAGCCGGCCCTCGGCTCCACCAGGTCATCCAGGCTCGGCCGACGTCTCCGAAAAGGCCCGCAGCCGGAGATTCGGCGCTACGTCGGTCGCCAGCCACGTCAGCCGCTCGTCCCCGTGCGCGAGGCCGCTCCGGGCCACTTCGCACCACTCCCGACGGTCGATGAGCGCGAGATAGGACGCACGGGCCTCGTCCCAGCGCTCCTTGATTCCAGGGACCTCATGGGACTGGAGAGGGGTCTCCTGGGTGACGTAGTGGGCGACTGTCGCCACGGCGAAGTAGCGCTCCGCCGTCGGCCCCAGACGCCGTAGATGCCGGACATGCGCTTCCATCAGGGCGACCGCGTGCGGATAGCGGCGGAGTGGGGTTCCCATTCCCTCGCAATACGTCATCACGTGGAGGATCCGCCCGGTCTGGTCCACCACTTCGGCATCGGCCCCGGACTCCGCGACGGCCTCGTGCAGCGCCGTCGCTCTCGCGACGGTGTCGGCGAAGTAGCTGTTGAGGAAGTCGCCGTCGAGGGCTCGGCGCAGCAGCCAGGGCCGGACGGCCGGGTGCTCATCGACATGTCGGCACAGTGCGTCCACCGCATGGACCCGGCCCCAGGCCGTCACGCGGTCCGCGAGCCAGATCAACGCGTCGACTCCGCCCGGCAGACGGTCGAGGGCCCGGACCGCGAGAGGGCCGAAGCCGTTGGACAGCAGGCCGATGGTCTGGATCCTGGTGATGTCGTCCGACGTGGCGCACTCGGCGAGCACGGCCAGGCCGACGGCCACGGCAGCGGCATCGGTTCCGTGCCGGACCAGCCATCTGCCCGCCTCCCGAGCCCTTGGCCCCGGCGCTCGCCGGACCGCCTCGGCGACACGTTCGTCGTGACGGAACGGCACAGGAACGGACCTAAGGCGGCGGGCCAGTGCGAGCGGCGTCGGGCTCGGGTCCGCGAAGTACTCGTCGAGGACCCGAGCCGCTTCGATTCCGGCGAGCGTGTGGTCCGGCGGGTTTCTCTGCCGGCGCCGACGTCTCGCCGCCGCGTCCGGATACGGCTCACCGCTCCGCGGAAGGGGTTCGTGCGGTGTGAGTCGGTGCAGCCGCAGCGCGTGCTCGTACAGGGTGCTCGGATGCGCCGGCGGTGGGGTTTCTGGTGTCGTGCTCACCGGCGGGAGGACGACTCGATTCTGTTGATCATGCCCGGAAGCATGCCACCCGAACAAGCGCTCGAAAACCCCGCGAGGGGGTCACCTCGCGGAAGAACAGGGCGGTGGCGCCGGAAACCGGCTCCACCGCCCTCTGCCAGGTCATTCACCCCTGGCCGGTACTACCGGAGATCAGCTGCAACCGCTGGTCGAGCCGCAACCCTCGCAGATGTAGCAGGAACCGGCGCGCTGCATCTTCGTGCCGCAGGAGAAGCAGAGCGGGGCGTCGGCCTGGATGCCCAGCTGCATCTCCACCAGCTCGGCGCTGGTGTGGGCCTGCATCGGCGCGGGCTTGGCCGCCTCGACCTCGGCCTTCGGCGTGGCGACGGCCTTCAGGTCCGTCGGGCGGGGGGCCGACTGGGCCATGCCCTCCACGTCCACGTCCTCGTCGGACGGCTCGTACGAACCGGTCTCCAGGTGACGCTGACGCTCCTCGGCGGAGTGGATGCCGAGCGCGGAGCGCGTCTCGAAGGGCAGGAAGTCGAGCGCCAGGCGGCGGAAGATGTAGTCGACGATCGACTGCGCCATCCGCACGTCCGGGTCGTCCGTCATGCCGGCCGGCTCGAAGCGCATGTTGGTGAACTTCGAGACGTACGTCTCCAGCGGCACGCCGTACTGGAGGCCGACGGAGACCGCGATGGAGAAGGCGTCCATCATGCCCGCGAGCGTGGAGCCCTGCTTGGACATCTTCAGGAAGACCTCGCCGAGACCGTCGTCCGGGTAGGAGTTGGCGGTCATGTAGCCCTCGGCGCCACCGACGGTGAACGACGTCGTGATGCCGGGACGGCCCTTGGGGAGACGCTTGCGGACCGGGCGGTACTCGACCACCTTCTCGACCGCGGTGCGGATGGTCTCCTCGGCCTTCTCGGTGATCTCGGCCTTCTCCTTCTCCTTGGTCTTCGCGGAGAGGGGCTGGCCGACCTTGCAGTTGTCGCGGTAGATCGCGAGCGCCTTGACGCCGAGCTTCCAGGCCTCGAAGTAGATCTCCTCGACCTCCTCGACGGTCGCCGTCTCCGGCATGTTGACCGTCTTGGAGATGGCTCCGGAGATCCACGGCTGGATCGCGGCCATCATGCGGACGTGCCCCATCGGGGAGATGGCACGCTCACCCATGGCGCAGTCGAACACCTCGTAGTGCTCCTGCTTGAGACCGGGCGCGTCGATCACATTGCCGTTGTCGGCGATGTGGGCGACGATCGCCTCGATCTGCTCCTCCTGGTAGCCCATGCGGCGCAGGGCCTGCGGGACGGTGCCGTTGACGATCTGCATCGAACCGCCACCGACGAGCTTCTTGAACTTGACCAGGGCGAGGTCGGGCTCGACGCCGGTGGTGTCGCAGGACATCGCCAGACCGATGGTGCCGGTCGGGGCGAGCACGGACGCCTGGGAGTTACGGAAACCGTTCTTCGCGCCGAGGCGCAGCACGTCCTGCCAGGCCTCCGTGGCGGCGGCCCAGACGGGGCTGTCCAGGTCGTCGATGCCGACGGCCTTCTGGTTGGCGTCGGAGTGCTGCTTCATGACGCGGTTGTGGGCGTCGGCGTTGCGGGCGTAGCCGTCGTACGGACCGACGACCTCGGCCAGCTCGGAGGAGCGGCGGTAGGCCGTGCCCGTCATCAGGGAGGTGATGGCGCCGGCCAGCGAGCGGCCGCCGTCCGAGTCGTACGCGTGGCCGGTCGCCATCAGCAGGGCGCCGAGGTTGGCGTAGCCGATGCCGAGCTGGCGGAACGCGCGCGTGTTCTCGCCGATCTTCTGGGTCGGGAAGTCCGCGAAGCAGATGGAGATGTCCATCGCGGTGATGACCAGCTCGACGACCTTCTGGAAGCGGTCGGCCTCGAAGGACTGGTGGCCCTTGCCGTCGTCCTTCAGGAACTTCATCAGGTTCAGCGAGGCGAGGTTGCAGGACGTGTTGTCCAGGTGCATGTACTCGCTGCACGGGTTCGACGCGGTGATCCGGCCGGACTCGGGGCAGGTGTGCCAGGTGTTGATGGTGTCGTCGTACTGGATACCCGGGTCGGCGCAGGCCCAGGCGGCTTCGGCGATCTTGCGGAAGAGCGACTTGGCGTCGACCTCCTCGATCACGTCACCGGTCATCCGCGCACGCAGGCCGAACTTGCCGCCCTGCTCGACGGCCGTCATGAACTCGTCGTTCACGCGGACCGAGTTGTTGGCGTTCTGGTACTGGACGGACGTGATGTCGTCGCCGCCCAGGTCCATGTCGTAGCCCGCGTCGCGCAGGACGCGGATCTTCTCCTCCTCCTTGACCTTGGTCTCGATGAAGTCCTCGATGTCGGGGTGATCCACGTCGAGGACGACCATCTTGGCGGCGCGGCGGGTGGCACCACCGGACTTGATGGTGCCGGCGGAGGCGTCGGCGCCGCGCATGAAGGAGACCGGGCCGGAGGCGTTGCCGCCGGAGGAGAGCAGCTCCTTGGAGGAGCGGATGCGGGAGAGGTTCAGGCCGGCACCGGAGCCGCCCTTGAAGATCATGCCCTCTTCCTTGTACCAGTCGAGGATCGACTCCATGGAGTCGTCGACGGCAAGGATGAAGCAGGCGGAGACCTGCTGGGGCTGCGGAGTGCCCACGTTGAACCAGACGGGGCTGTTGAAGCTGAAGATCTGGTGCAGGAGGGCGTACGCCAGCTCGTGCTCGAAGATCTCGGCGTCGGCGGGCGACGGGAAGTACTTGTGGTCCTCGCCGGCCTTCCGGTACGTCTTCACGATGCGGTCGATCAGCTGCCTGAGGCTGACCTCGCGCTGCGGGGTGCCGACGGCGCCCCGGAAGTACTTGCTGGTGACGATGTTGACCGCGTTCACCGACCAGAAGTCGGGGAACTCGACGCCACGCTGCTCGAAGTTGACCGAGCCGTCGCGCCAGTTGGTCATGACGACGTCACGGCGCTCCCAGGCCACCTCGTCATACGGGTGCACGCCGGGGGTCGTGTGGATGCGCTCGATACGCAGGCCCTTGGTCGCCTTGGCGCCCTTGGCTCGGGAACCCCGTGCCGGACCGCTCGCCGTCTCTGTCATGCCGCCTCCCTGTACGGGCGAAAACGCCCTGAAATGCCACGTTGTTCCTGTGACACGGTGTTCTGTCTTGTGCTGCGGGCACCACGCGCTACGCCCGCAACAGGTCTTGGTCCGCCGCCGCCCGGCCGGACCCGGAGCTGCCGTTCCGGTTCCGGCCCGCCGGTCAGTCGGCGGAGTGGGCGGGCTCGGGAACCTGAACGGTTCCTCCGCGCCCGCCGTCGTCTTCCCGGCTCCCCGCGACAGCGGCTTCGGCGCCGTCAGTGCCGTCAGCGTTTTCGCGGTCTTCGTCGTCCGCGGCGGGGTGCCCCGTCTCCCTGAGTTCCGCGATGGCGGCCTCGAAGTCGTCGAGCGAGTCGAATGCCCGGTAGACGGAGGCGAATCGCAGATAGGCGACGAGGTCCAGTTCCTGCAACGGGCCGAGTATGGCCAGCCCCACGTCGTGGGTGGTCAGCTCGGCGCTCCCGGTGGCCCGCACCGCTTCCTCGACCCGCTGGCCGAGCTGTGCGAGTGCGTCCTCGGTGACAGGTCGTCCCTGGCATGCCTTGCGGACGCCATTGATGACCTTGGTGCGACTGAAGGGCTCGGTGACCCCGGACCGCTTGACCACCATGAGCGAGCACGTCTCCACGGTCGTGAAACGACGGGAGCAGTCAGGGCACTGGCGGCGCCTGCGGATCGACGTGCCGTCGTCGGTCGTACGACTGTCGACGACGCGGCTGTCGGGGTGCCTGCAGAAGGGGCAGTGCATGATCCATCCCTCCTCACAGCAGACTCAATGGCCTCGCCGGGCCTCACGGGCCCCTCGAAGCAGCCCTCAGCATAGGCGATCCCAGAGGGTGCGAAGTCCCGGGGGACCACAACTTGTGGGCTGCTGTTGATATCCAACCACTAGATGTGGTGCTTGGCTCATTCACCCAGGCTGTGTCGCGTGTCGCGTCGGCGGCCTTCACGCGCCGCGGCCCCGCGGTCACAGCGAGCACCCGAAACCCGCCGCGCGCGACCCGCCCCGCACGAAACGCCGCACGCGCGCGTACGGCCATATCGCCGGGCGGCGCACAGGGATACCGTGAGCGCCTGGAGGAGGAGAGGTGGGACTCTCGCGCAGAGTGGGGCCCGGTTCCCGGAGTACGGGAGGGCGGATGGCAGACTGGGGGTCACACCTCACCAGGCCATCGGCCCCGGCGGCGAAGGCTACAACAAGCAGCCCTTCCGCCCGGCGGGCAACGCGTCGGCCATACACCCAGACACATGATCAAGTCAGGCTATCTACGCTTTTTCACTCGAACGTGTGTTTGGCGCAACCTTTCGAAAGCAACTACCGTTGTCCAGCAGGGAGACAACCGAGAGGGGCCGACGTGACCACCACCGCAGACAGTGCCACCATCACTGCCCAGGACCGCTCCCAGGGCCGACTCGAGCCGGTGCATGCGATGAACGAAACCACGAACCCGGAGGGGCACAAGCGCTCCCTGCCGGGCCGACCTCCAGGCATCCGGGCGGACAGCTCGGGCCTCACCGACCGTCAGCGTCGGGTGATCGAGGTCATCCGGGACTCCGTGCAGAGGCGCGGATACCCGCCATCGATGCGCGAGATCGGCCAGGCCGTCGGCCTGTCCAGCACCTCATCGGTCGCACACCAGCTGATGGCACTGGAGCGCAAGGGCTTCCTCCGCCGCGACCCGCACCGCCCTCGTGCCTACGAGGTGCGCGGTTCCGACCAGTCCGCGGCGGTCCAGCCCACGGACACCGCCGGCAAGCCCGCCGCGTCGTACGTCCCCCTGGTCGGCCGCATCGCCGCCGGTGGCCCGATCCTCGCCGAGGAGTCGGTCGAGGACGTCTTCCCGCTCCCCCGGCAGCTCGTCGGCGACGGTGAGCTGTTCGTACTGAAGGTCGTCGGTGACTCGATGATCGAGGCCGCGATCTGCGACGGCGACTGGGTCACCGTCCGCCGGCAGCCCGTCGCGGAGAACGGCGACATCGTGGCCGCCATGCTGGAGGGCGAGGCCACCGTCAAGCGTTTCAAGCGCGAGGACGGCCATGTCTGGCTCCTCCCGCACAACGCCGCGTACGAGCCGATCCCCGGCGACGACGCGACCATCCTCGGCAAGGTGGTTGCCGTACTGCGCCGCGTCTGAGTGCGGCGGCGGACGGGCCTCCTCGACCGCCCCCTGACTGGGCCCCGGGATCCCTGCGCCGGTTCCGGGGCCCTGTGCTGTACCGGACCGGTCGCCGCAAGGTGTAGAGGGCGTGTCCCCGCGGGGGCACGCCCTCTTCGCTATTCCTCCGCCTGCTTCGCCGACGCGTCGATCGCCGCCAGCGACCTGCGGACCTGGTTCGGGTCCGTCGTGAACCAGAAGTCGGGCATCGACGCCTTCAGATAGCTGCCGTAGCGGGCCGTCGCCAGCCGCTGGTCCAGTACCGCGACGACACCACGGTCGCCCGACGCACGGACGAGCCGGCCCGCGCCCTGGGCCATCAGCAGGGCGGCATGGGTGGCGGCGACCGCCATGAACCCGTTGCCGCCGGCGTCCTCGACCGCCTTCTGGCGTGCGCTCATCAGCGGGTCGTCCGGCCGGGGGAACGGGATCTTGTCCATGACCACCAGCTGACAGCTCGGGCCGGGCACGTCGACGCCCTGCCAGAGCGACAGCGTGCCGAAGAGGCAGGTCTTCGGGTCCGCCGCGAAGTTCTTGATCAACTCGCCGAGCGTCTCCTCGCCCTGCAACAGGATCGGGAACTCGGGGATGCGGGTGCGCAGCTCCTCCGCGGCCAGCTGGGCGGCGCGCATGGAGGAGAAGAGACCGAGGGTCCGTCCCCCCGCCGCCTGGATCAGCTCGGTCAGCTCGTCCAGCATGTCCGCGCGGTCGCCGTCGCGTGCGGGGCGGGCCAGGTGTTTCGCGACGTACAGGATGCCCTGTTTGGGGTAGTCGAAGGGGGAGCCGACGTCGATGCCCCTCCACTGCGGGAGGTCCTCGCCCTGGGTGCCCTCCGGGGCGAGGCCCATGGAGGCACCGACGCCGTTGAAGTCCCCGCCCAGCTTCAGGGTCGCCGAGGCCAGAACCACGGAGCGGTCCGCGAAGAGCTTCTCCCGCAGCAGGCCCGAGACGGACATGGGGGCGACGCGCAGGGAGGCGCCGAAGCGGTCGTGCCGCTCGTACCAGACGACGTCGTACTCGGAGCCGTTCACCAGGCGCTCCGCCACGTCGTGCACGCTCTCCACCGAGGCCAGCGCCTGCTTGCGGACCGAGTCCTCGTCCTGGACGGACTTGTCGCGGGTCGCGCCGATCCCTGAGATGACCGTGCGGGCGGCGTCGCGCAGCGCCATGAGGGCGTAGCCGAGGTCCTCCGGGATCTCCTCCAGGCGACCCGGCAGGGCCAGCTCCATCAGCCGCTCGAAGCCCTCGGCGGCGGTCTGGAGCTGGTCGGCGGCCTTCTCGTTGACCAGCTTCGCCGCGCGGCGTACGGCCCTGTTGACCTGCCCCGCGGTCAGCTCGCCGGTGGCGACGCCGGTGACCCGCGAGACCAGCTCGTGGGCCTCGTCGACGATCAGCACCTCGTGCTGGGGAAGGACGGGAGCGCCCTCGATGGCGTCGATGGCGAGCAGGGCGTGGTTGGTGACGACGACCTCGGCCAGCTTGGCCCGCTCCCGGGCCATCTCCGCGAAGCACTCCGCGCCGTACGCGCATTTCGTGGCGCCGAGGCACTCGCGCGAGGAGACCGAGATCTGCCCCCAGGCGCGGTCGGAGACGCCGGGGGTCAGGTCGTCCCGGTCGCCGTTCTCCGTCTCGTCGGCCCAGTCACGCAGCCGCAGCAGGTCCTGGCCCAACTTGCTGGTCGGCGCGGCCGCCTCGAACTGGTCGAAGAGGCCCTCCTCCTCGTCCTGGGGCATGCCCTCGTGCAGCCGGTGCAGGCACAGATAGTTCGACCGGCCCTTGAGCATCGCGAATTCGGGGCGGCGGCGCAGGAGCGGATGCAGCGCGTCGACCGTGCGTGGCAGGTCGCGCTCCACGAGCTGGCGTTGCAGCGCGAGGGTGGCGGTCGCCACGACGACACGCTCACCGTGCGCGAGCGCGGGCACGAGGTACCCCAGCGACTTACCGGTGCCGGTGCCGGCCTGGACCAGCAGATGGGAGCCGTCGTCGATCGCCTCCGCGACGGCTTCGGCCATGGTCACCTGGCCGGGGCGCTCCGTGCCGCCGACGGCGGCGACGGCAGCATGCAGGAGTTCGGGGAGTGAGGGCTTCGTCATAGCGCGACCACCCTACGGGGCGCCACTGACAAACGTGTGGTCACGGGGGACGGGAGGGACGCGATCAAGACGGCAGGCATGTCGGTGAGTGAGGAGGTCCTGCTGGTATCGGTTCGGGAGTGACCGATCGGGACCGGATGCGACCGGCTGGTGGTCGGGAAGATCGGCAGGGCGGACAGGCGGTCACAACAGATCACGCAGGCCCCGGTCCCGGATCATGAGGGCGGCTCGCTTCCCGGGCAGGCCGATCTCCGCGGAGAACCGGAAGCCTGCGGTCAGGAAAGCCGCGAGGGACGGGGTGTTGCGCAGGTCGGGCTCGGCGACGACACGCGCGCAGGCGGGTCGTCTGTCGAGGACGAGATCGGCGACCGCCCTGACCAGCACGGCACCGAGCCCTCGGCCCCGGTCGGCGACAGCGCCGAGCAGCAGGTGGATACCGGTGTCGTGCGGCCGGGCCGGGTAGGAGCGGGCCAGTGGATCGAGGTCCGCCCGGTAGATCTCCCAGTAGCTCATCGGGGTTCCCTCCAGGACGCCGAGGCACGGGACGCTGCGGCCGTCGCCGGCGAGTTGGTGGCGCAGGTGCGCCGCGGTCACGGTCTCGGGACCGGCCAGTTCCCAGAAGGCCGCGACCGCGGGGTCGTTCATCCACCGGGCGATGCGAGGCAGGTCCCGCTCGATCCGGACGGGGAGGAGGTGGAAGGCACCGGCGGGGGTGGCTGCCCGCCCCCAGCCGCCGATGTCGTCGAGGAGGTCCCCGGGGAGGACGGAACCCCTCCTGCCCATCCCGGCCGTGGTCTCGGGCGCCGCTCCGCCGAGCGAGGCGAGGAAGCCGGCGGGCGGACGTAGTTCCAGCGTGTCCTCGGCGTCGGTGGACGGCACGGCTCTGCTCCTTCCCGGACGGGGCGGTTCAGCGGTGGAGGGGGTTGGCGATGGCGACGTAGACGGACTGGGTGTCGACCGGGCCGACGAGTTCGTCGAGGCCGTGGAGGCGGGTGAGCAGATTGGCCTTGCAGCGCAGGACGGGTGAGTCGAGCAGCCGGGCGGGCAGGGAACCACGGGTCCGGCCGGGGCCGGTGCGAGAGCCGGCGTCGGCGAGGAAGCGGCGGCAGGCGGCGAGAAGCACGCGCTCGTCGGCGAGGCGCTGGGAACCGAAGGCGCCGACGACTCCCAGCACGTTGTTGATGCCGAGGTAGTAGGCGAAGCGCTCGTCGGTGACGTCGTCCGGGACGAAGGTGTCGCTTGCCTCGCCGATGCCGGGCAGCCGGGCCTGCAGTTCCGCCCGGTGGGACTCGCGGAAGTAGTAGCCCTGGTTGTCCCGGTAGCGGCCGCCGCTGGGCCAGCCGTCGGTGTCCAGCAGGACCAGTGTGTTCTGCTGGTGCGCCTCCAGGGCGATGCCCGCCTCGCCGTCGAGCCACAGCACGGGGCGTACGACCTGCTCCAGGTAGCGCAGGAACCACTCGGCGGCCACGGCCTGGCGCGGTCGGCCCGTGACAGCGGCGAGGCGCGTGACGATCGCGGCGAGCCGGGAGGGCGCGGAGCCGCCGCCCTCCGCCCGGCGCGCGTCGGGGCGAGGCGCGACAAGGGCGGCGACGCAGGAGACGTCGTCGGCGGGAGCGAACGGGTTGTGCCGGACCATCACGTCCAGGCCGGGCACCGGACGCCCGTCCGGCCCGTCCACGGCGAGCCAGGCCGGGTCCCGGACGATGTCGAAGCCCGGGTGGGCCGTCCGCCACCGCTCACCGAGGCCGGTGCGGAGCAGGCGGTGGACCTCGACACCACGGTGCAGTTCCTTGCGGAGGTTCTCCCGGCGGGAGTTGGTGATGCGCAGTGCCAGCGAGAGCTTGAGCATCGCCGGTGCCCCCGACCGGTGAACGGTGCGCACGGACGAGGTGGGATGCCATGGGAGGCCGTGGGCGCCGAGGTCCCGGAGCAGGCCGGCGTCGAGCAGGGCCGCGACCTCGGGACGGTGACGGACCTCGCGCAGCTGCCAGGGGTGCACGGGCAGGGCCGCGTACCCGTCGGGCAGCGGCAGCCTGGTACCGGCGAGCCGGGCCGTCAGCGCCTCGGCGGGGACGGGACGGCCGCGTTCGGTCCAGGCGGAGTCGGCGGCGAGTACGCCGGGAGCGACGGCCAGCCAGTGGAGGGGGAAGGAGCCCTGCAACTCGGGTGAGTACACCTGGACTTCGGAGTCCGTGAGACCTTCGCGGCTCTTGGGGGTCGGATGCAGGGGATGCCCGAGCGTCAGAGCCTGCTCGGCGGAGCGGAAGAGGTCGGTCCGGTCTGTCGGGCGTTCCCGGTGCGCGCTGATGAAGGTGGCCGTGCGGCGGACGGAGTCGGCGACACGGGCGACCAGGTCGACGCCTTCCGCCGCACCGGCGAGGACCGCACTCTCGGCGCGGAGGGCGCCGACAGGCGGGGCCTCGGACGTCCCGCCGGGCACGGGCGTCTCGCGGCTCAGCAGGGTGGCGACCATGACGGCGTCCGCGGGCGCGCAGTGCTCGGGGGCGCCGGCCGGGCGAGGAGGGCCGAAGCGGTGCCATCCGGTGGGCGACCAGTAGCGGACGGGGGCGAGGAGCGCGGTGCCGCTGGCGGGCAGCGGGATCCGCAGGACGCCGTCGTCGGGGGCGGGCAGGCCGGTCTCGCGGACCCAGCAGCGCAGCAGGTTCTCCACGGCCGCCGCCTGGGCCGCCTGGTGCGGGTCGGGGTGGTGCAGAGGGTCGGCCGCGGCGCCCGTCCGTTGGCGCGGGACCGGGAGAACAGACGTGGCGGACGAGGAAAGAGCTGGGGTGTTCAAGGTCGTTCCTTTGCTCGCGCGCGGACCACGGCCTGCACCGCGTCCGACAGCCGGTCGAGTACGGCCGAGGTCTGTTCGTCGGTGATCGTGAGGGGCGGCAGCAGCCGTACGACGCTCGCTCGGCGCCCGCCGATGCCGACGATCAGGCCGCGGCTCAGGCACTCCCGCTGGACGGCGGCGGCCAGTTCGGGAGACGCGGGACGCGTCCCACCGCCACCATGTCCGGCCCACTTCTCCTCGGCCTCTCCCTCCGGGTCGACCATCTCCAGCCCGATCATCAGGCCACGCCCCCGCACATCCCCGACGCACGGGAACTCCTCGGCCAGGCTGCGGAGTTCGCGCAGGATACGGTCGCCGAGGGTGGCCGCGCGTCCTGCGAGGCCGTTGGCGCGGACGTGGGCGAGGGTGGCCGTACCGGCGGCCATGGCGAGTTGGTTGCCGCGGAACGTGCCCGCGTGGGGGCCCGGTTCCCGCACGTCGAGGTCGTCGCGGTAGACGATCACGGCGAGGGGCAGGCTGCCGCCGATGGCCTTGGAGAGGACCATCACGTCGGGGGTGATGCCGCTGTGCTCGACCGCCCAGAAGGCGCCGGTCCGCCCGACGCCCGTCTGGACCTCGTCGGCGATCAGGGGGATCGACCGGTCGGCGGTGATCCGGCGCATACGGCGCATCCAGGCATCCGGCGCGGGGATCACACCGCCCTCGCCCTGGACCGGTTCGACGATCATCCCGGCCGGGGGGCACACACCCGATCTGGGGTCGTCGAGGACCGACTCGGTCCAGCGGGCGGCAAGTTCGGCGCCGCCCTCGCCGCCGACGCCGAACGGACAGCGGAAGTCCTGCGGGTACGGCAGGCGGGTCACCAGTACGTCGGAGGCGCCTCCGACGGCTTCGACGGCACCCTCGGACATGCCATGGCACGCGCCGACGAAGGCCAGGACGCCGGGGCGGCCGGTGGCGGCCCGCACCAGGGTGAGCGCGGCCTCCACCGCGTCCGTGCCGGCGGGTCCGCAGAACTGCACGCGCGCGTGGTCGGCCAGCCCCGGCGGCAGGGTGCGGAACAGCTCGGTGACGAAGGCGTCCCTGACGGGCGTGGCCAGATCGAGGACCTGTAGCGGGGCGCCCGAGTCGAGGACCTTGCGGACGGCCTCCAGGACGACGGGGTGGTTGTGGCCGAGCGCGAGGGTCCCGGCGCCCGAGAAGCAGTCGAGGTAGCGGCGTCCGTCGGCACCCTCGATGGTCAGTCCCCGGGCCCGCACCGGCACGATCGGCAGGGCTCGGGCGTGCGTACGCGCCGCCGACTCTCGTGCCGACCGCCTGCGCAGGATGCTTTCGTGGGCGAGGCGCCCCGGAACGGGAGCCTGAAGGGTGGGCGCCGCCCCCTCATCCTCAGCCCCCACATCGGCAGCCCCCTCATCGGCAGCGCCCCCGTCGGCAACGCGCCCCGCGGACGTCTTCCCCCGCACTGGTTCCGTCACAGCCACGGTTCCTGTCCTCCCGCTGTCCAGAGGCGAGTCGGTTCGCCGCGGAACCCCCGCCGCCGGGTCCGGACCGGTGCGCCGGGCGGAGGGCGGCGGCTCCGCGCCCTCGGGGGATTCCGCCGGAAGGGCCGCGCACAGGCGGCCCGCCCCACGGCTACCAACCGCCGACGGTCCACCGGGTTACGGGTTGCCTCAAGATCCTTGCCGTGACGGAACCGTTGCTGTTCCGTCGGCAGTCCCCCACAGCGAACGCCTATCGTGTGATGCCGTCCCACCCGGCCGTGCGACCCCCGTGAACCAGGCATGAGAAGACGCCGAGTTCTCACGGAGGCGCGGCCACCGCTCCAAGTTCCTTGACACCACGGGGAGTCACACCATGCGATCCATACGGCCGTCGTTCTTCGCTCGACGGGGGAGGAACGCCTCACGCAGAATCTCCCCCGCGCTGGGTGCCGTCACCCTCGCCTCGGCGCTCGCGCTCACCGCGACCGCCTGCGACTCGGGCGGCGCCGACGCGGACAGCCAGGCCAGCGCCGCCGCCTCCGCCGCGGGCGACGGAAAGATCACGATCCCGGACGACATCAAGGACCGGCTCAAAGAGCACGGGATCGACCTGGACAAGTGGAAGAACGGCGCCTGGAAGAACTGGGACAAGGACGACTGGCTGCGCGAGGCGCAGGACTACGTCAACCCGATCATCGAAGGCCTGTGGGACCCGGACCGGATGCGCGACGCGGAGGACCCGGACCGCGGTGTCGAGGAGAACGACCTCGGCGACGACCAGGGCGTGACCGACCCTGAGCCGGCGGCGGTCGACGCGGCGGCCGTACCGAGCACCTACCACGCCAACGCTCCCGAGGCGGGCAAGGTGTTCTTCGACTCCCCCGAGGGCACGATGGTCTGCTCGGCGACGGTCGTGCAGGACCCGGCGAACCCCGGCAAGTCCAACATGGTGTGGACGGCGGGCCACTGCGTGCATGCCGGCAAGAAGGGTGGCTGGTACCGCAACATCGCCTTCGTGCCGTCGTACAACGACTCGGGCATGTCGGCCGCGAAGCTGGTGACGGCCACCAAGGAGGAGGTGGCGCCGTACGGGGTCTGGTGGGGCGACTGGGCGCAGACCTCCGACCAGTGGATCGAGCAGGGCGGGCAGACCGGCGGCGACGGTGCCTCGTACGACTTCGCCGTCATCCATGTGACTCCCGAGGAGGGTGCCGGCGGCAAGTCGCTGGAGGAGACGGTCGGTTCCGCACTGCCGGTGGACTTCGCGGCCCCGGCCGTGGCGAAGGTGAAGAGCATCACCGCGACCGGCTACCCGGCGGCGGCGCCGTACGACGGGCAGACGCTGTACCAGTGCCAGGACAAACCCGGGCGGCTGTCGCTCAACGGCACCGACCCGACGATGTACCGCATCGGCTGCACGATGACCGGCGGTTCGTCCGGCGGCGGCTGGGTGGCCGCGGGCTCGGACGGCAAGCCTGCACTGGTCTCCAACACCTCGATCGGCCCGGTGGACGCCGGCTGGCTCGCGGGACCGCGACTGGGTGAGGTGGCCAAGGGCGTGTACGACTCGGTGAGCGACAAGTTCGCCGGTCGGTAGACGCTGCTCACGCACGAAGGCCCGCCCTCCGCGACGAGCGGGGGGCGGGCCTTCGTGCGTGCGGGTGCGTCAGAGAAGCGGCGCGGGAACGTACGGCGCGAGATCCGCCGCCAGTTCCTCGTGCACCCGGGCCTTCAGCAGGGTGCCCTCCGCCGTGTGCTCCTCGGAGATCACCTCGCCGTCGGCATGGGCGCGCGCGACCAGCTGGCCGTGCGTGTAGGGCACGAGCACCTCGACCTCGACGGACGGCCGCGGCAGCTCCGCGTCGATGAGCGCCAGCAACTCGTCGATGCCCTGGCCGGTACGGGCCGAGACGGCGATGGAGTACTTCTCGTTCCGCATCAGCCGCTGGAGCGTCAGCGGGTCGGCCGCGTCAGCCTTGTTGATCACGACGATCTCGGGCACGCCGGTCGCGCCGACGTCCCTGATCACCTCGCGCACGGCGGCGAGCTGTTCCTCCGGGGCCGGGTGCGAGCCGTCCACCACGTGCAGGATCAGGTCGGACTCGCCGACCTCCTCCATGGTGGAGCGGAACGCCTCGACCAGGTGATGCGGCAGGTGCCGGACGAAGCCGACGGTGTCCGCCAGCGTGTACAGCCGGCCGCTCGGGGTCTCGGCCCGGCGCACGGTCGGGTCGAGGGTCGCGAACAGGGAGTTCTCGACCAGCACGCCCGCGCCCGTGAGGCGGTTGAGCAGCGAGGACTTTCCGGCGTTGGTGTAACCCGCGATGGCGACGGAGGGCACCTTGTGGCGCTTGCGCTCCTGGCGCTTGATCTCGCGGCCGGTCTTCATCTCCGCGATCTCCCGGCGCATCTTCGCCATCTTCTCGCGGATCCGGCGCCGGTCCGTCTCGATCTTGGTCTCACCGGGACCACGGGTGGCGAGGCCGCCGCCCTTGCCGCCGCCCATCTGACGGGACAGCGACTGACCCCAGCCTCGCAGCCTCGGCAGCATGTACTGCATCTGCGCGAGCGCGACCTGCGCCTTGCCCTCTCGGGACTTGGCGTGCTGGGCGAAGATGTCCAGGATCAGGGCGGTACGGTCGATGACCTTGACCTTGACGACGTCCTCGAGGTGGATCAGCTGGCCGGGGCTCAGTTCACCGTCGCAGATGACGGTGTCCGCCCCCGTCTCGAGGACGATGTCGCGCAGCTGGTCGGCCTTGCCGGATCCGATGTAGGTCGCCGCGTCGGGCTTGTCGCGGCGCTGGATCACGCCGTCGAGCACGAGGGCGCCGGCGGTCTCCGCGAGGGCGGCGAGCTCCGCGAGGGAGTTCTCCGAGTCCTGTGCGGTCCCCGAGGTCCAGACGCCGACGAGCACGACCCGCTCCAGGCGGAGCTGACGGTACTCGACCTCGGTGACGTCCTCGAGTTCGGTGGAGAGGCCCGCGACACGGCGCAGGGCCGCTCGCTCGGAACGGTCGAACTGGTCGCCGTCCCGGTCTCCGTCGGTGTCGAGGCTCCAGGCGACGTCCTCTTCCATCAGGGCATCGGCCCGAAGACCTTCGGGGTAGGCGTGCGCGAAGCGCTTGTTGTCCTGGGAAGCGGAAGAAGAGGAGGTCATTGGGTCCTTACGTCGTTGCGAATGCCGGTTCGGCGGTCATATTGCACAACGCACGAGCGCCCCGGGAGATTCCCGTGTCCCGTGCCCCGCCGACCCGACGATGGTCGCACGGTACGGCCCGTCTCGTCATCGCCTTATTCAGGGGCCTTGACGGCCGACGCGACCGGCTTCCACTCCGGGTGACCGGGCATCGGCGGGGTCTTCTCGTCGTACAGCCAGTGCTGGAAGAAGCTCCCGAGGTCACGGCCGGAGATCTCGCCGGCGAGGCGGACGAAGTCGGCCGTGCTCGCGACGGCGTCACGGTGGTCGGTCAGCCAGGTCCGCTCCAGCCGCTCGAAGGCCTCCTCGCCGATCTCCTCGCGCAGGGCGAAGAGCACGAGGGCCGCGCCGTCGTAGACGTTGGCGCGGAAGATGCCGATCTTCTGGCCGGGAGCGGGCGGCTTCGGGGCGCCGGGCGGGCCGCCGGCCGTGCGCCAGCGGTCGGAGGCGCCGTACGCCGCCTTCATGCGTGCCTCCAGGGTGCGGTCGGCCTTCCTCTCCTGCGCGTACAGGGCTTCGTACCAGGTGGCGTGTCCTTCGTTGAGCCACAGGTCGGACCAGGTGCGCGGGCTGACGCTGTTGCCGAACCACTGGTGGGCCAGCTCGTGCACCATGATCGACTCGACGTACCACTTGGGGTAGGCGGGCTCGGTGAACAGACTCTTCTCGAAGAGGGAGAGGGTCTGCGTCTCGAGTTCGAAGCCGGTGACGGTGTCGGCGACGAGCACCCCGTACGTCTCGAAGGGGTACGGGCCGACCTTGCTCTCCATCCAGGCGATCTGGTCAGGAGTCTTCTTCAGCCAGGGTTCGAGGACCTCGCGGTCCTTGGCGGGGACGACGTCCCGCACGGGCAGTGCGTGCGGTCCCTCGCGGTGCAGGACGGCGGACCGGCCGATGGAGACCTGGGTGAGTTCGGTGGCCATCGGGTGCAGGGTGCGGTACGTCCATGTCGTCGCGCGGCCCGCCCGGTCGACGTCGGTCGGCAGGCCGTTGGCGACGGCCGTGTAGCCGTTGGGCGCGGTGACCCGGACGGTGAACATGGCCTTGTCGGAGGGGTGGTCGTTGCACGGGAACACCAGGTGGGCGGCGTCGGCCTGGTTGGCCATGGCCAGGCCGTCCGCGGTCCGCACCCAGCCGCCGTCCCGTCCCTCGGCGCTCACCGGATCGCTGGTGTGACGCACGGTGACGCGCATCCAGTCGCCGCGGGGCAACGGGTCGGCCGGCGTGATCACCAAATCCTCGCCGGCGGTGGCGAAGTCGGCGGCCTCCCCGTCGACCTCGACCGACTGGACGTCGCCGTGGGCGAAGTCGAGGTTGATCCGGTCCAGGGTGTCGGTGGTCCAGCCGTCGATCGTGGTGACCGCCTGGAGCGGCTTGGTGTTGCTTCCGGAGTACGTGAGGGCGAGGTCGTACGACGCCACGTCGTACCCGGGGTTGCCCAGGTGCGGGAAGAGGCGGTCGCCGACGCCGAGCGGGGTGGGCGGGGCGCCCGCGGCGACGAGGCAGACGGAGACGGCCGAGGCGAGCAGGGCGGAGGCGAGACCGCGGGAGCGGGCTGTACGGGGCCGGCGGGTGCCGGCGCCGTCCGGGTGGGCCTGGGCGCGGGGGGAGAGCGGCATGCACCACGGCTACCAGCGTGGCCCGCCCGTATGGCGCCGACGCGCGACCGGCCCACCCGAACGGGTTGCCCACACGCGCGCGTGGGATGACGGACGGGGCCGGAACGGGCCCCGGAGCCACGTCTCAGAAGGGCTGTGCCTGGTGGTGCGCGCGGCCCACGTCGTACACGCCGGGCACATTGCGCATGGCGCGGATCAGGGTGGGCAGGTGGGCCGCGTCGGGGAGCTGGACGGTGTAGGTGTGGCGTACCCGCTGCTGGCTGGGCGGTTCGACGGTCGCGGAGACGATCTCGGCGCCTTCCAGGGCCATCGCCTCGGTGAGGTCGGCCAGCAGATGGGGGCGGCCGAACGATTCGGCGAACAGGGTGACCCGGCACTCGGTGGTGTCCCCCCAGCGCACGTCGACCGCCGCGCGCCCCGCTTCCGTCATACGCTCCACGGCGGCGCACTCCACGCGGTGCACGGTCACCACTCCCCCGCGTACGGCGAAGCCGGTGACCTCGTCGGCCGGTACGGGCGTGCAGCACCCGGCGAGCCGGACCCCGGCGTCGGGCCGGTCCACGACGGTGATCGCGGCGCCGGGGCGGGGTGCGGGGGCGTCGGGCGCGGGTCGGGGCACGGTGCCGTCGGACGGGGGCTGGGCGGGGCCGGTGTTCGTGTCGTCGGTCGCGGCGGCCGGGCCGTCCGCACCGGGGTGCGCCGCCAGCCAGCGTTGGATGGCGATGCGGGCGGCGGGGGTGTGGGCGTGCTCCAGCCACTCCCTGGAGGGTTCGGAGGCGGGATCCTGGCCCATGAGGAGCTGGACGGTGTCGCCGTCCCGCAGAACGGTGCTCAGGGTCGCCAGGCGGCCGTTGACGCGAGCCCCGAGGCAGGCATGGGCGTCCTCGCCGTACTGCGCGTACGCGGCGTCCACGCAGGTGGCGCCGTCGGGCAGGCCGAGGGCGCCGCCGTCGGGGCGGAAGACGGTGATCTCGCGGTCCTGGGCGAGGTCCTCGCGCAGGGTGGACCAGAACGTGTCCGGGTCGGGGGCGGCCTCCTGCCAGTCGAGGAGGCGGGAGAGCCAGCCGGGACGGGTGGGGTCGACGCGCTCGCCGTCGGGCGCGGTCTGCTCCTCCGAAGGAGGAGCGTAGGGATTGCCCAGCGCGACGACTCCGGCCTCGGCGACCTTGTGCATCTGGTGGGTGCGGATGAGGACTTCGGCGACCTGACCGTCGTCGCGGGCGACGGCCGTGTGCAGCGACTGGTAGAGGTTGAACTTGGGTACGGCGATGAAGTCCTTGAACTCCGAGACCACGGGCGTCATACAGGTGTGCAGCTCGCCGAGGACCGCGTAACAGTCGGCGTCCTCGTTGACGAGGACGAGGAGGCGGCCGAAGTCGGAGCCGCGCAGCCGTCCGCGTTTGCGGGCGGTGCGGTGCAGGGAGACGAAGTGCCGTGGCCGGATGAGGACCTCGGCCTGGATGTCGGCGTCGCGCAGCACCGCGCGCATCGCGTCGGCGAACTCGGCGAGGGGGTCGTCCGCGCGCGAGGCGTTGTCGACGATCAGCTCGCGCGTGTACTCGTACTCCTCCGGGTGCAGGATCGCGAAGACCAGGTCCTCCAGCTCGGTCTTGAGGGCCTGGACACCGAGGCGTTCGGCGAGCGGGATGAGGACGTCACGGGTCACCTTGGCGATGCGTTCCTGTTTCTCGGGGCGCATCACGCCGAGGGTGCGCATGTTGTGCAGCCGGTCGGCGAGCTTGATCGACATCACACGGACGTCGTTGCCGGTGGCGACGAGCATCTTGCGGAATGTCTCGGGTTCGGCGGCGGCGCCGTAGTCGACCTTCTCCAACTTCGTGACGCCGTCGACGAGATAGCGCACCTCGGCACCGAACTCGTCACCGACCTGATCGAGCGTCACATCGGTGTCCTCGACGGTGTCGTGGAGCAGTGAGGCCGTCAACGTGGTGGTCTCGGCGCCGAGTTCGGCCAGGATGAGGGTCACCGCGAGCGGGTGCGTGATGTACGGCTCGCCGCTCTTGCGCATCTGGCCGCGGTGGGAGGACTCCGCGAGCACATAGGCACGGCGCAGGGGTTCGAGGTCGGCGTCGGGGTGGTGGAAGCGGTGGGACTCGACCACGTGGCCGATCGCGTCGGGCAGCCTGCCGCGGGAGGCGGGGCCGAGCAGGGCCGCCCGGCCCAGGCGGCGCAGGTCGATCCGGGGGCGGCTGCGCCTGCGGGGCGCGGCAGGCACTACCGGGCCTGGGGTCGCGGGGTTCGTGGCCTCCGCACTCATGGGCACCTCCGGCTGCGTGGACCGGCGGACGGGGTGCCCCAGGGCGGACACGGCGCAGGGGGCTGGCAACGATCCCCCGTCCGGGCCGGTGCTTGATGCTACCGAGCCCATCACGCCCGACCGACCGCCTCTCGCCGAGCGTGAAACGGATCACCCATTCGAGCGACGCTCCCGAGGTTTACGGTTTCGCGCCACCTGAGCCGGGTCGGTCTTGTTTTCGAACTCACAGCCGCGGGCCCGGTGGCATTCCTGTGCCTGCCGGGACGTCGCGGCCTCCGATGCCCTGCCGTGCCTCTCCTCAGCGGACGGCGTTTTCGAGCCACTCGGGATCGATCTCGCCTTCGGCGACGATCACCGCCGGACCGGTCATCTCGATCGCGCCGTCGGGGCGCTCGGTGATCACCAGCCGCCCGCCGGGGACATCCACGGTGTACGTCGCCGGAGTGCCGGTGACGGACGGGTCGGCGCCGTCCCGGCGGGCGGCGGCCACGGCGACGGCGCACGCGCCCGTGCCGCAGGAGCGGGTCTCGCCGGAGCCGCGCTCGTGCACGCGCAGCGCGACGTGCCGCGGGCCGCGGTCGACGACGAACTCGACGTTGACCCCGTCCGGGTAGGCGGAGGCCGGGCTGAAGGGCGGCGGGGAGTACAGGTTGCCCGCGTGCGCGAGGTCGTCGACGAAGGCGACGGCGTGCGGGTTCCCCATGTTCACGTTCCGCGCGGGCCAGCTGCGCTCGCCGACGCGCACCGTGACGTCCCCTTCGGGGAGGCGCGCACTGCCCATGCCGACGGTGATGTCGCCGTCCTTGGCGAGGTGCACGCTCTTCACGCCCGCGCGCGTGGCGATCGCGAGGTCGCCCTCGGCGACGAGGCCGGCGTGCCGGAGGTAGCGGGCGAAGACCCGGA
This sequence comes from Streptomyces sp. NPDC058335, assembly GCF_042723915.1. Classification (NCBI taxonomy): domain Bacteria; kingdom Bacillati; phylum Actinomycetota; class Actinomycetes; order Kitasatosporales; family Streptomycetaceae; genus Streptomyces; species Streptomyces sp. NPDC058335. Next base: position 59,332 of record NZ_JBHXHX010000013.1, on the reverse strand, counting down.
CGCCGTTGCCGCACATCTCGGCGATCGAGCCGTCGCCGTTGCGATAGTCCATGAACCACTCGGCCTCGGCCGCCATGGCCTTCGCCTCGGGGTGCGCGGCGGAGCGCACCACGTGCAGCAGGCCGTCACCGCCGATGCCCGCGCGGCGGTCGCACAGGGCGGCGACGGCTGCCGGGGAGAGGTCGATGGCGTTCTCGGGGTCCGGGACGATCACGAAGTCGTTCTCGGTGCCGTGCCCCTTGAGGAAGGCGATCCGCATGCTCATCCCTCGATCGTACGGGGTGGCTACGACAGTCCCGCCTGGAGGCGACGTGAGCAGAGGGACCGCGGGCAGGGCCTAGCGGAGCCGCGCGACCCGCCAGACGGCCAGGACCACGACCGCCGCGACCAGGACGACGTAGGCGAGGACGACCCGCCAGTCGGGGCGACGGCCGGAGCCGCGCTGGGGCTGGCCGGGCCAGGTGTAGCCGACGCGGCGGGCGGCCATCATGCCCCAGCCTGCCGCGCAGGAGCAGATCAGCAGGCCCAGCATGGCGATCACGGCCCCGCTGTCGCCGAAGTCGAAGGCGAGCGGGAAGGCGAACATCAGGGAGCCCGTCGCGGCCAGGGCGACGATCGGGGCGAGCTGCCAGATCCGCAGCCGGCGCTGGGGACGCAGCTCGACCTCTACCTCCGGGCCGCCGGCGAACATCTCCTCCGGCTCCGGCCCGTCGGCGGTCACGCCGTCCTCGATGTCGTCCACGTCGTCCGTGTCGTCGATGCCGCTCGGACCGTCGACACCTTCCGGTCCGTCCATGCCGTCCGGTCCGTCGGAATTCAGACGGCCTTCCTCCGGCTCCGGTTCACCACGCTCGGGGGTGACGTGCTCGGTGCCTTGTGCGGTGTCGCGAGGGCTGGCCTCCATCGCCACGCGCCCTCCCAACTCGGACTCCACTTGGTCGATCGAAGCTCGATGATGGCATGGTGCCGGAGACCCGGATGACGGCCTGAGCGTCCCGATGCCATGACGTGATCAGGCTGTGACCGGTCGTTCGACCAACGCCAGCGCGAGCTGCGGAAGTTCCGTGAGGTCCGCCGCGGCCCCACTCAGCCAGTGCACCCGCGGATCGCGCCTGAACCATGAATCCTGACGGCGCGCGAAGCGCTTGGTGGCACGGACGGTCTCCGCGCGCGCCTCTTCGTCGGTGCATTCACCGGCCAGCGCCGCGAGGACCTGCTGGTAGCCGAGCGCACGGGAGGCCGTACGCCCCTCGCGCAGGCCTTGCGCCTCCAGCGCGCGCACCTCGTCCACGAGCCCCGCGTCCCACATCCGGTCGACGCGGCGGGCGATGCGCTCGTCGAGTTCGGGGCGGGTCACGTCGACGCCGATCTGGACCGTGTCGTAGACCGAGTCGTGCCCCGGCAGGTTGGCCGTGAAGGGCTTCCCGGTGATCTCGATCACTTCCAGGGCGCGGACGATGCGGCGGCCGTTGCTCGGCAGGATCGCGTGCGCCGCCTCGGGGTCGGCGGCGGCCAGGCGGGCGTGCAGCGCGCCCGAGCCGCGCAGCGTCAGCTCCTCCTCCAGCCGGGCCCGGACCTCGGGGTCGGTGCCGGGGAACTCCAGGTTGTCGACGGCGCCGCGGACGTACAGGCCGGAGCCGCCGACGAGGACCGGCCAGCGGCCCTCGGCGAGCAGGGCGTCGATGCGGGCGCGGGCCAGCCGCTGGTACTCGGCGACCGAGGCGGTGACGGTCACGTCCCAGATGTCGAGGAGGTGGTGCGGGACTCCCCCGCGTTCCTCGGGCGTCAGCTTGGCGGTGCCGATGTCCATCCCTCGGTAGAGCTGCATGGAGTCGGCGTTGACGACCTCGCCGCCGAGCCGTTGGGCCAGGAAAACGCCCAGATCGGACTTTCCGGCCGCGGTCGGTCCGACGACGGCGATGACGCGGGGGGCGGGGGGTGCGCTGCTCACCGGACCAGTCTCCCAAACGTCACACCGTGCCCTCGAACGAGTTAGGTGACAGGACTCGCGCCAGGTCGTTGCCCGTTGCGAGATTTCCGTCGCCGGTTCACGGGGCGGCTGCTCCCGGTGACGCAAACGGACGCACCGGGCTACGCGGGATTTCGCCCGCACGAGTACCGTATGGAGTGAATATGGGCGTTATGGCACGGCTTTTCCGCAGGTCGAAGGTCGCAGAGGAAGCGGCCACGGACGAGACGGTCACGGAGGAGACGGTCACGGAGGACGCGGCCGCACAGGAGACGACGACCGCCACCGGGACATCGACCGGTTCGCCCGAGGGCGGCACCGGGGCGGAGGAATCCGCCGAGGACGGTGTCGGTATCCCGCGGCAGCAGTCGTCCGGGAAGGCCGTCGAGAGTGAGACCGGCGAGAGCGCCCGCACCTGACGGACCCGCTAGGGAAGGTGACCCATGGGTCTTTTGAACAACCTGAAGGCCAAGCTCAACCCTGCCAAGGACAAGGTCTCCGGCCTGGCGCAACAGCACGGGGACAAGATCCAGCACGGGATCGACAAGGCCGCCCACGTCGTCGACGAGAGGACGAAGGGCAAGTACTCGGACAAGATCGAGTCGGGCACCGGCAAGGCCAAGGGCGCGGTGGACCGACTCGCGCACAAGGACGAGCCGGGGGCGGCCGGTGACACGTTCACGCCCCCGAGCACGCCCCCGCCGACGTCCTGAGCGACGGAAGGCACCGGCGAGATCGGCGGACGGCCGCGGGGCGCGAAACGCCCGCGGCCGTCCGCCGTTCCGTTCCGGACGCCCTTGCGGACGGGGGTCACGACCAGGCCGCGACCACGTATCCGACGCCGTACGGCGCGTCCTCGTACAGCAGGGTGCCGGACAGGCCGGCGCTCTCGGCGGCGCCCGCGAGCACCTGCCAGGGGGCCCGGCCGGACGCCATCAGCTCGCGGGCCAGTTCGGCGTCGAGCGCCTCGAGGGCCGCGATGTCGGCGGTGCCGAGCGCCCGCGCGGCCGCCGCGTCGAAGGGCACCGCGCGTTCGTCGAGGTAGCCCGGCGCCTTCAGCGTGCGGCACGCGCTCGCGTCGCCCATCACCAGCAGCGCCACCCGACCGGGCTGGGCGCCGATCTCCCGTCCGGCCTCGGCACACCGCCCCGGCGCCAGGGGCTCCCCCACGCCGAGTCCCTCGACCGGCGCGCCCGACCAGTCGGCCCGCCCCAGCAGCCAGGCGCCGACGGCGAGGGAGGGCGGCAGCTCTCGCTCGGACACCGCTTCCCTGCCCGGCCGGCCGAGCCGTACGGCGAGGTCCACGCCGAAGCCGCGGAACGAACCCGGCGTGCCCTCGGGGTGCGTGCCCCGCCCGGCCTCCTCGGCGGGGCCGATCACCACGAGCCGGTCCGGCCGGGAGGCGGCGAGCACCGCCAGCGCGTCCGAACAGGCGGTACGCGCGGCGTCCAGCTCGGGCGCGGCGCCCGCGGCCACCTCGGGCACGAGCAGGGGCGGACAGGGGCAGACTGCGGCGGCGACAAGCATGATCGGCAGGGTAACCCCGAGGTGCCGCACGCGCGCGCGGGGGCACCGGCGTGCGCCCCGGGCGGGGCACCTCGGTCAGTCGGAGCCGCAGCCGCTGCCGGCCGCCACCGGCAACGGGGCCGGGACGCCGATCTTGGGCAGGCCCAGCATGACGCCGGCCGGCTTGGCCGCCTTCTCCGCGGTGCGCTTCTCCCAGGCGTCACCCGCGCGCGTGCGGCGCACGTCGAGAACCTGGCCCTCTGCGAGGAGGTGGTGCGGGGCGGCGTAGGTGATCTCGACCGTGACGACGTCGCCGGGGCGCACTTCCTGGTCCGGCTTGGTGAAGTGGACCAGGCGGTTGTCCGCGGCGCGGCCGGAGAGGCGGTGCGTGGCGCCGTCCTTGCGGCCCTCGCCCTCGGCGACCATCAGCTCCAGGGTGCGGCCGACCTGCTTCTTGTTCTCCTCCCAGGAGATCTCCTCCTGGAGGGCGACGAGACGCTCGTAGCGCGCCTGGACGACCGCCTTCGGGATCTGGTTCTCCATGGTGGCGGCCGGGGTGCCGGGCCGCTTGGAGTACTGGAAGGTGAACGCCTGGGCGAACCGGGCCTCGCGCACCACGTGCAGGGTCTGCTCGAAGTCCTCCTCGGTCTCGCCGGGGAAGCCCACGATGATGTCGGTGGTGATCGCGGCGTGCGGGATGGCCGCGCGGACGTTCTCGATGATCCCCAGGTAGCGCTCCTGGCGGTACGAACGGCGCATCGCCTTGAGGACGGTGTCCGAGCCGGACTGGAGCGGCATGTGCAGCTGCGGCATCACGTTCGGCGTCTCGGCCATGGCGGCGATGACGTCGTCGGTGAAGTCGCGCGGGTGCGGCGAGGTGAACCGCACGCGCTCGAGGCCCTCGATCGTCCCGCACGCGCGCAGGAGCTTGCTGAACGCCTCACGGTCGCCGATGTCGGAGCCGTACGCGTTGACGTTCTGGCCGAGCAGCGTGATCTCGCTGACGCCCTCGCCCACCAGGGCCTCGATCTCGGCGAGGATGTCGCCGGTGCGGCGGTCCTTCTCCTTGCCGCGCAGGGCCGGGACGATGCAGAAGGTGCAGGTGTTGTTGCAGCCGACGGAGATCGACACCCAGGCGGCGTACGCGCTCTCGCGGCGCGTGGGCAGCGTCGAGGGGAAAGCCTCCAGGGACTCGGCGATCTCGACCTGCGCCTCTTCCTGCACGCGCGCGCGTTCCAGCAGGATCGGGAGCTTGCCGATGTTGTGCGTGCCGAAGACGACGTCGACCCAGGGGGCCTTCTTCACGATGGTGTCGCGGTCCTTCTGCGCCAGGCAGCCGCCGACCGCGATCTGCATGCCGGGCCGCGAGGCCTTCTTCGGCGCCAGGCGGCCGAGGTTGCCGTACAGCCGGTTGTCGGCGTTCTCCCGCACCGCGCACGTGTTGAAGACGACGACGTCCGCGTCGCCGTCCGACCCCTCGGGGGCGCGCACGTACCCGGCGTCTTCGAGCAGACCGGACAATCGCTCGGAGTCGTGGACGTTCATCTGGCACCCGTAGGTGCGAATCTCGTAGCTCTTGGGTGCGGGAACGTCCACTGCGAGGCTCCGGTCGCTGCTGCTGGTCATGCCTCAAGGGTAGGCGGTCCCCGGGAGACCCCTGCCCTGTGCTTCCGGGCCTCCCATGTGCTTCCGGACCTCCGGCCGTGAGGACGGCGTTCACACGGGTGGCGGCGGAGCCGTCCGTTGCAGCGCGACGACCGCCTCGGCCGTGTGGCACAGGCCGTCCGCCGCCCGGCGCAGGGACCGCCAGGAGACCAGCCAGAGGACGATCCCGCCGACGCCCGCGGGCCACCACCAGATGCCGACGGCGGTGAACGCGAGGCTCCAGACGAGGGCCTCGCAGGCCGCCTGGTAGGCGTCGCGGGCCTCGCCCAGCGCGGCGCGGGAGGCGTCCGGCACTTCGAGGAGCAGCCTGGTCCACTCGCCGGGGAGGTCGGTTCCCGTCTCCGCCCTGGCGCTCCGCTCGGCGGCGCGGAGCCGGTCTCCCGACCAGGTCGGGGAGGTGGGCCTGACCGGTGCGGCGCGGGCCCGGCGCGCGTCGAGCCGGGCGGCGCGCAGTTCGTGGCCGGTCGCGCGGGCCCGTACGGCCTCCCTGCCGATCTCCTGGGGCGAGGTCCAGCGGCGGGCCCGCCACCGGGTGAGCCGCCGGGCCAGGGACGCCAGCCACCAGGGCCAGGCGCCCGCGGCCAGCGTGCCGACCCCGTCCGCGGCGAAGGGCACCACCAGGGCGACGGCCACCGCCGCCAGCACGACGAGCACCAGCGTGGCGGCGCCGTCGGCGGTGAGCCCGCGGCTCAGCGGCAGGGCTCCGGCGATGCGGTCGCGGGCGAGCCCCACGTCGTTCCAGTCGCGGTGACCCAGCTGCCCGCCGCCCACGACGGCCACCACGACGAACAGCAGGGCGGGCAGCAGCCGCCGCAGGAACCATCCGTCGGGGATGCGCCTCTGGAGTTCGAGAAGCAGTGCCACCGTCTCAGCCCGTCCCCAGTGTCTTGGCGTGCATCAGTGTCTTGAGTGTCCTGCCGTGCATCAACGGTGCCGTGCCGCGCGCCCTCTGTCCCCGCCGTCAGACCACGCGTCGCATCGGGCCGTCCACCAGGGTGCAGAGACCCGTGTCGGGGCCGCTCTCCTCGTGCAGGTCGACGCGGGCGCAGCGGCCCGTGGGGCAGACCCAGCCGGTCGACCGCGGCGCGGGGGCGGACGGCCAGTCGCCCACGCCCATCGTGGCGCGCAGGCCGAGTCCGCCGGGGATCCCGGCCGACTCGGCCGCGTCGTGCAGCGCGCGTACGGCGTCCCGCCAGGACTGCGCGGACGGGTCGCCGTCGCGGACGACGGCGAACGGGGCGTCCCAGTGGGCGGGGCCGATCAGCTCGCGCAGTGTGCCGGCATTGCGGCACATGTACGCGACGGCATCCTCGTACAGCCTCTGTGCCTTCGCCCCGTGCCCCACTGCGCCCCCTCAATGACCCGGAAACTCTCTCTTCTGACGTGGAATCAAAGCACCATAGGGGGAATGACGGAACTTCATGAGCACGTCGTGGCCCGTCTGCTGGCGGCCCAGAACAGCCGTGACCCCGCGCCCCTGCGCGCGCCGGAGGCGGTCGCCGACGCCCTCTCGCTGCTGCGGGCGGCCGCGCCCTCACCGGAGGGGGCCGTCGACCTCGACGCGGTCGCCGCGGTCTTCTGGACGTTCTGGTTCCGGCACCTGGGACCCGACGATCCGGACATCCAGCAGAACATGACGATCGCCGTCAGTTCCTTCGGATTCCTCCGGCCGCGCGCCCCGGAAGGCGTGCAGTTCCCGCCGGTCCTGGAGGAGGCGTACGACGCGGCCGATCCGGCCCTGGACGCGCGGTTCGCCTATCTCGTCAGCTCGGCCCACGGCGAGCTGCTCCAGAACCCCGACGTGTCCGACTCCGACCGGCGGGCCGCCCTGGAGCGCGCGTTGGCCTGGTCGGAGACGGCCCGGAGCCTGTTGCCCGAGGAGCACGAGGGCTTCGTGGAGCTGACGCTGCACGCACTCGACGTCGAGCTGTTCCGGTTCCGGACGGACGCGGAGCCGGACGCGCTCGCCGCCGCGGCCCGGCACGGGCGGACGGTGTGCGAGCGGCTGCCCGGCCTCGGCCCCGACGTCCTCGGCCCGGCCACGGCCGACGCGGCCGCCCTCGCCCTGAGGACGGTCGTGGACGCGTCCCGGCTGCTCGGTGAGCCCTCGCTCGCCGAGGTCGAACGTCTGGTGGCGGCGGTCCCCGACGACACGCTCGACCCGGAGGGCGCGGAGGGCCTGCGCTTCCTGCGCGCGCTGCACGCCCAGCCCCCCGCCTGGCCGGGCCAGCTGGACCTCCAGATCGGGGCGGCGGTCGCCGAGGCCGGGGCGCAGGAGCACGACGCGGGCCGCATCGCCTGCGCAGTACGACGGCTGCGCGCGGCCCTCGGCCACACCCCGGCCGGTCATCCGGCCCACCTGGCCGCCACGGTGGCCCTGAGCGAGGCGCTCGCCTCCTTCGCCGAGGAGCGGGACGACGACGCGGCCGCGCGCGAGGCGGTGGACGTTCTCGACGCCGTCGACGCGGCCACCCTGAGCGACGCCGACCAGGAGCGCCTCGAACTGCTCCGGGCCCTGCGACGGCTGACGGCCGATCAAGACGGCTCGCGGGCGGGTGGCGAGGACGACATCGGGGCGTCACTGGGTCCGCTGCTCGACCGGCTCAGGGACGGTTCCGCGCGGCGGGGCGAGGCCCCGGACATCACCCTGGAGACCCTCGGCATCATGTCGTCGCTCGCCGACGGCAACTCGAACGGCACCTCGGCAGGCCTCTCGGACGGCATCTCCGACGGCGTCTCGGACGAGCAGATCGCCCGGTACCGAGCCGCGCTGGCCGGAGTTCCCGCCGACACGCCGCAGCGGTACGCGTGCGTGGCCGTACTGGCCGCCCTCACCGCGCTGCGGGCCGAGGAGCTGCGGAGGTCCGGCTCCGCCCAGGCGGCCGACCGGCTCGACGCGGACGCCCGCGCGCTGGCCGAGGAGGTGACGGCCACCGCTCCCCCGGACGGGCAGGTGCTGCCCGTCCTGCTCCGCAAGGGCGCCCACGAGGCCGCGCTCGCCGTCGCCGCGTCGACCGTCCTCACCGGCGAACCCGACGACCGGGCCGACCCCGAGCTGGCCCGCATGGTGTCCCAGCTGGCCCGCATGGCCGACGTCAGCCTCGACGACCCCGAGAACCTGGACTCCGACATCGCCGTCATTCGGGAACTCCTCGACGGGCTCGACGAGGACGACATCGAGCAGCGGGCCAACCTGTCCGCGGCGCTCGGCAGCGCGCTGTCCTCACAGGCCGCCCACCTGGGCGATCCCGTCCCTCTGGAAGAGGCCGTGCCGCTTCTGCGGTACGCCCGCGAGCACGCCTCGGACCTGCCCCCGAGCATCGACGCGGTGCTCGCCCAGGCGCTCACGGCCGTGTCGGCCACCCGGATGGACACGGAGGCCGCGCGCGAGGCGGCCGTGCTCCTCGCGACGATGCCGGGGTCGGCGACGGCGGCGACGGCGGGCGCATCGGGAGCGACGGGGGCGCACGCCACCTCCCCGGACGCAGTACCGCACGTGCCCGCGACCGACCCGACCCAGGCCCTAACGGCGGCCCACACCGAACTCCACAACGCCCTCCAGCTCTACCTCTTCGGTCAGGATCCGGGCCAGCTCGACCGGGCCCGCGAGATCGCCCGGCGAATGCGGACCCTCGACGGCGGCAAGGGCCGGACCGGGACGCCGGGGAACGGCACGCCGCAGACCGGCATCCCGGGGCTCGACATGATGAGCGACGTCTATCTCGACCTGCTGGAGACGGTCGGGCCGGGCGGCGGCCCGAAGAAGGACATCACCGACGACCTGGTCGACCAGTGCCGCCGGAGGCACGAAGCGGCCGCCGACCCCCGGACCCGGGTCTTCACCGCGATGACGCTGATGCGCGTGCTGAGCATGCGCGCCCTCGCCCTGCGGGACACGGAACCGGAGCGCGCGCGGAGCCTCCTCGCCGAGGCGGCCCATCTGGTGGACGCCGTCGAGCCGGAGGCGCCCGCGGGCTGGGCCGACTCGATGCGCCCCTTCGTCGCCATGACGGCCATCGGCGTCACCGGCGGCGGCCGGCTGCCCCCGGTCACCTCCGAACAGACGCCCACCGAGACGCCGGCCGCGACACCCCTGTCGGGCGCCTTCGAGGCGCTGATGGCGCCGCTGCGCAACCGCCTCGCCGGTGTCGACGACCCCGCCTCGATACGTGACCCGAGGATTCCGGTCCTGTTCCGGGCGCACGGCGAGATCGGGGCCGCGGCGGGCGCGCTGGGCAGGCCCGAGCCCCGGATCGACCTTGCCCTCTCCCATCTCGAAGCGGCCGTGGGAGTGCTGCCCGGCATCACCGACCGGGGCAGCGACCAGGAGTCCGCCGAGCACGGTCTGACCCAGTTCGAGGGGGACATCCGGAGCATCGTCGAGCTGATCCTGGCGGCGGTCCTGGTCCGTGACGGCTCCGCCCGGCTCCGGGAGCACATGGAGAGGCTGAAGGAGATCGTCGCCGCGGTGGAACGCGACGGCCGCCTGCCGGAGGCGCTGCCGGAGCCCTCCGCGGAACGGCGCGCCGTGGCCGGCCCCGACGTCGACCGTGCCACCGAGCTGCTGGAGCGCGGCAGGGGCCTGCTGCTGTCCCGGCGGATGGAGGCGCGGGCCGACCTCGGCGAACTGCGGGCGGCCCATCCGGAGCTGGCGGACGAGTTCGAGCGGCTGACCGATCTGCTCGCCGCCGAGCACGAGCCGGTGGCCCCCGGGGACGCCGAGCGGGACCGCCTCGACAAGCTGCGTACCTCACGGGCCCTCGACGAGCTGGTCGACCGCGTCCGCGACCGGCCCGGCTTCGACGACTTCCTGCGCCCGCTGGCCGCGGAGCAGTTGCGCGCCCTCGCGGCGGACGGCCCGGTGGTGGTGCTCAACCACGCGCGGCAGCTGTGCCACGCCGTGGTGGTGACGGAACGGTCGATCACCGCCCTGACCCTGGAACCGGAGGCGGAGGAGGTGGCCGGGGCGGCCCGGCGGCTGCGGGAGGCCGTCGATGTCATCAACGCGCGGGGCGCGTCGAGGAGTTCCCCGGCCGAGCTGGTCGGCGCCGGGGCGGAGGTCCGCCGGACGCTGTCCTGGGCCTGGCACCGGATCGTGCGGCCCGTCCTGGAGCATGTCGGTGCCGCCGAGCCCGTGCCCGAGGGCGGGCCGTGGCCGCGGATCTGGTGGGTCCCCACGGGCGCCTTCCACGCCCTGCCGCTGCACGCGGCCCAGTGCACCCGGCCCGACTGCGACCTGGAAGGCTGCGGCGCCGCCCTCGACGCCGTGGTGTCGTCGTACGTGCCCGGTTTCGAGACGCTCGCCTACGCGCGTGCCCGGGGGGAACGGCGCAACCTGGCCGGCGACGGCGGTGCGCTGCTGGTCGCCGCACCCGAGGAGGAACTGCCCGGTGTCGCGGCGGCGACCCGCTACGCGGCCGGGCTGCTGGGGGCGGGTGAGCCGCTGATCGGTGCCGCCGCGACCCGGGAGGCCGTCCTGGCGGGCCTGGGCGGCGCGGCCTGGGCGCACTTCGGCTGCCACGCGGCGACCGACCCCGCGGCGCCGTCCGGTGCCCTGCTGCACCTGCCGAGCGGCGAGTCGCTGCCGGTGCTGGACATCTGCCGCGCGCGGCCGGGTACGGCGCGCCTCGCCTTCCTCGCGGCGTGCGGTACGGCCCGTACCTCCGAGCGGCTGAGCGACGAGGCGATCCACATCACCAGTGCCTTCCTGCTCGCCGGTTTCCCGACCGCCGTCGGCACGCTGTGGGAGATCGACAGCACGCACGCGGACCACGTCACCCGCGACTTCTACCGCCGTGCCGCGGGCGGGTCGGGGCACGGCCCCGCCCTCGCCCTGCACCACAGCGTCCGGGCCCTGCGCGAGCGGATCCCGGAACGCCCGCACGTCTGGGCGGCGTACGTCCACGCGGGCGCGTGAGCGCGCGTGGACGCACCGGACGGGACCGGGAGGCGGGGTCAGGGGTCGATCAGGCCGGCCCGGATGGCGTAGCGCGTGAGTTCGAGGCGGTCGCGCATGCCGAGCTTCTGGAGCAGGTTGGCGCGGTGCCGTTCGACGGTCTTGGCGCTGATGAAGAGGAGCGTGCCGATCTCCTTGGAGGTGTGTCCCTCGGCGACGAGCTTGAGGATCTCCTCCTCGCGCTCGGTGATGGGCCGGTCGGGCAGCCCGTCCACGTCGGCACCGCGGTGCAGCCGTTCGAGGTAAGACCGCACGAGCGCCCGCTCCGCTCCCGGATAGATGAACGGCTCGTCGCGCACGGCCGCCCGGCACGCCTCGACGAGGTCGCGGTCGGCGACGGACTTCAGGACGTACCCGCCCGCACCGGCCTTGAGGGCCTCGAAGAAGTACTGCTCGTTGTCGTACATGGTGAGGATGAGGATCCGCAGGGCGGGCAGTCGGCGGGAGAGTTCGCGGGCCGCCTGGAGGCCGGTCATCCGGGGCATGGCCACGTCGAGGACCGCCAGGTCGATGTCCCCCGCGCGGGCCCGCTCGACCGCCTCGGCCCCGTCGCCCGCCTCCGCCACGACCGTCAGGTCGGGTTCACCGTCCAGGATGAGCCGTACTCCGCGGCGCACGAGGGTGTGGTCGTCGGCGAGGAGCACACGGGTCGGTGCGGACTCGGTCATCGGCGGCCTCCGGGGACGCTGGGGCGGGCGTGGTGCGTGATCGGCGGAGCCCCGCGCCGAGACGGGCGTACGACCGTCACCGCAGGTCGCCGCCGGGAGGCGGAAGGGCGGCGGGCGCCGCGGTCCGCAGGCGGACGGCCGTCCCGCCGCCGAGGCCGGGGCCGAACGTGAACGTCGCGCCGATCAGCAGGGCTCGTTCCCGCATGCCCAGGACGCCGGCGCCCTCCCCCGCCGTCGGGCCGGGGCCCCGGCCGTTGTCGCGTACGAGGAGTTCGACGCCGTCGGCGACCGGGCGGAGGCGGAGTTCGGCGCGGTCGGCGCCGGAGTGCCGGGCGGTGTTGGTGAGGGCTTCCTGAGCCACCCGGTAGAGCACCAGTTCGGTCTCCTCGGTCAGTGCGGGCAGCCCGGGTCGTACGTCGGGGCGGACCGTCAGCCCGTGGGTGGTGAACTCGGCGGCGAGCGAACGCAGCGCGCTGACCAGGCCGAGTTCGTCCAGGACGCCGGGGCGCAGACGGCGCGCGATACGGCGGATCTCGTCCAGGCCGGCGCGGGTGGCCTCCTGCGCCTGGCCCACCTCGCCGCGGAGGCCGTCGGGGGCCCGGTCGGCGACGCGCTTGAGCTGGAGGAGTACGGCGGTGAGGGTCTGGCCGACCTCGTCGTGCAGTTCGCGGGCGATGCGGTGGCGTTCGCGTTCCTGGGCGGACAGGGCGCGGGCGGCGCTGGTCGCACGCTCGGCCTCCAGCCGGTCGAGCATGGAGTTGTACGTCCGGATCAGCTCGGCCGTCTCCACCGGACCGGAGACGACGGCACGGGCTCCGGGGTGCAGCAGGTCGGCGTCGGTCATGGCTCGGGCGAGCCGCCCGAGCGGGGCCAGGCCGACGCGCAGCACGACGGCGTTGACACTCAGCAGCGACACCAGCCCCACCACGATGACGAACGCCTCGGCCGGCCGAACGGGGGTGGAGACGGTGACCGGACCCAGGAGCAGCGCGGCGGCCACGACCAGGCCGACGGCGTTGAGGGCGAAGATCCGCCAGAACAACGACACGCGCGCGACTCCTCCTCCCTCGCTTCCCACCGACCGGTTGCCTTGCGACGGCGAGGCCGTACCCGCCCCGTCCGTCCCGGACCACGGCACCGCCCGGACCAGCTTCTCCGCCCCGCGCGGGCCCTGTCCATCCGTGACGACACCCATGTCGCCACCGTACGGGGGGATGGCAGCATGGCGGGTCGGCACACTGGTGATCGACGGTCCCGAGGACCGGTTCGGCACCGAGGACCGCCGCCCGCATCCGGCACCGACGCCGGCCCAGGGGCCCGTACCGGTACCGGTACCGATGATCAACGCCCACGACCGCAAGGGGAAGAAACCGTGTCCGCTCCACGCCTTCGGACGACACCGCTGCCAGGCATCGGCGTCCAGTACGACCTCGTGACACGGGAGCAGCGCCACCTGTCCGTGGTGGCCCACCGCGACGGAACCCGGACGGTGAGCGTGTACCGGGCCGACGACCCGGACTCCTGCGCCCAGTCGCTGCGGCTGTCGGGCGCCGAGGCGGGCTCGCTGATCGACGCCCTGAAGCCGTCACACCACAGCGCGAGCCTGCTGTACACGACCGACCTCGGGCTGGTCGCCGAGCGCATCGAGGTGGCCGCGACCTCCCACTGGAACGGGCGGCTGCTGGGCGAGACCCGGATGCGCACGGAGACCGGCGCGTCGATCGTGGCGGTGCTGCGGCGGGCCGAGGCGATCCCCTCGCCGGCGCCGGACTTCCGGCTGGCGGGCGGGGACACCCTCATCGTGATCGGCACCCGCGAGGGCGTGGACGCGGCCGCGGCGATACTCGGTCGGGAGTGAGCCGGTGCACTCCTCCGCGGTCCTGCTGATCGAGTTCGGTTCCATCATCCTCGGGCTCGGCCTGCTCGGCCGGTTCGCCGCCCGCTTCCAGTTCTCGCCGATCCCCCTCTACCTGCTCGCCGGTCTGGCCTTCGGCGAGGGAGGGCTGCTCCCACTCGGCGCGAGCGAGGAGTTCGTGGCCATCGGCGCCGAGATCGGCGTCATCCTGCTGCTGCTGATGCTCGGCCTGGAGTACACGGCGAGCGATCTGGTCTCCAACCTCAAGGCCCACTATCCGTCCGGCCTCGTGGACTTCACGCTCAACGCGCTGCCGGGCGCGGCCGCCGCGCTGCTGCTGGGCTGGGGCCCGGTGGCGGCCGTGGTGCTGGCGGGCGTCACCTGGATCTCCTCGTCCGGAGTGATCGCCAAGGTGCTGGGCGACCTGGGCCGGGTCGGCAACCGGGAGACGCCGGTGATCCTGAGCGTCCTGGTGCTGGAGGACCTGGCGATGGCGGTCTACCTGCCGATCGTCACCGCCTTGGTGGCCGGCGTCGGGCTGGCGGCCGGCAGTGTGACCCTGGCGGTGGCGCTGGGCGCCGCGGGACTCGTCCTCTTCGTGGCGCTGCGCTACGGCCGGGTCCTTTCCCGGTTCGTGTCGAGCGACGACCCGGAGAAGCTGCTCCTCGTGGTCCTGGGGCTGACGATCCTGGTCGCCGGTGTGGCGCAGCAACTCCAGGTGTCGGCGGCGGTCGGCGCGTTCCTGGTCGGTATCGCGCTGTCCGGTGAGGTGGCCGAGGGCGCGCACACGCTGCTGAGTCCGCTGCGGGATCTGTTCGCGGCCGTCTTCTTCGTGTTCTTCGGGCTGCACACCGATCCGGCCAGCATTCCTCCGGTGCTGGTGCCCGCCCTCGCACTCGCCGTGGTGACCGCCGGCACCAAGATCGCGACCGGCTACTGGGCGGCGCGCCGCGCCGGGATCTCGGTCAAGGGCCGCTGGCGCGCGGGCGGTGCGCTGGTGGCCCGCGGGGAGTTCTCGATCGTCATCGCGGGGCTGGCGGTCACCGCCGGCATCGAGCCGTCCCTGGGCCCACTGGCGACGGCGTACGTCCTGATCCTGGTGGTCCTGGGACCGCTCACCGCCCGTTACACGGAACCCCTGGCCGGCCGCTGGACCCGCCTCCGCGAGGCACGCCGGCACCCGGTGGAGGAGCGGGCACCCGAGGCACGCACGGAGACGCCGGTGGGCGACTGAGGGACGGGACGCGAGTGACCGCTCGCGGGCAGCGACACCCGGTAACGCCGACTGCCACGGTCAGGCGCGACGGTCAGGCCGCGCCGCCGGGGACCCATCCCTGGCGGCGCAGCACCGCCGCCACGTCCGGTGCCTCGTAGTGCGCGCCCTTGAGGACCTTGCCGTCCGCACGGCGGGCGACCTGCCCATCGGGACCCAGCTTGGTCATGTTGGAACGGTGGATCTCGGCTATCACCGCGTCGAGGTCGATCCCGTGCACCAGAGCCGTGCCGTACGCGACATAGACCACGTCGGCCAGTTCGTGCGCGAGGCGGTCCAGGGGGCCGCTCACCGCCACCTCGGCCACTTCGGCCGCCTCCTCGGCGAGCAGTTCACCCCGGTGTGCGGCGAGTCCGGGCGACACCTCCGTCGGCGTACTGCGGGCGTCGAGACCGAAGGTGAGGTGGAACTGACGGACCAGGTCGGCGGGCGAAGAACTCATGCACCGACTGTAACGACGGCCACTGACAGCCCCGTCCGCCACCGCCCCCGTCCGGCCCGCCCTGGCCAGCTCGCCGCCCCACCTGGCAGGATCGCGCGCATGTCCAAGGTGTTCCCTCCCATCGGCAGGCGCCGGGCCCTCCAGGGCGCGGGGGCCGCTGTCGTCGTCCTCGGGCTGCTGCTGTGGTGGCTGCCGCCCCTGGGCGAGGATCCGCCGAGCGGCAGGATCACCTTCAGCACGGGCACCACGAGCGGCGTCTACTACGAGTACGGCAGCCGGCTGCGGACCGCGCTGGCGGAGGACATGCCCGACCTGGACGTGAACCTGACCGCCAGCAACGGCTCCCAGGAGAACGTCGCGCGCGTGGCGACCGGCCAGGCCGACTTCACCATCGCCGCGGCCGACGCGGTGGAGACGTACGAGAGGGAGCACCCCGGCACCGCCGCCCGGCTGCGCGGGGTCGCCCGGCTGTACGACGACTACGTGCAGCTGGTCGTGCCGCGCGACTCGGAGGTGCGCTCCGTGGCGGATCTCAAGGGGCGGACCGTCGCGACCGGGCTGCCCCGCTCGGGGGTGCGGCTGATCGCCGAGCGGGTCCTGAAGGCGGCGGGCGTGGATCCGGCGAAGGACGTCACGGCGGTCTCGGAGGGCATCGACACCGGCCCCGAGCGGCTGAAGCAAGGGAAGATCGACGCGTTCTTCTGGTCCGGCGGGGTGCCGACGGCCGGTCTGGAGAAGCTGGCCGACGGCTTCACCTTCCGGTTCGTGCCGATCGACGCCGCCCTGGTGGCCAAGATGCACCAGCAGGACGACGCCACGGGCTACTACCGGGCCACCAACATGCCCGAGTCCGCCTACCCGACCATCCAGAACGGCTCCACCGTGCCGACGATCGCGGTGTCCAACCTGCTGATGACGCGCACGGACGTGGACCCCCGGCTCACCGAGTGGCTGACCCGGACCGTGATCAAGAGCCGCGACAACATCGGGCGGCACGTCCACTCCGCCCAGCTGGTCGACCTGCGCACGGCCATCTACACCGACCCGCTCCCGCTGCACGAGGGCGCCCGGCGCTACTACCGCTCCGTCAAGCCGTAACGGGGACCGGCACCACCGCCGGTCGACCGGGCCGCGCGGGAACCGGTCTCAGGCCACGGGCCTCGACCTCGGCACGGACACCGTGACCTTCAGGCCGGTGGGCTCGTGATGGCCGTACGAGATCGCGCCGCCGCCGGCCGCGAGCAGGGCGCGGGAGATGGACAGGCCCAGGCCGGAGCCCTTGATGTTCTGGTGTCGGCCGCTGCGCCAGAAACGGTCGCCCACGCGCACGAGTTCCTCGTCGGTCAGGCCGGGGCCGTGGTCGGTGACGACGACGGTCGAGGTCTCGCCGTCGACGGCGACCGTCACCTCGACGCTCTCGCCCTCCGGCGTGAACTTGACCGCGTTGTCGATCACCGCGTCCAGGGCGCTGGAGAGCGTGACCGGGTCCGCCCAGGCCGTGGTGGGCGGGCAGTCTCCGATCAGGCGGACGCCTTTGGCCTCGGCGGTGGGCGCCCAGGCGGCGACGCGCTCCGCGGTCAGCGCACCGATGTCGGTGACCCGCAGGTCGGCCTCGGTGTGCTCGGCCAGGGCCAGGTCGAGCAGGTCGTCCAGGACCTGGGCGAGGCGCTTGCCCTCGTTCTGCACGGACGCGATCTCCTCATTGCCCTCCGGGAGTTCGTAGGCGAGCAGTTCGATGCGCAGCAGCAGCGCCGCGAGCGGGTTGCGCAGTTGGTGCGAGGCGTCGGCGACGAAGGCGCGCTGCTGTTCCAGCACGTCCTCGACGTTGTCCGCCATCTCGTTGAACGACCGGGCCAGCCGCCGGAGTTCCGGCGGACCGCTCGCGACCGCGACCCGGGACTTCAGGCGGCCGGTGGCGATGTCGTGGGTGGTCGCGTCCAGGACGCGTACGGGCCTGAGCACCCAGCCGGTCAGACGCAGGGCCGCTCCGATGGCGAGCAGCATCGCCGCGCTCTCGCCCGCGCCGATGACCAGCCAGCCGTACAGAATGCGTGAGCGCATGGCCCCGGTGGGCGAGTCGGTGACGACGACCGCGACGACGTCGCCGTCCCGGATCACCGGCGACGCCACCACGAGCCGGTTGCGCTGCCAGGGCCACACCTGCTGGGGGTCGTGGCTGCGACGGCTCAGCAGCGCCTCCTCGAATGCTTCCCGCACCTCGCCCTTTTCGGGGAGGTACCAGTCCCTCGGCGCATGAGCCATGGGGGTGTCGCTGCCGTAGAAGACACCGGCACGAATGCCGTAGACGTCGTAGTAGTTGACCAGTTCACGGATGAGTGTTTCGCGCCGCTCGTCGTTGGTCGTGGCCACCGGGCCGGAGTCGCCGGCCGGGACGGTGACGAACTGGGCGAGGGCGGCGAAGCGTGCCGTGTCGTCGATGCGGTCGACGACCACGTCCTGTTGCTCGGCGCCGGCCACGCTGACCGCCAGCGGCACACCCAGGGCCAGCAGCACGGCCGCCATCAGGACGATGAGCAGCGGCAGAAGACGTGTGCGCAACGATCCCCGCTAGGCCGGGGCGACGAGCCGGTAGCCGACCCCGCGCACGGTCTCGATCAGGGCCGGCATGCGCAGCTTGGCGCGCAGGGAGGCGACGTGCACCTCCAGGGTGCGCCCGGTCCCCTCCCAGCTGGTGCGCCACACCTCGCTGATGATCTGCTCCCGCCGGAAGACCACGCCCGGCCGCTGGGCGAGCAGCGCCAGGAGGTCGAACTCCTTGCGGGTCAGCTGGACGACGGTGCCGTCCACGGTGACGCGCCGGGTGGGCAGTTCGATGTGCACGGGCCCGAGCAGCAGCTCGTTCTCACCGGCCGCGGCGGCGTCCTCGGGCACGGTGCGCCGGCTGACGGCGTGGATACGGGCGAGCAGCTCACCGGTGTCGTACGGCTTCACGACGTAGTCGTCGGCGCCCAGGTTGAGGCCGTGGATGCGGGAGCGCACGTCGGCGCGGGCCGTCACCATGATGACGGGGGTGGCGGTGCGCTTGCGGATCTTGCCGCAGACCTCGTAGCCGTCCTGGTCGGGCAGGCCCAGGTCGAGCAGGACGACCCCGAAGCCGGGACCCTCCGGGACGAGCGCCTGGAGCGCCTCCTCGCCGCTGCGCGCGTGGGTGACGTCGAAACCGTGCCGCTTCAGGACCGCGGACAGCGCGGCGGCGACATGGTTGTCGTCCTCGACGAGCAGCAGTCTCAACCCGGCCTCCTCCGGTTCATCGGGCGTACCATCTGGTTCTGTACAAAGTCGTACGACCTAGGCGTACGGTTTCGGTGGACGAAAAGGGCGGTGCACGCGCGCGTGCACCATGGCAGTCACGCTGATGGACGAGGACGCCGTCAAGTGGGTTCCGGTTGCGCGGGGCTTCCGTTATCCGCCCGATACGGTCCCAGGTCGTAAGTGCTACGACAGGTGTCCGATTGCTATCGGATCGTGATCCTCAGATTCCCCTCAGATGTAATGACGCTGGTCGCAGTGGTTACTACTGTCCTCCGAAACCGAGGAGGACGGAGCCCGAGAGCGATGACCGAAGTATCGGTGGCCAAGGAAGACGCGGCCGCGCCCGGAGAACTGGTCGTCCTGAAGAGCGTCAACAAGCATTTCGGCGCGTTGCACGTTCTCCAGGACATCGATCTGACCATCGAGCGCGGTGAGGTCGTCGTGGTCATCGGACCCTCCGGGTCCGGTAAGTCCACGCTGTGCCGCACCATCAACCGCCTGGAGACGATCGACGCGGGCACGATCACGATCGACGGGAAGCCGCTGCCCCAGGAGGGCAAGGAGCTGGCGCGGCTGCGCGCCGACGTCGGCATGGTCTTCCAGTCCTTCAATCTGTTCGCGCACAAGACCGTGCTGCAGAACGTGATGCTGGGCCAGATCAAGGTCCGCAAGGCGGACAAGAAGAAGGCCGAGGACAACGCGCGCGAACTGCTGGACCGCGTCGGCGTGGCCAGCCAGGCCGACAAGTACCCCGCACAGCTCTCCGGCGGCCAGCAGCAGCGCGTAGCCATCGCGCGTGCCCTGGCCATGAACCCCAAGGTGATGCTCTTCGACGAGCCGACCTCCGCCCTGGACCCGGAGATGATCAACGAGGTGCTGGAGGTCATGCAGCAGCTCGCCCGGGACGGCATGACCATGATCGTCGTCACCCACGAGATGGGATTCGCACGATCGGCTGCAAACCGCGTGGTGTTCATGGCCGACGGCCGCATCGTCGAACAGGCTGCGCCAGATCAGTTCTTCAGCAATCCGCGCAGCGACCGGGCCAAGGACTTCCTGTCCAAGATCCTGCATCACTGACGGCGCCCCGCGCGCCCGCGACCAGCGTCACCCGCCTTACGACGGCTCGCACGTCTCCTTCGTCTTCGAAGGCATCACCCAAAGGAAGTTGATCATGAAGCTTCGCAAGGCCTCCGCCGCCTCGGCCGCCGTCCTCGCCCTCGCCCTCGCCGCCACCGCGTGCGGTTCCGACGACAAGGACGACACGAGCAGCGGCTCCAGCGGCGGCGGCGACAAGATCAAGATCGGCATCAAGTACGACCAGCCGGGTCTCGGCCTGAAGGAGCCCGACGGTTCCTTCTCCGGCTTCGACGTGGACGTGGCGACGTACGTGGCCAAGGAGCTCGGCTACGAGCCGAACCAGATCACGTTCGTCGAGACCAAGAGCGCCGACCGGGAGAACGCGCTCGCCCGCGGCGACGTCAAGTTCATCGCGGCCACTTACTCGATCAACGACGAGCGTGCCAAGAAGGTCGACTTCGCCGGCCCGTACCTGCTGGCCCACCAGGACCTGCTGGTGAAGAAGGACTCCGACATCTCCAAGGGTGCGGACCTCAACGGCGAGAACCTGTGTTCGGTGACCGGCTCGACCTCGGCGCAGAACGTCGTGGACAAGATCGCCCCGAAGGCCAACCTGAAGCAGCTGGGTGGTTACTCGGAGTGCATCGCCGCCCTTCAGAGCGGCGCCGTGGACGCGGTGACCACCGACGACTCGATCCTCGCGGGCTTCGCCGCGCAGGACAAGTACAAGGGCCAGTTCAAGCTCGTGGGCGAGAAGCTCTCGAACGAGAACTACGGCGTCGGTGTCAAGAAGGGTGACAAGGCCACCGTCGACAAGATCAACGCCGCGCTGGAGAAGATGGTCAGCGACGGCTCGTGGGACAAGGCGGTCCAGGAGAACTTCGGCCCGGCCGAGTACAAGAACGAGCAGGCCCCGAAGATCGGCGTCATCGTCAAGTAACCCGGCACCCGCTGCCTCAGGAATCCCGCGCCGGGCGTGGGGTTCCGCGGGCGCGCCGCCCGTCGTCGCGATCACGGCGGGCGGCGCGCCACGCCCTCCACGTACGCCACACACCCGGAAGCGCGGGAGATCGTGTTCGACTTTCTTGAAGGCTACGACGTCCTCGCGGCGTTCTGGATGACGATCAAACTGACCGTCTTCTCCGCCGTCGGCTCCCTGGTCTGGGGCACCATGCTGGCCGCGATGCGCGTCAGCCCGGTCCCGCTGATGCGCGGGTTCGGCACCGCCTACGTCAACATCGTCCGGAACATCCCTCTGACGGTCATCATCGTCTTCACCTCGCTCGGCCTCGCCGACATCTTCGGTATGACGATGGGCGCGTCCGACGACTTCAACCTCCAGGGCTTCCGCCTGGCGGTACTCGGTCTGATCGCCTACACGGCGGCCTTCGTCTGCGAGTCCATCCGGTCCGGCATCAACACCGTGCCCCTCGGCCAGGCCGAGGCGGCACGCGCGATCGGACTGAGCTTCAGCCAGACGCTGGGGCTCGTCATCCTGCCGCAGGCGTTCCGCTCGGTCATCGGCCCGCTGACCAACGTCCTGATCGCCCTGACCAAGAACACCACTGTGGCGGCCGCCATCGGCGTGGCCGAGGCCGCCTTCCTGATGAAGGAAATGATCGAGAACGAGGCCCAGACGCTGGCCATCGGCGCGGTCTTCGCCTTCGGGTTCGTGGTCCTGACCCTTCCCACCGGCCTGCTGCTCGGCTGGCTCGGCAAGCGACTGGCGGTGAAGCGATGAGCTCGGTCCTCTACGACGCCCCCGGGCCCCGCGCCAAACGGCGCAACGTCCTTCTGTCCATCCTCTTCTTCGTCCTGCTCGCCCTGCTCCTGTGGTGGCTGTGGGAGAAGATGGACGACAAGAACCAGCTCGAATGGGCACTGTGGGAACCCTTCACCACGTCCCAGGCCTGGACGACCTATCTGCTGCCGGGCCTCGCCGACACCATGAAGGCCGCGGCGCTCTCCATGATCATCGCCCTTCCCCTGGGCGCGTTCCTCGGCATCTCGCGGATGTCCGACCATCGCTGGGTGCGCGTCCCGGCCGGCGCGGTGGTCGAGTTCTTCCGGGCGATCCCGGTCCTGCTGCTGATGCTGTTCGCCAACGAGCTGTACGTCCGCTCCTCGGACATCTCCAGCGAGGACCGTCCCATGTACGCGGTCGTCACCGGCCTCGTGCTCTACAACGCCTCGGTCCTCGCGGAGGTCGTCCGGGCCGGCATCCTCGCCCTGCCCAAGGGGCAGACGGAGGCCGCGTTCGCCATCGGCCTGCGCAAGGGCCAGACGATGACCAGCATCCTGCTGCCGCAGGCCGTCACGGCGATGCTGCCGGCGATCGTCAGCCAGCTCGTGGTCATCGTGAAGGACACCGCGCTCGGCGGCGTGATGCTCGGGTTCACCGAGCTGCTCAACGCGCGCAGCACCCTGGCGGCGAACTACGCCAACGTCGTCCCCAGCTTCATCGTCGTGGCGCTCATCTTCATCGTCGTCAACTTCATCCTGACGTCCTTCGCGTCCTGGCTGGAGGCCCGGCTGCGCCGCAGCAAGCGCGGCACGGGCGCGGTGCTCGCCCCGGACGACGTCGAGGACAACCCCGCCGCGATCCCCGGCAGCTACGGAACGGGCCAGGCGGTCTGACGCTCACTCATATGACGTGACCTGTACGGAGGCAGTGGCGTGCGCGCCGCTGCCTCCGTCGCTTGACGCAAGCAGCGGCAGTGGGTTGCATACGTTCTGTGATCGTGCACCCTGCTCCAACCTCTTGTTCACATACGTCCCTCAGGACGCCGTCGCGGGCAGGGGGCGCCACGCCGTGGACCCGGTGATCATCGTCGGAGCGGGGCCCGTGGGGCTCACGCTCGCCCTGGCGCTGGCGCGTCAGGAGGTGCCCTCCGTCGTCCTGGACGAAGGGCCGGGCAAGGACGAACCACGACTCGCGCGCACCGTCGTGCTCCGCGAGGACACCGCCGCCCTCATGGAGCGGCTCACCGGCACCTCGCTCGCCGAGGCAGGCGTCCACTGGGCCGGTTGGCGGTCGATGCGGCGCAAGCAGGTGACGCACGAGATCGGGTTCGACGACGCCGACCCGGCTCCCCTGCACCTCGCCCAGCATCTGCTGACCCACGCCCTGCGCACGGCCCTGGCCGGCGAGCGGCTCGTCCGGATCGCCGTGGACAGCCGCCTGGACGGCGTCGAGCAGGAACCTTCCGGTGTCACGGCCCACACCCGCGGCCCGAAGGGCACCTGGTGGCGCGGCAGCTACCTGGTGGGCTGCGACGGCCCCCGCTCCACGGTCCGCAAACTCCTCGACATCCGCTTCCCCGGCCGTACGGCGGTCGAGCGGCACGCCGTCGCCGCCCTGCGCACGGAACTTCCGTGGGCCGACGAGGCGTTGCTCCATCGGACGCCGCCGTGGCGGACGTCCGGTCCCTCCGCCGGGGAGATCACCGGACGTCCGCTGCCGGACGACGTCTGGCGCCTGGACTGGCTGCTGCCGCCCGGCAAGGACCTCGTCACGCCCGAGCTGCTGGTGGCCCGCATCCGCGAGACCCTCGCGGGCTGGACCGGCGGCACGGCCCCGGCGTACGAGTTGCTCGACACCGGTGTCCACACCGTCCACCACCGGCTGGCCCGCCGCTGGCGCGCCGGGCGGGTCTTCCTCGCCGGGGACGCCGCCCACCTCCTCGGCGCGTTCGGCACCCAGGGGCTCGACGAGGGCCTGCGGGACGCCGACAACCTCGCCTGGAAGCTCGCGCTGGCCTGGCACCACGGGCCGCACGAGGCGCTGCTCGACAGCTATCAGGTGGAGCGGCGCGCGGTCGTCGCCACCCGGCTGCGCGCCGCCGACCAGATCCTGCCGACACTGCGCGGCGGCCCCGGCATAAGGGCGTACGTCCCCGGCGCCGCCCGGGGCCACGACGCGCTGCTCACCGACGGTCACCTGGGGCGCGGCCTGCTGGGCGCGCCGGGCACGTACGCCACCTCGCCGCTCGCGCCCCGGCACCTGGAGGCGGAGGTGCCGGTGGACACGCCCCCCGGCGCGCAGGTCACGGACGTCCGCGTCACCGCCGAGGACGGCTCCTTCGTACGGCTGCGGGACCGGCTCGGCCGCGGTGCCCTGCTCGTCCTGCTGATCGCCCCGGGCACCGGCGTCTGGGAGCGCCGGCACTGGGTGGGCGCCGGAATCATGCCCCGGCTCGCCGCCGCGGTGACGGCGCTGCCCAGCCCCGCCGAATTGCTGGTCGCCGAGAGCTATCCGGGCGCCGCCGCCCACACGGTCCTGCTGATCCGCCCCGACGGCCACCTGGTCACCGCGCTCAGCGGGGTCCGCCCCGCCGATCTGTACGCGGCGGCGGAGGCGGCGGTGGGAGGAGCTGTGGAGGCGAAGGCGGAAGCGGAAGCGGCGGCCGGGGCCAAGTGAGGGGGCCGGGCCTCGGTGACCGGATCGGGAGGGGGGCGGGTGCGGTCGCCGAGAGTGTGCGGCAGGCGCTCGGCGCGCTCGACGGGCGTTCACATCCGGTGTGACGATCGGCTGATCCTCCTCACCGTCACTCTGCGGTCCACATGGTGACAGTCGGTTGACCGGCGTACCCCGGCATGGTCTACTCCGGATCGTGACCGACACCTGTGTGCGCCTGTGGCGGAGGGTCCATATGGACCTCGTCCGCTATGCAGGCTGCGTGTGTCGTCCGTCCTGCTGAATTCGCATCCCCTCTTCCACCGGCGCGCGCCGCCGACGCGCTCTCGCGCATCCGCGCGCTCCCGCGAACGCCCTCAGGACGGTACCCGTGTCTGTCTCCCCTTCCGTATCCCCCTCCGCGTCTCCTTCCGCGTCCGCTCCCGTGGCCACGCCCACCCAGGCGGATCTCCTCGATTTCGTACGGCGTACGGCCGCCGACACCGCGCTGATCGCTTCCCTCCCCCTCGACCCGGAAGGCCGCACCTGGGTACGCCTGGAGGGCCCCGGCGGCAGCGAGGCCTGGCTGATCGGCTGGCCGCCGGGCACCGGCACCGGCTGGCACGACCACGCCGACTCGGTCGGCGCCTTCCTCATCGCCCGGGGCGAGCTGAAGGAGAACTCCCTCGCCGCGCGGCTGCCCACGGACGGCTGGAAGACCCTGGAGCTGTCGGAGGACGTCGACCGGCAACGCCGCCTGTCGGCCGGCAAGGGCCGCGCCTTCGGACGGCACCACGTCCACGAGGTGCTCAACGAGTCGCGCGAGGAGCACGCGATCTCCGTGCACGCCTACTACCCGCCCCTGCCCCGCATCCGCCGGTACAGCCGCACCGGCCAGGTGCTGCGCCTGGAGCAGGTCGAGCGCCCGGAGGACTGGCAGTGAGCGAAGGACCGGCAGTGAGTGGTGACGCGTCGAGGGGCGACGGGGTGAGTGGTGACGTGCCGAAGGGCGAGGGCCTCGTGGGCATAGACGAGTTGCTGGAGCGGGTGCGGGCCGGATACGCGCGCGTGGAGGCACGGGAGGCCTACGAGGCCGCGCGCGCGGGCGAGGCGCTCCTCGTGGACATCCGGTACGCGGCCCTGCGCGAGCGGGACGGGCTGGTCCCCGGAGCCCTGGTCGTCGAGCGCAACGAACTGGAGTGGCGTCTCGACCCCCAGGGCAGCCACCGGGCCCCCCAGGCCACCGGCCACGATCTGAGGATCGTCGTGATCTGCAACGAGGGCTACGCGTCGAGCCTGGCGGCAGCGTCCCTTCACCGGCTGGGACTGAACCGGGCCACCGACCTGGTCGGCGGGTTCCAGGCGTGGCGGTCGGCGGGGCTACCGGTGACGTACTAGAGGGAGCAGCCGGGCAGGAAGCCGCCGGGGGGAGAGCCGACACGCGCGCGTGGCATCAGCCCTCGGGCGGGCAGTACAGCGGGGCGGTGTCCGCGTTGTCCTCGGTCACCAGCCGGACCCGGGTCTTGTCGATCTTGTCGGCCTTCTCCCCTCGGAGCAGGGAGACGACGTTCTCCACGGCCAGTTCACCGGTGTCCGCCGCCGAGTTGGAGACGGTGGCGGCGAAACGGCCGTCCTTGAGGGCGGCCAGTGCCTCGTCGGTGCCGTTGACCGTCACGATTTTGACGTCCTTGGCGCCGTCCGCGTCGAAGGCCTTGCGGGCCGCGAACGCCATCTGTTCGTTGGCCACGAACGCGTAGTCGAGCCCGGGTTGGGCCCGGATCATCGCCGCGGCGACGGTGCGGGCCTTGACGGGGTCGTACATGCCCGGCCGACTGGCGACCACGGAGGCGTTGCCGGGGAGATTCGCGGTGAACGCATCGACGAGCACGTCGGATGCGGCTCCGGGGGCTCCCGCGATCACGGTGGGAGGCTTCACTCGAGGCTTCACTCCTGGGCCGTCGCCACCGTCACCGCGCGGACCCGCAGCGCCTCCCGGCCCGGCAGCGCGGTCCGACGAGCGCGAGGAGTGCGGCTCCCGCGACCACCGTGACGTAGGTCAGCGGAGTGACCGCCGGTGCCGCGTGTCCCGTCATGCCGATGCCGAAGGCGGTGAGGAGGCCAGGGCGACGGCGCTGCCGAGGAGGAGGACCGACAGGGTCTCGGTGCGCAGCATCTCCAGTACCTGACGGCGGGTCGCCCCGCCAGGCGCAGCAGCGCGAACTCCCTCACCCGTTCGGAGACGGACATGGCGAGGGTGTTGACGACGGCGATGGCGGTGAAGGCCACGAGTGCCATGGCAAGGATGTTGACCTCCGCGTTGGCCTGCTGCCGCTCGGCCCGGAGGGAGTCGGCGGCGGCCGGCGACAGGGCCTCGGCCGGGCGGATCCGGGCGACCCGGCGGGAGGCGATGCGTGCGGCGGCCCAGGCACCGAACAGGGTCGCGGCGACGGCGGCCAGCGGCGGGACGAAGCCGACGGTGTGCTCGTACGACGCCCGGCTCCGCACGCGATCGGCGCCCCCGCGCGTCCACCGTGTCCCGAGCCGGACCGAACCGAGCTGCCGAGCCGGTGGGGTCACATGTCCCACGGCCCGTCACAGCCTCTCGGGGGTCAGAACTCCCCGTCCTCCAAGAACTCCGTGTCCTCGCCCTCCTCCTCGAGCGCCTGCCGGACCACTCGCAGGGCCATGCCCTGGGGATAGCCCTTGCGTGCAAGCATCCCGGCGAGACGGCGCAACCGCTTGTCCCGGTCGAGTCCGCGGGTCGAGCGCAGCTTGCGGGCGACCAGCTCACGGGCGGTCGCTTCCTCCCGCTCGGAGTCGAGCTGGGCGACGGCCTCGTCGATCAGCGTCGAGTCGACGCCCTTGGTGCGCAGTTCCTGCGCGAGGGCCCGCCGGGCCAGTCCGCGGCCGTGATGCCGGGACTCCACCCAGGCGTCCGCGAAGGCGCTGTCGTTGATCAGCCCGACCTCCTCGAACCGCGAGAGCACCTCCTCGGCCACGTCGTCCGGGATCTCCCGCTTGCTCAGGGCATCGGCGAGCTGCTTTCGGGTGCGTGGGGTCCCGGTGAGCAGGCGCAGGCAGATCGCCCGTGCCCGCTCAGCCGGGTCCCCTGAAGACTCCCCCTTCTCGGCCCTCGACGAGGCAGAGGTGTCTTCGTCATCAGCGGACGGTTCTCCGAAGCCGCGCCGACGGCGCCCGCCTCGTGAACCGCCCTCGCCGCCGCGTCCCGCCCGGCGGCCACGGGGTCGGCCTGCGCCCGCCGACCCCTCGTCGCCGTGCGAGCCGCTGTCCGGCCGGTCGCCACCGGTCCGGGCCAGGCCGTCGCCGTCGACGCTCCCCGGCTCGCCGTAGACGCCGGGGTGGGCGTCGTACTCGGCCCAGTCCGTTCGTCGTGTCACAGGTCGGCTCAGCTCTTGGCGGCCGCGGCCTTGGTCTTGGTGGCCTTGGCTGCGGGGACGGAAGCGGGAACCGTCTTTGCGACGTCGTCCGCAGGTGCGCCCGGGGCGACCGCGGCATCCGCGTCCGCCGCCGCGGCGGGCTCGGGACGCACGCCCACGCCCAGCTTCTCCTTGATCTTCCTCTCGATCTCGTTGGCGAGGTCGGGGTTGTCCTTGAGGAAGTTGCGGGCGTTCTCCTTGCCCTGGCCGAGCTGGTCGCCCTCGTACGTGTACCAGGCGCCGGCCTTGCGGACGAAGCCGTTCTCCACACCCATGTCGATCAGGCCGCCTTCACGGCTGATGCCATGCCCGTAGAGGATGTCGAACTCGGCCTGCTTGAAGGGCGGCGCGACCTTGTTCTTGACCACCTTGACGCGGGTGCGGTTGCCGACCGCGTCGGTGCCGTCCTTCAGCGTCTCGATGCGCCGGATGTCGAGCCGCACCGAGGCGTAGAACTTCAGCGCCCGGCCACCGGTCGTGGTCTCCGGGGAGCCGAACATCACACCGATCTTCTCGCGGAGCTGGTTGATGAAGATGGCGGTGGTCTTGGACTGGTTGAGCGCGCTGGTGATCTTCCGCAGGGCCTGGCTCATCAGACGGGCCTGGAGACCGACGTGGCTGTCGCCCATCTCGCCCTCGATCTCCGCGCGCGGGACGAGCGCGGCGACGGAGTCGATGACGATCAGGTCGAGGGCTCCGGAGCGGACGAGCATGTCCACGATCTCCAGGGCCTGCTCACCGTTGTCCGGCTGGGACAGCAGCAGGTTGTCGATGTCGACGCCGAGCTTCTGCGCGTACTCGGGGTCGAGGGCGTGTTCGGCGTCCACGAAAGCGACCGTGCCGCCGGCCTTCTGGGCGTTCGCCACCGCGTGCAGGGTCAGGGTCGTCTTGCCGGAGGACTCCGGTCCGTAGACCTCGATGACACGGCCGCGCGGCAGGCCGCCGACGCCGAGGGCCACGTCGAGCGCGGTCGACCCGGTGGGGATGACCTCGATGGGTTCCCGGGACCGGTCGCCCATGCGCATGACCGCGCCCTTGCCGAATTGCCGTTCGATCTGTGCGAGTGCGGCATCCAGGGCCTTCTCGCGGTCGTTACCTGCCATGGGTTCCACCCGATTTGCTTGAGTCGATCGCTTCACGTCAAAGACGCTAACGCCTACCACTGACAACGCGCCTCGACGCTGCTCCAGCCTGTGGATAACTCGGACACTTACCCGTGCAAAACGGGACCAAGTACCCGTCGAGAGCCTCGCTGGAGCCTCTATCAGAATGGATGTTCGATTTTCGTGTCAAGCGCACCACACGACACTTCCGAGCCTACGTTCGCGTACCCGCGCCCCCCCCGGATCCGCCGCACGGACTCGGCCCGACCGGGCTGCGGCACCACCGGGCCGCACCATGACCAGCTGCGTCAAGACCCTGCCTCGGCGGCCCGGCTCAGGGCCTGCCTCAGCGGGACCCGTCCCCCGGCCCGGCCATCCGCCCCCGCTCCCGCGTCCTCGTCCACAGCCGCCGCGCACGCGTGAGCGGGTTCGGTCCCTCACCCCGTCTCCGGTGCCCGTGCACACGGGGATCGTCCGTGACGTCGTAGCGCTTCACGTACGCGCCGAGGAACGCCTGGAGCGTGGCCACCGCGGGGATGGAGATCAGCGCGCCGACCGCGCCGAGGAGGGCGGTGCCGGCGATGACCGAGCCGAAGGCCACGGCGGGGTGGATGTCGACGGTCTTCGAGGTGAGCTTCGGCTGCAGCACGTAGTTCTCGAACTGCTGGTAGATCACGACGAAGATCAGCACCCACAGCGCGTACCAGGGATCGACCGTGAAGGCGATCAGCATGGGCAGGGCGCCCGCGAGATAGGTGCCGATGGTCGGGATGAACTGCGAGACCACGCCGACCCAGACGGCGAGCACGGGCGCGTACGGGATACCGAGGAACAGCAGCAGTACGTAGTGCGCCGCACCGGAGATCAGGGCCATCAGACCGCGTGAGTACAGGTAGCCGCCGGTCTTGTCGACGGCGATCTCCCACGCGCGCAGCACCTCGGCCTGCCGGGCGGGCGGCAGGACCGAGCACAGCGCACGGCGCAGCCGGGGTCCGTCGGCGGCGAAGTAGAACGAGAACAGCGCGACCGTCAGCAGTTGGAAGAGACCGCCGAGCACCTGCGTGGAGACGTCCAGGACGCCGGCCGCGCTGTTCTGCGCGTACTTCCTCAGCCAGTCGGAGTGAAGCAGTCCCTCCTGGATGTCGACCCGCCTGAGGTCGGTGTTGAACGACGTGTTGATCCAGTTGATCACCGAGTCGAGGTACTGCGGAAAGTCCTCGATCATCTTGATGATCTGCCCCGCGAGGATCGAGCCGAGCAGCGTGAAGAAGCCCGCGAACGCGATCAGCAGGCCGAAGAAGACCACAAAGGTGGCGAGCCCCCTGCGCATGCCGCGCGCGGCCATCCGGCTCACCGCGGGTTCGACGGCGAGGGCCAGGAAGAACGCGATCAGGATGTTGATCAGCAGGCCGATGACCTGGTGGAAGGCCCAGGTACCCAGCTGGAACGCGCCGACCAGGGCGAGCGCGAGGACCATCGCGCGCGGAAGCCAGCCCGGCATGCGGCCGCTCGGCCCGGCATCGATGCCGGACGGCGGCCGGGTGGGCGGCGTCGGGCCCGACGGGGGTGCCTGCGGGCCGGCATGCCTGGTCTCGTCAGTGGGTGCCACGAGCCAAGTCTCGCCCACGCCACCGACACACGGTGACCCGCATGCGATCGTCTCTGCGGATCAGTGCCTCTCCCGCGGAACGTTCATCACCGCGCACACCACACGCCACACGTCCTTGGCGTCCCAGCCGGCCGCCAGCGCCTCGTCGACGGTGCGCCCGCCGAGTTCCGTCATCACGTGATCGCGCGCGAAGGTCTCGGCGTACCCCGTACCGAAGTGCTCCGCCATCCGCTGCCAGAAGACCGTCAACCGCATGACACCAGTATCCCGCGCCCGGGGGTGGCCCCGGCCGGTACCGCCTGCGGAGACCGCTTTCCGGCCTACGGTCTGACCATGGTCGAATCAGGAGCATCCCCACTCCCCCCGACGCCCCCGGCGCGCTCCCCGCTCTTCCGCGCCGAGCACTTCGTCTGGCTCACCGCGCGCGTGCTGGAACAGCGTCTCTTCGCTCACCACTTCCTGCACGGCGCCGCCGACCCCGTCGAGACGGCACTCGACGCCTACCGCAACGAGGACGGCGGATACGGCCACGCGCTGGAGCCCGATCTCCGCGGCCCCGTCAGCCAGCCCCTGCACACCGCGCGCGCCCTGCACGTCCTGGACTCGCTCGGCCGCTGCGGCGGGCAGCGCGTGGAACGGGTGTGCCGCTACCTCACCTCCGTCTCCACCCCGGACGGGGCGCTCCCGGCGGTCCATCCCAGCCAGCGCGGCTACCCCGCCGCCCCGTTCATCCCGATCGTGGACGACCCGCCCAGCGAACTCCTGGCGACCGGGCCGGTCGTGGGCCTGCTGCACCGCAACGAGGTCTGGCACGCCTGGCTGTTCAGGGCCACGGACTTCTGCTGGCACGCGGTCGACGCCCTGGAGACGTCCCACCCGTACGAGATCCAGGCCGCCGTGGCCTTCCTGGACTCCGCCTCGGACCGCCCGCGCGCGGAGGCGGCCGCCGACCGCCTGGGCCGCCTGGTGCGCGAGCAGCGGCTCGCCGTACTCGATCCGGACCGCCGGGACACGTACCCCGTCGCCCCCGGCTACGCGCCCGGCGAGCACCACTTCCCGTACGACTACGCGAAGACCCCGGGCTCGCTCGCGCGCGCGTGGTTCACCGACGCCGAGATGGCAGGTGCCCTGGACTTCCTCACCGCCGAGCAGCAGCAGGACGGCGGCTGGCCGATCCGATGGCGCCGCTGGGCACCCGGCACAGAACTGGAGTCCCGTCCCGCGGTGACGATCGAAGCCCTGAGCACCCTCAGGTCGTACGGCCGCGTCATCGGCTGACCCGGCACGTCACCCGCAAGAACGGCCGTCCTCACCCGCCCACGGCCCGCACCCCCGCCGTGACCGCCACGGCCACCGCGACGACGAGCAGGAACGGCGCTCGCAGGATGAGTGCCACGGCGGCCGCGGCGAGTCCGGCGGCCTTGGCGTCCAGTACGAGCGCCTGCCCGTCGGCGAAGGTCTGCTGGGCCGTGAGGGCGGCCAGAAGGGCGACGGGGAGCAGGGCTGCGAGCCGCCTGACGAGGGGCCGCTCGAGCACACCCGCCGGCACCAGCAGGCCGGTGAGTTTGACGACGTAGCAGCCGAGGGCGGTCGCGCCGATCGCGATCCAGACGTTCACCGCCGCTCCTCGTCCGCGTCGCCCCGCGCGCGGCCCTCGCGCCGGCCCTCGGCCCACAGGGCGAGCGGCGCGGCGAGGGCGGCCACGAGGACGGGGACCCCGCCGGGCAGGACGGGCAGCAGGCCGAGTCCCAGCAGGACTGCGAGCGCCGCGGCCACCCGCTCGGTGGTGGTCTTCAGCATGGGCGCGAGCAGCGCGAGGAAGACGGCCGGACCTGCCGCGTCGAGCCCCCACGCGTCGGTGTCCCCGATGGCCTCCGCGCCGAGGGCGCCCAGCAGCGTGGTGAGGTTCCACAGCAGGTACAGGCTGAGTCCGGTGACGGCGAAGCCGATCCGCGCGCCTCGCTGGTCGCGCTGCGCCAGCGAGACGGCCGTGGTCTCGTCGATCACCCACTGTGCGGCGAACGGGCGCACCGCGCGCGGGAGGGCCAGCAACTGCGACAGGCGCAGACCGTAGAAGGCGTTGCGTACGCCCAGGAAGAAGGCGCCGGCGGCCGCCGTGAGCGGGTTGCCGCCCGCCGCGAGCGCCCCGACGAGCGCGAACTGGGACGCGCCGGTGAACACCAGCAGACTCAGTGCGCAGGTCTGCCACACCGTGAGTCCGCTGCCGGCCGAGGTCACTCCGAAGGCGAACCCGGAGAGTCCGACGGCGACCCCGACGCCGAGGGCGTCCCGGACGACGGCGGAGTCCGGCCTCCCTCCCCGGTCGTCCCGTATGTCTGCGAGAGCTGTCTGTTCTGCCACCCGTCGGACGGTACGAGCAGCCGCCGCCGCGCGTCTTGTACGTTCTTGCGCTCCCGCTGGTACGCCCCCGGCGGCACGCCCACGATCCGGGCGAAGTGACGGTTCAGGTGCGGCTGATCGGTGAAGCCCACCGCGACCGCCGCCTCCGCCGGGGCGGTCCCGGCGTCCAGCAGTCGCCGCGCGAGACGAACCCGCGCGTCGGTGAGCCAGGTGTGCGGCGGCATCCCGTAGGCCTCCCGGAACGCCCGCAGCAGTGCGAAGGGGCTGGTCCCGAGGTCGCCCGCGAGCCGCTCCAGGGTCGGCGGATCGACGAGCCGCTCCTCCAGCACGGCACGCGCGCGTGCGGCCATCCGGTCGCCGGCCGTGCGCACCTGCCGAGTCGGCAGGGCCCCGCCGTTCAGCCGCAGCAGCCGTGTCACGGCGACCCGCAGCAGCGTGTCGGCGGCGAGCGCGTTGCCCTCGTCGGCGGCCCGGAGGACCTGATGCACGAGCGCGACGGCGTACGGATCGTCCAGCACGGGACTGACGAACCCCGGAGCACCCCGCAGAGTCGTCGTCTCGGCGGCGATCCCGGCCACCAGTTCGGGCGACGGGTACACCGCCCCGTACCGCCAGCCCTCGGGCACGCCGGCCCGCCCGGTGTGCGGGGTGTCGGGATTGACCAGAGCGAGCGTTCCCGCACCCGCGTACTGGTCACCGCCCCGGTGCTGGAAGACCTCCACCCCCTCCGCGATCCCGGCGATCACGAAGTGCTCGTGCGTGTGCCGCACGAAGTTCTTCCGTACGTACCGAGCCCGCAGCAGGTCCACACCGGGCAGCTCCGCGTACTGCCAGTGCCGCGCCACCTCACGAGTTCCCGCCACACCCCCCATTCTCCGCGACGCCGAACCCACCTCATCCGCCACCGCGTCCGCCCCACGTCCGCCCGCGATGGACTCGCACACCACCACCGCCGCACCACCGTCGCCGCTCCGGCGAGCCCCACACAGAAATCCGCGACCCGTCGCACGAAGCCGCAGGTCAGGCGCATTGTCAGTGCTCGGGTGCAGGATGGACGCATGGTCGGCAATGCACACCGAGCCCTGGACGGCTTCTCCCCCGCGACCCGCGCCTGGTTCACGGGGGCCTTCTCCGCGCCCACCGCGGCCCAGGCGGGCGCGTGGCAGGCCATCGGCGAGGGCTCGGACGTGCTGGTGGTGGCCCCGACCGGCTCCGGCAAGACCCTGGCCGCGTTCCTGGCCGCTCTGGACCAGCTGGCCTCGACGCCCCCGCCGGCCGACCCGAAGAAGCGCTGCCGCGTGCTGTACGTCTCACCGCTCAAGGCCCTGGCGGTCGACGTCGAGCGCAACCTCCGCAGCCCTCTGACCGGCATCCGCCAGGAATGCGTGCGCCTGGGCCTCCCCGAGCCCGAGGTCAAGGTCGGCATCCGCTCCGGCGACACGCCGCCCGCCGAGCGCCGCGCCCTGTCCACACGGCCTCCGGACATCCTGATCACCACCCCGGAGTCCCTGTTCCTGATGCTGACGTCGGCCACACGCGACGCGCTGACCAACGTCGAGACGGTGATCCTCGACGAGGTCCACGCCGTGGCAAGCACCAAGCGCGGCGCCCACCTCGCCCTCTCCCTGGAGCGCCTGGACGAACTCCTGCCGAGGCCGGCCCGCCGTATCGGCCTCTCGGCCACGGTCCGCCCGGTCGACGAGGTCGCCCGCTATCTCTCCCCGCACCGCAAGGTCGAGATCGTGCAGCCCGATTCGGGCAAGGAGTTCGACCTCTCGGTGGTCGTCCCGGTCGAGGACCTGGGCGAGCTGGGCGGCTCCCCGGTCGCCGACGGCTCCGAGGGCGCGGAACGCCCGTCGATCTGGCCGCACGTCGAGGAGCGCATCGCCGACCTGGTCCAGGCCCACCGCTCCACGATCGTGTTCGCGAACTCCCGCCGCCTGGCGGAGCGCCTGTGCAACCGTCTCAACGAGATCGCCTACGAGCGGGCCACCGGAGAGCCCCTCGACGAGCACCACGCGCCGGCCGAACTGATGGGCGGCTCGGGGGCGGCCCAGGGCGCCCCGCCGGTCATCGCGCGCGCCCACCACGGCTCGGTCTCCAAGGAGCAGCGCGCCCTGGTCGAGGAGGACCTCAAGGCGGGCCGTCTGCCCGCGGTGGTCGCCACCTCCAGCCTGGAGCTGGGCATCGACATGGGCGCGGTCGATCTGGTCATCCAGGTCGAGTCACCGCCCTCCGTGGCCTCCGGCCTCCAGCGCGTGGGCCGTGCCGGCCACCAGGTCGGAGCGGTCTCGACCGGTGTGGTCTTCCCGAAGTACCGGGGCGACCTGGTCCAGGCGGCAGTGGTCACCGAGCGCATGCGCACGGGCGCCATCGAGTCCCTCAGGGTCCCGGCGAACCCCCTGGACGTGCTGGCCCAGCAACTCGTCGCGATGACCGCGATGGACACCTGGCAGCTCGACGACCTGCTCGCCCTCGTCCGCCGCGCCGCACCCTTCGCGTCCCTCCCCGAGTCCGCGTTCACGGCCGTCCTGGACATGCTCGCCGGCCGCTACCCGTCCGACGCCTTCGCCGAGCTGCGCCCGCGCGTGGTGTGGGACCGCGTCGCCGGCACGATCACCGGCCGCCCCGGCGCCCAGCGGCTCGCCGTGACCTCAGGCGGCACGATCCCGGACCGCGGCCTGTTCGGCGTCTTCCTCGCCGGCGCAGACCCCAAGAAGGGCGGCGGCCGGGTCGGCGAGCTGGACGAGGAGATGGTCTACGAGTCCCGCGTCGGTGACGTCTT
The DNA here is from genome assembly GCF_042723915.1 of Streptomyces sp. NPDC058335. Classification (NCBI taxonomy): domain Bacteria; kingdom Bacillati; phylum Actinomycetota; class Actinomycetes; order Kitasatosporales; family Streptomycetaceae; genus Streptomyces; species Streptomyces sp. NPDC058335. The sequence goes on along the minus strand of NZ_JBHXHX010000013.1, from coordinate 23,954 downwards.
CACCCTGGGCACCAGTTCCTGGCGCATCGAGGACATCACCCGTGACCGTGTCCTGGTCTCGCCGGCTCCGGGCGTGCCGGGCCGCCTGCCGTTCTGGAAGGGCGACCAGCTGGGCCGCCCGCTGGAGCTGGGCCGTGCGGTGGGCGCGTTCCTGCGTGAGGTCGGCTCGCTGCCCAAGGACGACGCCCGGCTGCGCCTGCTCACCGCGGGCCTGGACGCCTGGGCCGCCGACAACGTCATTTCCTACCTGGACGAACAGCGCCAGGCCTGCGGCCATGTCCCCGACGACCGCACGATCGTCGTGGAACGCTTCCGTGACGAGCTGGGCGACTGGCGGGTCGTCGTGCACTCCCCCTTCGGCGCCCAGGTGCACGCCCCCTGGGCCCTCGCACTCGGCGCCAAGCTCTCCGAGCGGTACGGCATGGACGCCCAGGTCATGCACGCCGACGACGGCATCGTCCTGCGGCTGCCCGACGCCGACCTCATGGGCCTGGACCTGCTCGACCCGCCCCTGAAGGCCGGCACGGAGTACGACGCCGAGCAGGCCCCCATCGGCGCGGCGGACGTCGTCTTCGACAAGGGGGAGGTCGATCAGGTCGTCACCGACCAGGTGGGCGGTTCGGCCCTGTTCGCGGCCCGCTTCCGCGAGTGTGCCGCCCGCGCGCTGCTGCTGCCGCGCCGCAGCCCGGGGAAGCGCACCCCGCTGTGGCAGCAGCGCCAGCGCGCTTCCCAACTTCTCCAGGTGGCCAGCGAGTTCGGTTCGTTCCCGATCGTCCTGGAAGCGGTCCGCGAATGTCTTCAGGACGTCTTCGACGTCCCCGGACTCGTGGAGCTGATGGGTGACCTCGAGTCCCGCAAGGTGCGCCTGGTCGAGGTCACCACCCAGGAGCCGTCCCCGTTCGCCCGCTCGCTCCTGTTCGGTTACGTCGCCCAGTTCCTCTACGAGGGCGACTCCCCCCTCGCCGAGCGCCGCGCCGCCGCCCTCTCGCTGGACTCGCGGCTGCTGGCGGAGCTGCTCGGCCAGGCGGAGCTGCGCGAGCTGCTCGACGCCGAGGTGCTCACCGAACTGGAGCGGGAACTCCAGTGGCTGACCGAGGACCGGCGAGTGAAGGACGTGGAGGGCGTCGCGGACCTCCTGCGCGTGCTCGGCCCGCTCACCGACGTCGAACTGGCCGAGCGGGGCGCCGAGCCGCACTGGGCACAGGAGCTGGCCGCGGCCCGGCGCGCCATCAAGGTCCGTATCGGCGGGGCCGACCACTGGGCGGCGATCGAGGACGCGGGCCGCCTGCGCGACGCCCTGGGCACCGCGCTCCCCGTCGGTGTCCCGGAGGCCTTCACCGAACCGGTGAAGGACCCGCTCGGCGACCTCCTCGCGCGCCACGCCCGCACCCACGGCCCGTTCACCTCGGCCACCGCCGCCGCCCGCTTCGGCCTGGGCGTCGCGGTCACCGAGGGCGCCCTCCAGCGGCTGTCGGCGGGCGGCCGCGTCGTCCAGGGCGAGTTCCACCCGGCCGGCATCGGCCAGGAGTGGTGTGACGCGACCGTCCTGCGCAGGCTGCGCCGCCGTTCCCTGGCCGCCCTGCGGCACGAACTCGAACCGGTCCCGCCCCCCGCGCTCGCCCAGTTCCTCCCCCAGTGGCAGCACATCGGCAAGGGCCACTCCCTGCGCGGCATCGACGGTCTGGTGCGCGCGATCGAACAGCTCCAGGGCGCGTCCGTGCCCGCCTCCGCCCTGGAGAAGCTCGTCATCCCGTCCCGCGTCACGGGCTACGCACCGGCGATGCTCGACGAGCTGACCGCCGCCGGAGAGGTCCTCTGGGCAGGCGCAGGCGCCCTCCCCGGCAAGGACGGCTGGGTCTCCCTGTACCTGGCGGACGCGGCCCCCCTTCTCCTGGCCGCGCCGCACCCCTTGGAGCTGACGGCACTGCACCAGTCGGTCCTGGACATCCTCTCGGGCGGCTACGGCCTGTTCTTCCGCCAGATCGCCGACCAGGTCCGCGCCACCACCCACCCCGAGGCCACGGACCCTCAACTGGCCGACGCCGTCTGGGACCTGGCCTGGTCCGGCCGCCTCACCAACGACACGCTGGCGCCGATGCGCGCCCTGCTGGGCTCGGGCCGTACCGCCGGCTCCACCGCCCACCGCGCCAAGCGCGCCGTCCCGCGCGGGCGGTACGGCTCCCTGACGGCCGCCGCCCGGCCGGCGTCCCGCAGCGGCCCCCCGACCGTCGCCGGCCGCTGGTCCCTCCTCCCGGCCCACGAGCCCGACCCGACCGTCCGCGCGCACGCACTCGCCCGCACCCTCCTCGACCGGCACGGCGTGGTGACCCGGGGAGCGGTCGCGGCCGAGGGCGTGGAGGGCGGCTTCTCGGCGACGTACCGCATCCTGTCCGTCTTCGAGGACAGCGGCCAGGCCCGGCGCGGCTATGTCGTGGAGGGGCTCGGCGCCGCGCAGTTCGCCATGGACGGCGCCGTGGACCGCCTCCGCGCGGTGGCCAACACCCGTGACCGGGGTGAACCCCTGCCGGTCCCGAACGGCACACAGGGCGCCGACGACCCCTTCGCCGCCGCCCCCGACGGCTTCCCCCCGGCCGACATCGACTGGGACATCCCCGGCCTCGACCACGTCCTCGACTCCCCGCCCGCCCCGGGCGACTGGATCTCCCCGCGCGACATCGCGAGCCCCGGTGCCGGTGGCCCACGGGGCGGCAGCGGCTCGCCGTACGGGTCCGGCTTCACCGACCGGCGCCCCCGCACCCCGGCGCCCGCCTCCCGCGCCGTCGTCCTCGCCGCGGCGGACCCGGCGAACGCGTACGGCGCCGCCCTGCCCTGGCCCGAGCCGCCGACCGGCGCCGGTCACAAACCGGGCCGCAAGGCGGGCTCCCTCGTGGTGCTCGTCGACGGCGAGCTGACGCTCTACATGGAGCGCGGCGGCAAGACGCTGCTGGCCTGGCCCGCCGCACCGGACCACGCCGACACCCCCGCCGACGACCCGCGTCTGCCCGCGGCGGCGGAGGCCCTCGCCGCGGCCGCGCGCGCCGGCTCCCTCGGCACGGTGACGGTGGAGCGCGTCAACGCCGCCTCGGCCCTGACCTCCCCCTTCGGCGCCCTCCTGGAAGGGGCGGGCTTCATCGCGACCCCCCGCGGCCTGAGGCTGCGAGCATGACAAACCACCGAACGGCCCGAACCACCCGGAAGCCCCGGACAACGTCCCGGACAACCCGAACGACCAGGACGCCCAGGCCGTCCGCACGCCCCAGTCCCGCCGTGCCACCCTTGACCCATGCCCGAAGGTGACACGGTCTGGCAGGCCGCGAGCCGGCTGCACGACGCCCTCGCGGGCAAGGTGCTGACCCGCTCGGACCTCCGCGTGCCCAGGTACGCCACCGCCGACCTCACCGGCCGCACCGTCCTGGACGTCACCCCGCGCGGCAAGCACCTCCTCACCCGTATCGAGGGCGGTCTCACCCTCCACTCGCACCTGCGGATGGACGGCGCATGGAGAGTCTTCGCGAACGACCAGCGCTGGAGCGGCGGCCCCGCCCACCAGATCCGCGCCATCCTCGGCACCCACGACCGCACGGCCGTCGGCTACCGCCTCCCCGTGCTCGACCTGCTGCGCACCCCCGACGAACAGCGCGTGGTCGGCCACCTCGGCCCCGACCTGCTCGGCCCCGACTGGGACCCCGGCCAGGCTCTCGCCAACCTCCTCGCCGACCCGGCCCGCCCCCTCGGCGAAGCCCTCCTCGACCAGCGCAATCTCGCCGGCATCGGCAACATCTACAAGAGCGAACTCTGCTTCCTCCTCGGCGTCACGCCCTGGCTCCCGGTCGGCGTGCTCCCCGCCGACCGCGCCGCCAAGCTGCCGGCCCTCGCCAAGAAGCTCCTCGAAGCCAACCGCGACCGCCCGGTCCGCACCACCACGGGCCGCCGCGGCCAGGACCTCTTCACCTACGGCCGCGCTCCCCGCCCCTGCCTGCGCTGCGGAACCTCGATCCGCGTGGCCGACCAGGGTGACGGCTCCCGCGAGCGCCCCACGTACTGGTGCCCCACCTGCCAGTCGGGCCCGGCCCCGGCACCGGGCTCGCCGCCCACGCGCCGTATCCGCCCCCGCACCACTGATTGACGGACCGTCAGAAACCCTCGTACCGTCCCCTCATGGGCGTGAAGGCGTACGACCTCACCGGGCGGACCGCGTTCGTCACCGGCGCCGCCGGCGGCATCGGCCGCGCCTGTGCCGTGCTGCTCGCCGAGGCCGGCGCCACCGTGCACGGCGCCGACCGCGACGCCCGGGGCCTGCACGAGACGGCGACCCTCATCAAGGGCCGGGGCGGCACGGCCCGCACGCACCACCTGGACGTCACCGACCGCGCCGAGCTGCGCCGGGCCGTGGGCTCCTGCGAACGCCTGCACATCATGGCCGCCGTCGCCGGCATCATGCACAGCAGCCCGGTCCTGGAGACCCGCGACGAGGACCTGGACCGCGTCCTGGCCGTCAACTTCAAGGGCGTCCTGTACGCCTGCCAGGAGGCGGCCCGCCTGATGCTCGCGCACCACACCCGCGGCAGCATCATCACCATGGCCTCGGGCGCGGTCGACACCGGCGGCCCCGGCCTCCTCTGCTACGGCGTCGCCAAGGCCGCCGTGGTCCAGCTGACGAAGACCCTGGCGACCGAGGTCGGCCCCCACGGCATCCGTGTCAACGCCGTCGCCCCGGGCTGGATCCGCACCCCCATGACCGACCGCCACGACACCGACGCACAGGCACACACCGAGGCCCGCATGTCCCGCATGTCCCCGCTGGGCCGCGTCGGCGAACCGGAGGACGTCGCCCACACCGTGCTCCACCTGGCCTCGGACGCGTCAGCCTTCACCACGGGCCAGATCCTCCGCCCGAACGGCGGCGTGGCCATGCCCTGGTAGTGCCGGCGCCCGACGCGACATCCACAAGCCGGCCGGACACACCACGGGACGACGACGCCGACCCGCCTCACAGAGAGCCGCCCCCGCCCTCACCCCGCCCCCGCTCCCCCCGCCAAGCAGCCCCCCAGCGCCCCGCCGCGACCGCCCCCACGGCTCGCGACTTGGCCACACAGTGCACCGGAAGCAGACTCAGCCCCCACCCACCGGCCGCGACGGCCCCCTCCAGCACCCCGGCATCAGGCGCCACGGCAAGCCGCACCGCGGCCCACCACCACACGACCCCGAGCACCAGCGCGGCCCCCCGGCGCGCTGTCGGTCCCGCCATGGCCGTCACCTCCAGCGCACCGCCGACACCCCCGTCAGCCCGCCCACGCCGACGCCGGACGGCCGCCACCGTCCCGGCCGCCCCCGAACGCCCCCTCCCTCACGCACTCTCCGCCTGAAACATCCAGTGCTGCTTCTCCAGATCTCCCGTGATCCCGATGAAGATGTCCTGGCTCACAGGATCGGCCTCCCCCGTTGCCGCCACGCGTTCCCGCATCCGGGTGATCACCGCCCCCAGTGCCGTCACCAGCACCCCTACCGCGTCGGTGTCCTTGACCCACCCCTCAGGCGCCACGGAGATCCCGCTCGCGCCGGCGACCGTCACCGCCCGCCCGTCCGGTGAGACGCCCAGCGACGAGGCCCGCTCCGCCACGGTGTCGGAGTGCGTGCGCGCGATGTCCACGACCTCGTCGAGCTGGAGGTGGACCGACCGGAACCGTGGCCCGACGACGTTCCAGTGCACCTGCTTGGCGACCAGCGACAGGTCGATCAGATCGACCAGCGCGCCTTGCAGGGCCTCGGACACGGTGGCCAGGTCCGCGTCGGACAGAGGGCTCTTCACGACGTACATCCGTACCTCCGGGGCGATCGACTCCCGACATGCCCCTCCACGATGACGGCAGCCCCGAACCCCAGCAAACGGACCCGGAGGCCCTGGACGGGTCGGCCCTGCGCAAAAACCCCGACCGCACCTCTCCGGATCTCCCGGAGAAGCCCCGGCCGGGGCCTCACAGTTGCCGTACGCCTACACGTACTCGCACCCGTCCTTACACGTACTCGTCGGTCGACACACCCAGCCAGGGGCACATCACGCGGCGACCACGTCCACCGCCTCGGCGGGCGCCTTGATGGTCACCCGCTCCGGTGGCACGCCGGTCACCGACACGGAACCCAGCATCGGACGAACCGACGCCGGTACAGGCCCACTGTGGGTGGCCGCAGCCGACTGAGCCAGCTCGGCGAGGGCGAGCTCGTCGCTCACTTCCCGCATGAGCTCGGACATCCGTACGTCCAGCGCGTCGCAGATGGCGGCGAGCAGCTCGGAGGAAGCCTCCTTCTGCCCCCGCTCCACCTCGGAGAGATAGCCGAGCGAGACTCGGGCGGACGAGGAGACTTCGCGCAGAGTACGGCCCTGGCGCTGGCGCTGCCGACGCAGCACGTCACCCAACAGGCGACGGAGCAGAATCATCGGTGGCTCCCTCCTCGGACCGCGTAGCCGCATCCTTCACGCCCCACCGTACCGCCTTGCGCTGCGGCCGTGCGGGGAGCGATGTCGTGTTCACTCAGGGCTGCAAACATCAAAACCCCCCGTTCTGTTCCGTATCCTGTGCCCGCTCATTCCCGGTCTGTTCGCCCGCGAGCTCTCTCAGGAGCACTGCGAGTACGCTCCGTACACTCTCTCTACGAATTTCCGCCCGGCTGCCGTTCAACCGCAGGGCCTCCACTTTTCCGCCAGAGGCGGAACCGGCATCCGCACCCGACGGACCCTCCACGGCGACGAAGACCGTCCCGACGGGCTGCCCGTCCTGGGCGTCGGGGCCGGCGACTCCGGTGGTCGCGATGCCCCAGTCGGCGCCCAGCGCCCTGCGCACACCGGCCGCCATCTGGGCCGCCACCTGCGCGTCCACGGCTCCGCGCGCGGCCAGCAGGCCCGCGTCCACGCCGAGCAGTTCGTGCTTGAGCGCGGTGGCGTACGCCGTGACCGATCCCCGGAACGCCTGGGACGCCCCGGGCACCGAAGTGATCTCCGCCGCCACCAGACCACCCGTCAGCGACTCGGCCACGGCGAGCGTCTCGCCCCTCACCGTCAGTAGTCGCACCACGTCGGTGGCCGGGGAACTCATGCTTCCGTCGCTCCCGAAGCCGCCCGGCGCTCGGCGATCCCCTGCCTGCGCAGCACAATGGCCTGTCTCACATAGTCGAGCCCGGTCACCACGGTCAGCACGACCGCCGCGGCCATCACCCACCAGCGCAGGGTGGCCAGCCAGCCGGTGAGCGCCAGGATGTACATCCCGACGGCCACGCCCTGGATGAGCGTCTTCAGCTTGCCGCCCCGGCTCGCCGGGATGACGCCGTACCGGATGACCACGAAGCGCAGCAGGGTGATCCCGAGTTCCCGGCCGAGGATGACGCCCGTCACCCACCACGGCAGGTCGCCGAGCGCGGAGAGGCAGATCAGGGCCGCCCCCATGATCGCCTTGTCGGCGATCGGGTCGGCGATCTTCCCGAAGTCGGTGACGAGGTTGTAGGTCCGCGCCAGATGCCCGTCGAACAGGTCGGTGATCATGGCGACGGCGAAGGCCGCCCAGGCGAACGCGCGCCACGCCGGGTCGTACCCGCCGTCGGCCAGCATCAGGGCGACGAAGCCGGGCACCAGGATCAGCCGGAGCATGGTCAGCAGATTGGCGACGTTCCAGACGCTGGCCTGGTTGACGGCCGCGGCGGCGATCTTCGCGCCCCGTGCGGGGCGCAGGGTCCCCTGCTCGTCCATGGCGGCGCCGGTGACGTCGGAGCCCGTCTCCGGAGCGGCCCCCGAGGCGCCGGGGGCCGGGCTCGTGGCCGCCCCCTTCGCCCTTGAGGAGCCTCCCGCGGCCGATGCCGGGACACCCGTCATCTGTCCGCCTCCTCACTACACCCGATCGAGCCCTGGAGGGGCTCGGCCACCAGGTCGACACCTTCCGTACCGACCACCTTCGCCTCGACCATACGACCGACGCTCAGGCCTGCGCCGCTCGTGAGCAGCACCTGGCCGTCGGTCTCGGGCGCCTGATGGGCCGCACGGCCGTACACGCCCTCGACGGGGTCCACCGACTCCACGAGCACGTGCAGGCTCTCGCCCAGCCGCTCCTCGGCACGCTGCGAGACGAGTTCCTCGGCGAGCCGGGAGATCCGCGCGAGCCGCTCGGCGACGACGTCCTCGTGAAGCTTGTTCTCGTACGTCGCTGCCTCGGTGCCGTCCTCGTCGGAGTACCCGAAGACACCGATGGCGTCCAGTCGCGCGTGGTTCAGGAACCGCTCCAGCTCGGCCAGGTCGGCCTCGGACTCGCCGGGGAAGCCGACGATGAAGTTGGAGCGCACACCTGCCTCGGGCGCCTTGCTCCGGATGGTGTGGAGCAGTTCGAGGAAGCGGTCGGTGTCGCCGAAGCGGCGCATCGCGCGCAGCACGTCGGGCGCGGAGTGCTGGAAGGACAGGTCGAAGTAGGGGGCGATCTTCGGCGTGGAGGTCAGCACGTCGATCAGGCCGGGCCGCATCTCGGCGGGCTGGAGGTAGCTGACGCGCACCCGCTCCAGGCCGTCGACCTCCGCCAGTTCGGGCAGCAGCGACTCCAGCAGCCGGATGTCGCCGAGGTCCTTGCCGTAGGAGGTGTTGTTCTCGGAGACCAGCATGATCTCCTTGACGCCCTGCTCGGCCAGCCACCGCGTCTCGTTCAGCACGTCGCTCGGGCGGCGGGAGATGAAGGAACCGCGGAAGGACGGGATGGCACAGAAGGAGCAGCGCCGGTCGCAGCCGGAGGCGAGCTTGACGGAGGCGACCGGGGTGCCGTCGAGCCGGCGACGCAGGGGCGCGCGGGGTCCGGAGGCCGGAGCGAGCCCGTCCGGAAGGTCTGCCGGAGCGTGCCCCGGAAGGGCCACCGAGCCGGCCGACTCCTGCCGCTCCGCGGGGCTGATCGGCAGCAGCTTGCGCCGGTCGCGCGGGGTGTGGGAGGCGTGGATGCCGCCGTTGAGGATGGTCTGGAGGCGGTCGGAGATGTCGGCGTAGTCGTCGAATCCGAGTACGCCGTCGGCCTCCGGGAGTGCCTCGGCCAGGTCCTTGCCGTAGCGCTCGGCCATGCAGCCCACCGCCACGACGGCCTGGGTTCGGCCATGCCCCTTGAGGTCGTTGGCCTCCAGGAGGGCGTCGACGGAGTCCTTCTTGGCGGCGTCGACGAAGCCACAGGTGTTGACGACGGCGACGTCCGCGTCCTCGGCGTCCTCCACGAGCTGCCAGCCGTCCGCCTCCAAACGGCCTGCGAGCTCCTCCGAGTCCACCTCGTTACGGGCGCAGCCAAGGGTGACGAGTGCGACGGTACGGCGTTCAGGCATGGGCTCAAGACTACTTTGTCTGACTGACACCCCATGTCGACGGGGTTGGCGATCTTCAGGGGGCGCGCCGAAGGGGCCGGCGATGACCGCCGACCCCTTGCGAAACCCGGACTCCGCCCGGCCTCAGCCGGCCTTCGGGTCGCCCTTGGTGTACGTCAGCCGCTCCACGGCGCCCGGCTGGAAGTCGTCGTCGATCTTCTTGCCGTTGACGTGCAGCTCCACCGCCCCCGCGTCGCCGAGGACGAGGTTGACCTTCTCGCTGTCCTGGAAGGTCTGCGACTCGCCCTGCTTGAGCAGTCCGTCGAAGAGCATCCGGCCGTTGTGGTCCTTGGCGAAGATCCAGCTCTTGCCGTCGGTGGCCGTGACCTGGACGGTCACCTTGTCCTGCGGAGCCGCCGCGATGGCGCTGTCGGAAGGCTCCGGCGTCTCGTCGACGGGCTTCTCGGTCTTCGGCGTCGGCGTGGCGGGCGCGCTGGTCGACGGGGTGGTTCCGTCGGCGACGTCGGTCGTGCCGTCGTCGCCCTTGAACGCCGTGAATCCGACGAAGCCGACCACGGCGACGATCGCCGCGACCATGGCCGCGGTCCAGTTCGGCCCGCGCCGCTCGGGGCGGATACGTTCCGCCTCGAACATGGGTGCGGCCGGGGTCGGCGCCGGGCGTCCGCCGTGGGCGGCGTCGTACTGCTCCATCAGCGGGGCGGGGTCGAGGTGGACGGCCCTGGCCAGGGTCCGGATGTGACCGCGCGCGTAGACGTCGCCGCCGCAGGGCGCGAAGTCGTCCGCTTCGATGGAGTGCACGATGGCGATGCGGACCCGGGTGGCGGTACTGACGTCGTCGACGGTGAGCCCGGCCGCGATGCGGGCCTGCTGGAGGGCTCGGCCGATGGAGGGGTGGGCTGCCTCGGAAACGTCTTCGAACGGACGCTCGTCTTCAGGGGAGTTGCTGCCGATGGACACGGGGGCGCCTTTCGAGCGTATAGCCACCTGTGCTGGAGGTTCAGTCTAGGGGGGGTGCGAAAGGGAGGGGCAACCGGGCGGTGGGACTTTGTACGCCATCGGTATGGCCGGACACGCCGATGACGGGCCAGGTACGACTCCCGGGCGGGACCCGCACCTGTGCGCTCGCTCAACTGGACGTACGACGAGGGGAAACGGTTGCCCGCCGCTCTCTAACGGGTGAGTCACGGACGCCCGCCGTCCCCACGGAGAAACGTCTACTCTTCAGGCTCCCCGCGGATCACGGCGAGCACTCCGTCCAACTCGTCGGGTTTCACCAGAACGTCACGTGCCTTCGATCCCTCGCTCGGGCCGACGATGTTCCGCGACTCCATGAGGTCCATCAGCCGGCCCGCCTTGGCGAAACCGACGCGCAGTTTGCGCTGGAGCATCGAGGTCGACCCGAACTGGGTGGAGACGACCAGTTCGGCCGCCTGGCACAGCAGGTCGAGGTCGTCGCCGATGTCCTCGTCGATCTCTTTCTTCTGCTTGGTGCCCACGGTGACGTCGTCCCGGAAGACGGGCGCCATCTGATCCTTGCAGTGCTGCACGATCACCGCGACCTCGGCCTCGGTGACGAACGCGCCCTGCATACGCGTCGGCTTGTTCGCGCCCATCGGCAGGAACAGTCCGTCACCCTTGCCGATCAGTTTCTCGGCGCCGGGCTGGTCGAGGATGACCCGCGAGTCGGCGAGCGAGGAGGTGGCGAAGGCGAGCCGCGAAGGCACGTTCGCCTTGATCAGACCGGTCACCACGTCCACCGACGGCCGCTGCGTGGCCAGCACCAGATGGATGCCGGCCGCGCGCGCGAGCTGCGTGATCCGCACGATCGAGTCCTCGACGTCGCGCGGCGCGACCATCATCAGGTCGGCCAGCTCGTCGACGATCACCAGCAGATACGGATACGGCTGGAGCTCGCGCTCACTGCCCTCGGGCTTCTTGACGGTCCCCTCCCGCACCGCGCGGTTGAAGTCGTCGATGTGCCGGTAGCCGTACGCCGCCAGGTCGTCGTACCGGAGGTCCATCTCGCGTACGACCCACTGGAGCGCCTCGGCAGCCCGCTTGGGGTTGGTGATGATGGGCGTGATCAGGTGCGGGATGCCCTCGTAGGCGGTCAGCTCGACGCGCTTGGGGTCGACCAGGATCATCCGGACGTCCTCCGGGGTCGCCCGCATCATGACCGAGGTGATCAGACAGTTGATGCAGGACGACTTGCCGGACCCGGTGGCGCCGGCGACCAGTATGTGCGGCATCTTCGCCAGCGAGTGCATGACATAGCCGCCCTCGACGTCCTTGCCGAAGGCGACCAGCATCGGATCGTCGTCCTCGGCGGACTCGGCCAGCCGGAGCACATCGCCGAGGTTGACCATCTCGCGGTCGGTGTTCGGGATCTCGATGCCGACCGCCGACTTCCCGGGGATCGGCGAGATGATCCGCACGTCCGGGCTGGCGACGGCGTACGCGATGTTCTTCGTCAGGGCGGTGATCCGCTCGACCTTCACCGCCGGGCCGAGTTCCACCTCGTAGCGGGTGACTGTCGGACCGCGGGTGAAGCCGGTGACGGCGGCGTCGACCTTGAACTCCGAGAAGACGGTGGTGAGCGAGGCGACCACCGCGTCGTTGGCGGCGCTGCGCACCTTGCCGGGGCCGCCACGCGTGAGCAGGTCGAGCGAGGGCAGCGCGTAGGTGATGTCCCCGGACAGCTGGAGCTGCTCGGCGCGCGACGGCAGTTCGCGCGGCGCCTCGGGAGCCGCCTTGGTCAGGTCGGGGACGGCGCCGGCCTTGAGCTTCTCCTGCTTGGGCCGGCCTGCCGGGGCCGGGACGGGCGTCGGCGTGGTGGACTCGCGGTCGCCGACGCTCACGCCCTGGGTGAGGTCGGCGACGATCCGAGAGGGCGGCATGCCGTGCAGCACGGCCCCGTCGAGGTCGGCCGCGGCGGCCGCCGCGATGTCGACGGCGTCCATCCGCCGGTCCATCGCGGGCTGCGGCACGGCCGAGCGCCGGGGGCGGCCGCGGCGCCGGTTGAGGGCCTCCTGCTCCACGCTGTCGGGGTCGAAGGCCTCGGGGGCGCTCGAGCGGCGCCGGGGGCGCGCGGGCAGCGCCTCGCGCCACTGCTCGTCGTAGCGCGCCTCGTCGTCGCCGAACTCGTCGTACTCCTCGGCCGCCGGATCGCGCACCACGCCGAGGCGCACCCCGAGCTGCCGCAGCCGCTGCGGGACGGCGTTGACGGGCGTCGCGGTGACCACCAGCAGCCCGAAGATCGTGAGCAGCACGAGCAGCGGTACGGCGAGGACCTCGCCCATGGTGTACGTCAGCGGGGTCGCCGCGGACCAGCCGATGAGACCGCCGGCGTCCCTTATCGCCTGCATGCCGTCGCTGCGGGCGGGCGAACCGCAGGCGATGTGGACCTGCCCGAGCACGCCGATGAGCAGCGCGGACAGACCGATCACGATGCGGCCGTTGGCCTCGGGCTTCTCCGGGTGCCGGACGAACCGTACGGCGATGACGGCGAGCAGGATCGGCACGAGCAGGTCGAGGCGGCCGAAGGAGCCGGTCACCAGGATCTCGACGAGGTCGCCGACCGGGCCGCGCAGATCGGCCCAGGTCCCCGCGGCGACGATCAGCGCGAGGCCGAACAGCAGCAGCGCGACGCCGTCCTTGCGGTGGGCGGGGTCGAGGTTCTTGGCGCCGTTCCCTATGCCGCGGAACACCGCGCCGACGGCGTGCGCCAGGCCCAGCCAGACGGCGCGTACGAGCCGGTAGATGCCCCCGGTGGGACTGGGGGCCGGTTTGGGCGCGGGCTTGTTGGCCGCGGCTTTCCGGGCGGGCGCCTTCTTCGCCGGGGCCTTTTTGGCGGCGGCCTTCTTCGCCGGAGCCTTCGCGGGAGCGGCCGCCTTCTTGGCGGGCTGCTTCTTGGCTGCGGAGGGACGTGAGGCCATGGTGTGAGGTTACCGGGGGAGACGACAGCGGACACGTGTGACCGCTGCTTCACCCGTTCGTGTCGCTCCCAGGGAGGCGCGGAACTGACGCGCGCCCCCGTACGGCTGACACATGCTCACGCACAACTCCGGCCGCGGCACGTGCTTGTTCCGGTTCAGCTCTGCGACGTCACGGAGGGCGGGCCGCTTCCGGTGCCGGGCTCCAGCGCGTCCAGCGCCCGGCGCAGACCGGTGAGTTTGCGCTCCAGGTGCGCCGCGGTGGCCACCGCCGCCGCGTCCGCCGACTCGTCGTCGAGCTGCTTGGAGAGGGCCTCGGCCTGCTCCTCGACGGCCGCGAGCCGCGCGGACAGCTCGGCCAGCAGCCCTGGCGACTCCTTGGCGCCGTCGGCCGCCGCCTTGCCTCCGCCGCCCTCCAACTGGAGCCGCAGCAAGGCCGCCTGCTCCCGCAACTGGCAGTTCTTCATGTACAGCTCGACGAAGACCGAGACCTTCGCGCGCAGCACCCACGGATCGAACGGCTTGGAGATGTAGTCGACCGCACCCGCCGCGTACCCGCGGAAGGTGTGGTGCGGGCCGTGGTTGATCGCCGTGAGGAAGATGATCGGGATGTCCCGAGTCCGTTCTCGCCGCTTGATGTGCGCGGCCGTTTCGAAACCGTCCATTCCCGGCATCTGGACGTCCAGCAGAATGACCGCGAAGTCGTCCGTCAGCAGTGCTTTGAGCGCCTCTTCCCCGGACGATGCCCGCACCAGCGTCTGATCGAGCGCAGAGAGGATCGCCTCCAGCGCCAGCAGATTCTCCGGCCGGTCATCGACCAGGAGGATCTTGGCCTTCTGCACCATGGCCCGCCCTCCTCGCCCCGGCAGTGCACCGGGCGCCGCCCCTGGGGACGACTCCTTTGCGCCGCCCTTCCCTGTGCCGGTCATGGTAGCCGCACCCCGACCGTCGCCACACCCTGTCACCGTGATGTCACTGTGCACGTAGCAGGAACGCGGCGGAAGACCAGAAGGTTCCCCGAATCCCGCCCCACTACACGCCTTCGGACACCGTGAGTCAGCAACTCCCGGTGCACCCGGACGGTTCCCGTCACTCGGCGCGCATCCACTGGGCCATCACCGCCAGCAGGTGATCGGGGTCGACCGGCTTGGTGACGTAGTCGGAGGCACCCGACTCGATCGCCTTCTCCCGGTCGCCCTTCATCGCCTTCGCGGTGAGCGCGATGATCGGCAGACCCGAGAACTGCGGCATCCGGCGGATCGCCGTGGTCGTCGCATACCCGTCCATCTCCGGCATCATGATGTCCATCAGGACGACCGCCACGTCCTCGTGCTGCTCCAGGACCTCGATGCCCTCACGGCCGTTCTCCGCGTACAGCACGGACAGCCCGTGCTGCTCCAGGACGCTGGTCAGCGCGAACACATTGCGGATGTCGTCGTCGACGATCAGCACCTTCTCCCCGCCGAACCGGATGCCCCGCGCCCCCTGCGGCGCCGCCTCCTGCCGCACCGGCGCCCACTGCTCGGGCCGGCCGACCTGCGGCTCGCTCCCGGCCGTGGACCGGCGCCGGCGCCGGAACAGGGCCGCCGGACCGTTCTGCGCGTCCTGGTACGACCTCACCTCGGCCGGCGTCTGGATCTGCGCCCCCGACAGCTCCGACCGCTCCCGCTTCCCGCTCTCGGACGCCACCAGGTCGCCCGCCTCCAACTGGGGCACGACCTGCTGGTAGCCCTGCGGCGGCAGCTCGCTCGGGTGCAGCGGCAGATACAGCGTGAACGTCGAGCCACGCCCCGGCTCGCTCTGGGCGTAGATCTCACCGCCGAGCAGCTGCGCGATCTCCCGCGAGATCGACAGCCCGAGGCCGGTACCGCCGTACTTGCGACTGGTGGTGCCGTCGGCCTGCTTGAACGCCTCGAAGATCACCCGCATCTTGCTGGCCGCGATTCCGATCCCCGTGTCGGTCACCGAGAACGCGATCAGCGGCGCGTCCGCGTCGGCCAGCGAACCGGCCTCCAGCAGCTGCTCCCGGATCGCCGCCGGTACGTCCGCCCCGGCCGGCCGGATGACCAGCTCCACCGAACCGGAGTCGGTGAACTTCACCGCGTTGGACAACAGGTTGCGCAGCACCTGGAGGAGCCGCTGCTCGTCGGTGTGCAGCGTGGCCGGCAGCTCCGGCGACACCCGCACGGACAGGTCCAGGCCCTTCTCCGCGGTGAGCGGGCGGAAGGTGGCCTCCACGTAGTCCACGAGCTGCACCAGCGCGATGCGCGTCGGGGAGACGTCCATCTTGCCCGCCTCGACCTTCGACAGATCGAGGATGTCGTTGATCAGCTGGAGCAGGTCGGAACCGGCCCCGTGGATCGTCTCGGCGAACTCGACCTGCTTCGGCGAAAGGTTCCCCTCGGCGTTGTCCGCGAGCAGCTTGGCCAGGATCAGCAGCGAGTTGAGCGGCGTACGCAGCTCGTGCGACATGTTGGCGAGGAACTCGCTCTTGTAGCGCATCGACACCGCGAGCTGCTCGGCCCGCTCCTCCAGGACCTGCCGCGCCTCCTCGATCTCGGTGTTCTTCACCTCGATGTCCCGGTTCTGCCGGGCCAACAGCTCCGCCTTCTCCTCCAGTTCGGCGTTGGACGCCTGGAGGGCCTTCTGCCGCTGCTCCAACTCCGCCGACCGCTCCCGCAGTTGCTCGGTCAGCTCCTGCGACTGCTTCAGCAGCTGCTCCGTCTTGGTGTTGACGGAGATGGTGTTGACGCTGGTTGCGATCATCTCGGCGAGCTGGTTGAGGAAGTCCCGCTGGATCTGCGTGAACGGCGTGAAGGACGCCAGCTCGATCACCCCGAGCACCTGGCCCTCGAACAGCACCGGCAGCACGATCACCTGCGCCGGCGGCGCCTCCCCGAGCCCCGAGGAGATCTTCAGATAGCCGCTCGGCGCGTTGGAGACGAGGATCGTCCGCTTCTCCTCCGCCGCCGTGCCCACCAGCGCCTCACCCGGCCGGAACGAGGTCGGCATCGACCCCATCGAATAGCCGTACGAGCCCAGCATCCGCAGCTCGTAGTGCTCGTCGGCGCCGTCGGCCGGCGGCATCGCCAGGAAGAACGCGCCGTGCTGCGCGGCCACCAGCGGCGGCAGCTCGCTCATGATCAGCGAGGCCACGTCCTCCAGGTCGCGCCGGCCCTGCATCAGCGCGGACACGCGCGCGAGGTTGCCCTTGAGCCAGTCCTGCTCCTTGTTGGCGATCGTCGTGTCGCGCAGGTTGGCGATCATCTTGTTGATGTAGTCCTGGAGTTCCTGGATCTCCCCGGACGCGTCCACGTCGATCTTCAGGTTCAGGTCGCCCCGCGTCACCGCGGTCGCCACGCGCGCGATGGCACGCACCTGCCGGGTCAGGTTCCCGGCCATCTCGTTCACCGATTCGGTGAGGTCCCGCCAGGTGCCGTCGACGTCACGCACGCGTGCCTGGCCGCCGAGCTGCCCCTCGGTGCCCACCTCACGGGCGACCCGGGTGACCTCCTCGGCGAACGACGACAGCTGGTCGACCATCGTGTTGATGGTCGTCTTCAGCTCGAGGATCTCCCCACGCGCGTCGATGTCGATCTTCTTCGTCAGGTCACCCTTGGCGATGGCCGTCGTGACCATGGCGATGTTGCGCACCTGGCCGGTCAGGTTGGACGCCATCTGGTTCACCGACTCGGTGAGGTCCTTCCACGTGCCCGCCACACCGGGTACGTGCGCCTGCCCGCCGAGGATGCCGTCCGTACCCACCTCACGGGCCACCTTGGTGACCTGGTCGGCGAACGAGCTCAGCGTCTTCACCATGGTGTTGAAGGTGTCGGCGAGCTGCGCGACCTCCCCGCGCGCCTCGATCGTCACCGTCCGCGTCAGGTCACCGTTGGCGACGGCTGCCGCGACCTGGGAGATGTTGCGCACCTGCATGGTCAGGTTCTTGGCCATCAGGTTGACGTTGCCGCTGAGGTCCTTCCAGATGCCCGTGATACCCGGCACGTGTGCCTGGCCGCCCAGGATGCCCTCGGTGCCCACCTCGCGGGCCACCCGGGTCACCTGCTCGGCGAACGACGACAGCTGGTCCACCATCGTGTTGACGGTGGTCACGAGCTCGAGGATCTCGCCCTTGGCGTCGACGGTGATCTTCTTCGACAGGTCGCCCTTGGCGACCGCGGTCGTGACCTCGGCGATCTGACGCACCTGGATGGTCAGGTTGTTCGCCATGAAGTTCACGGACTGCGTGAGGTCCTTCCAGGTGCCGGAGACACCCTGCACCTCGGCCTGACCACCGAGCTGCCCCTCCGTACCCACCTCACGGGCCACACGCGTGACCTCCTGGGCGAACGACGACAGCTGGTCGACCATCGTGTTCAGGGTGTTCTTCAGCTCCAGGATCTCCCCGCGCGCGTCCACGGTGATCTTCTGGGAGAGGTCACCGCGGGCCACGGCGGTGGCGACCTGAGCGATGTTGCGCACCTGCGCGGTGAGGTTGCCGGCCATGCCGTTCACCGAGTCCGTCAGGTCACGCCACACACCGGCCACACCCGGCACCTGCGCCTGCCCGCCGAGCTGCCCGGCGGTGCCCACCTCGCGCGCCACCCGGGTCACCTGGTCGGCGAAGGCGGAGAGCTGGTCGACCATCGTGTTGATGGTGTTCTTCAGCTCGAGGATCTCGCCGCGCGCGTCGACGTCGATCTTCTGGGAGAGATCGCCCCGGGCCACGGCCGTCGTCACCTGCGCGATGTTGCGCACCTGCGAGGTCAGGTTCCCGGCCATCGAGTTGACGGAGTCGGTGAGTTCCTTCCACGTACCGGACACGCCGTCCACCCGGGCCTGGCCGCCGAGCCGGCCCTCGGTGCCCACGTCCCGGGCCATCCGCGTCACCTGGTCGGCGAACGACGACAGCTGGTCCACCATCGTGTTCACGGTGTTCTTCAGCTGGGCCATCTCACCGGACACGTCCACGGTGACCTTCTGCGACAGATCGCCGTTGGCCACCGCCGTCGTCACCTGGGCGATGTTCCTCACCTGTCCGGTGAGATTCCTGAACGCCGTGTTGACGGAGTCCGTCAGGTCCTTCCACGTCCCGGCCGCGCCCGACACCTGCGCCTGACCGCCCAGCTCACCCTCGACACCGATCTCCCGCGCCACCCGCGTGACCTCGGCACCGAAGGCCGACAGCTGGTCGACCATCCCGTTGACGGTGTTCTTCAGCTCCAGCATCTCGCCGGCCACGTCCACCGTGACCTTCTGCGACAGGTCTCCGTTGGCCACCGCCGTCGTCACCGCCGCGATGTCCCGCACCTGCGTGGTGAGGTTACGGAACACGGTGTTGACCGAGTCGGTGAGGTCCTTCCACGTGCCCGCCGCGCCCGGCACGTTCGCCTGACCGCCCAGCTGACCCGCCGCACCGACCTCGTTGGCCACCCGGGTGACCTCGTCCGCGAAGGTCCGCAGCGTCTCGGTCATCTGGTTGATCGTGTCGGCGAGCTGAGCGACCTCGCCGCGCGCCGACACCGTCACCTTCTGCGACAGGTCGCCGTTGGCGACCGCCGTGGTGACCTCCGCGATCCCGCGCACCTGGGCCGTGAGGTTTCCGGCCATGGTGTTCACAGAATCGGTGAGTTCTTTCCACACACCGTCGACGCCGGACACCCGCGCCTGGCCGCCGAGGATGCCCTCGGTGCCCACCTCACGGGCCACCCGGGTCACCTCGGACGAGAACGCCGAGAGCTGGTCCACCATCGTGTTGACGGTGTTCTTCAGCTCCAGCATCTCGCCTTCGACATGCACGGTGACCTTGCGTGACAGATCGCCCTTGGCCACTGCCGTCGTCACCAGCGCGATGTCGCGCACCTGCGCCGTCAGCCGCTCCGCCATCGTGTTGACGGACTCCGTCAGGTCCTTCCAGGAACCCGACATACCGCGCACCTGGGCCTGTCCGCCCAGCTTGCCCTCGGTGCCCACCTCACTGGCCACGCGCGTGACCTCGTCGGTGAACGTCGACAACTGGTCGACCAGGTTGTTGACCGTCCGCCCGACCTTCAGGAACTCCCCGCGCAGCGGATGCCCGGTCCCCTCCGGAGTGTGCGTCCGCAGCTCCATCCGCGGCGACAGATCACCCTCGGCCACCGCCGACAGCACCCGCCCGACCTCGGAAACCGGCCGTACGAGGTCGTCGACCAGCGCGTTCGAGTTGTCGATGGCGGTCGCCCAGGAGCCCTCGCAGGCACCCGTCTCCAGCCGCTCGGTGAGCTTTCCCTCACGCCCGACCATGCGCCGTACCCGCGACAGCTCACCCGTGAGATGCAGATTGCGGTCGGCCACCTCGTTGAAGACGGCGGCGATCTCCGACATCACGCCGTCGCCGGACACCGTGAGCCGCTTGCGGAAGTTCCCCTCCCGCATCGAGACCAGGGCAGCCAGCAGCCGGTTCAGGGCCGCGGTGTCCACCGTGGTGGTCCCGCTTCGGGGTGAGCGCTGCCTGCTCAGGGTCTGTCCGCCTTTCGCGCGCGCCTTCGTGCCCCGCGTCGCTGCGCCAGACTCCACGTTGTCCCTCCCGGAGGGGTCGACCGTCGTACTGCCGATGTAATCAGGCAGGCCCAAGAGGCTGCTGCCCGGCGAACACACAAGACACCCAGTCTGCCGGACCTTGGCAAGAAACCTGCCCAGTGTTTCATCCCCGCCGAACCCGGCCATAACAGTTCGGCAGCTTCCGCACACCGTCCGCACACGCTGAGGCGGAAACACAGCTGACCGGCATCCGCAAGGGTGGGGAAGGTAAGTAACCTTGCATGCGGCTGTCCAGCCACGCCGGTCCGTCCGGCCTGGGCGGTGGCACGAGCACGAGCGGGCATCGGAGGGCGGCCGCAACATGACCACCGGACTGATCCCGGGGGGACAGCCCCCGGACCCCCGGCCGACGAGCGCGTTTCCGCCGCACCAGCGACGCGAGCAGGACAGCCGGGAAGAAGCCCAGCATGTCGACGACCGGCCGAGGAGTTCTGTGATCACCGCGCGCGCGGCTGCCAGCTTCGAGCCCGTCGGGCGATCCGTGGCGACCGCCCGCGCGTTCGTCCGCGACACCCTCCAGGGCTGGGGTTACGCCGACATCATCGACGACGCCGTCGTCCTGACGAGCGAACTGGTGACGAACGCGGTCGTCCACGCGGGAACCCACGCCGACCTCCTGTGCCTGCGCCACGAGGACGGCGTACGGATCGAGGTCGCCGACCGCTACCCGGAGCGCGAGATCCCCCTCCAGGGGTCCCTCGCCACCATGGGCAGCCCCGACCGCGAGGGCGGCCGCGGCCTCCAGCTGTGCGCGGCCATCGCCGCCCGCTGGGGCGTCGACTACACGCCCACCCACAAGACCGTCTGGTTCCAGCTCGACCTGCCCGACCGCCCGGTGGGCACCCGCACCGCCGGCCCCGCGCTCCCCGCCGAACTGCTGCCGCTCGCCGACAGCCGCGTCCGCGTCGCCGTCGTCCAGATCGACCGCACCGGCGCCATCTCGGCGTGGAACGAGGACGCCGAGGAACTCTTCGGCTACCCGGCCGACCAGGTCGTCAGCAAGCCGCTCACCGACCTCGCGGCCTGGCCGCACACCCCCGGCACCAGCACCGGCATCGTCGAGGCACTCCAGCTCTCCCGCTGGGAGGGCAGCTACGGCATCCGCGGCGCCAACGGCCGTGTGACCCCGGTGTACGCCTCCCACCTGCGCGTCCGCGACACCGAGGGCGACCCCTCCACGGTCTGCCTCCTGGTCCGCGACCACGAACGCGCGGTGCTCCAGTCACCGACACGCGTCCCCGCCACCGACGGCCCCGCCGACGGCCAGAGCACGGACCCCTTCGAGGTCTTCATCGGCTCTCCCGCCCCCGACGACCTCGACGGCCTCCTCCAGCGCACAGTCGAACGCGCCCGCGACATGCTCGACGGCGACTCCGCCTTCCTGCTGCTGGCGACGGACGACGAGACGGAGCTGGAGGTCCGCGCCTCCACGGGCCTGCCCTCGGCCCGCCAGCGCTTCGCCCGCGTCCCCGTCGAGGCAGGGCCCGGCCGCTACAGCTCCGCCCGCATGCCGGCCGTCCACGAGGACCTCCTCGCCGTGCCCGGCGCGGTCCCTCTGCTCAACGGCACCGGCATGCGCTCGGTCGTCACGGTCCCGCTGAAGGTCGAGGGCCGCCTCACCGGCTCGCTGGGCGTCGCGGCCGAGGGACCGGGCCGCTACTCCAACGAGGAGGCCCTGCGCCTCCAGTTCGCCGCGGACCGCATCGCGCTGGCCGTCGAGTCGGCCCGCCTCGGCGAGCTGGAGCGACTGCGCCGCGGCTCCCTCAGCTTCCTCGTCGAGGCCTCCGACCTGCTGGCCGGCACCCTCGACCGCGACCAGACCCTGGCCCTGATGGCCCAGATGACGGTCCCGACCCTCGCCACCTGGTGCGCGGTCTACACGATCGCCGACCAGGCCTCCGACCCGTATCTCTCCTACGTCCTGCACGAGGACGAGGAACTCATCGACGGCATCAAGTCGTTGCTGTCGAAGATCGCTCCGCCGGACCCGGTACCCACCCCGGGCGCCCGCGTCTGGTCGGCCCCCGGCGAGGCGGCGCACGACGCGGCCCTGCGCAGCTCCATGCGCACCCTCGGCCTGACCGGCGGCCCGACCCACCAGATGTCCTCGGGCATCGGCCCCACCCTCGCCACGGCGTCCGCGGTGGGCGGCGAGACCGTCGTCCTGCCCCTGGTCGCCCGCAACCGCGTCATCGGCATGCTGACCCTCGGCAAGCCCACCGACGAGCACTTCCGCCAGGAGATCCTGGAGCTGGCCGAGGACCTGAGCCGCAGAGCGGCCCTCGCCCTCGACAACGCCCGCCTCTACTCAGAGCGCACGGCCATCAGCCAGTCCCTCCAGCGCAGCCTCCTGCCCCCCGACCTCCCCGACATCGACGGCGTCGAGGTCGAGGTCATCTACCGCGCGGCCGGCGAGGGCAACGAGGTCGGCGGCGACTTCTACGACCTCTTCCCGATCAGCGACGGCGCCTACGGCTTCGCGAT
Organism: Streptomyces sp. NPDC058335; assembly: GCF_042723915.1. NCBI lineage: Bacteria > Bacillati > Actinomycetota > Actinomycetes > Kitasatosporales > Streptomycetaceae > Streptomyces > Streptomyces sp. NPDC058335. The sequence goes on along the minus strand of NZ_JBHXHX010000013.1, from coordinate 1,629 downwards.
CGGCGACGTCTGCGGCACCGGCCCGCACGCGGCGGCGGTGACGGGCCTCGCCCGGCACGCGCTGCGCCTGCTGGCGAGGGAGGGCCTCAGCGGCCCGGCGGTCCTGGAGCGCCTCAACTCGGCGATCCTCGACGAGGGCGCCCGCAGCCGCTTCCTGACCCTCCTCTACGGCGAGATGCGGCCGCAGCCGGACGGCAGCGCGGAGTTGAAGGTGGTCTGCGCCGGTCACCCCCTCCCCCTGCGTCTGCGCCAGGACGGCACGGTCGAGCCGGCCGCCGATCCCCAGCCGCTCCTCGGTGTCATGGAAGACCTGGAGCTGTACGAGCAGACGGTCGTCCTCGACCCCGGCGATGTCCTGCTCTGTGTCACGGACGGCGTCACCGAGCGCCGTGAGGGCACCCGCATGCTGGGCGACGACGGCCTCGCCGACGTGCTCACCGCCTGCACGGGCCTGACTGCGGGCGCGGTCGCGGCCCGCATCATGCGCGCGGTGGAACGCTTCGCGTCGGACGCCCCGTCCGACGACATGGCAATCCTCGCGATGCGCGTGGCATGAGTCAGGCGGAAGGAACCCGTCAGAACGAAGAATCCCCCCGCCCGGAAGGGCGAGGGGATTCTTTGTTCTGGAGCCCCCAAACGGAATCGAACCGTTGACCTTCTCCTTACCATGGAGACGCTCTGCCGACTGAGCTATGGGGGCCAGTTACTTATCGGGGTTTCCCCCGCGGCAACGGAATAGAGCATACCCCGAACGGAGCCGTGTTCCCAAACTCTGTCAGAAGGCGGGCTGAAGCAGTCCGCCGAGGGCATTGCAGGCGGAGACTATCCGCTGCATGTCCCGCTTTGTCAGCGAGGCGTGGACCGGCAGCGCCAGCGTCTCGTCGGCGGCCAGCTCGGTCTGCGGCAGCGACACGTACCGCCGGAACTCGGGCAGCCGGTGCAGCGGTGTCTTCACCGGCACCCGGCAGTCGACTCCCCTGCCCCGCAAGGCTCGTGCGAACGCGTCCCGGTCGGGTCGGCCGTTCCCCGGCACCCGGACCACGTACTGCTGATAGGTGTGCCCGTCCCCACCGTCGGGCGTCCGCACGCCGCGCAGCCGCACGTCGAGGTAGGCGGCCCGCTCCCGCCGCTGCGCCACCTCGTCGTACGGCGCCTCGGACTCCCCCTCCTCCAGCACCAACAGCCCATGCCGCTGCCCGAGTTCATACAGCCGCCCGATATCGGCCGGCCGCCCGAACCGGTGTACGGCAACTACGGCCGCCGTCCGCGGAGTTATCGCTGTGTGGACAGCCTCCGCATCGAGGCAGTAGGTCACCGGATCCACGTCGGCGAAGGAGGGAAACGCACCGGCCCGGGTGACCGCTTCGGCGACTTCGACGTTGCTGAACGCCGGCACGATCACCTCGTCACCGAGTCCGACGCCCGCGGCCCTGAGCATTGCAGCAGTACCCATGCGATGGATGCTGGGCGCGGGACATGAACGTCAAGTGACCGGAAACAAAAAAGGGTTGGGCCCTGAACCGAAGTTCAGGGCCCCCACCATTTAAAAAATTTTATGGGGGGGTCGAAGATCCCACACCGTGCCCCCCGCAGATACAAAGGCGCAGTTTTGGATTTATTTCGGGGTGG
>NZ_JBHXHX010000012.1:193873-294350 GCF_042723915.1 Streptomyces sp. NPDC058335 | reverse complement strand
CCGTCGAGGCCGCCTGCCGCATCATCATCCTCGAGGACCAGCTCGAAGAAGCCCAGCGTCTCAACGCCGAGTACCGCCGCACCGCATCCCGGCACACGGCCGGCATCTGACCCGCCATCGGGGCGGTGACGCACAGGGCCCGCACTCTCCCACCGATTCCAGAATACGAGCGCATGACCGCCGAAGATCCTCAGCCGCCGTCACAGGGACGGGAGTCCCAGTCCCGCCCCGGCACCACAACCGACCCCCTCCGCCCGCCGGCGGCCGATGCGCCCGCCGGCCTGGAGGCCGGGATGGAGCGCGCGGCGGCTGCGCTGAAGCCGAGGCTGCGCGGCTGGCTCCACGCCGGTGTGTTCCCCCTCGCGCTGGTCGGGGGCATCGTCCTGGTCGCCGTCTCACGCTCGACCGCGGCAGTGGTGGCCTGCGCGGTGTACGCCGTGTCGGCCTGTCTCCTGTTCGGCACCAGCGCGGTCTACCACCGCGGAACGTGGGGTCCGCGCGGGGAGGCGGTCCTGCGGCGGCTGGACCACGCGAACATCTTCCTGATCATCGCCGGCACCTACACCCCGCTGGCGGTGCTGCTGCTGCCCGCGGACCGACAACTGGTGCTGTTGGCCCTGGTATGGGCGGGCGCCCTGGTCGGCATCGCCTTCCGCGTCCTGTGGATCGGGGCTCCCCGCTGGCTGTACACCCCGAGCTACATCGCACTCGGCTGGGTGGCCGTCTTCTACCTGCCCGACTTCGCGCGCAGCGGCGGAACCGCGGTCGCCGCACTCGTCATCGCGGGCGGTCTGCTCTACACCGCGGGCGCCGTCGTCTACGGACTCAAGCGCCCCGACCCGTCACCGGCCTGGTTCGGCTTCCACGAGGTCTTCCACGCCCTGACCATCGCCGCCTTCACCGCGCATTACACGGCCATCCTCCTGGCCGCCACCTGACCGCGTTCGGGGTGGTGCCTCAGGTGACGACGGCGGCCCTCGTCGCGTGCGCCCGCTGGTACGCCGAGTACGGTCACTGCGAGTACGAGGACCTGGGCCGCCCCGACCTGGACCAGTGCACGTACGACCAGATCGAGAGCAGCGGCTTCGCACTGTTCGGCCTGATCACGTCGGCCCTGGTCGTGGTGAGCCTGGTCGTGCTGTTCGACGTGGTGAAGCCCCTGAGAGCCGGCCACCCGCTCAGCTACCGCCTTCTGACCCTCCCCGCGGCCCTGCTGCCGTACGTCTACTTCATGACGGCCGCATGACCGGGCGGGCCACCCGACCGGCCGCCGGGTATAACCGAACAGTGATCTACCACCTCGTCCCCAAGGCAGAGTGGGACGCCCGTCCCGACCGCCCCTACGCGCCCGCCTCCCTCGGCGAGGACGGCTTCGTGCACTGTTCGCCCGACGAGGAGACGACGTTGGCCGTCGCCGACGCCTTCTACCGCACGGCCCCGAGACCCCTCCTGGCGGTGCTCCTCGACGAGAACCGCCTGACCGCCCGCTGCGCATGGGAGGCGCCGGCCCCCGCCCCACCCCCCGGTGTCCCCGACTCCGCCCTGTTCCCGCACGTCTTCGGCCCCCTCGACCGCAGCGCGGTCACGCGCGTTCTGGAGGTCCACTGGGACGAGGAGGGCCGGGCGACGGGACTGACGGAGGCCGGCTGACGACCGAGCCCGGGTCCGGCGTCTCGACGCCGAAGTACGCGGTCGTGCCGCCGACCGGCTTCGTGAAGCAGTCGGGCACCAGCATGACTGCCAGTTCCCCCACCCCGATTCCCTTCATGGGGCGGCAAGTTGACCCACCGTCGACAAGGTCACCGCGTCTCCCGCGCCCCCCCGCCCCCGCATCAGCGGTCGTACGGATCGTCCCGCGGCACCAGCGTGACCCGGTGCAGGTTGCACGTGTAGGGGGACGGCGCGGCGGTGCTGACCGGGCCCTGGGACAGGTGGGCCTTGAGGGCGACACTGACCAGGCTCATCAGCAGGTCGACGTCCGTGTCGCAGTCGAGGTGGACGGTGACCCAGCGCGAGCCGGGCACCACCCGCACCGCCGTCGAATCCATCAGGTCGGAGTGGATCCGGCGGATGGCCGGGGCCGTCAGGTGCAGGTCCACGTCCCGGTCGGAGTGGAAGTGGAGGATCTCGCTGTGGGCGGAGCGCAACGCCCGTCCTGCGCCACAACTGGCCTGTCCCGTACTGAGGTCGGGCCAGACTTCCAGTCGCTTCATGGCACGCTCGGCCAGAGTCATGGGGCCATGGTCGCTCGCACACCGCCCGGCTACCAGGGGTTGAGGGAAATGTAACCGGGGCGTGAGGTCGTGATCGCGCACCGTACGTCACCTGTCACGTCTCCGTCATCCCCCGCGCTTTGCTCGACATGCGCACCAGATTCGGACCAACGAACGAACGATCCATATTGCCGCCGTTCCTCCGCCCGCCGTCTCGCCCTCTTCCTGGCCCTCGCCACCGTCCCCGTCCTCGCCGTCCCCACGGCCGCCCGCGCCGAGGGCACGGCCGACGCGGCCGACCCGACCGCCCTCACGCTGCCCGCCCCGGCCAGGTACGTCCCCGTCCAGGACACCGCTACGCCGCCGGGGACACCGGCTACCTCCACCGCCGCGAGAGGACCGACGGCTCCGCCGCGACGTACGGCACAGCGGACCGGTGGGCCTTCGCCGTTCGCCGGGAACGCCGGCGCGCCCGGTGAAGGCCCACAGGCCTACGATCCCCACCCATGGCCATGTTCGTACACCTGACCTCCGCGGCCCACGCCCCCCGCATCCGTCGCTCCGGCATCCGTGCGGCGAGCGAGGGGCAGGGCGGCGCCCGAGGAGTGTTCTGCTTCCCGGTGCTCGCGTCGCACACGCTCACCCACCAGTGGCTGCGGGAGCTGGCTCGTTTCGGCAGCCGGGGCGGGCTGGTGGCCGTGCACGTCCGGCTGGACGACACCCAGGAGGTCCTGGTCGGGCGGTATCCGGACCGGCGGCGGGGCAGGCAGGAGAGCGTCGGCGCCGCGGAGGCCGTACGGCGGATCGCGGCGCTCGACGACCCGCGCGGCTGGGAGGTCTTCGTGCCGCGCGCGATCCGCCCCCGCGAGGTGCACCGGATCCGCAGCGCACCCCAGGTGGCGGGCTGGCGGTACGTCCCCGACGCGCACGGCACCCGCCCCTGCACCTGCCACGGCTGCCGGGTACGCGGCGGATACGGCGCCCGGCGCCTGCGCGAGCGGCTGCCGCACCCCCTGGACGGGCCGCCGCCCCCGGTGCGGACCCTGCTCGCCAGGATCACGCAGGCCGGTGACCCCGGCGACCCGGCCGCCCTGCGCGAGACCCTGCACTGGTTCGGCATGCGCCGCCGCGGCCCGCTGCCCCGGCTGACCCCGCTGGCCGCCCACCCCGACCCCTCCGTGCGGGAGGCGCTGGTGTGGGCGGTCGCGGGCTGGCGTACGCCGGGGGTCGCCGACCTCCTGGACACCCTCGCGGACGATCCGGACGAGGACGTACGGGAGGCGGTGGCGGCGATCCGGGAGGACGGCCCGGAGAACTAGGACACGGCTGCCGGAAGGCGTGTCACCGCACCCTCACTGATCCGAATACCCGATGTCCCCGATCGTCCACGCGCTCACGTCCTCCAGGGCGACCCGGTACATGCCGCCGGTGTCGGGGATGCCGAAGTTGCCCTGAAGGATCCGTGCGACGTGGAAGTGCAGGTGGGTGGGTCCGCCCGCCCGCGGCTCGGGGGGCTTGCCGGTGCCGTCCGGCCGGGTGAACACGGTGGAGAACGCCGCGAGTTGATCGGAGGCTTCGAGGACCTCCGCCACCCGCTGCTTCCACAGCGTCTCCGGTGCCAGCCGGCCTGTGATCACGGCTCCGGGGATCACCACGGTGAGGGACATCCGACTGTTGTGCTCCGACTCGACCCTTGCGGCGATGTCGACGAGCAGGTCATCAGCGTGCGCCATGAGTGAGGAGCCTACTCGGTGGTGGGTCCGCTCTGCCTGGGCGCGGCCTGTTGGACCACATCGAAGGACCACAGCGTGGCGCCCGAAGCGGCCGGTTTCGGCCGTTCGGCGCCCTCGGTACCGCCGCCGCCCCCGCCGCGGTGGGCCGCCTGCCCCTGCCCGGACATCCAGTTCTGGAAGTCCTCCTCGCTGCGCCAGCGCGTGTAGACGAGGTACGTGTCGGTGCCCTCCACCGGGCGCAGCAGCTCGAACCACTCGAACCCGTCCGAGTTCTCGACGGCACCAGCCCGCGCGGCGAACCGCTTCTCCAGCGTCTCGCGCTGTTCCTCGGGAACGGTCAGCACATTGATCTTGACGATGCTCATGCGCCCATTGTCCGCCGTCCGCGGGGACGGCGCTCACCGGCCATGGTCCGGGCTGATCGGCCAAATATCTGATTCATCATCATTTTCCTTGTCACACAACCGAGTTCGAACCAAGCTGTGATCCGTCTGTGCACCCTGATCCCGGAGGGACCGTCCGTGCCGCTGCACCCCCCATTCGCGAGACTGGCCGTCACCGCGCTCGCCGCCGCCGCCCTGTTCGGCCAGTTACTCGCCGGAACGGCGACCGCCGCACCACAGGCCCCGGCCCCGCCCCCTGGACGTACGGTCTGGGAACCCTGTGCGTCCCCGTCCGGCGAGGGCACCTTCGAGTGCGCGACGGTCCAGGTCCCGGTGGACTGGCAGCGCCCCCGCGGCGCCACCCTCGACCTGGCCCTCGCCCGCCACCGCGCCACCGACCCCGCCCGCCGGATCGGCTCGCTGCTGATCAATCCGGGCGGTCCTGGAGGCTCCGGCGTCGGCTTCGCCTTCAGCGCCCCCGACGCCTTCTCGCCGGAGCTGCTGGAACGGTTCGACATCGTCGGCTTCGACCCGCGCGGTGTCGGCCTCAGCAACCCGGTGACGTGCGACAGCGACCGGGTGGCCGACCAGGGCGCCCTCCTCCACCCCGACAGCGCCGCCTCCTTCGCCGCCCTGCGGGCCGCCAACCGCGCCCTCGGCGAGAACTGCCGCGAGCTGACCGGCCCGCTCGTCGACCACATGGACACCACGAGCGTCGTCCGCGACATGGACGCCATCCGCGCCGCCCTCGGCGAGCGCCGGATCAGCTACTACGGCGTCTCCTACGGCACCGGCATCGGCCAGCAGTACGCCGAGCGCTACCCGCACCGCGTCCGCGCCATGACCCTCGACTCCAACATGGACCACAGCCTGGACCGCTGGACCTACCAGAAGACCGAGACGGTCGCGATGGAGGAGTCGTACGGCCAGTTCGCCGACTGGTGCGCCCGTACGCCGTCCTGCGCGCTGCACGGCCGGGACGCCCGCGCCCTGTTCGGCTCACTGCTGGACCGCGCCGCGGCCGGCGAACTGGTCCTGCCGGGCGACCCGCCGTACACGGTCACCCCGCAGGACGTCCAGGGCCTGGCCTTCGGCAACCTGTACGACCCGGCCGGCTGGTTCGTCTTCGCGGAGGACCTGGCCGCCCTGGACGCCTCCGAGCCCGCGGCGGCCCGTTCACTGCGCGAGCACGGCGAGCCGACCGAGTTCGCGTACCTGCCGGTGATGTGCCAGGACTACGACTTCGACGTGCCCTCGTACGCCACCCTCGACCGCTACGAGCGCACCCTCGCCCGTCTCGCTCCCGTCACCCGTCTCAGCTCCCTCGCCTGGACCGACCTGACCGGCTGCCAGAACTGGCCGACGAAGGTCACCAACCCGCCGCACCGGCTCGACGTCGACGGCACCCCGCCGATCCTCGTCACGAACAGCCGCTACGACGTGGCCACCCCGCACTCGTGGGGCTCCAACGCCGCCCGCCAGATCGGCCGCGAGGCCGCGTTCCTCACCTACGACGGTGTCGGCCACGGGGACTACTGGCTGAGCCCCTGCGCCCGAGACGCGATCGACACCTACCTCCTGACGCTCAAGACCCCCCGCAAGGGCGCCCACTGCCCCGCGGTCTGGCCGACCGGCCCCACCGCCCAGCGCCAGCCCTCGTCCGGCGACCTGGTGAACCCGCTCCCGACCCTCATCGGCACCGGCCGACACCGCTGACCACCACCCGGCCGCCCGCGAAATCAGCACATCTGTACGAGCGCTGCCGTTAGGTTGACCCCATGGAACAGGGTGGGGAACCGCGACTCTTCTCGAACCGGTGGGCTGCCGCGGGCGGCCGCGGCGACACCCCCGTGCCGCCGCGCGACACCTGCGCGTGCCTCGGACAGCGCCCCGGCGACCCGCCCGCCGACGTCCGCTTCCACGCGGACCGCCAGGACACCTCCGCGCCCGGCTGGCTGCACCTCCTCGAACTCGTCGACGAGGCCGCCGCCGACGGCCGCGAGGTCTTCTCGCCGCTGACCGAACTCCCCCCGGAGGAACGCCGGCAGATCGTCACCCTCCCCCCGTCCATCGCCCGACTCCGGGCGGTCCGGCACCTGGTGCTCTACGGCAGCAACCTCGTCCGGCTCCCGCCGGAGATCGGCGCCATGGAGAGCCTGGAGGAGTTCGACCCGTACACCTCGTACCGACTGCACTGGGTCCCGTACGAGGTGACCCGCTGCCCGGCCCTGACCCGCAGCACGGTCAGCACCCGCGCGCTGTACGGCAACTTCAAGCACCGGCCGCCGTTCCCCCGGCTCGCGCCGCCGCCGGAGGGCCGTCCGGGCGACCTCCACCCGGGCGCCTGGGGCGCCCAGGCCATCACCGCGTGCAGCGTCTGCGCCGGGCCGGTGGACCTGCCCCGGCTCCACCAGGTGTGGATCTCCCTGCGCGTCGCCACCGACGTCCTCCCCCTCCTTGTCAACGCCTGCTCGCGGAGTTGCGTCGACGCCCTGCCCACCCCGCCCGACGGCTACGTCGCCACCCCGCACCGCGGCGGCCCGGAGGTCGTCCAGCCGGCGGAACGCTGGTGACCGGGCCCGACCGCCACGGTTTCGCGCGGTGGACACGGCGGTTCGAGGACGAGCGCGAGCGCCGGAACGCCCAGGGCGACCCGGACTGGGAGCGCGGCGCGACCCTGCACCCGGCGGTGTGGTCCGGCATCCAGCGCTTCCAGGTCGGCGAGGACGGCGACGGCGCCAGCCTCGTCGCCAAGGCCGACCGGGCCGGAGACCCCGGCTACGCGCACGCGGTCCGCCTGTTCGTCGCCGAGGAGCAGAACCACGCCCGCCTCCTCGCCCGCCTGCTGGCCGCGGGCGGCGTGCCGACCCTGACCGGCCACTGGTCCGACACCGTCTTCGTACGGCTGCGGCGGCTCATGGGGCTGCGCCTGGAGCTGCTCGTGCTGATGATCGCGGAGGTCGTGGCACTGCGGTACTACCGCGCCCTGCGCGACGGCACCGACGACCCGCTGACCTCGGACGTCGCCGGCCGGATCCTCGCCGACGAACAGCGCCACGTCCCCTTCCACTGCGAGCGCCTGCACGCCTCCCTCGCGGAGCTGCCCCGCCCGGTCAGGCGCCCCGTGATGGCGTCGTGGCGTCTGCTCCTGCTCGCGGCGTCGCTGGTCGTCGCCGCCGACCACGGCCCGGGACTGCGCCGGCTCGGCCCAGGACGCCGGCGCTTCGTCGCCGACGTCATGGCCTCCTCCGGCGAGGTGGTCTCCGCGGTGCTCGCGCCGCTCAGCCGGAACCCCGACCCGAACCGGAACTCGAATGAGCACTCGAATACGAAGGCGGAGTCGGCTCGTCGCTCGCCGCACGGCGGTACTCGGCGTTGATCCGCCGGGCCTCCTCGAGCTGGTCCTCCAGGATGACGATGCGGCACGCCGCCTCGATCGGGGTGCCCTTGTCGACCAGCTCGCGGGCGCGGGCGGCGATCCTCAGCTGGTAGCGCGAGTACCGGCGGTGGCCGCCCTCCGACCGGAGCGGGCTGATCAGGCGTGCCTCCCCGATGGCCCGGAGGAAGCCGGGGGTGGTGCCGAGCATCTCGGCCGCCCGGCCCATCGAGTACGCCGGGTAGTCGTCGTCGTCCAGACGACCGCTGAGCGGGTTGTCTGCTGTCATGTCACCTCGTTGATCGCCGCGTAGAAGGGACCCTGCCGCCGTCCGGCACCTGGGCCCCTGAGGAGATTCAACACCGTCCACCGGTAGTGCCGCCGTACCGGTCCGCCGTTACGGGTACCCAGCCCGCCGGACTCCCGCCCCCGAACACCCCTCGCAGGGCATACGGAAGGGCCCCGCCGACAGTTGCCGACGGAGCCCTTCTTCGCAGGTGGGGGGCGGTTTCCCGGCCCTGCCCGCACACGCCCTGGGGCGTGGTGTTTCCGGTTTTTGCTAGGCCGCCGAACCGAAAGCGGACCGACGCTGGGTACGGCCACGCGAGGACGACGCGTCGCCGGTGGACCGGCCGCGCTCGCCACCGCGCTCGCCCCGCTCGCCACCGCCACCGCCGCCACCGCGACCGCGGCGGCCACGGGAGGACGAGCCACCCGAGGACGCGGAGCGCCGCGGGCGCTCGACGACCGGCGCGGTGATCACGACGGGAATTCCGGACGGGGCCTGAGCACCGGTGATACGGGTCAGCTCCTCCTCGCCCGAGCGGACCGAGGTCACCTGCGCGGTGACACCGGCCATGGCCGTCAGACGGCTCATGGCGCGGCGCTGGTCCGGGGTGACGAGGGTGACGACACTGCCGGACTCGCCCGCACGGGCCGTACGGCCGCCGCGGTGCAGGTAGTCCTTGGGGTCAGTCGGCGGATCCACGTTGACGACCAGGTCGAGGCTGTCGACGTGGATGCCGCGCGCGGCCACGTTCGTCGCGACGAGCACGGTCACGTGGCCCGTCTTGAACTGGTCCAGCGTCCGGGTGCGCTGCGGCTGGGACTTGCCACCGTGCAGAGCCGCGGCGCGCACGCCGTTGTTCAGCAGGTGCTTGGTCAGCCGGTCCACCGCGTGCTTGGTGTCCAGGAACATGATCACGCGGCCTTCGCGCGCCGCGATCTCGGTGGTCGTGCGCTGCTTGTCCGTGTCGTGGACGTGCAGGACGTGGTGCTCCATCGTGGTGACCGCGCCGGCCGACGGGTCGACGGAGTGGACGACCGGGTCGGAGAGGTAGCGGCGGACCAGCCGGTCGACGTTGCGGTCCAGGGTGGCCGAGAACAGCATCCGCTGCCCGTCGGGCTTCACCTGGTCGAGCAGCGCGGTGACCTGCGGCATGAAGCCCATGTCGGCCATCTGGTCGGCCTCGTCGAGGACGGTGATGGCGACGTCGTCGAGGCGGCAGTCGCCCCGGTCGATGAGGTCCTTCAGGCGTCCCGGCGTGGCGACGACGACCTCGGCGCCGCCCCGCAGGGCGCTCGCCTGGCGGCCGATCGACATACCGCCGACGACGGTGGCCAGACGCAGCCGCACGGAGCGGGCGTACGGCGTCAGCGCGTCGGTGACCTGCTGGGCCAGCTCGCGGGTCGGTACGAGGACGAGCGCGAGCGGCTGACGCGGCTCGGCGCGCAGGCCCGCCGTACGGGCCAGGACCGCGAGGCCGAACGCGAGGGTCTTGCCGGAGCCGGTGCGGCCACGGCCCAGGACGTCACGGCCGGCCAGGGAGTTCGGCAGCGTCGCGCCCTGGATGGGGAACGGGACGGTCATGCCCTCGCTGGCCAGCGCGGCCGACAGCGGCGCGGGCAGGCCCAGGTCGCCGAACGACTCGACGGCGGGCAGCGGCGGCGTGATCGTCTCCGGCAGCGCGAACTCGCCCTGCTGCGCCATCGGCCGGCGGCCGGAGCCGCCCTGCGAACGACGGGGCGCGGAGGAGCGGCCGGCGGAGGAGCGCTGCGGGGCGCCGCCTCCGGAGCGGCCGTAGGAGCGGGCGCTGGAACGTGCACGATTCATGCAGGGAACCTTCCTTGATGCGGGCGCGTATCAAGGAATTCCCGGAGCACATGAAAGGCGCGGAGAATTGCGAGAACGAGCCGGAGTGGGTGGGGCCGAAACAGGTGGACGGGAAACATGACACCGTCCTGCGGGAAATCAGGTCATCCCGCGCGGCGCCCGGAAAAGCGGCGAGCCGGGGCCCGCACCCCACGGTGCGGGCCCCGGCTGCGACGTTACGCGTCAGGCAGGGTCAGGCGGGAACGATGTTCTCCGCCGTCGGGCCCTTCTGGCCCTGAGCGATGTCGAACGACACCTTCTGGCCTTCCTGGAGCTCACGGAAGCCCTGGGTCGCGATGTTCGAGTAGTGAGCGAAGACGTCGGGACCGCCGCCGTCCTGCTCAATGAAGCCGAAACCCTTTTCGGCGTTGAACCACTTCACGGTGCCACTGGCCATTTTATTCTCCTTCGAGGGACGGTTCGGAGTCACCCTGTGTGCCTCCGGTCGCCGTGATGATCACCCCGACGGAAAAACCTTCTGGCAACCACAACTGCAACTGATGACGACAGTAGCACGGTGCGTTCGGCCGAGTGCGCTCGACTATTTCGCCTGGTGAGCCGCGTGCGGGAATATTCACCGGGTGCTGCGGCAATTTCTCACCTGGCGACCACAGATATTGCTCCACAGGCACTCCCGCATTCCTGCGGGCAGCGTTGACCACAACCCCGTGACCTCCTGCGACGGCTGCCTCGGTCGCCTCCGGGAACGTCCCCGGCGAATGCCCGAATCGCCTCCCACTGCGACGAAGGACACATCGACGGTGGACATGCGTCCGATCTGCGGGCCGTCCCGTAGTCCCACCGGTGGAGTCCGCACCCCTTACGTACTGCGTTCTCCGTAGGCGGGATTGTCGGCAGGCGCACGACGACAGGCAGGAGGCCGGGCGGCGAGTCTGGGCCGACAGTCGGCATCAGATGCGGAGACCTCCTGTCGTGGCAACTTTCCTCTATCGCGTGGGCCGCCTGGCCTTCCGGCGGCGCTGGTACGTCGCCCTGGTCTGGGCGGCGGTCCTCGCCGCCGTCGGGCTGGGCGCCGTCAAGGCCCCCGGCGCCTCCGACGAGCAGTTCTCGATGCCGGGCATCGAGTCCCAGAAGGCGTTCGACCTGATGGAGCAGCGCTTCCCCGGGGCCTCGGCCGACGGCGCCACCGCGCGGGTCGTGTTCGTCGCGCCGGGCGGCCAGAAGGTGACCGCGGCCGAGAACAGGCGGGCCGTCGAGGACGCCGTGGCCGAACTGGCCGACGGACCCCAGGTCGCGAGCGCCGCCGACCCGTTCACGGCACAGGCGGTGAGCGAGGACGGTACGACGGCGTACGCGACCGTCACCTACAAGGTCACCGCGAACGAACTGACCGACGACAGCACGGCCCGCCTGGACCGGGCCCTCCACGACGCCCGCGCCGCCGGGCTGACCGTCGAGGCCGGCGGGGACGCGCTCGAGGAGGCCGGCGGGCCGGGCGGAGTCGCCGAGATCATCGGCGTCTCGATCGCCGCGGTCGTCCTGCTCGTCACCTTCGGTTCGCTGGCCGCGGCCGGGCTGCCCCTGCTGACCGCGCTCATCGGCGTCGGCGTCAGCATGGCCACGATCATGGCGCTCTCCGACGCCCTCGGCCTGTCCACGACGACCGGCACCCTGGCGATGATGCTCGGCCTGGCGGTCGGCATCGACTACGCCCTGTTCGTCGTCTCCCGCTACCGCGAGGAACGTGCGCGCGGCCGTACGCCGGAGGAGGCGACCGGTCTCGCGGTCGGCACGGCCGGGTCCGCCGTCGTCTTCGCGGGCCTCACCGTCGTCATCGCCCTGGCCGGACTCGCCGTCGTCGGCATCCCGATGCTCACCAAGATGGGCCTCGCCGCGGCCGGCGCGGTCGTCGTCGCCGTACTGATCGCGTTGACGCTGGTGCCGGCGTTCCTCGGCTTCTGGCCGAACGCCGTGCTGGCGCGCAAGGCCCGCAGGAGCGGCCGTATCGACGACGGCACCGCGGACAACGGCGGCACCCGCTGGGCCCGGTTCGTGCTGCGCCGCCCGCTGCCCGTGCTGCTGCTCGGCGTGGTGGGCCTGGGCGCCCTCGCGCTGCCGGTGGCGGATCTGCAACTGGGCATGCCGGGCGACGAGGCGAAGGCCACCTCCACCACCCAGCGCCGGGCCTACGACGCGCTCGCCGACGGCTTCGGACCGGGCTTCAACGGGCCTCTGACCGTCGTCGTCGACGGGAAGGGCGACGCCGACCCGAAGGCGGCCACGCAGACCGTCGCCGACCGGATCGGCGCCACCGAAGGCGTCGTGTCCGTCTCCCCGGCCCGCTTCAACGAGGCCGGCGACACCGCCGTCTTCTCGGTCGTGCCGTCCACCGCGCCGACCGACGAGCGGACCAAGGACCTGGTGAATACCATCCGGGGCGAGCGTCCCGGCGTGGAGACCGAGACCGGCGCGACCTTCGAGGTCACCGGCAGCACCGCGCTGAACATCGACATCTCCGACAAGGTCCAGGCCGCGCTGGTCCCGTACCTGATCGTCGTGGTCGGTCTGGCGATCCTGCTGCTGATGGTGGTGTTCCGGTCCCTGCTCGTCCCGCTGAAGGCGGCCTTCGGCTTCCTGCTGTCGGTGCTGGCCTCCCTCGGGGCGGTCGTCGTGGTCTTCCAGCAGGGCCACGGCGCCGGCCTCCTCGGCGTGGAGCAGACCGGCCCGATCATGAGCCTGATGCCGATCTTCCTGGTGGGCATCGTGTTCGGCCTGGCCATGGACTACGAGGTCTTCCTCGTCTCCCGGATGCGCGAGGCCTACGTCCACGGCGAGCGGCCCGCCCAGGCGGTCACGTCCGGCTTCCGGCACAGCGCCCGGGTGGTCGTGGCCGCCGCGCTGATCATGATCGCGGTCTTCGCGGGGTTCATCGGGGAGAAGGACTCCATGATCAAGATGATCGGATTCGGGCTGGCCGGGGCCGTTCTCTTCGACGCCTTCGTCGTCCGGATGGCGATCGTGCCCGCCGTACTCGCCCTGCTCGGTGCCAAGGCCTGGTGGCTGCCGAAGTGGCTGGACCGGATCCTGCCCCGCGTCGACGTGGAGGGCGAGGCGCTCACCCGGCGGTCCGAGCCCGGCGGCCGGGGCCTGGACGGCGGCGGGGACCCGGCCGACGAGTCGGACCCGGCCGGTCTGGAGCCGGCGCGCACCTGAGCGCGGCCTCTCCCGTGCCGGCAGGGACCGTCCGTGGCCGTCCGTGGTGAACGCCACGGGCGGTCCCGTCGCCCGTCGACGGCGGCGGGGGCCACGATGGACCCAGCACCACCGACCGGAGAGCCGATGCCCGATGAGCAGCAGCCTTGAGCGCTACCAGGACCGCCTGGAGAGGTACTCGGACCGCGTCGAGAGCTACGCGGACCGGCACCCCCGCCTCGTCGACCTGGCGGTGCTCCTGGCGCTGATGGGCTGCGCGTTCTTCGGCAGTTCCCTCACCCTGCCCGGCGTCGCCCCGCCCGACCACGGGGAGACCGGCACCGTCCTCCTGGGCGTCTCCTGCCTCGCCCTGCTGAGGTACCGCAGCCATCCGCGCACCGCGGTCGTCGTCTCCGCGGTCTGCACGGTGATCGTGGTCGTGCTCGGCTATCTGCTCACGCCGCTGCTGCTGGCCCCGGTCATGGCGGCGCTCTACTGGCTGGCCACGATCACCGACCCCAGGACGACGCGCGTGTTCGGCGTCACCACGACGGTGGCGGTGATGGCGGCGGCCGTCCTGTCCGACAGCATGCGTGAATTCTCGCTGCTGATCAGGACGATCGGCCCGTTCTTCTGGCTGATGCTGCCGCTCGCCGCCGGCAACATGACCCGGCTGCGGCGCGCCTACCTCCAGGCGGTGCAGGCCCGCGCCGAGCACGCCGAGCGCACGAGGGAGGAGGAGGCCCGGCTGCGCGTCACGGAGGAGCGCATGCGCATCGCCCGCGAGCTGCACGACGTCGTCGCCCACCATCTGGCGCTGGCCAACGCCCAGGCCGGCACCGCCGCCCACCTGGTGCTCACCCGCCCGGAGCAGACCAAGAAGATCCTCACCGACCTGACCGGCACCACGTCCTCCGCGCTGCGCGAGCTGAAGGCCACGCTGGGACTGCTGCGCCAGAACGACGACCCGGCCGCCGATCCGCTGGAACCGGCCCCGGGCCTGGCCCGGCTGCCCGAGCTGGTCGCGTCGTGCGAGTCGGCGGGGCTCACCGTCACGGTCACCACCGAGGGGGAGCCCCGGCCGCTGTCACCCGGGGCGGATCTGACCGCGTTCCGGATCGTGCAGGAGGCGCTCACCAACGTGACCAAGCACGCGGGCAGTCAGTCCGCGCGCGTGCGGCTGGTGTACTCCGGGTCCCGGCTGGTGATCACGGTCAGCGACGACGGCCCGGCCACCGCCCCGCCGTCCGCGACCCCGCCGGGCCGCGGCTTCGGCGTCCTGGGGATGCGCGAACGCGCCCACTCCATCGGCGGCGAACTCCGCCTGGGCCCCCGCCCGGAGGGCGGCTTCGAGGTCACGACGGCCCTGCCGCTGATCCCCGAAGCCTGACCGTGCGTCCGGTCCCTACAGGCCGAACTCGTGTGCCGACAGGCCGAGGACCGAGCAGGCCTCGCGCAGGACCTGCTCCTCGGCCGGCGAGACGTATCCGTCCGCACCCGCGATGACGAACCCGGTCTGGATGACGGCTCTGGCCTCCGTCGGCTTCTTCGCGGCCTTGGCGATCTCCTGGAGAACCTCGGCCTTGCCCTGGGGGAAGTCGAACGCCAGCCGGTCGACGTGCTTGTTGAAGCGCTGGCGCAGCTGCTCGGACGGGAAGTTCTGGAGGACGTCGTTGTTCAGGATGAGCGACTCCACGTGCTGTCGCTCGGTCGGGTCGACGTTCCCGTCGGCGGCGGCGACCAGCGCGCACATGGCCATGCTGGCGTCGCGGTAGGCGCCGCTCTTCAACTCCGTCTTGAGGGAGGTGAGCTGGGTCTTGAGCGTGCCCACCAGCTGGGCGCGCGAGGCGCCCGACCCTCCCGAGGCCGACCGCCCCTGCCCGCCGGTGCCTCGCGCTCCCTGTGCCTGCTGGAGCCCTTTGGCCTGGTCCTTGATCCGATCCCACATCGCCACGCGCGCCATCCTCGGCTTCAGCCCTGTCGTTCCGGTCGGACGCGCGCGGAGCACGCGTCATCCTGCCAACGGCCGCCGGACCGGCGAAGTTCCACGGTGGCCGGGCCGACACGTGGTGCTGTGCTCAGGAGTCGGGGCGCAGGGGTCGCGGCCAGGGCTCAGGATGCCGGCGCGGCCGTGGGGCACGACGCCGGCATGGTGATGCCGTCCGCTGCTACGCGTCCCGCGGGTCGGGGCCGCCGAGCATCTCCGACGCGGACTGCATGGGGCTGAGGGAGCTGGCGCTCACGGGCGCGGCCTCCTCGGGCAGGCCGTGGCAGGTGAAGCCGAGGCGGCGCATGGCCCGGACGACCTCGCCGCTGCTGAAGTCACGGCGGTCCTGCCGGGTGACGACCTCGCCGACCTGCTTGACCGGGTAGCGGCGGCGGCCGATGGTGACGGACTCACCGGTGATCAGCTCGGGCGTGACGCCCGCCATCGAGGCCAGGACCCCGCTCTTGGTCAGGTCGAACGGGTACCGGGCGATGACACAGCGCATGTTGCCTCACAGAGCGAAGAGAAGGGACTGACCCGGGGAGACGGGAAGCAGGGGGACCAGGGAGAACAGGGGGAGGGACGAGCGGTGGGGGAGTGGTGGGTACGTGCCGCGCCCCCGGAAACACCGGAATACAGCGAACTGGGACCCACACCCCAAGGTGCGGGCCCCAGTTGCGAAAGTGCGGGTCGGTGCCGGTACCGGGCGGTGACGGCAACTGAAATCGACAGTAGCACGGGCCGATCGGGCCCGGCCGGTCAAAGATTTCACTCACTCGGACGGTCGCCCGGACCTCGGACGAGACCGCCGGCCCATGCGGACATGAGCGGCCCGGCCGCTTCCTCCGTGGTGTCGGGCGGTACGACCTGGAGATCCCGGCGGCCTTGGCCGGGGGCCATCAGGACGACGGTGTCCGGCGCGTGCGCCGCCGTGGACCTCCGCAGTCGTACCACCTGGTTGCACACGAGCATGCGGCCCGGCGCCCCGGCCCACGTCGTGCCGTTGACCATGACGCTGACGATGTCTCCCCACGCGCGCGGCAGTCCGGCGAGCAGCTCGGGAAGCTCGGCGAGGAGGTCGTTGGAGCGTGGCCACCAGATCCCGTCGACGCGGAGCGGCACGGGGCTGTCGGGCGCGAGGCGCAGCCTGAGGAGGCGGCCGGACGCCTGCGGGCGCAGGGCGGACCGGACCCGCGCGGAACGAAGCGGAGGGGAGGAGGGAAGAGAGGAGGAAAGGAGAGGAGAAGGAAGCGGGGGAGCGGGGAGGAGCCGATCCGCAGGAAGGGTGTGGTCGGTGGGCGCGTTCATGTCGCGTTCCCTGTCCTCGGTCCGCCGAGCGGTGGTCCGATGCAGTGGTGCACCGGGAACGACACCGGCGCGGAGGCGGCGTACGGAGAACTCCCGATACCCCACGGTACGCCACCAGGGGCGCCCGGAGCCGGAGAATCGAACGCAGGTTCGGTAAGCGGGCGGCGGATGCGGGCTGGAGTACCGTGAAAGAGCCGGGAGTATCTCGCGCACCGGCCGCCCGCCGCTGCCGTTCCCGGTGACCGACGACGCCGGACCGGATCCGTCCGTGCCCGGAGCAGGGCTCGCCCCATGACCGTGAACGTGCCCGGCCGGCCGACGACCCCGGAGCCCGCGCGGCCCGGTGTCCACCGGTGGCCCCCCGACCCCCTACCCGACCGCAGGCCGGGCCCGACACGGCGGGACCAGGACCCGTCCCCCTGGGATGCCGACCGCGTCCGCGCGCTGAGCCGCAGTCAGGTCGAGGACCGGCTACGGGAGCTGGGCGATCTCTACGCGGACACCTCCGGCGGCAAGCCGTGGGCGAGGGAGCGGGACCGGGACGCGTTCCTGCGAGGGCTCGCCGGCGACGTACGACGGCCGGGGTTCGCGCTGCTGATCGCCGAGACCACCGTGCTCACCGCCTGCGCCTACGGCTTTCCGGTGGACGACCACGGGGCCTGGTGGCGGGGCCTGAGCCCGCACGGGCAGGTGCCGGCGGACCTGCGCCGCCTCGCCGCCTCCGGGCGCCTCTTCGCCATCTCCCGGATCGTCGTCCAGCCCGCCGTGCGCACGCGCCACCAGGGCCGCGAGTGGAATCTCGCCCGGCGGCTCCAGCGGCGGCTGCTCGGCGACCACGACGCGAGCGCCGGGGTCACGCTGGTGAGCCGTACCGACGCCGAGACGCTGAAGGCGATGCTGGCCTGGGGATGGCGGTACGTCGAGGGCGACGCCGGTCACGAGCCGCTGCCCGCCGCGCCCTGGCACGTGCTGATCCTCGAACCCTGAGGAGAGGCGCCTCACACCTCGTCCGTGTGCGCCGGGCCCTCCGGGGAGGATTCGCTCGCCGACAGCCAGGACCGGGCGGGCCCGGCGGCCTGCGCGGTGTCGATGGTGAGATGCAGCCGGGTGCCGCCCTCGGCACCGGCCGGATAACTGCGCTGCTCGGCCGAGGCGAAGCAGCGGCGCAGCACCTCGGCGACACGGCGCGCGGTGTCCGGCGTCGCCGCGACGACACGGACCTCGGCGAACCCCTCCGACGGCAACGGCTCCTGATCCACCCGGACCTCCCGTACGTGTGTGCCGGCGCGCTTGACGACGTACGGCCCGCTCCGCGAAGCCTATGCCGCGGCGCGCCCTCCTCGCCGCCTCACGCACCGTCGCGCGTACGGGTCTCCCGCAAGCGGAACTCGCTGGGGCTGATGCCGTGTTCCCGCTTGAACGCGGCGCTGAGGGCGAAGGCACCCGCGAAGCCGACCCGGTCCGCCACCACCGCGAGGGTCGGTTCGGGGTCCCGCAGCAGTTCGGCGGCGAGCGCGAGGCGGCGTTCACGCAGGTAGGTCATCGGCGGCTGCCCGACGAGGGCGGTGAAGCGCCGGGCCAGGTTCGCCCGGGACACGCCGGTCCTCGCCGCCAGGGCCGGGAGCGTCCACGGGTGGCCGGGTTCGGCGTGCAGCAGGCGCAGGGCCGCGCCGACCACGGGGTCGCCGAGCGCCCGGTACCAGGCGGGGACCTGCGCGCCGGGGCGCGTGAACCAGGCGCGCAGGGCGGTGATGAGCATCAGGTCCATCGTCCGGTCCAGCAGGATCTGCTGCCCCGGCTCCTCGCGGGTGATCTCCTGGAAGGTCGCACGGCTGACCGGGCAGGTGCCGACGCCCGCCTCGACGACCGCCAGCGGCGGCAGCGTGGCGAGCAACCGGCCGGGCGTGCCGCTGTCCAGGGTGTACAGGCAGCTGACCATGAGGGTGCCGTCGGCGTCTTCGGCGTCCCAGGAGCCGTCCATGCTCGGGGCGGCCAGTTCCTCGCCCGCCACGGTCGTGCAGTGGCCTCCGGCCCGGATCACCACATCGGGTTCGGTGCCGGGGTCGTCCCCCGTCACGTACGGCGCTCCGCCGGACAGCACCGCGACGTCGCCGGGCCCGATCCGGACCGGACGGCCGCCCTCGGGGGTGACCCAGGCCGAGCCGCGCAGCAGGGCCGAGAGGGCCAGCGGCGAGCCGTGCTCGAAGCGGGCCGCCCAGGCGCCGGTCAGGTCGGCCCGGTGGAGGACCGCGCCGCTGGTCCGGACCCCCGTCAGGAGGTCCGTCAGCGGATCCGTGCTGGTCAGGCCCGTGGGGTCCATGCCGGTCAGCGTAGACGAACGGGTATGGAGACGAGTCGGCACAGCATGGGCGGGGCGGTCCGCGGATGGTTCCGTTGAGTCCATGAACGACGAGATGATCCTGGTGACAGGCGCTACGGGCAAGACCGGCCGCCGCGTGACGCGGCTGCTTCGGGAGCGGGGTGTGGCGGTCCGCGCGGCCTCCCGTTCCGGTACGCCTTCCTTCGACTGGGGCGACCGCGGCACCTGGGAGGCCGCGCTGCGCGGTGTGACGCGGATGTACCTGGTGGTCCCCGACCTCGGCAGCGCGCGGGCCGCCGAGGATGTCGCCGCGTTCGCCCGGCAGGCCGCGGCCGCCGGGGCGCGGCACGCGGTGCTGCTGTCCACGCCCTCCGACGCCTGGGGACCCGCCCAGGAGCATGTCCTGGCCGCCGAGCGGGCGTTGGAGCACGCGGGCCTGGAGTGGACCGTGCTGCGGGTGCGGTGGTTCTTCCAGAACTTCAGCGAGGACTTCCTGTACGACCCGGTGATGAGCGGTGAGGTACGGCTGCCGGCCGGCGACGGCAAGGAGGCGTTCGTCGACGCCGAGGACATCGCCGAGGTGGCCGTGGCCGCCCTCACCGAGGCGGGGCACGCCGGTTGGCACTACGAGGTGAGCGGCCCCAGGCTGATGACGTTCGGCGACACGGTCGCGGAGATCGCCCGCGCCACCGGCCGCGACCTCCGCTACGTCCCGCTGACCCCGGAGGCGTACGCGCAGGAGCAGCGCGCGATGGGCGTGCCCGAGGAGTGGGTGCAGATGCTGACCGGCCTGTACGGCCACGTCCGCTCGGGCGGCCTGGCCTCGCTGGGCGACGGCGTCCGGCGGGCACTGGGCCGGGAGCCGCGGGACTTCGCCGGGTACGCCGACGCGACGGCCGCTGAGGGCGTGTGGAAGGCCTGAACGCCCTTGCCCGGGACCCCGCGACCGGGGAGCGCCGACGTCGCCTCTTCCTCCTGACCCTCGGCGCGATCGTCGTGGCCTGGCTCGTCGGACAGTGGGCGTACGGCGCCCACCAGGAACGTGCGCGGGAGGCCGCGGGGGCCGCAAAGCACGTGTCCGGTGAAAGGGTCTGGGAGGCCGGCGCACTCTCCTACGGCCACGTCGGGAAAGGCGTCGTCTATCCCGTGACCCCGCCCGTCGGCGGCGACCACGACAAGGCGTGGATGACCTGCGACGGCACCGTCTACACGGAGCCGGTCCGCGACGAGAACGCCGTGCACTCCCTGGAACACGGCGCCGTCTGGATCACGTACAACACCACGGCCACGCCCGCCGACATCAAGGCACTCGCCGCCAGGGTGGCCCGGACCCCCTACACCCTGATGAGCCCCGTCCCCCGGCAGCCCGGCACGGTCACGCTGACCGCGTGGGGCCACCAACTCGCCGTCGGCACGGCCGCCGACGCGCGCGTCGAGCAGTTCATCACCGCCTACGTGCAGGGCCCGCAGACCCCGGAACCGGGCGCGCCCTGCACGGGCGGCCGCGCGGCGCCGTGAGACCAATCCCGCGCTTCCGGGCCCGAATGCGAAATCGCAGTTCTGTCCCCTGGTTCCCCGCCCTGGGGACAGAACTCCTCGTACGCCGCCCACCTGATGCCCGCGATGCGGGCCCTGGAGACCAAGGACTTCCCGCTGCTGGTCCACATGGGCTGACGGCCACCTCGTGGTCCGGGAGAGTTAGGATCCGGGCCATGGCCCTGACCGTGAACGACGTGGAACGGTTCGAGGCCTCCAGGCGCCGCCTGGAGGTCATCGCCTATCGGCTCCTCGGCTCGGCGAGCGAGGCCGAGGACGCCGTACAGGAGACGTTCCTGCGCTGGCAGGCCGCCGACGTCGACCGTATCGAGGTCCCCGAGGCCTGGCTGACGAAGGTCCTCACCAACCTGTGTCTCAACCAGCTGACCTCGGCCCGCGCCCGGCGCGAGACCTACGTCGGTCAGTGGCTCCCCGAGCCGCTGCTCGACGGGGACCCGATGCTCGGCCCCGCCGACACCGTCGAACAGCGCGAATCGGTGTCGTACGCGGTCCTCACGCTGCTGGAGCGGCTCTCCCCCAACGAGCGGGCGGTGTACGTGCTGAAGGAGGCCTTCGGCTACCCGCACCGGGAGATCGCCGAGATCCTCGACCTCACCGAGGCCGCCAGCCAGCAGTTGTTCCACCGGGCCAAGAAGCACGTCGCGGAGGGCAAGGCCCGCACCGAGATCGACGAGGCCGCCGCCCGGCGGATCGTCGACGAGTTCCTCGCCGCCGCGACCAGCGGCCGGACCGAGCCGCTCGTGCGGCTGCTCACCCAGGACGCCGTCGCGATCGGCGACGGCGGCGGGAAGGTCCCGGCCCGCGCCAAGGCGTTCGAGGGCGCGCTCGCGGTCGCGAAGCTCATGCGCGGCTTGTTCAAACCCGGCAAGGCCAAGCGCGACCTGGTCGGCGGCTCGCCCGGGATGTACGTCACGGCCGCCAACGGCGAACCCGCCCTCGTGGCCGTCCTCGACGGCCGCGTCATCGGCGTCATGTGCCTGGAGATCACCCCCGAGGGCATCGCCGCGTTCCGCAACCAGGTCAACCCCGACAAGCTCGAACGCGCGACGCGGCTCTGGGCGGCCACCGACCACGGCGAGCCGCTCCTCACCCCGTTTTGATCGCGATGTGAGCTGCTTCACATCGCGTTCCTGTCAGGAAACGCGGGGCCGCCCGGTTCAAGTGGCGAACCCGCCCAAGACAGGAGCATGGAGATGCAGCAGCGCATCATCGTCCTCGGAGCCGGATACGCCGGAGCCATCGCCGCCGGGCGCCTCGCCAAGCGGCTGCACCGCGAAGACGTCACCATCACCCTCGTCAACGCCGAGCCCGACTTCGTCGAGCGCGTGCGGATGCACCAGCTCGCGGTCGGCCAGGACCTCAGGCCCCGTCCCCTCGGCGAGATGTTCGCGGGCACCGGCGTACGGCTGAAGCTCGCGAAGGTCACCGCCGTGGACGTCGACCGCAGGACGGTGTCCGTCACCGGCACCGACGCCGGCCCCAACGGCGTGGAGGAACTGGAGTACGACACCCTCGTGTACGCCCTCGGCAGCGGCTGGAACCCCCAGGGCGTCCCCGGCACCGCCGAGCACGCCCACGAGATCGCCGGCCGACCCGGAGCACTCCGGCTGCGCGAACGCCTGGCCCGCCTGGCCGCCGGACAGCCCGTGGTCGTGGTCGGCGGCGGCCTCACCGGCCTGGAGGCCGCGACCGAGATCGCCGAGGCCCGCCCCGACCTCGACGTGGCCCTCGCCGCCCGCGGCGCCCTCGGCGACTGGCTGTCGCCCAAGGGCCGCCGGCACCTGCGGAAGGTCGTCGACGGCCTCGGCATCAGCGTGCACGAGCACACCGCCGTCACCGGCGTCGCCGCCGACCACGTCACCACCGCCGACGGCGGCACCGTCCCGGCCGCGGTCACCGTGTGGACCACCGGCTTCGCCGTCCACCCGATCGCGCGGGCCACCACCCTGGAGGTCACCGACACCGGCCAGATTGTCGTCGACCGGACCATGCGCTCGGTCTCCCACCCGGACGTGTACGCCATCGGTGACGCGGCCAGGGTGACGGGCCCCGCCGACAAGCCCCTGCGCATGTCCTGCGCCTCGGGCGTCCCCACCGCCTGGCAGGCCGCCGACGCCATCGCGGCCCGCCTGACCGGCGGCAAGATCCCGGAGGTGCCGCTGCGCTACTTCAACCAGTGCATCTCCCTGGGCCGCAGGCAGGGCCTGATCCAGTACGTCACCGCCGACGACCGAGCCGTCCGGGCGGCCCTGACCGGACGCACCGCCGCCCTCTACAAGGAACTCGTCTGCAAGGGCGCGGCCTGGGGAGTGGCCAACCCCACCATGCTCCTGCCGACCCGCCGCCGCCGCGTCGTACCCGAGCGGCCCGAGGCGTCGGCGGCGACCACGGCGGAGGCGGCGGCCTGAACCGTGCGTCCCGCGAGCCCGTTCCCCTGACCCGCTCCCGTGACTGCTCCTACACTCACCGTCACACGCCGTGCCGACGGGAAGAGGGGGGGCCGGATGGCGCTGAACGTCATGGCCGGGCCGGGGGACGACGCCGTACCGGGGCCGACGCTGGAGAGACTGCTGTCGGTCATGGGTGCCGGTGCGCTGGAGCTGTGCGTGGCTCCGGGCGGCCTTGCGGTCGTGGTCGAGGGGATCACGGTCCTGGACCCCCTGGAGCCGGCGCTGTCGCGGGGGCAGCTGCTGCTGGCGGTGGGCGTCGACCCGCAGTCGGCCGCCGCCCTCGACGTCGTACGCGATGCCGCCCGAGCGGGCGCGGCCGCCGTGGTCCTGGGGCAGGGCAGGTCCGGGCGGCCCCCGGACGCGCTGCGGACGGCCGCCGAGGCCGCCGGTACCGCGCTGCTGTTCCGTACGGCATGGTTCGGCTGGACCGAGCTGGTCGGCGCGCTGCGGGCGGGCCTGGTCCTGGCCGGGGCCCCCGCGGATCCGGCCGCGTCCGCCGTGCCGCTGGGCGACCTGAACGGCCTGGCCGACGCGGTCGCGGTCCTGGTCGGCGGCGCGGTGACGATCGAGGATCTGGAGTCCCGGGTCCTGGCGTACTCGTCCACGAAGGAGGACGTGGACGAGCTGCGCCGCCTGACGATCCTCGGCCGCCGGGTGCCGGAGTGGCGGGTCTCCGCCATGCGCGAGGCAGGCTTCTTCCGCGCCTTGTGGGGTTCCGGGGACGTCATCCACCGGCCGGCCCACGGGGACAATCCCGAACGCCTCGTGGTGGCCGTCCGCGCGGGCGGCGAGGTCCTGGGATCGATCTGGGTGGCGGCCGCGGGCACCGACCTCCCGCCGCACGCCTCCGACACCCTGCGGTCGGCGGCACGGGTGGCCGCCGCGCACCTGCTGCACCACCGGTCCCACCGCACGGACGCCCGGCTGACCGAGGACGCGGCCCGCGCGCTCCTCGACGGACGGGGCTCCGCCGCCGTACTGACCGAACGCACCGGGATACCTGCCCACGGGCACTGCGCCGTCCTGGCGGTACGCCCCGGAGCCGCCCGCAGGGGGGACTCCGGAGCGGGGGAAACGGCCGGCAAGCTGTGCGCCCTGCTGGCGGTGTGCTGCGGCGCGTACGACGTCACACCGGTCGTCCTGCCGGTCGACCGGGGTGCCCTGATCCTGCTGGGCGCGCTGCACGAGGACCCGCGGCGGGCCGTCGAACAGGTCTCCCAGCTCGGTACGTCACTGGTCCGGCAGGTCGCCGACACGTTCGGGCCGGACGCGAGGATCGGCCTGGGAACGGTGGTCGACACCCTGACCGACCTGCCCGAGTCCCGCCGGTCGGCGGACCTGGCACTGAGGGCCCTCCTCTCGCCGGGAGAGCACCGTGCCGTCGCCTTCGCGAGCGAGGTGGCCGAGACGATCGCCCTGAACGAGGTGCTGGACACACTGACGGGGACGGAGCCGGCACCGGACACGCCCGTGGCGCGGCTCGTGGCGTACGACGCCGGGCACGGCGGGGGCACGATGGTGGAGACCCTGCGCGCGTACCTCGACCACTTCGGTCATGTGCCGGACACCGCACGGGCGTTGGGCGTGCACGCGAACAGCCTGCGGCACCGGATCAGCCGGCTCACCGAGGTCTCCGGGCTCGACCTGCGCAGCCCCGACGCCCGACTCCTCGCCCAGCTCCAACTGCGCCTGCTGGAGCGCGGCGGCGGCCGGGAGGCGTGATCCTTCGGGTGCCGCCACGATGAAGGGGCGGTTCCTTCGTGCCCGCGCACGACGACGACCGCCCCACCCCGCGGTTTCGCTCCACGGCGAGAACCGCGGGCCGGAACACCGGAACTCCCGACGAAGACACCCGCCCCGCCCCGGAGGGAGTCTGGTGGTCCGCCGCACGGCAACCGTGCGCGGTCGAGACCCAAGGCTCCGGGAAGGTGCGCGATGAGTTTTTCCACGCAGGCCGAGGACAAGGCCGACCGGCGTGAACGGATACTGCGAGCAGCCGTGCGGCAGGGACTCCTGGACCCGGAGTCGGCGCTGCTGGCCGGGTTCGTCGACCTCGACGGCGTCGACGAGACCATCACCTCCCTGCGGACCGCGTTCCCCGGCTCCCTCCAGGTCCTGCACGCCTTCGCCGCCAAGGCGAACTGCCTGGTCCCCGTCCTCGAAGAACTGCGCCGCAACGGCATGGGCTGTGAGGTCGCCAGCGCCGGCGAGCTGGCCCAGGCCCTGGAGGCCGGCTTCGACCCGGGGGACATCGTGTTCGACTCCCCGGCCAAGACCCGGGCGGAACTCGTCCAGGCACTGAGCCTGGGGGTCACCGTGAACGCGGACAGCTTCGAGGAACTCGAGCGCATCGACGACATCCTGGCGACCCGCCCCTCCGGTTCGCGGATCGGCGTACGCGTCAACCCGCAGGTCGGCGGCGGCTCGATCAGCGCCATGAGCACGGCCACGGCGACCTCGAAGTTCGGCATCCCCCTGGAGGACGAAGGCAACCGTGAGCGCCTGCTCCAGGCGTACCGGGACCGTCCCTGGCTCACCTGGGTGCACACGCACGTCGGCTCGCAGGGCTGCCCCCTGGACCTGATCGCGGGGGGCATCGCGAAGGCGGTCGGCCTCGCCGAGGAGATCAACGCCCGCCTCGGCCGCCGGCAGGTCACCGGCATCGACATCGGGGGAGGTCTGCCGGTCAACTTCGACAGCGACGAGACGACCCCCGGCTTCGACACCTACGTGGACCGTCTGCGCGAGCACGCGCCCGCCCTGTTCTCCGGCGACTACGAGATCGTCACCGAGTTCGGCCGCTCCGTCCTGGCAAAGAACGGCTTCATGGCCGCGTACGTCGAGTACACCAAGACCGTCGGCGGCCGCCCCATCGCGATCACCCACGCCGGAGCCCAGGTCGCCACCCGAACCGTGTTCGCCCCCGACGCCTGGCCCCTGCGGATCGAGGCCTACGACCCCGGCGGCAACGCCAAGAACAGCCCACCCGTGGCCCAGGACATCGCGGGCCCGTGCTGCTTCGCCGGTGACCTGCTGGCCCGCGACCGCACGCTGCCCCTCCTCGACACCGGTGACCTCGTCGTCGTACCGGACACCGGGGCGTACTACTTCTCCACGCCCTTCCACTACAACAGCCTGCCCGAGCCCGCCGTGCACGGCGTCCGCGTCGAAGCCGACGGGCAGGTCACCTTCCGCCCGCTCCGCCCCGCCCAGGCCGCCCACCCGCTCGCCCCGGCCCTCGCGGGGCGATGACCCCCTCTCCGAAGAAAGGCAGGTGCAGCAGCCATGAGATTACGGCGCACCCGGTCGGGGTGCCCCACGGAGCCGCCCCGGCGGGAAGCCGTCGGACGGCGGCTGTCCGCCACGGCCGCACGCTGCCGCCGGGCGATGTGCGACATCACACGCTGGCTCTCCCGCCGCCGCCGCATCGCGGCCGACCAGTTCCTCCGGGGGGCGTGCTACGGCGCCGGAACGGCGGTGGTCGGCCTGCTGGCGGTGTGGCTACAGACCCGCTGACGACCGCCGCCGCCGGTCATCCGGCCGGTCATCCGGCCGGCCGTCCGGCTCCGGCGGCTTCCAACGCGCCGAGGATGCCGGTCAGGTCGGCGGGAGCGGCCGCGAGGCGGACCGGACGGCCCCCGTCGTCGAGTTCGGCGATGTGCCAGCTCCGCGGCACCGTCTCGTCGTCGCCGCCACGCAGCCGTCGTACGGCCTTGACGGTGAGCCGCTCCACCGGGATCCGTTTCGCCGCGAACCGTCCCGGACCGGGATGGGGTGTCACGGCGGGTGGGCCGGCGCCGAGGACGATGTGCGTGCCGAACCCGTACGGGTTGTAGTCGGTGGACTCCAGGAAACGTGCGGCCAGGAACACCTCCTCGTCGGGGAACTCCCGCTCTGCCGCCGCGTCCTGGGGCGTACGGATACGGGTCGCGCGCCACGCCTGGGTGAAGAGGCCGAGCGAGCCGAGCGAGCCCGCGGCCACCCAGGCGAGGGTGACGGGAGCGGCCGGCGGGGTCATGGGGTGGAGATAGCAGAGCGGCAGCAGCCACAGGGCCGTGCCGACGAGCGCGCCGGCGAACGGGAGCGCCGACGGAAGGATCTCGTCGTCGGGCAACCGGCGCCCACGTCGGTGCAGCAGCACGCGGGAGCCGGGATACCCCGCGGCGAGGGCGAGCGCGGCCGCGAGGACGGCCGGTTCGCCGACGGTGGTGAAGTGCTCGCGCCACACGTGGTGTTGTCCGACCACCTCTCTCACCTGGTGTCGCCAGACGGTGAGTTCGACGCGGTCGCCGGGCCGGAAGCCCTCGGCGCCCTCCTGCGAGACCGCGAGCCGTTCCAGCGGCCGGCCGTCGGCGAAGTACAGCCAACTCCTCTGCTTGCCCCTGCCGACCTCGGTCCGCGCGACCACGGCCGACTGGGTGGTCAGACAGTCCCCGCGTTCCGCGGCGGGTGTCGCTGCGGCGCAGGGGACAGCCGAGGCCCGCGCCCGCCCCTCCGACTCGGCGGTCGGCACGAACGATGCGGCCAGGCCCGCGCCCGCGAGCAGCAGCGCGCACAGGACGAGTGACACGGCCGAGCCCCGCCCGGCGGTGCGGTACGAGATGACGGGGACGTGGTCCGACTCCGGTCCTCCGTGACGGCGGTGCAGCGCGCGGAGGGCGCCGAGCTGCGCGTCGAAGTCCGGCCGGTCGTCGGAGGACACGCTGAACGGCAGCGGCAGCCGCCGGGTGCGCCCGTCGCGCAGCACCACGCCGACACGACGGATCACCTGCCCGTGGCGTCCGTACTGGAGGTACACGCGCACGTCGGCGATGTCGCCCCACGGCAGGCTCCGGCGGCGCAGCAGCGTCCGGGAGTACACGCCGTACGCGTCGGCGCTCACCAGGACCCCGGCCGCGTACAGGCCCACGAAGCCCACCAGCGCCACCAGCAGCCCTCCGAACACCCACGGGTCCACGAGCCGGCCCCAGTAGGCCACGCGCACCAGGGCCACGCCCGCCCCGACCGCCCCCAGCCCCACGAGGACCCACAGGGGCCGCGTCTGAAGGGGACGGCAGATCACTTCCCGCCCATCGGTCATGCCCGGATCGTCCCAGCAGCCGTGCCGCCCCGACTTGTACGGAGTCCGGCAGCACTCCGGCCCTCTACGCTGCCGGGTCGGTACGCGCGCCGGGTAAGGGGAGTTCAGGACCGCAGGGCATCCCCCCGACCGACGCCGCGCTCAACCGTTCCGCCGGACCGGCTCAGCCCCGGTCCCGATCAGGAAGTCCCGCAGCACTGCGGCGAGTTGCTCCGGCTGGTCCTCGGGCACGAGGGTGGAGGAGCCGGCGATCTCGACCAGCCGGCCCTTCGGATACAACTCCGCCAGCCGGGGCCCGTGTTCACGTGGCATCAACCGGTCCTCGGTCGCCCAGACGACCAGCACGGGACGGTCGAAGTCACGGAGACGCTCGCTCCAGGCCAGCAAGGTCCTACGTCCGGGCGCCGAGGTGGCGAACTTGGCGAAGTCCCGGCGGACGGCCCTGCTCCGGGTCGCGGGAGCGAACCAGTCGTCCATGATCTCGTCCGGAATCCCGCGCAGGCTCATCCCGCCGTATCCGTTGCGGTTGTTCCGGAACGCGGGGATGCGCATCAGCCGCGTCAGAAGCCGTACGCCACCGGGAATCCTGCACACGGCGGCCGCCGCCTTGGCCGGGCCCGGGGGAAAGTTGTCGAACGCCTCGCAGGCCACCAGCACCATCCGCCCGACCCTGTGGCCCTGTTCCTCCGACACCAGGAACTGGCCCCCGCCCCAGTCATTGAGGACGAGGGTCACGTCCTCCAGTCCGAGCCGCTCGATGAACTCGCCCAGCAGCCGTGCGACACCGCGGTGGGACAGGTCGGCGTCCGGGTTCATCGGCCGGCGATGACCGCCGAGGGGCAGCGTGGGCAGGACACAGCGATACCCCTCCAGCAGCGGTACGACCTTGCGCCACTGCGTCTCGTTCATCGGCAGACCGTGCCCGAACACCAGCACCGGCCCGGCACCGCCGGTGTCCTGGTAGTCGATCGGCCCGGACGACAGTGCGATCTCCGGCATCGTGCCCCCATTCGCTGGATCCTGGAGGGCAACTCTCCTCCGCGCCGGCCGTCACCGCCATGCCCCTCGCCGCGGGCACGTGCGGTGGATCGGGCTGCTCGGGGCGGACGGGGACGAGCCGGTTCCCCGGTGGGCGGCGGCGATGATCTCCGCGCTGACGGAGACGGGCGTGTGCTCGGGGGTGCGTGCGCGGACGAGCCTTTCGGTACACGTTCCGCATGATTTCGCCCGCGAACGTCTGTTCGCATGCCATCATCGCGGAACAGAGATTGATCACCCGGTGGACCACCCGAGCCGTGCTGCCACAGGTGGGTGGTGTGCCGGGCCTGAGGAAGGATGAAGCCCCAGATGGGCAGACCCGTTCCCCCGCAATCCCGTGTCAGGGCGCCGTACCGGCTGCTGTGGCCGGTCACCGCCGCTGCCGGAGCCGCGCTCGTCGCCGGTACCGTGCAGCCCCCGGCGCAGGCCCGGCCGGACGCGGCGCCGGTCGCGTCCGTGACCTGCTCCGCCGGGGTGTGGAAGGCCGACTACTACCCCAACACCACGCTCACCGGCACACCCCGCAAGTCACTGTGCGACAGCTCCGTCAACGAGAGCTGGGGCAGGGGCCATCCCGCCGGGATATCCCTGCCCAACGACCGCTTCGGCGTCCGCTGGACGATGCGCCGCAACTTCGGCGGTGGCGGCCCCTTCCTGCTGAAGACCGCGGCCCAGGACGGCGTCCGGGTCTGGATCGACGGCAAGCGCCACGTCAACCTGTGGCGCGACTACACCTCCACCCAGCGCGCGAGCGTCAAGGTGACCGTGCCCGCCGGGACGCACACCGTGCGGGTCGACTACGTGGCCGTCACGGGCTCGGCCGACGTCGCCGTCAGCCTTGCCCCGACCACTCCGGACAAGACCGCCCCGTTGGCTCCCGCCTCCGTGAAGGCGGCGCGCGGTGACGGCCGGGCCACCGTCAGCTGGGCCCGCAACGCCGAGGCCGACCTGGCCGGTTACCGGGTCTACCGCTCCACCAGCACCCCCGTGGCGATCGACACCGCCCACCGGATCAGTGGCTCCGGCCTGCTGACCGGCAGCGCGTTCACCTCGACCGGGCTGCGCAACGGCACCAGGTACTGGTTCGCCGTCACCGCCGTGGACCGCGCCGGCAACCAGTCCCGCGCCTCCGCCAACGTCTCGGCCGTACCGGCCGACACCACCCCGCCGAAGGTTCCGGACATCCTGGGGGCCGACGGCTACGGCGACAACGACCTCAACGGCAACGGCGTGGCCGACCCCGACGACGACCTGGGCGAGAACCACCTGAGCTGGGGCCCGAGTTGGGACGACGACTACACCACCCAGGACGCCTTCGCCGGCTACCACGTCTACCGCGCCACCGCCCCCGCCGGCCCCTGGACCAGAATCAGGAGCGCCGACGCCCGAGTGGTCCAGGACAACGCCTACGCCGACAAGGACGCGCCGATCGGCGTCACCGCGTACTACCGGGTGACGGCCGTCGACACCGCGGGCAACGAGTCGGCCCCGGCCACCACCGAGGCCGGTGAGTACGCCCGGACCGTCGCCTCCGCGCTCCGCCCCGACACCGGGCTGTACCCGCCGCGGCAGCCCACCGGCCTCACGGGCGAGCTGAACGACGGCAACGCCGCGCTGGACTGGGCGGACAACCCGGTCGGCAGCCCCGTACACGGCCTGACCGCCGGCTACCAGGTGCAGTCCGCCACATCGGCGTCCGGCCCCTGGACCCTGCGCGTCGGCGAGGAGGCACCCCTCACCTCCTCGCAGTTCACCGACACGGCCCTGCCCGTGGGCGGCACCCGTCACTACCGGGTGCGCGCCGTCGGCAAGGCCGTCGACGCCGACACACCGCGCGCGTACTCGGCCTGGACCGAGCCGGTCGCCGTCAGCCGCCCGCTGCCGCCGGACACCACCGGGCCCGCCGCGCCCGCCGCACCCGAGGTCACCGCACCCGACGGCGGCACCACCGCCACCCTGACCTGGACCACCAACGGCTGGCCCGGCTACGACCAGGACTTCGCCGGGTACCAGATCACCCGCGGCGACAGCCCCGACGGCCCGTTCACCGACGCCGGAAGCCCCCGCACACCCCAGTGCGCCGCCGTGCCCGGCACCGAGGAGCAGGTCCGCTGCACCCTCACCGACGGGCCGATCGCCGCCGACGCCACCCCGTACTACCGGGTCGTCGCGGTCGACCAGTTGGGCAACCGCTCCTCTGGCACCGTGGTCCAGCTGAAGCGGCCGGCCCCGCCGGCGCCCAAGCCGTCCACACCCACCGGACTGACCGCCACCCGCGTCGACAGCGGCATCCTCCTCGACTGGGACGACTCCCCGGCATCGGAGGTCTACCTCTACTACCTGTACCGCACGACCTACGGCAGCCCGTGTGCGAGCGCCGACACCTTCCACACGGCCGACTCCTACTACGTCGACACCAGCCCGTGGCGCATGGCCCGTTACTGCCTGACGGTGCGCAACTTCGTGGGCGGCTACAGCGACCCGATCTGGATCGACGTCTCCGACGAGCCCGCCCCCGCCCCACAGACGCCCGAGATGCCGACCGCCACGGGTACCACCGACGGCATCCGGCTGACCTGGCCGGGCAACGACCCTGCCGCCGCCCGCTACGAGATCTGGCGCCGCACCGAGACGGATCCCGAGTACATCAGGACCGCCGACATCCCCGCGACGGCCTCCCCGGACTGGACCGACACCGGTGCACCGGCCGGAGTGCCCTCCTGCTACCGGACCGTCGCCGTCAACGCGACGGGAGCTCGCTCGGGCCTCTCCGAGGACACCTGCGCGGTGCGCCCGTACCCGGAGGGCGCCGAGCGCCCCGACCGGCCCGCGGAACTGGCCGCGCGGCAGGACGGCGACCACGCGGTGCTGTCCTGGCAGCCCGTGCCCGGCGCGACCGGCTACGTGGTCTACCGGTACTGGGGTGACGCCGCCAACCCGGGCACCCGGGTCCAGGACCAGCCCGTGACGGGCACCACCCTCACGGACACCGCCGCCCCCTCCCCCTCCGCCAACGCCTACTACGCGGTCGTGGCCGTCGACGCCGCCGGCGTGCGCTCCGAGGCCGCGGTGCTGCCGTGGATGGGCGACGGATACGGCGCCTCCATGACCCTGGCCGCCGGCGGCTCCACGGACGGTGTGCTGCTCACCTGGAAGTGGTCCTGCCAGAACGACTGGTGCCCGGCACCCTCCTCGGTCGCGATCCAGCGCTGGAACCCGGCCACCCAGGTGTGGGACGAGCTGACCTCGACCCTGCCCGGCACGGCCGTGTCCTACCTGGACACCACCGCACCGTCCGGGACCACTTCCCACTACCAGGTCCAGGTCTACGGCCAGGACGGCGACACCCCAGGCCAGATGGGCTACGGAGCGGTCCCCGGCACTCGCCCGGCACCCCCCACCGCCAACTGAAGCCCCACCCCCGCACCGCCCGGCCACCCGTCACCCCGACGGGCGGCCGGGCTTGGGCCTTGTCGGCCTCGCTCCACTTCCACGGCCAAGCCATACGATGCGCGCCTCGCCGGCGCCCCCGGCCGCCGCTGCAAGTGGCGGCCGCCCGGCCGACTCCCCCCGCCCGACAGCCACCGGGGTGCTTCTGCGAGACCTACCACCAGGGCTCCTGGTACGACTCCGGGTCCGAGTACTTCACCCCGGCCACCAACGGCAGCTCGCCGTGACCACGGAGGCGCCGGGCGGCTCCGCCCTCGGGGCCCGCACGCGCGCGTGTACATCGACGGTGCCGCCGGCGTAGGACCAGCGCCATGTGTCCGCAACAGTCGCGGTGGTCAGGTAGCCCGGGGGTGGGTTCGTTCTCCCGCCGGCACGCGGCTAGTGATCGCAGAGCACAGCAAAAAGGCCCGGGTCGATGACCTGGGCCTTCTCCATGGAGCGGGTGACGAGAATCGAACTCGCGCTCTCAGCTTGGGAAGCTGGGGTGCTCCAAGGCTCGTTGCCACACTCACCTGCGATGACAGATCGCGGGACCCTGACGGCTCGTCGAGTCAGTCCCCGGTATTCCCCGTGGTTCCCCGGACGATCTGGCACGCGTCTGGCACGGTCCCTCCTCCGGACTGCGGGTGGGACGGTCACTGTTGAGTTACTCACCTGCCCGTCGGATGCCCCTCACGAGCCAAGCGACGTGTGAGGAAACTACATCTTCGAACTTGCGCAACAACATGGGAATATGGGTAGTTCTTCCAATCCATCCGCGTTGAACCGAGCGCCGGCGACCAGTGGTTCGACTAGGCCGTCGGGGCCCGGGACGCGCAGCAAAGCGAAGGGACGCCTGCCCGTGCAGTCTTCAGGGCCGACGAGCAACGCACGGACTGCTGGACCTGTGTCGACCAGCGTGGTGCGAGCTGCCATCGCTGTGTGCCGCGATGCTCTGCATTGGCGCGACGATCTACGTGGCATCCTCTTGGCAGCGGGAGTCCCTCGCCAACTCTATGAACGGTACGACCAACTCGGGATGAGCAAAGCGAAGATGGCGCGGGCCATCTTCGACGAGTTGCACGAGCAAGGTTCGGCTGGGTACGTGGTTCAGCGCAAGATCATTGAAGAGCTTTGCAGCATGCGGAGGCCGCACGCAGATGCTCCGGACCAGAAGGCTGGTTCGGAAGCGCTGACCGAGTTGAAGCGAGCGGCCCAAGACCACAAGATCCTTGTCGACCCGGAGGTTGCAGCCGCAGCTGCCCGCCGAGCTGCCGACAAGAGAAGGGTCCAAGTACTTCAAGAGCGTCAGCAGCTCCTAGGAGAGCTGCGGCCCAAGTTCCTGAACCTCGTACGGCAAGACGCTGGCGAGGCAGCCCAACGGCGCGGATACGAGCTTGAGAAGCTTCTGGCGCAGCTCTTCCGAGCTTACGACCTCGACT
This sequence comes from Streptomyces sp. NPDC058335, assembly GCF_042723915.1. Classification (NCBI taxonomy): domain Bacteria; kingdom Bacillati; phylum Actinomycetota; class Actinomycetes; order Kitasatosporales; family Streptomycetaceae; genus Streptomyces; species Streptomyces sp. NPDC058335. The sequence continues at coordinate 260,729 of NZ_JBHXHX010000012.1, read as the reverse complement.
ATCGTCCGTCTTACCGCACTATCCACGAGCAGCTCGACGGTTCGTTTCACTTTCGAGGCTTCACCTACCTCGTCGAGGCGCGTTGGCGGACGGCCCAGCCGGACTTGGGTGACCTGCTCGACTTCAAGGGAAAGGTCGACGGCAAGCTCGACAGCACCCGCGGCGCCTTCGTCTCGATGTCGGGGTACGACACCGAGGTTCTTGACCACTTCGTGCGCAACTCTCGAGGCAGTCGGAACAACATCATCATGTTCACGGGGCGCGACATATCTCAGCTGTTTGAGGGACGCATCGGCTTGGTGGACGCACTAACCAAGAAAGTGGACGCAGCCGAGCAGGAGGGCCGGGCTCTATGCGAACTGTAATGGGGGCGAAGCTTCAAAAGGCAGAAAGAGAAGAACGCACCCCTGCCACGCTGACATTCGCTTTAAGAGTTCGATCCGGGCCCGCTCCGGCTGGGGCCGTCGATTGGCGTGACGGCCGGACACGGGCTCCCGCGTATGCCCCCGTCCGGCGTCGTTCATGTCAGCCGTGGATGTCAGCGACCTTCTGATCCGTAGTTCTATGTGGATCGGTCAACTACGGGCATACAGGTCACGCATTGGGTCGGAACAGGTGTCACCAACCGATATTGGCCGCTGGGGTGCTGTACTTCCCAACTGTAGGGCGGAGGTCTGTGAACTCGGCTTCTCGGTCGCGCTGGCTGCTGTGCCTCGTGCTGTGTAGCGCCACGTCGCCAGTGATCGAGTCTCACGCCGTCGAAGCACTGCATCCGCGTCGGCTGATGCTCACTCAACATCGCGATGTGCCCAAATCCCGTTCCGAGGGTCTTGGCCAGTGGGACAATGGCACCTGGTACGGCTGTTCCTGGAGGTTGCAAGTATGGCAGCAAGCTCGAGAAATCGGGTAAAGCTCTCCCAGTCCGCAAAAGACATACTTTGGTCAGAATCTGGTGGCCATTGTCAAAATCCGGGATGTCGAGTTGATCTACACGCATTTATAGACCAAGTGCACGTGGCCGAGCTTGCACACATCATTCCAGCAAGTACTAAGGGGCCGCGTGCAACAGAGGGTGCGGACCTCACAGAGTCAGAGCGTGCTGATCCAACGAACATTCTCGTGCTGTGTCCTACATGCCATACCATGATTGATAAAGGCTTTAGTCACTACCCGGCAGGGGTATTGCGTCGCTGGAAAGAGCGGAGCCAACGAGCGCGTGCCGTCGCTTTCGGGACGCCGCAGTTCACGTCGAGGACTGAAGCGCGGGCGGCTGTAGAACCCCTTTTGGGTGCCAACCGCGCAGTTTTTCAGCTATACGGCCCACTCGACGACGTATTCGATGACACTCGCGCCGATCAGTGGAGTCGGCATGTGGTGGATACGGTCATCCCAAACAATAGGGCCTTGCTGCACCTCCTCCAATCGAATCGCGACTTGCTGACAGTCGCCGAGAAGACAACTCTCGATATCTTTGCCATACATGCCCAGCAGCTTGAGGAGCGCCACCTGGAGGGAAACTGGACTCCAGGGTCCACGCGATTTCCCGAGGAGATGAACTCGATTATGAAGGGTGACGTATGAGTGTCCGATCTTGGGTGATCAAGCAGCTCAAGGACTCCGGGGAAAACGTCCAGGCTGTCGGCGAATGCGGTGTGAGGGTGGCGCGTGTAGGCCGGCCAGATGCTACGGGATACTGTGTGGAGCCGGACAGCTTGCCATTTACCGTGCCCATGCTTGAAGAGGCGCTTGGAGATCTACCCGAAGCGGGAATGGTAATCGTGACCAGGCGCCCGGTTGAGCCTGATGTTCATTCGAGAGCACTGGAACTCGGTGTTTGTGTGGATACTTTTGGTGGCTTCAACCGCGCGATCACATTTTTGGACGATATCTCAGATTACATCCACCCTGAAGAGGCTTATTTCAGGAAGCGCATGGTTTCAACAAGGGCTGTGGTCTCCGTGAGTCGTCGAGGTCACCGGGCATGGGAGCTGCAGCGAATCAATGGGCTCCGATCGTTGATCGTGGTGACCCATGACCGCTATGAGCTGACCGATGAAGGATTCTCCGGTATTCTTGATCAGTATCCAAGCCTCGACATTGATGCGCTAGTTATCACTAACCCTTCAGCGCAAGGCTTCGGGAAGCGCGTGGTTACTAGCGCTCGCGAAGCCAATGTTCCCCTGTTTAAATTGGACGACTTCGCCAGTAGGATCCGCGATAGATGGACCTGAGGCGACGTTGGCCAGTCCTCGATGAGCTATGCAAGTGCGCCGTTGGCTTCCCTGACATGGAGATCTGGGCGTTCGGATCGATGCTGCGGTCGGAGCGACCACGCGACTTGGATGTCCTGATCATCTACAGCTGCCGAGAGGATGTGGCTGGTATCCGAGAAATGGGCTTTTGGGAACTCTCATTGCCGCCCGTGGAAATCATTGCTATGACCCGGGATGAGGAATCTCACTACGACTTCATAAAGATAACTAACGCTAGGCGACTGATTCCAGCTTGAGTCCTCGGCGGCTGGCAACCGTTCGGGTTGTCGCCCAAGATCGCTCTCCTGTCTGCTGGCGGGGAGTCGGTCTTCGTGGACGGATGGGAGGTGTACGAGGACGACGCCAAGACCGAGGCCGGCGCGCGCACTGGGCTCCGATGCGGTTCAAGCCCTGAAGCGGCGCTGCGTTCAGCAGGACAAGCACCGCAGGGAGTGGGGGAGCGCCTGGATAGAGATCGGCCGCGTCGTCACCCAGGGAAAACGGCGAGATGCTGCCCCCGCCAACGTCACACCTGCTTCAGGAGAGAGGCTGGGGCGCCTGGGCAGTGACCTGCGACTTCACTGGCCGAGCTGCGATAGCTCGTACGTACGTTCAGCCCACGAGGGTGCTTACCCCTACGGCTGCCAACGGAAAATTACTTAAGGGCGCACCGATTCTGGTCTTACCATCGAACCTGAAGTCCTCGATGCCGTTCGAGGCCCAGTGTTGGGGCTGGAAGCCAGGGGGGAAGAATTAGTGAATCCAGATGGTTCCATTCGGATTAGATGGTGGCTTCCTGACGGCTTGAGTAAAGAGGTTTTGAAAGCCCTCAAGCCGACCCTAAAGAAATTTGAGGGCGTCGATCTAACGTGTGCCGGTTGCGAAAACGACATCGAGATCCATCATGATGTCCTTCTGGCAGTGCAATTGATCAAGCAAGATGGCGGATTGGGGATATTCCTTACACACCCAACATGCGCCGCCCCGCGCGTGAGATTCGATCCGGCTGACGTTCCCTTTGCGCAAGGTTCGAATACGGGCCAGATTCACCACCTGACGGGATTGAGGCCCTCCGGTGAACCAGTAATGCTGATTGATATTGCCGCGTTCGTGCATAGCCTCCCCCCACGGCATAGAAACGCCGAATCAGCCACCAAACTATATGCAGAAGCCCATGGATTCGAACTCTCAAAAAACTCCACTCCGTCGCACCTTCTGATTTCTCATCGCCAGGATTCGAGAATGACGGTAATTGGCGATCGAGCATTCATCTCGCGCAGCGGGTTCGGAATTGTTGACGAGGTGGATTTGTCGTCAGCTAACTCGCACTGGAAAAAGGCAGTCGCCAGAACGGGAATTGTTGAATTTATTGCAGGGGTGGGCTTGCTGAGGTTCGGCCCTCCGGACTTCGGAGAAAGATACTCTGCGCTCGCACACGGGCGAGTTCGCGCCACGACGCTTGACGCGTCCAGTGCAATCGCACCGCTAGAGAACCCGGACGAAGCGGTCTACAAGGTGTTACAGATTGCCCCGGGAATGGATCCAACAGTCTTCATGCTTGACTCAGATGTGATCGTCGGTATCGAACGTTGGTTCTACGGTGCAGGTAGACCGCATACCTCAACGATGCGGCGACAGTTGGAAGGATTGCTGACGCTCCGCACCCTTATCGGACCGATGCGCGTCGACTTCACTCTTGGGGTAGCAGAGAATTGCTGGGGGCGGTTTACTGCTCCGGTGAACCACCACAGGGCAAGGAAGATAATCCGAGCGGTCAATACCGTGCTTAGCCTGGATTCAGAAGCACTGATGGACCTAATGAATCACGACGGAGTGCCAGCGCAGGCAGTTCGAGCCACGGATGCCTTCTCCGTCGGCATGCCCGAGAAGGAGTCTCAACTTCAGACGCTCTCGTACGTGCTCGCGCTAAACCTTCAGCTGCTGTACCGCAAGTCCCGTGGAGCTAACGCACAGCGCAAGCTAAGGCTTCTGTCTGACTATGTAGACGCGTTGGACAGAGATCTCGGCTTTGTGGGCATGTACGAATTTCAAATTGCCTGTGACTTCCTATTCTCCGGCGGCAATACAACCGGATACGCGGAACTGCTCCTCAAGCCAGGAAAAGAGAAGCGAGTTTTGGAGAATAGTTGGGGCGCCGCATGGGATCTCACACATATGAGACGAGCCGATCTCGCACTCCAAGGAATCCACTGGGATATCCCTGAAGTCGCAGCACTGGTCTCGGGAGATCGAGCTCTTCGGATGCTACGAGACAGGCTAACGGTGCAGCAGCCGGTAGTGGTCGATGGAGTTTCAACCCTTCAAATGAAATTGACGCCTCCAAAATTCAAGAGCGATGCCGAAGGTGCGAGGTTCAGGGAAATTCTCGATCACGTTCACGATATCGTTGGCCGCAATTTGCAGGTAACGCGAGAACAGAATATAGAAAAGGCAAAGGGTGTAATTCCTAGACTGGAGTCTCGATTGCTTGCGGCGCCTAGCTGACCCTTCCGGTGGCAAAGGGGGGGCGCTCATGAACACGCACGGGCCCCTTGTTCCCATCCCGTCCGCCGTCGACCCACACGTTTGTGGAGCGGGCGTGGTTCAGGGGCGTCAAGGTGGAGCGCGCCACTGTACGAACGACCTTGACGCCCCTGGGCCGCGTCTGCTCGGCTTTGCCTGGGTCGACGGTGGACGGGATGGGAGCCCACCACGCTCACCACGATGTGCCCGCGGCCGGGAACGGCGCCTCCTCCCACCCGGTGCCGGCCGATCCCCCGCCGGAGGCATCGTTCTTGACCTGCGGGGAGCATCCCGCCCTTGTCCGCATGCACGCAGCGCGCCGCCGGGCGCGGCCAGCCGGGGCGCAGACAGGAGGCAGGCCGCGCCGCAGAGGCGGCGCGCGCCCGCGCCGTGCGCGGGCCTTGAACCAGTAAAGAAGGTTGTTACTCAGTACCGGTAGGGATGCGCCACAGTGGGGCTGCGAACTGTTCCGGTCGGCTGTTGATGAGGAGTCGGCGCAGGTCATCACGCTGTGAGCCGTTGAGGTTCAGGACCTCTGTGAGGTGGCGGAACGTCGTGTGGGTGACTCCGCGGCTTCGGGCCTGTGCCTCGAACTGGGCGAGTTGGGGTAGCACCGACTCGGCGTCGAGCTTCACCGGACGCTGTTCCTTGAGCCAGAGGGCCTTGTTGCGCTCGTAGTCGATTTCGGAGAAGCCGCAGATTTCGCGGCTCAGTGTCTCTGCCTCGTCCAGGGTGGTGGTCGACATGAGGGCGCGGGCCAACTCGTTCCGGCTGACTGCCTCGTCCAGGTCGACCTCGTGGAGCGTCGGGCTTTCGTCGGTGAGGGGGATGGGCAGGCCGGCGTCTCGGACTTCACAGGTGCCGCGTACGCCTCGGGCTGCTGCTGCGAGCATCCCTGTCGCCTCTGAGGGGTGCCACTCCAGGACCTGGCTGATCGGCTCCGTGTCAGTCGCGGTGAAGGTATGGACGAGCGGGCCGAGTACGCCTCGCAGGTCCTCGTGCGACAGCTCGCCGTCCAGGCCGGGGCCTGCGACCAACAGACGTACGGGGGCGTTCATCTGGCAGCACGCTGCCAGTGTCAGGGAGTCGGCGAGTGGGCTTTTCAGCGTCGGTTCATCGCCCCGGGCCAGCAAGTCGCCACCGATGTCGAGGAGATCGATCGACGTCGGCCTGAGGTGGGTGACCAGGTCTTCGACCTGGCGCGTGAGGCCTTCGGCGCCGTGCCGCGGGTCGATCAGCGCGATGGTGTGCGGGAGTTCCGCTGCGAGTCGGGGGAGTGTGGAACCTGCCGGTGCGATCGGACGGGCCTCCGCCGGCACCTTCCAGACGGCCGGGGTGAGCGGTTCGAGGCCGGTGAAGTCGTCGGTTCCTCGGGGGCCCGGTACCGGGTCGATCAGCAAGCGGTCCCACGCGTACGTGAGGATCACCGCTTGGTCGCCGTCCCCGTACAGGGCGGTGTGAAGCATTGCGGCGGCGACAGCGTCGCCCCCTCCTCCTGCTGCGACGATCAACCGCGTCATGGGCCCAAGACTACGGGTGGGCCCTTGACCACTCGCCCTATAGTGGCCAGAGGCTATAGCCACTTGGACGAGGAGGGGGCATGCCCCAGATCGAGGAAGCTCAGCCGAAGTATCTCCAGATCGCGCACTTCATCCGCGATCAGATCCTTCGGGGCGACCTGCGGCCCGGGGACGAGGTTCCCTCGGAACGGCAGCTGGCGGCTGACTGGAAGGTGTCCCGGCCCACGGCTGCGCGGTCGTTGGAGGCCCTGAGTCATCAAGGGCTCGTCGAGAAGCGGCAGGGGTCCGGCACGTACGTGCGGAGCCTCGAAGTGAACCGGCGTGCCCGCGAGTTGTACGGGCGTGCTCGGCAGACCGGCAAGATCTACACGCCCGGTGAGTACGCGGTGATCACGTCGGCCGGATGGCTGGATGCGCCGGACCACGTTGCTGAGGCGTTGGGCCTGGTGAAGGACCGTCGCGCCGTGCACCGTCGGCGGGTCACCAACAACCAGGACGGGCCCATCACGCTGTCCACTTCGTGGTTTGCGCCGGACGTCGGGCGGAAGGCGCCCAAGCTTCTGGAGCCGGAACGGATCCAGGAGGGCACCCTGATGTACGTCGAGAACATGACGGGACGGCAGGGGAGTTACGCGGAAGACCGCATGTGCGCCCGGCAGGCGACCGACGAGGAGGCGGCAGACCTACAGCTCGATCCGGGATCGGCCGTGCTGATCGTGCATCACGTCGTCTTCGACCTCCAGGACCGGCCGTTGGAGTTCGCCGAAGCCACCTACCCGCCGCAGCGCTGGGCGTTCGAACAGGGATACCCGCTTACCTGACGGTGCGTCACTTCAGCGAACTGCTTGCGCGCCCCAGGTGGCTAATGCCACTATCCAGTAAGTGGCTAAGGCCACTTGATGGGAAGGGGGCACGGAGTGACGAGTCAGCAGCGGCGTCAGGGAGCGCACTTACCTTGTCGGGGTTGCCGGGGACGAGGCTGGAGGCGTGTCAGCTCGCGTACGTCCCTGGCGCTCGCCGCCGCTGCCGACCGCGCCCGCGCCACATCTAAGCGGCGCTGCCTCGACTGCGACGGCAGCGGCAAGGAGTGAGGGCGGATGGCGTACACGATCGACCGCTACCCCTGCGAGGAGTCGCCGCGTCTCGGTGCGATGACCCTGCAGTCGGCCCCGGAGTCCGTACCCCGGGCCCGGCGATGGTTCCGCAAGTTCATCGCCCCGTACAACCCGGCCTGTTCGGTCGACGACTGCGTGCTGATGATCTCGGAACTGGTGACCAATGCCATCCGGTACGGACGGGCGGATGAACCGTGGCTCGTGCGGGTGGAGTGGTTCCGTGAGGAGAGCTCGCTTCGGGTCGACGTCCACAACCCCGGCTTTCCCGCGAACGTGAGGCTTCGGCGCCCGGACGCCAACGACGCGCACGGGCGCGGGCTGCTGCTCGTCGACTCGATCGCCGCATCGTGGCACTCGGGGCCCAGTCGCTTCGGCGGGACGGTGGTCTCCTTCGTGGTCGCCGATGCCTGGCCGTCGTGAGGAGGGGAACACCTTCCGTTGGTACTGCGCCGGCGGATTCGTCGCTAGTCTGGTTGACCAGTTGACTTGGCCAATCTGGACAGGCGGCGGCGTTCATGGCGTATGAAGTGGAGGCACCGAAGTACGTCCGCCTCGCTCAGACCATTCAGCAGCGCATCGAAGACGGCACGTACCCGCCCGGTACCCGGGTGCCCAGTGAGAACCAACTGGTGCAGTCCTTCGGGATGTCCCGCCCGACCGTCGTCCGGGCGCTGGAGCTGCTGAAGCGTGACGGCTGGCTGGAGTCCCGGCAGGGGTACGGCACGATCGTGCGCGGGCGCCCGGCGGGCGTCGAGCAGAAAGACCGCCGGGGGAGCGAAGCGCTCGCTCGTGACGAATCCCGGACCGCAGGGCGGCTCGTCGAGGTCGGTCGTGTCTCCGTTCCGGCGCGCGTCGCCTCCGCGCTCGGGCTGCCGAAGCGTGCGAAGGTCCTCATGCGCCGGTTTCTGGTCGAGGAGGACGGCGAACCCGTCGAGTTGATCTCGTCCTACTTCCCCGCCGGCCTGGTCGAGGGCACCGAGTTGGAGAGCGCCGACCCCTTGAGCGGCGGTACCCGGGCTCACCTTGAGTCGCGGAAGAAGGTCCGCTTCGACCACGTGACGGAACGGGTCTCGGCTCGACTGCCCTAGCGCGAGGAAGCGGAGCTTCTGGGGCTTCCGGAGGGTGTGCCCGTCCTCAGCGTCCTGGTCATCGCGTGCGACGCCTCCGGGCAGGCGTTGCAAGTCTCTGACGTGCTGCTTCCTGCCGATCGGCAGGAGCTGGAAGATACCTACCGCCTGAACTGAGCCTGATCAGGGACTAACCGCCCTCCCGGCCGGGAAGCGGCGCGCCTCGGAGGAATGCTCGGTAGGCGTCCGCGGCGGCATCCTCCACAGCGGGGCCCGCCGGTCCGTACCGCGTGTCACGCCGGTCGCGCTTCGGCCCGGAGATCCAGAACGCCTCATCGGTTCCGACGTCGTAGAAGTTGGCGTCGAACATGCCGATGCCCGTCGCGCGCCGCAGCGTCCGTCCGTGGAAGTAGGCGGTCTTCCAGCTCTTGGAGAAGTCCACCCACCCGATCCACGAGGGTCCGCGGTCGGTGTCGTAGCCCGTCTTGAGCTGTACGAACATGATTCGGCGAGGCATGACCCCAGCTTGGCCGGTCACGCTCCTCCAGCAAACCGAGTTTGTAGATCAGCCCGACGGCCAATCTCTCTAGCTTAACAAGTCAACTTGGCATCTCTAACTTCGAACTTGCTAAGTCAACTTGTCAGGTGGCGAGTTGATCGACTCAGAAGGAGAAATCTCTGTGCGTGTGATCCGCGTTGACGCCTCGACCGCCACGATCCTGCTCACCGAAGCGCCGGCGCCGAAGGTGCGCGACCGACAGACCGGTGAGATCGCCAAGGACGCCGTGAGCGGTGAGGCGCTGATGACCATCGGCGTCGTCTACATCGACGAGGGGGAGTCGTCGCTGATCCAGGTCACCATCCCCGAGAGCGGTGTGACGGACGGCCTGACCGTCGGCGCCCCGGTCTCCCTCCCCGGTCTCGTCGCCCGGCCCTGGCAGAGCGTGTTCAACGGGCGGGAGCGGCACGGCATCGCCTACCGCGCCACGGCCGTCATGCCCGGCGCGTTCCAGATGGCTCAGGCGGGCTGATCGACGTGACCGACCTGGTGACGTTGGCCGAGCTGGGCGGACCACTCGCTGCGATAGGCGGCGCAGCCTACGCCCGGCACGCCCACCCGGCGGCGTACTGGTCCACGGTCGGGCTGCCGCTCTCGGTGGCCCGGCTGGTGGCCTCGTACTCCTCGACCATGGATGCGTGCGAGCTGACCGTCGAGCCGTCCCGCTGGCGGGCGCTGGCTGTTCGGGCCACCACTCGGCGGGAGGTCCGACCGGTTCCCCCGCGCCGCGGAGTGATCCGGCCCAACTCGACGGGCCTCCGCGTACGGCTGCGGCTCGCCCCCGGGCAGGAACCCGGCGGACGTGGCCGCCTCGGCCGAACGGCTGCGGCACGCCTGGGGCGTTCACGCCGTGTATGTGCGGGACGTCAAGCCCGGTGTGGTCGAACTCCGGCTCGTCGGCTACGACGTCTTACGCAAGGTGCGGATGCCGCGCCGCGTCGGCGGCGGGCTTCTGCGAGTGCCGGTGGCCCTGCGGGAGGACGCGACCGCGTTCGTCCGCGACTACCGCGCCGTACCGCACGAACTCGTCCTCGGCGCCACGCTGTCCGGCAAGTCCATGTACCTGCGCCACCTCATCACCAACCTCGCGGAGCAGCCCGTTGCCCTGGTCGGCATCGACTGCAAGCGCGGTGTCGAGTTGGCGCCCTTCGCCCCGCGGCTCTCCGCGCTGGCGACCGACTCGGACGAAGCGGCCGAGTTGCTGCCGGACCTGGTCAAGGAAATGGAGGATCGATACGACCTGATCAAGGCCCGACAGGGCATCGCGCCCGGCACCCCGGACGAGGAGATCACCTCGGACGTCTGGGGCCTGCCCGAGCATGAACGCCCTTCTCCCATCGTGCTGTTCGTCGACGAGGTGGCGGAACTCTTCCTCATCGCCACCCGCAAGGACGAGGAACGGCGGGATGAGATGGTCACCCACCTCATCCGCCTCGCCCAGCTCGGCCGCGCGGCCGGCATCTACCTCGAAGTGTGCGGGCAGCGCTTCGGCGCCGAACTGGGCAAGGGCGCGACCATGCTCCGGGCCCAGCTCACTGGGCGGGTCTGTCACCGCGTGAACGATGAAGCCTCCGCCAAGATGGCGCTCGGTGACATCGCGCCCGAAGCGGTCGACGCGGCCTGCTCCATCGCCCCCGAACTGCCCGGCCTCGCCGTCGTCGGTGACACTTCCGGCGGCTGGTCCCGCATCCGCACCCCGTACCTGTCCCTCGCCGACGCTGCGGCCACCTGCCGGGAATCGGCGCACCTCGCCCCGGACGTACCGGCGCTCACGCCCTTCCGGCCGTACGTCCCGCCAGTGCCCTCAGAGGCGTCCGGGACGGTGACCGTACCCCGCCCGTGACCGAGTAGCCGTACGCGACCCATCGGCCGGCGCGGCCGTACCGCGCCAAGTCCCTACCCCGCCAAGTCCGCCGGGGAGACTGGCGGGACCCCGAAGCGGGCGCGGTGGGCTTCCGGGCCTACGCGGACAAGTGGGTGGAGGAACGCGAACTGGCTCCGCTCACGCGCGACCTGTACCGGTACCTCCTCGACAAGCACCTGACCGCCTTCGCGGACCTGGACCTGGACGAGATCACCGCCCCGCGCGTCCGCGAGTGGCGTGCCGAACGGCTGCGGGCCACGGGCGCCAAGACGATCACCGCCAAGGCGTACCAGCTCCTCAAGGCCGTCATGGAGACGGCCGTGGACGACGAGCTGATCCAGCGCAACCCGTGCCGGATCAAGGGCGCAGGCAAGGAGAAGGCGGCTGAGCGGCGCATCGCCACCGTCGCCCAGGTCGACGCGCTCGCCGAAGCGGTGGGAATGCGGTGGCGGCTGATGGTCTACCTCGGCGCCTACGGTCCGATGCGGCCGGAGGAACTGGCCGGCCTCCGCCGCCGGGACGTCGACCTCGACAACCTCCGCGTCCGCGTCCGCCTCGCCGAGCCGGAACGGATGAACGGGCGACGCGTCCAGGGCGACACCAAGTCGGAAGCCGGGACCCGGACTGTGATCCTTCTTGCATTCCTTCACCGGGAGCTCCGCTGGCACCTCGAGTCGTTCGCCGAGCCGGGGCCCGACGGGCTTCTGTTCGTGGGGGAGAAGGGTGCGCCCTTCCGGCGTAGCACCTTCGGGCGAAGGTGGCGGAAGGCTCGGGAAGTCGTCGGCATGCCCGAGGGCTTCCGCTTCTACGACCTCCGCCACACGGGGCACACGCTGTCCACCCGGTCCGGTGCCACGCTCAAGGACACGATGGTCCGCGCCGGGCAGTCCTCCGAGAAGGCCGCGCTGATCTACCAGCACTCCGACGACGACCGACAGAAGGAAGTCGCAGCCGGCCTCGACGCCACCGTACGGAAGGCGCGGACCGCCGCAGCCAAGGAAGCACGGGGCGAGCCTTCTGGCACGAATCTGGCACGCGGCGAATGAGCACCGAGGAAAGCAAAAAGGCCCGGGTCATTGACCTGGGCCTTCTTCGTGGAGCGGGTGACGAGAATCGAACTCGCGCTCTCAGCTTGGGAAGCTGATGTTCTACCATTAAACTACACCCGCGTAAGACGCCGGTCAGGACCGGTATCTGATCGCGCGGTTACTCTACCTCATCCCTGGCCCCCGGCGCTGAAGCCCTGGGGGCCGAGCGCGTTTCGGGGGAGGGGATCCGGGTGCCTGGGGCTGGAGTTGGGGCGTACGGTGGAGGGGTGGGAGAGGGTCCTGGTGTGGACGGAGTGCCGCCTGGAGGGTCGTCTTGTTCGTCCCGTAATGTGGCTTTCGTCGTCCGGCGAGCAGCAGTCGGACGCGGCTCTTGGGGAAGGGACTCTAGGACTTGATGGAGCGCACCGTCGTCCGTTGTGCCGATGGGCACGTGTTCAGCACCACTTCGTTCCCGATGCAGAAGGCCGAGCGGCTCGGTCCCGGACGGCTCGTCCGGTGTCCTCGGTGTGCCCGGCTCCGCAGTGCGGTGCCGGTGGCCTTCGTGAAGCGGTAGCGAGCAGCGAGCAGCGAGCAGCGAGCAGCGAGCGGCACCGAAAGCAACAACAGCAACAGCAGCAGTCTGGCGCGCGGAACCGTCCTGATGGTGGCGGGTCCGCGCGCCTTGCGTATCCTCGGGGCGTGCTTCTCTCAGACAAGGACATCCGGGCCGAGATCGACTCCGGGCGGGTACGGATCGATCCCTACGACGAATCCATGGTGCAGCCGTCCAGCGTCGACGTGCGCCTCGACCGCTACTTCCGGGTGTTCGAGAACCACCGGTACCCCCACATCGACCCCTCGGTCGAGCAGGCGGACCTCACGCGGCTCGTGGAACCGGAGGGTGACGAGCCGTTCATCCTGCACCCCGGGGAGTTCGTCCTCGCCTCCACCTACGAGGTCATCAGCCTCCCCGATGATCTCGCTTCGCGGCTCGAGGGGAAGAGTTCCCTCGGCCGGCTCGGGCTGGTCACGCACTCCACCGCCGGTTTCATCGACCCCGGCTTCTCCGGACACGTCACGCTCGAACTGTCCAACCTCGCCACCCTGCCCATCAAGCTCTGGCCGGGAATGAAGATCGGGCAGTTGTGCCTGTTCCGGCTCAGCTCCCCCGCCGAGCACCCCTACGGCAGCGAGCGGTACGGGTCCCGGTACCAGGGGCAGCGGGGGCCGACCGCCTCGCGTTCCTTCCTCAACTTCCACCGGACCCAGGTGTGAGCGGCGTATGAGCGACGTACGGGAGAACCTCACCTACGAACGGTTCGGTGTCGCCGTCCGTGAACTCGCCCAGACCATCGCCGACGACGGCTACGAGCCCGACATCGTGCTCAGCATCGCGCGCGGCGGGGTCTTCGTCGCCGGCGGGCTCGCGTACGCCCTGGACTGCAAGAACCTCCACCTCGTGAACGTCGAGTTCTACACGGGCGTGGGCACCACCCTCGAGATGCCCGTCATGCTCGCGCCCGTCCCCAACGCGATCGACTTCTCCGACAAGAAGGTCCTGATCACCGACGACGTCGCCGACACCGGCAAGACGCTCAAGCTGGTGCGGGACTTCTGCCTCGACGCCGTCGCCGAGGTCCGCAGCGCCGTGATCTACGAGAAGTCCCACTCCCTCGTGAAGTGCGAATACGTCTGGAAGCGCACCGACGACTGGATCAACTTCCCGTGGAGTGTCCTGCCCGTAGTACGTAAGTCGGGGGAGCCGGTCACGCCGTCCAAGGAAGCGCTCTGACCTGCGGGATGCCCGCGCACGCTGGATCACGGGGAGGGGCAGGGCCTCTCGGCTGCTCGCCGAGGGCCCTTGATGCCATGACGAGCGACGCGTCAGCTACTCGGGTGCGCTAACCGGCACCGGGGCCCCGAAGTTCTTGAACGTCACGACGTTGCGCGCCGACTTGCCGGACATCTCCAGCCACTGCTCGAAGCGCACGACTCGGCCGGATTCGTTGACCCACACGTCGCAGGCGAAAGTCTTGGTGCCCGTGGCACGCATCCTGTCGTACAGGCGACGGTCCACCGTCCGGAGCTGGTCCTGGGTGACGTTCCCGGAAAGCCGGTACGCCGGGGCGCCGCCCACCTCCTCCGTACCCTTCCGAGCCTCCGGGCCGAGGTCCAGGAGTAGTTGCGCGTAGGCACCGTAGTCGGCCAGGCCCGCGGCTGAGGAGTCGCGTCCCATGCGCTGCCACTGCCCAGCTGCTCCGTCGTCATCGAGGGTCCGCGTGTAGGTGGCGTCCTCCAGCAGGATCGTCTCCGCGTTGAATGCCTGGTCCTCAGGGACACTGTCGGAGGTTTTCAAGGTGAGTTTGCCCGTAAGGGCGGGTCCGTTGAAATTCATCCGGCCGGACATGACGACGCCCGGAACGGGGCCCGTATAGGTCTTTGTCGTGATCTCGGCCGAGTAGGGTGCTGGATCGGCGTTCTTGAGCGCCGCCTCGACTTCGAACACACTCTCGGACCTCGGGGTGGCCGAAGCTTCGTTCTTCGCCGTCGGTGCGGGTGCTTTGCCGGTCTCCCCCGCGCTACAGCCACTGAGCAGGGCGGCGGCCGCGATACCGGCCGCCATGGTGGCCAGGCGGCGCATGGCAGGGGCCCTTCTCAAGTGTGGCTTCGAGTGTGGCTGACAGGCCGCCGAGTGTGTCATGGGCACAGCCAATTGATCCACTCGTTTCACGAGCCAACCGCCATCGGCCTCTCGGCCTCTGAGTGTGTAGGAGTGAGGGCGGGTGCGTGCGGCTGGGGACTTAACCCATTCGTACCGCGCAGCTAACATGTTCGAACTCGCGATGAACGCCCCTATCGACCCTCCTGTGTCAGAAAACCACGCCATTTGGCGTGATAAGTGACTTACTTCTCAAAACTACTAAATCGGTCATCTAATTGATATCTATAGCGTCGCGGGTGTTTTCGCGAATAAAAGGCAGAAACGAGTACTCCTCGTGGCGTCAGCCCCGAGCGATCGTGTGGGCCGTGGGAATGGTCGTGGCCCTCGGATTCCTCATCACGCTGGAACTCGTGGCGCGTCATCTCGGCCTGCCGGGGCCGATGACCACGCAGGCACGGGAAGTGATCTTCCCGCCCAAGTCGGGTGGCCTGCTGTACGCCTCCATGGCGTTGATGATGGTGGTGCTCACCTGGCGACAACGGTTGATCGCCGTCGGCGCCGCGATCGGTATCGACATCGGCTTCCTTGCGGTCCGATGGGTGGCCGGTGTCGAGGTGACCGAAGGCCATCCCTTCGGCAACGGCGCCCTGTGGGTGGTCCTCGGCTGCGCGGTCATCGCCGTCACGCGCCGCACCGGCCGGGAACGCCTGCTGTTGCTGAAGGGGGCAGGGCTGGCCCTGCTGCTGATGGCCGGCCGCAAGACCGGTGACACCTGGCTGCTCATCACCTCGGAGACCCGCCCCCTCGTGCTCGACCAGTACGTGGCGACCGCCGACCACGCGCTGGGCAATCCCTCGTGGCTGGTCGGCCGGGTCGTGACGGCCAGCGGCCCGATCGGCTTCAACTTCCTCGACTTCGTCTACGGCCAGCTCCCGGTTGCCGCGGTCATCGCCGCGCTGTACCAACTGCGCCACGTGGCGGTCGAGCGCCGCTTCCCGCGCCACCACCTGGTACGCACCTTTCTGGTGATCGGCCTCATCGGTCCGGCCTTCTACATGATCTACCCGGTGGTCGGACCGATCTTCGCCTACGGCACGGGCGCCGAGCACTGGGCGGCGGTCAGCCTGTGGGCGCCGGACATGCCGCCCAGCACGCCCTGGGCCGTGGCCGACCTGTGGCCGCAGACACCGCCGCCGCTCCAGACCCCGCACCACATGTCCTTCGACGAGATCACCCCGCGCAACTGCATGCCCAGCCTGCACACGGCGTGGGCCACCGCGATCTTCATCCATACCCGGAAGGGCCCGCGCGTGCTGCGGTTCGCGGGCGCTTTCTGGCTGATCGCCACGCTCTGCGCGACGCTGGGATTCGGGTACCACTACGGCGTGGACCTCATCGCCGGAGTCGTCTTCACGCTCACCATCGAGGCGGCTCTGCGCACCTACGACCACGGCTGGGACCGGTCGGGGCTCCGGTTGACCGCTTACGGCGCGACGGCCTTCACCGCGCTCCTGGTGTCGTATCGCTATCTGCCGTCGGAGATGGCCGAGCACCCGTGGCTGTTCGGGCCCCTTCTCCTGCTGGCGATGGGCTCGGTGGTCTACGGCTATGTACGGACGACCGCACGGTGGGAAGCGAGTCCCGCACCGGTGCGGAAACCGGTACCCGCGCCCGCGCCGGCGCTGGCACCCGCGCCGGCACCTGCACCGGAACCGGCACCGGAACGGGCACCGGCACCGGAATCCGAACTGATCTGAACCGGGGTGCCCCCCCGGACGAGGAAGGCCCCCGGCATTCGCGCCGGGGGCCTTCCTCCTGTCGGTGCCGAGTGTCAGAACGTGCCCAGCTTCACGATCGACAGGATGGCGATCAGCTGGATCGCCGACGCGCCCAGGGCCTTCGGCCAGGGCAGGTCGTGGGAGCGGCTGACCATGAGGGTGAGGAGGGCGCCGGCGGCGACCCAGGTCGCCCAGCCCAGCAGTTGCACGAACGACGCGTCGCCGCCCACGAACATCGCGACGACCAGGCGCGGGGTGTCCGTGAGGGACATGATCAGCATCGAGAGGCCGACCGTGGGCTGCCAGGCGCCGTCGCCGCCGAGCTGACGGGCCAGGCTGTGGGTGACGACGCCCAGGACGAAGGTGCTGAGCACCATCGCCACGGCTGTCGTCAGAACGATCGGGATCGCGTTGGACAGCGTCGCGTTGATCGTGTCCTGGCGCGTGTCGTCGAAGCCGAACACCGCGAGCAGGCCGTAGAGGAAGGTGACGACGAGGGCGGGGCCCCACATCGTGTAGTCCCGCATCCGGAGGAACGTCTGGTTGGGGGACAGTACGACGCCCCGCAGCAGCTCCTTCCAGTGCAGGCGCGGGCCGGTCGGGCTCGCCGGGGCCGCGGCGCCCGCGTGGTACGTCTCACCCTGGTTGTACTGCTGGTGGTCGTCGATCGAGAACGCCTGGGTGTGACCCGGGCTGTTCGCGGCGTACGGGTCGTGCGGGGGCGGCGCGCCGTAGGGGTCGTCGCCGCCGAAGTACTCCGGCTCGCCGCCGCCCTGGCCACCGCCGTTCGTCGGGGGCCACTGCTGGCCTCCGACGCCGCCCCCGCCGTACTGCGGCCGCTGCTGCGGCGGGTACGGCTGCTGCGCCGGCGGGTAGCCGTGCGGCGGCGGCCCCTGGGGCGTCTGCTGCCCGTGGGGAGGGTTATGGGGTCGCGCTTGCGGGGCGCGGCCGTCCCGGCCGCCACGTCCGATCCTGAATCCAGCCACGTCATCGAACGTACCTGGTCCCGGAGAGTGACGTGCGCGGCCCGGCCCTCCGGAAGCGGCTTTGCGGCCGACCTGTGACATCCCCTAAGGGGAGACCCGTACGACCGTCCGGGGGACCCGCGGGGGTGCGGGCCCCGGCACGACGACGCCCCCCGTCCACGCAGGACAGGGGGCGTCGCAACGTACCGTCGTCGGCGGTCACTTCACCGGCTGGGGCTCCGGCTCGTTCTCCGACTCGGCCGCGCCCGCGGGGGGTTCGTCGTCGACCGGGGTCTTGACGGAGTCGAGGAGGAGCTGGGCGACATCCACGACCTGGACGGACTCCTTGGCCTGGCCGTCGTTCTTCTTGCCGTTCACGGAGTCCGTGAGCATGACGAGGCAGAACGGGCAGGCGGTGGAGACGATGTCGGGGTTCAGGGAAAGGGCCTCGTCGACGCGCTCGTTGTTGATGCGCTTGCCGATCCGCTCCTCCATCCACATCCGCGCGCCGCCGGCGCCGCAGCAGAAGCCGCGCTCCTTGTGGCGGTGCATCTCCTGCTGGCGCAGGCCGGGCACCGCGGACATGATCTCTCGCGGCGGCGAGTAGATCTTGTTGTGGCGGCCCAGGTAGCAGGGGTCGTGGTAGGTGATGAGGCCGTCGACCGGGGTCACCGGGATCAGCTTGCCCTCGTCGATGAGGTGCTGGAGCAGCTGGGTGTGGTGGATGACCTCGTAGTCGCCGCCGAGCTGGGGATACTCGTTGCCGATGGTGTTGAGGCAGTGCGGGCAGGTGGCGACGATCTTCTTCGCCGAGCGCGGCTTGCGGGACTCGTCGGTGACCTTGCCGTCGTCGTCGGTCTCCTCGCCGAACGCCATGTTCAGCGCCATGACGTTCTCCATGCCGAGTTCCTGGAACAGGGGCTCGTTGCCGAGGCGGCGGGCGGAGTCACCGGTGCACTTCTCGTCGCCGCCCATGATGGCGAACGTGACGCCCGCGATGTGGAGGAGTTCGGCGAAGGCCTTGGTGGTCTTCTTGGCGCGGTCCTCGAGGGCGCCGGCGCAGCCGACCCAGTACAGGTACTCGACCTCGGAGAGGTCCTCGATGTCCTTGCCGACGACCGGCACCTCGAAGTCGACTTCCTTCGTCCACTCCAGGCGCTGCTTCTTGGCCAGGCCCCAGGGGTTACCCTTCTTCTCCAGGTTCTTGAGCATCGTGCCCGCCTCGGACGGGAACGACGACTCGATCATCACCTGGTAGCGGCGCATGTCGACGATGTGGTCGACGTGCTCGATGTCGACCGGGCACTGCTCGACGCAGGCGCCACAGGTGGTGCAGGACCACAGGACGTCCGGGTCGATGACGCCGTTCTCCTCGGCCGTCCCGATCAGCGGGCGTTCGGCCTCCGCCAGAGCCGCCGCCGGCACTCCGGCGAGCTGCTCCTCGGACGCCTTCTCCTCGCCCTCCATGGTCTTGCCGCCGCCGGCCAGCAGGTACGGGGCCTTGGCGTGCGCGTGGTCGCGCAGGGACATGATCAGGAGCTTGGGGGAGAGCGGCTTCCCGGTGTTCCAGGCGGGGCACTGGGACTGGCAGCGCCCGCACTCGGTGCAGGTGGAGAAGTCCAGCAGGCCCTTCCAGGAGAACTGCTCGACCTGGGAGACGCCGAAGACGTCGTCGTCGCCGGGGTCGGTGAAGTCGATCGGCTTGCCGCCGGACGTCATCGGCTGGAGGGCACCGAGGGCCGTACCGCCGCCGGCCTCGCGCTTGAACCAGATGTTCGGGAAGGCGAGGAAGCGGTGCCAGGCGACACCCATGTTGGTGTTCAGCGAGACGACGATCATCCAGACGAAGGACGTCCCGATCTTGATCATCGCGGTGAGGTAGACGAGGTTCTGCAGCACGCCGACCGACAGGCCCTTGAAGGCGAGGACCAGGGGGTACGAGGCGAAGTAGCCGGCCTCGTAGTGCTCGACGTGGTGGAGCGCGCCCTCCAGGCCGCGCAGCACGTAGATGGCGAGGCCGATGGTGAGGATGACGTACTCGACGAAGTACGCCTGACCGGCCTTCGAGCCCGCGAAGCGGGACTTGCGGCCGGGCCGCGAGGGCAGGCTCAGCAGGCGGATCACGATGAGGACGGCGATGCCGAGGATCGTCATCACGCCGATGAACTCGATGTACAGCTCGAACGGCAGGAACTCACCGATGACCGGCAGCGTCCAGTCGGCCTGGAAGAGCTGGCCGAACGCCTGCGCCAGGGTGGGCGGCAGCGTCAGGAAGCCGACGGCCACGAACCAGTGGGCGAAGCCGACGATGCCCCAGCGGTTCATGCGCGTGTGGCCGAGGAACTCGCGTACGAGTGTCACGCTGCGCTGATAGGGGTTGTCGGTCCGGGTGCCGGCCGGGACCGGCTGGCCCAGCTTGAAATACCGGACGAACTGGCCGATGGCGCGGGCGAGCAGGGCGACGCCGACCACGGTCAGGGCCAGCGACACGATGATCGCGGCGAGTTGCATGGGGGCTCCTCGGGCCTGCGAGGTTTGCGGGGTTCCGTCGGCGGTGCCGACATTACTAAGCGGTAACTTATGCAGTCCGTCTGAGACTACCCCTATCTTCTGCCGCACTGTAGCCGGGTGCGGAGTGATCTGGATCGCTGAGGGTCACCTCAGGAACGGTGCCGGAACGAGGGAAAATCCGACCGTGTTATTCGTACCAAATGGATACATTTATGACTAATTTATATCCGTGCTCTACGGGATCGTCGCCGCCACCACCGCCCTGCTCCTCGCCGCCGTTCTCGCCGCGCTGCTGCGCGCCCCCGCCCTGCGCCTCGGACTGCTCGACCGGCGGCAGCGGCAGCGACGCGTGCCGCTGTCCGGCGGAGTCGCCGTCGTGCTCGCCACCTGCCTCGTGGTCGTCGCCGGCGACCGGACCGGCTTGGCGCCGCTCGGCGAGGGGATGGGCACGCTGCTCGCCGCCGGCGCAACCGTCGCCGCCCTCGGCCTGGTCGCGGACGCCTGGCGGCTGAAGACCCGGTTCCTCCTGGTCGGTACGGCCGTGGCGGCGGCCTTCGTCGTCCCGTACGGCGACACCGGTGTGCCCGCCGGAGTCGCCGCCGTCGGCTGGATCGCCTGCGTCGCCCTCGCCTTCCGGGCGCTCGACCACGCCGACGGGGTGGCCGGCACCGTCGGGGTCGTCACCGCGTTCGGGGTGGCCGCCTGCGCCGCGGCCGAGGTGATGGACGGTCTCGCGGTGCTGCTGAGCGTGCTCGCAGCCGCGCTGACCGGCTTCCTCATGCACAACTGGCCCCCCGCGCGCGTGGCGCTCGGCGGCTGCGGCGCGATGTTCACCGGCTTCCTGCTCGCCGTGGCGGCCGTCACCACGCGGGCGGGGCAGGACGCGGCGACCGGGGCGGGGGTGCTGTTCGCGCTCACCGCGGTCGCCGTCGCCGACGCCGCACTCGTCGTGCTGGCCCGGCGCACGGCCGGGCGCCCGCTGCTGCGCCGCGGGCCCGACCATCTCGCCCACCGGCTGCGACGGCTCGGCCTCACGCCCGCGGGGGTGACGGTGACCCTCGGTGTGGCCTCCTTCGCGGGGGTCCTCGTGGGGGCGCTGGTGCACACCGGAGTGCTGGGCGCGCGGGCCGTGCTGTGGGTGGCGGGGGGTGTGGTGGTCGTCGTCCTCGTGTTGTGGCGCGTACGCGCGCGCGTACCCGGGCAGGGGCGTGGGGGTCCGGGCGCGCGCGTGGGCCAAGTCGCCCGGGTGGGCCGTGAGGTCTCCCCGCGCCACGGAGTCCGGCCGCGGCGTCAACCCGCGGCCCTCCTGCAGCCCCCTCGGGAGTCGGCGGAGTCCACGGAGCCGGTGGAATCACCCTTGCGGGCATCCCGGCGTATGGCATCCTCGCAGGTCAGCGGGTCCTTGCGTGTAAGGAACGGATAAGAGTTGAGTCCGCCCGACTCAGGTCTGTTGACCCAGGGGTGAGTCTCGTGCACACTTGAGTCTGTTCCACTCAAGTCAGCTGGAGGAAGATCACCATGGCACGTGCGGTCGGCATCGACCTGGGCACAACCAACTCCGTCGTCAGCGTTCTGGAGGGCGGCGAGCCCACCGTCATCACCAACGCCGAGGGTGCCAGGACCACGCCGTCCGTCGTCGCCTTCGCGAAGAACGGCGAGGTGCTGGTCGGCGAGGTGGCGAAGCGTCAGGCGGTCACGAACGTGGACCGGACCATCCGTTCGGTGAAGCGGCACATGGGCACCGACTGGAAGATCCAGCTCGACGGCAAGGACTTCAACCCGCAGCAGATCTCCGCGTTCATCCTGCAGAAGCTGAAGCGGGACGCCGAGGCCTACCTGGGCGAGAAGGTGACCGACGCGGTCATCACCGTCCCGGCGTACTTCAACGACTCCGAGCGCCAGGCGACGAAGGAAGCCGGCGAGATCGCCGGTCTCAACGTCCTTCGCATCGTCAACGAGCCCACAGCGGCCGCGCTCGCGTACGGCCTCGACAAGGACGACCAGACGATCCTCGTCTTCGACCTCGGTGGCGGCACCTTCGACGTGTCCCTCCTGGAGATCGGTGACGGCGTCGTCGAGGTGAAGGCGACCAACGGCGACAACCACCTCGGTGGTGACGACTGGGACCAGCGTGTCGTCGACTACCTGGTGCAGCAGTTCAAGTCCGGTCATGGCGTGGACCTCGCCAAGGACAAGATGGCCCTCCAGCGCCTCCGCGAGGCCGCCGAGAAGGCCAAGATCGAGCTGTCCTCGTCCACCGAGACCTCGATCAACCTGCCGTACATCACGGCGTCCGCCGAGGGCCCGCTGCACCTGGACGAGAAGCTCACGCGCGCTCAGTTCCAGCAGCTGACCGCGGACCTGCTGGAGCGCTGCAAGACGCCGTTCCACAACGTCATCAAGGACGCCGGCATCAACCTCTCCGAGATCGATCACGTCGTTCTCGTCGGTGGCTCCACCCGTATGCCCGCCGTCGCCGAGCTCGTCAAGGAGCTGACCGGCGGCAACGAGGCCAACAAGGGTGTCAACCCGGACGAGGTCGTCGCCATCGGCGCCGTGCTCCAGGCCGGTGTCCTCAAGGGTGAGGTCAAGGACGTCCTGCTCCTCGACGTCACCCCGCTGTCCCTCGGTATCGAGACCAAGGGCGGCATCATGACCAAGCTCATCGAGCGGAACACGACGATCCCGACCAAGCGGTCCGAGATCTTCACCACCGCCGAGGACAACCAGCCTTCGGTCCAGATCCAGGTCTACCAGGGCGAGCGCGAGATCGCGGCGTACAACAAGAAGCTCGGGATGTTCGAGCTGACCGGTCTGCCGCCGGCCCCGCGCGGCGTCCCGCAGATCGAGGTCGCCTTCGACATCGACGCCAACGGCATCATGCACGTCACGGCCAAGGACCTCGGCACCGGCAAGGAGCAGAAGATGACCGTCACCGGCGGCTCCTCGCTGCCGAAGGACGAGGTCGACCGCATGCGCCAGGAGGCCGAGAAGTACGCGGAGGAGGACCACGCCCGCCGCGAGGCCGCCGAGGCCCGCAACCAGGGCGAGCAACTCGTCTACCAGACCGAGAAATTCCTCAAGGACAACGAGGACAAGGTCCCGGGTGAGATCAAGACCGAGGTCGAGTCCGCGATCGGCGAGCTGAAGGAAGCCCTCAAGGGCGAGGACACCGCCGAGATCCGCACCGCCACCGAGAAGGTCGCGGCCGTCTCCCAGAAGCTGGGCCAGGCCATGTACGCCGACGCCCAGGCCGGTCAGGCCGCCGGTGGCGAGGCTCCGGGCGCCGGTGGCAAGGCCGCCGACGACGACGTGGTGGACGCCGAGATCGTGGACGACGAGCGCAAGGACGGTGCCGCGTGACGGAGGAGACCCCGGGCTTCGAGGAGAAGCCCGACGTCCCCTCCGGCGCCACCCCTGAAGACGCCGAGCCGAAGGCCGACTCCTCCGCCGCGGCGGAGGAGTCGGCCCCGGCCGGGGACGCGAACCAGACAGCGGCACTGGTGGCCCAGCTGGACCAGGCCCGCAAGGCGCTCGACGAGCGCACGGCGGACCTCCAGCGGCTCCAGGCCGAGTTCCAGAACTACCGCCGCCGGGTCGAGCGGGACCGGGTCGCGGTCAAGGAGATCGCCGTCGCGAACCTCCTGACCGAACTCCTGCCCGTGCTCGACGACATCGGCCGCGCGCGGGAACACGGCGAACTCGTCGGCGGGTTCAAGTCCGTCGCCGAGTCGCTGGAGACCGTCGCGGCGAAGATGGGCCTCCAGCAGTTCGGCAAGGAGGGCGAGCCCTTCGACCCGACGATCCACGAGGCGCTGATGCACAGCTACGCCCCGGACGTCACCGAGACGACGTGCGTGGCGATCCTCCAGCCCGGGTACCGGATCGGCGAGCGCACCATTCGCCCCGCGCGCGTGGCCGTCGCCGAGCCCCAGCCCGGCGCGCAGGCCGTCAAGGCCGACGAGGCGGAGGCCGGCGACGACAAGGAGAGCGGTGGCCCGGACGAGGGCTGAGCTTGAACGGATGAGTCCGATGGGGAAGGAGGGACGTCGAGGATGAGCACCAAGGACTTCATCGAGAAGGACTACTACAAGGTCCTCGGCGTCCCCAAGGACGCCACCGAGGCCGAGATCAAGAAGGCGTACCGGAAGCTCGCCCGCGAGTTCCACCCGGACGCCAACACCGGCAACGCCAAGGCCGAGGAGCGCTTCAAGGAGATCTCCGAGGCGAACGACATCCTCGGCGACCCCAAGAAGCGCAAGGAGTACGACGAGGCACGCGCCCTCTTCGGCAACGGCGGCTTCCGCCCGGGGCCCGGCGCGGGCGGCGGCTCCTTCAACTTCGACCTGGGCGACCTCTTCGGGGGTGCCCAGGGCGGCGGTGGCGGACAGGCCGGCGGCTTCGGCGGCGGACTCGGCGACGTCTTCGGCGGGCTGTTCAACCGCGGCGGCACGGGCACGGGCACCCGTACCCAGCCCCGGCGCGGCCAGGACATCGACACCGAGGTCACCCTGACCTTCACGGAAGCCATCGAGGGCGCCACGGTTCCGCTGCGCATGTCCTCGCAGTCCCCGTGCAAGGCCTGCTCCGGCACCGGCGACAAGAACGGCACGCCGCGCGTGTGCCCGACCTGCGTCGGCACCGGCCAGGTGGCACGGGGCACGGGCGGCGGGTTCTCGCTGACCGACCCCTGCCCGGACTGCAAGGGCCGCGGTCTGATCGCCGAGCACCCGTGCATGGAGTGCAAGGGCAGCGGCCGCGCCAAGTCCTCCCGCACCATGCAGGTCCGCATCCCGGCGGGCGTCACCGACGGGCAGCGCATCCGGCTGCGCGGCAAGGGAGCGCCCGGTGAGCGCGGGGGGCCGGCCGGCGATCTGTATGTGCTCGTCCATGTCGACGCGCACCCGGTCTTCGGCCGCAAGGACGACAACCTCACGGTGACCGTGCCGGTGACGTTCACGGAGGCCGCCCTCGGCGGAGAGATCAGGGTGCCCACGCTGGGCGGCCCGTCCCTGACGCTGAAGCTCCCGCCCGGCACGCCCAACGGGCGCACCATGAGGGCGCGCGGCAAGGGCGCGGTCCGCAAGGACGGCACCCGCGGCGATCTGCTGGTCACCGTCGAGGTAAGTGTTCCCAAGGACCTGTCGGGGAAGGCTCGTGACGCACTGGAGGCGTATCGCGAGGCGACCGCGGACGAGGATCCGCGGGCGGAGCTGTTCGAGGCAGCGAAGGGAGCTTGAGAGTGATGGACGGCCGTCGGCGCAATCCGTATGAACTGACCCAGGAGACCCCGGTCTACGTCATCTCGGTGGCGGCCCAGCTCTCCGGCCTGCACCCGCAGACCCTGCGTCAGTACGACCGTCTGGGCCTGGTGTCCCCGGACCGCACCGCCGGCCGGGGCCGCCGCTACTCGGCCCGCGACATCGAACTGCTGCGCACCGTCCAGCAGTTGTCGCAGGACGAGGGCATCAACCTGGCGGGCATCAAGCGGATCATCGAGCTGGAGAACCAGGTCCTGGCCCTCCAGTCCCGCATCGCGGAACTGGAGTCGGCGCTGGACGGCGCGGCGACGGCCATGCAGCAGCGCGAGGCCGCGGTGCACGCGTCCTACCGACGCGACCTGGTGCCGTACCAGGAGGTCCAGCAGACCAGCGCCCTGGTGGTGTGGCGGCCGAAGCGGCAGCAGTCCTCGGACTGACGACGCGACAGCAGGTGTGACAGGTGAAGGGGCCCGGAGGTTGATCCTCCGGGCCCCTTCACGTACCCGCCTCGGCCCGCGCCGGGGTCGCCGTCGGCCGGGGAACCCTGCCAGGAGGGGGACGTGAACTCCTGTTGCGTGGAGGGCCTGTAAAGAGTGTTCGGAGAGGTTTCCGTCTCGTCTCCATGTGTCTTCACGTGCTAAGCGGAGGGTGATGTTGTCACTTCGTTAAGTAGTACGGCTTGACGCCGGTGGGCGCCGCCGCGTTGGCTTTTGAGCCACCTGGGTCAACATGTCGCACCCATGTCCGGAACGCACCTGAAGTGAGCCCTCGAATGCGTCGTATCGCCATAGCCGTGGCTGCCTCCACGATGTCCCTCTCGCTCGCCGGATGCGGGATGCTGAGCGCGACGGAGGACAGCGGCGAAGCGACGCCGACGAAGAGCAACGACATCACCGTCGGCGTGCTGATGCCGGAGAGGACGAACACCCGTTACGAGGAGTTCGACTACCCCATCATCAAGGCGAAGGTCGCCTCCCTCACCAGCAACAAGGGCAAGACCGAGTACGCCAACGCGGACGCCAAGAGCTCGACGCAGGTGACCCAGATGGAGCGGATGATCGACGAGAGGGTCGACATCATCCTGCTCGACGCCGTCGACTCGCACGCCATCGCGGACACCGTGAAGAAGGCCAAGGACGCCGGTATCCCGGTCATCGCCTACGACCGGCTGGCCGAGGGCCCGATCGACGCGTACGTCTCCTTCGACAACGAGCTGGTCGGCGAGGTGCAGGGCCGCACGCTGGTGGAGGCCCTGGACGGCGCCAGCACCGCCGACAAGATCGTCATGATGAACGGCTCGCCCACCGACCCGAACGCCAAGCAGTTCAAGGACGGCGCGATGTCGGAGCTGAGCGGCCGGGTGACGATCTCCGAGTCCTTCGACACCAAGGACTGGAGCCCGGAGGTCGCCCAGTCCAACATGGCCGGGGCGATCGAGAAGATCGGCAAGGGCAACATCGCGGCCGTCTACTCCGCCAACGACGCCATGGCCGGCGGCATCATCAAGGCCCTGCGCGCGGCGGGCGTCGAGGAACTGCCGCCGATCACCGGCCAGGACGCGGAACTGCCCGCGGTGCAGCGGATCATCAGCGGCGAGCAGTACATGAGTGTGTACAAGCCCTACCCGCAGATGGCCGAGGCGGCCGCGGAGATGGCCGTCGCGAAGGTCCAGGGGCGCGGTATCGAGTTCGACTCCCTGACCCGCGACAAGGTCGACAGCCCCACCGACAAGGAGATCCCGGCCCAGCTGGTGACCGTGGTGGCGCTGACGAAGAAGAACATCAAGGAGACCGTCATCGCGGACGGCATCTACAAGGCGTCCGACATCTGCACCGCCAAGTACGCCGCCGCCTGCCAGGCCCTCAAGCTGAACTGAGCGGGGCGCGCCGGTACCGGTCGGCAGGAGGCCCGTACGTCGAGCCGGTCGGTCACGGTCGCGTGGGCGAAGCCGGCCCACGCGCCGTCGGGTTCGACGAGGGAGCGGGCGTACGCCTGCGCCACAGTCGGAGCAGGGGGCGGTACTCGGCGGCGGCGAGCCAGGTCCGGACCCGCTCGGCCTGTCGCGGCCGGTCCGGGATCGCGAGTTCGTCGGTGCGGGCGCGGGTGCGGGCGCGGGCCGGCCGGGCTTCTACGAGCCTGTCCCTGGCGCCGGACAGGAACATCGGGACGCGGAGGCCGGAGCCGACGGCGGCGGTCGGCGGGGGCGGCGCCAGCCCGGCGCCACTCGAACGAGAGCCCTAGCCTGGAGCCACTGAAACTGTCGTGTCAGTGGCGGGCCGACGGTGTCGCCGCCGAGCCGGGGAGCGTGCCCATGCCGCAGCGAGCCGAGCGGCGAGACCGACCGCGGGACCAGCGGCCGGACCGGCCGTCCCGCGTTCTCGTGCGCCGGGCCGACCGGCCGGGTGACCTCGGCTGGGTAGTGATGATCCACGGCGAGGTCTACGACCGGCAGTTCGGCTGGAACGCCGAGTTCGAGGCGCTGGTGGCCAGGATCGTCGCCGACTACGCCGGCGGGCACGATCCGGCCCGGGAGGCGGCCTGGATCGCGGAGGTCGACGGGGAGCGCGCGGGCTGTGTCTTCCTGGTCGCCGACGACGAGCCGGGCGTGGCGCGGCTGCGCATCCTGCTCGTCACGGAGGCCGCCCGGGGGCTCGGCCTCGGCACCCGCCTGGTCGAGGAGTGCCTGGCCTTCGCCCGCGCGGCCGGCTACCGGAGCGTGACGCTGTGGACCAACGACGTTCTGGTGTCCGCGCGCAGGATCTACCGGAACGTCGGCTTCACCCTCGTCGACGAGGAACCCCACCACAGCTTCGGCCACGACCTCGTGGGCCAGAACTGGGTCCTGGACCTCGGAGCCGGCCGAGAGGACCCCGCGCGAGGCGCCTGAGCGGCTCCTGCGCCGCGTTCACACCACCCGGGTGAACTCCACCGTCACCTCCGGCGGGCCGCCCGCCACGCCCCGGTGGATGCCCTTGTGCGGGGTGTCGTGGTCGCGGCTCCGGCCGACCACCACGTGGGACTCGTCGGCGCGGGTGCGGTCGGTGGGGCCGTAGCCGTACCAGTCGTCCGCCCAGTACTCGCGACCCGGGCGGTGGAGTTCGGCTCGCGCTCGTGCTGGAGGCGGCCGGAGAGGTACCGGGTGGGCGGGCCCAGGGCCGCGCAGGAGGGCGATGGTGCGGTGGGTCAGGTCCTGGCGGACGCCCGCGCCCTGCTCCCAGGCCTCGGCGGCCGAGGTGTCCACGCTCGTGACGCCGGCAGATCGGCCACCGGTCGGCGACCAGGGCCGACACGGCGGTCGCCGTCCCGTGCGGGTCGAGGCCCGCCGTGGCCTTCCGGGCCTTCTGCAGCAGCTCGGCGGGGCCGTCGTACGGGGCGTCGGGTGCGCGGACTCCAGCAGGCGGGAGTTGGCGCTCCGCGCGGTCGCGTCCGGCGGGGTGGCCTCCACCAGGCTCGACGCGGTGACGGTGAGGTCCGCGTGAGGCTCCGTCAGCTCGAAGCCGTCGTCTGGCCGGGCAGGGTGAGCGGGGTCATGCGGACCTCGTCGTCGCCCGGCCGCTCGAACATCTCGTCCCACACATCGGCCGACGCGTCGAACACGTCCGCCATGAGGGGACGTCAGATGCGGGACGGGGTGCGGCGGTCACTCGGGGGTTTCCGGAGCGTACGGGCGTGCGAGCACGCGGACGGGTTGCCGCCGGGCGCACGCGGGGAGCATCAGCTTGTTGCAGGCGTGCGGGGCGGAGGCCGGGAGGAACCCGCGGAAATGGGCGGAACTCCAGGGGGTCGCGGGGAGGAGCCGTGTTGCGGAGCCGGTCCGGGGCCGCGCATAGTTGCGCTGCGGAAAACGCGGACGACGCGCGACACGCGGACAGCGGGGGTGGGATGGGCGATGGCCGGGCACGGGGCGGAGGAGCATCCTCACGGTGCTGACCGACTGTGCGAGGCCGGGGACCGCGTGTACTCCCGGGCCGTGCGGCGGGGCCGGGTGTCGCGCCTGGACGCCGAGCCGGTGCCCTGCCTGCTGGACCTCGCCCTGCTCCACCCCGACCCCGACGACATGGACTGGCTGGTCCCGACCTCCCCGCAGGAGGTCATGACCCGGCTGCTGCACGGGCTCTACGACGAGGTGACCGCCAGCCGGCAGCGGATGGGCTCGGCCGTCGCCGCCTTCGAGTGGTACGCCGGACTGGGCGGGCCCGCGCCGGGCACGGCGGCCGGGGAAGGCGTGGCGATCCGGGTCCTGGACGGCGCCTCCCGTATCCAGGCCGCCCTCGACGAGGCCACCGAGGCGTGCACCACCGAGGTGCTGACGGTGCAGCCCGGCGGCATCCGGCGCGAGCACGAACTGTCCGAGGGACTGCACCGGGCGCTCGCCCTGCGCGGGCGGGGCGTACGGATGCGGGACCTCTACAACCATGTGGCCCGGCACGGCCAGGGCCTGCTCAACTACCTGGAGCTGTTGGGCGACGCGGTCGAGGCCCGCACCCTCGACGAGGTCATCGACCGGCTGATCCTCTTCGACCGCACGGTCGCCTTCATCCCCGCCAACGCCGACCGCACGATGGCGCTGGAGCTGCGCCACCCGGCCCTGGTCGGCTACCTGGGCACGGTGTTCGAACGGCTGTGGCGGCTGGCGGTCCCGCTGACCGCCCCGCTGCCCGACACCCGCATCGAGGGCGTCTCCCACCGCGAGCAGTCCATCGCGGCGCTGCTGGCGGAGGGACACCAGGACGCGGTCATCGCCGAACGCCTCGGCATCAGCGTGCGGACCTGCCGCGCGCACATCGCCCGCCTCTCGGAGACGCTCGGCGCGGCCAGCCGTACCCAGCTCGGCGTGCGGATCGCGCAGGTCGGCCTGGACGTGCCGCTCGGCGCGGACGCCGCTCAGCCCTCCGGGTCGAGGATCCCCGAGCGCCCGATGAGGTAGCCGAGCTGTGCGCGGCTCTCGCTGCCGAGGATGGCGGCGAGTTTGGCGATGTGCACCCGCGCCGTACGGACGTTCATGCCGAGGCGGTCGGCGATGACGGCGTCGGTGTGGCCCTCGACGAGGAGCGCGGCGATGGCGCGCTGGCGTGGGGTGACGCCGTTCAGGGTGGGCTGGGTGACCGTCTCCGGGAACATGGGCGTGGCCAGCCGCCACAGGCGGTCGAAGGTGGTGCCCAGGTAGTCCACCAGCGCGGGGAGCCGGATCTCCAGGGCGAGGGTGCGGTCCTTGACGGCCGGGATGAAGGCCACACTGCGGTCGATGACCAGCAGACGCTCCGTCACCTCGTCGAGGGACCGGGCCTCCACGTCCCCGTGCAGCCGGTCGTAGCGGGCGAGCACGGTGGGGGCGTGGCGGGTGGTGTGCTGGTAGAGGGTGCGGATACGGCCGCCGCGGTCCAGGAATGCCTGGTCGCGGTCCAGGGCCTGGCCGTGGATGTCGCGGGGCGGTCCCGCGTGGCTGGCGTGCGGCTGGATGGCGAGCACCTCCCGCGAGGCCTCCGCCATGGTCCTGGTGATGACCGAGTTGATCCGGTCGAGCCCGCTCAGCATGTGGATCTCACCGGTGCCGGTGGCGTCGCCGTCCGGTGCGGCGAGGGCGAGCAGCGGTTCGAACGCCTCGGCCAGCCGGGTCTCCCGCCGGCGGTGGGCGGCGATGTCCTCGGCGACGGTGCGCAGCAGCCGGGGCAGGGCGACGGCCGGCGGCACCGGGAGCAGCCGGTCCGGGTCCCGGTGGTCCGGGCGGAGCAGCCCGGCGTGGACGGCACACGGCGGCGAGGCGGCCTCCGGCGCGGGGGCGTGGCCGGACCGCAGGGCGCGCGCGTACAGGTCCAGGGCCGCCTCGCAGGGCTCGTCCGGGCCGTGGCTGTGGACGGGCGCCGTCATCCGTCGGTGTCCTGCTCGAGGAGTCCCGACTGGGCGATGAGGAAGCCGAGCTGGGCCCGGCTGCCGCTGCCGAGGATCGCCGCGAGCTTGGCGATGTGGGCGCGGCAGGTGCGTACGTTCATGCCGAGGCGGCGGGCGATGGCCTCGTCGACATGGCCCTCGACCAGCAGCTTGGCGATGGAGTGCTGGATCTCGGTGATGCCGTCGGGGGCCGTCTCGTAGGGGGCGCCGGTGGTGAGCGGGACGGCGCGGTCCCAGAGGAACTCGAAGACCTTGATCAGGTAGCGCACCAGGCCCGGGTGGCGCAGCTCCAGGGCGACCTGCTGGTCCTCGCGGGCGGGGACGAAGGCGACCGTCTCGTCGCAGATGATCAGGCGGTCGACCACCTCGTCGATGGTGCGGTACTCGGCCTTCCCGTCGGAGAGCCGGGCGGTGTAGGCGAGCTTCTCGGGGCTGTAGCGGGCGGTGTGCTGGTAGAGCGTGCGGATGCGGACCCCGCGGTCGAGCAGCGGCCGGTCGCGTTCCAGGCCCTGGGTGAGGCTGCGCTCCGGGCGGTTGCCGCTGGGCTGGATGGCGAGCACTTCCGACTGGCACTGTGAGGTGGCGAGGTTGAGCGCCGCGTTGATCCGGGCGCCGCCCTCCAGCACGGTGATGGAGTCCGCGTGTGCGGCCGTCTGGACGCTGAGCGCCATGAACGGTTCGAACACCTCGGACAGCTGGACGGACACGCGCCTGCGCTCGGCGATCTCGTGTTCGATCGGGTTGAGCCGTTGGGCGAGCGCGAGGGCCGGTGGGATGGGGCGCAGCCACTCGGGGTCGTCGGGGTCGGGGTGCAGGAGGGCGAATTCCACCAGGCAGGGAGCCGATTCCACGGCGGATCGGGCGACGCGTCCGGTCCGCAATGCGCTTGCGTAGAGTCGGCTGCCCTCCTCGCACAGTTCGGCCATCGCATGGGGATGTGCCCTATTAGCCCGATTCGTTGTCAAATCTCCACCCCCCAGGGTCCTGAACATGCAGGAACATGATGCATTGATTGTGTGGCCATGACGTGTCCGAATGAGCCATCGTCTTATCCGACGGGGGAAGAGGGACTTCACGTGAGGACGAAGCCGACTATGCGTAAGAGATTGCTTCGCAGGGCGCTTGTCGCCGCCTTCTCCGCCGTTGCGGCTGTCGGAGTACTGGGTGGCCTCTCGAGCGAGAAGAGCGAGGTCCGGGCGGACACCGCCTGGCCCGCAGTGGCCGTCTCCGGTCCTACCGCCTCCGGCGACATCCTGCCGGCGGCCGGGACGGGCACGGAGAGGAGTTGACGTGACCACCCCGCCCGACGACCGCTCCTTCCGCCGCGAGATGGCCACGGCCTACCGCTCGGGCTGGCACTTCATCGACCTGGTCACCGCCATCCCCCACAGTGGTGACTCGTTGATGGTGACGGTGTTCGGGGAGCCGGTCGTCGTGACGCGGGACGAGGAGGACGACGTGCGCGCGTACCGGTGTCTGCGCAAACCCCGAGGAGCCCCCCAGCCCGTGCGGTGTGCCATCCGGTACGGAATGATCTTCGTCAACCTCGATCAGCGGGACCACCAACTGGCGGAGTCGGCGAGTCCGGCCGCCCCCAGGACCATCTCAGCCACCCCCCGCAGTGCCTGACGCGATTCCCCCGTCGTAACAGATCGCTCAGGTGCTTCCCCCCGGCAGCGGCGTCACCGTGACCTGAACACGGTGACGCCGCTGTCGTTTGTGGTGACATTTCCTGTTATGGGGCCTCTGCGAGGTGGCCGGAAACCGCCGGTGTCGGTCAGGTCACCCGGCCTGCCGTCGACCCGTCGACCCGTCGTCCGCGGACGCGGTCACCCCCGGCCCATCGCCCGCGTCAGCTCGATCTCGATCACCACGCGCGTGGGATTGGGGCGCGGTGCCCGGCCGTAGCGCTCCACGTAGCGGCGTTCCGCCTCCGCCACCCGGTCCGGCTCCGCGTGGACGAAGGCCCGGCCCTCCAGCGTGGCCCAGCGCCGTCCGTCCACCTGGCAGACCGCGACCCGGGCGCCCTCCGTGCCCGCCGCCAGCACGTTCCCCACCTTGGTGCTCGCCTTGTCCGCGATCACCCGGGCGAGCCGGCCCTCGGGGTCGTACGTCACTCCGACGGGAACCACGTGCGGCGAGCCGTCGGGGCGTGGTGTGGTCAGGGTGCACAGGTGTCTTTCGCGCCAGAAATCGCGGTACGGCGCGTCGGGAGCGCCCGGGTCCTGGGGGTATGCGGCCATGGTCGGAACCTAGTACCCGTGGGACTCCCGGACCCAACCTTGAGTGGAATAGACTCAAGTTTGTGTACGCTGACAGAGTCAGTGATGACGGCTGACGCAAGGAGGAGACAGCGAACGTGGACGCAGAGCTGACCAACCGGAGCCGGGAAGCCATCCAGACCGCCGGCAACCGCGCCCTGTCCGAAGGGCACCCCGACCTCACCCCGGCACACCTGCTCCTCGCACTGCTCCAGGGGCAGGACAACGAGAACATCGTCGATCTGCTCGCCGCCGTCGACGCCGACCAGGCCGCCGTGCGCGCGGGCGCCGAGAAGGTGCTCGGCTCGCTGCCCAGCGTGGCCGGGTCCACCGTGGCGCCCCCGCAGCCCAACCGCGAGCTGCTCGCCGTGATCGCGCACGCCCAGGGCGTCGCCCAGGACCTCGGCGACGAGTACCTCTCCACCGAACACCTGCTCATCGGGACCGCCGCGAAGGGCGGCCGGGCCGGCGAGGTGCTCGACCGGCAGGGGGCCACCGCGAAGAAGCTGCTGGACGCCTTCCGCAAGGCCCGCGGCGGACGCCGGGTGACCAGCGCCGACCCCGAGGGGCAGTACAAGGCCCTGGAGAAGTTCGGCACCGACTTCACCGCCGCCGCCCGCGAGGGCAAGCTCGACCCGGTCATCGGCCGGGACACCGAGATCCGGCGGGTCGTCCAGGTGCTGTCCCGTCGTACGAAGAACAACCCGGTCCTCATCGGTGAGCCCGGCGTCGGCAAGACCGCCGTCGTCGAGGGGCTCGCCCAGCGGATCGTGAAGGGGGACGTGCCCGAGTCCCTCAAGAACAAGCGGCTCGTCTCGCTCGACCTCGGGGCCATGGTCGCCGGGGCCAAGTACCGCGGCGAGTTCGAGGAGCGGCTGAAGACCGTCCTCGCCGAGATCAAGGCGTCCGACGGGCAGATCATCACCTTCATCGACGAGCTGCACACCGTCGTGGGCGCCGGCGCGGGCGGCGACTCCTCGATGGACGCGGGCAACATGCTGAAGCCGATGCTCGCCCGCGGTGAGCTGCGCATGGTCGGCGCGACGACCCTGGACGAGTACCGCGAGCGGATCGAGAAGGACGCGGCACTGGAGCGGCGCTTCCAGCAGGTGCTGGTCGCCGAACCGTCCGTCGAGGACACCATCGCGATCCTGCGCGGCCTCAAGGGGCGGTACGAGGCCCACCACAAGGTCCAGATCGCCGACAGCGCGCTGGTCGCCGCGGCCACCCTGTCCGACCGGTACATCACCTCCCGCTTCCTGCCCGACAAGGCCATCGACCTCGTCGACGAGGCGGCCTCCCGGCTGCGCATGGAGATCGACTCGTCCCCCGTCGAGATCGACGAACTCCAGCGCGCCGTCGACCGGTTGAAGATGGAGGAGCTGGCCCTCGACAAGGAGACCGACCCCGCCTCCCGCGAGCGCCTGGAGAAGCTGCGCCGCGACCTCGCCGACAAGGAGGAGGAGCTGCGCGGCCTCAACGCCCGCTGGGAGAAGGAGAAGCAGTCCCTCAACCGGGTCGGTGAGCTGAAGGAGAGGCTCGACGACCTGCGTGGCCAGGCCGAACGGGCGCAGCGCGACGGCGACTTCGACACCGCCAGCAAGCTGCTGTACGGCGAGATCCCGGCCCTGGAGCGCGACCTCGAGGCCGCGTCCGAGGCCGAGGAGGAGGCCGCCAGGGACACCATGGTCAAGGACGAGGTCGGCTCCGACGACATCGCCGACGTCGTCGCCTCCTGGACCGGCATCCCGGCCGGCCGCCTCCTGGAGGGCGAGACGCAGAAGCTGCTGCGCATGGAGGACGAGCTGGGCAAGCGGCTCATCGGCCAGGGCGAGGCCGTCCGGGCCGTCTCCGACGCCGTACGCCGCTCGCGGGCCGGCATCGCCGACCCCGACCGTCCGACCGGCTCCTTCCTCTTCCTCGGCCCGACCGGTGTCGGCAAGACCGAGCTGGCCAAGGCGCTCGCCGACTTCCTCTTCGACGACGAGCGGGCCATGATCCGCATCGACATGTCGGAGTACGGCGAGAAGCACAGCGTCGCCCGGCTCGTCGGAGCCCCGCCCGGCTACATCGGCTACGAGGAGGGCGGCCAGCTCACCGAGGCCGTCCGGCGCAGGCCGTACAGCGTGGTGCTGCTCGACGAGGTCGAGAAGGCGCACCCGGAGGTCTTCGACATCCTGCTCCAGGTGCTCGACGACGGACGGCTCACCGACGGACAGGGCCGCACGGTCGACTTCCGCAACACCATCCTGGTGCTGACCTCCAACCTGGGCAGCCAGTACCTGGTCGACCCGCTCTCCACCGAGGCGGAGAAGAAGGAACAGGTCCTGGAGGTGGTCCGGGCCTCCTTCAAGCCGGAGTTCCTCAACCGGCTCGACGACCTGGTGGTCTTCTCCGCGCTGAACAAGGAGGAGCTGGCCCGGATCGCGCGGCTCCAGGTCGACCGGCTCGCCAAGCGGCTGGCCGAGCGGCGGCTCACCCTGGAGGTCACCGAGGCGGCCCTCACCTGGCTCGCCGACGAGGGCAACGACCCGGCGTACGGCGCCCGGCCGCTGCGCCGCCTCGTCCAGACCGCGATCGGCGACCGCCTCGCCAAGGAGATCCTCGCGGGCGAGGTCAAGGACGGCGACACGGTCCGGGTGGACGCCTTCGGAGATGGCCTGATCGTGGGCCCCGCGGCGTCCGGAAAGACCCTCTGACCGGGGCGTCCGGCCCTCCGGCCGCACGCCCTGAGCGGAATTCCGCCAACCCGAGGTGAACCCTGAGGGGCGGGGGTTGCCACCACCCGCCCCGCATGGGGGAGGATGGCGGGATCCGTACGAAGGGAAAATCACGGTGACCATCGACCCGTCCTCGATTCCGAACTTCGGGGGCCAGCCCGAGCCGCAGCCCCAGGGACCGGCGGGCCCCGTCGTTCCGGATCAGGACCTCGTGAAGCAGCTCCTCGACCAGATGGAGCTGAAGTACGTCGTCGACGACGAGGGTGACCTCGCGGCGCCGTGGGAGGAATTCCGTACGTACTTCATGTTCCGCGGCGAGGGCGACCAGGCGGTCTACTCGGTGCGGACGTTCTTCGACCGGCCCCACCAGATCGACGAGAAGCCCCAGCTGCTGGAGGCCATCGACGACTGGAACCGCCGCACCCTGTGGCCCAAGGTCTACACGCACACCCACGACGACGGCACCGTCCGCCTCATCGGCGAGACGCAGATGCTGATCGGCGCCGGCGTCAACCTCGAGTTCTTCGTCTCCTCGACGGTGAGCTGGGTGCGCGCCGCGATCGAGTTCGACAAGTGGCTCGTGGAGCAGCTGGGCCTGGAGCCGGCCTCCTCCGAGGAGGCGGACAAGCCCGCGGACGACGAGTAGCACGCCCCAGGCGAAGGAGAGCCCGGCCAGGGCCGCGACCCCAGAGGTCACGAGCCACGGCCGGGCTCTCGCCGTGGGGGCCGGTGCGACGGAGTTACCCACAGCCTGTGGACACGCGAAGCGCTTCGGGAAACCCTCGCCGCTCCGGAAAGTACGTGCCGGGCGCGGGCGGCCCCGAGGGCGCGGCCCGGCCTGGACAGGGTGCCTACGCCGCCAGCGCCTTCAGGCGCTTCGTCGCCTCCTCCAGCACCGTCCTCCGCTTGCAGAAGGCGAAGCGGACGAAGGGAGTGCCGGCTTCTCGGTGGTCGTAGAAGACCGCGTTGGGGATGGCCACGACGCCCGCGCGTTCCGGGAGGGACCGGCAGAAGGCGAAGCCGTCGCCCTTTTCGGAGAGCACAGGGCCGAGGGGGCGGATGTCGGTGGTGATGAAGTAGGTGCCCGCCGGGCGGTAGACCGCGAAGCCCGCCTCCGTGAGGCCCGCCGCCAGCAGGTCCCGCTTGGTCAGCATGTCCGCGCGGAACTCGTCGAAGTAGGTGTCGGGGAGGGCCAGCGCCTCGGCGACGGCGTACTGGAACGGGCCGGACGACACGTACGTCAGGTACTGCTTCGCCGAGCGCACCGCCGAGACCAGGCCGGGCGCCGCCGTCACCCAGCCGACCTTCCAGCCCGTGAACGAGAACGTCTTGCCGGCGCTGCCGATCGTGACCGTCCGGTCCCGCATCCCCGGCAGCGTGGCCAGCGGTACGTGCTCGGCCTCGTCGAAGACCAGGTGCTCGTAGACCTCGTCGGTGACGACGAGCAGGTCCCGCTCCACCGCCAGCTCGGCGACCGCGGTCAGCTCCTCGCGGGTCAGGACCGTGCCGGTCGGGTTGTGCGGGGTGTTGATCAGGAGGAGACGCGTGCGGTCGGTCACCGCGTCGCGCAGCTCGTCGAGGTCGAGGCGGAACCGGGCCTGCTCGGGGTCCGGCCGCAGCGTCACCGGCACCCGTGCCGCGCCCGCCATGGCGATGCAGGCGGCGTAGGAGTCGTAGTACGGCTCCAGGGCGACGACCTCGTCCCCCGGCTCCAGCAGGGCCAGCAGGGTGGCCGCGATGGCCTCCGTGGCGCCCGCGGTGACCAGGACCTCCGTATCCGGGTCGAACGCCAGGCCGTACCGGCGGCGCTGATGCGCGGCGATCGCCGTCCGCAGCTCCGGAACGCCGGGACCCGGCGGGTACTGGTTCCCGCGCCCGTCCCGCAACGCCCGTACGGCCGCCTCGCGGACCTCCTCGGGCCCGTCCGTGTCCGGGAACCCCTGACCGAGATTGATGGACCCGGTCCGCAGGGCCAGCGCGGACATCTCGGCGAAGATCGTCGTCCCGAACTCGGCGAGACGGCGGTTGAGGAAGGGGCGTGCGGTGGAGGTCATGCCCGTCATCCTGCGCCGAAGCTCTGGACTTCCTCAAGTGTGCTTTGGCAGGTGAGACAGGCGGGCATCCCCTGTTCACGCACCGGTCACACCGGTACGCGAGGCGCCCACGGGGGGCCGCTTCGGGGGATTCGGAAGGAGGGTGACGTCATGGTTGTCGGCATCATCCTGGCGGTACTCGCAGTCTTCGCGGCGGTGGCGATCGTGCTCACCGCCGTCCACAGGAGCAGCACCTCCTACCGGGGATCGTCCCGGTCGGGCTCACGGTCGGGTGCCCGCTCGCGCAGAGCCGGCAGCAGCGGCGGCAGCAGCGGGGACAGCACCGGCGGCAGCTGGTGGGTCGCCGGGGGCGGGGCCGCCGTGGCGTGCAGCTCCTCCAGCGACTCGGGCAGCGGTTCGGGCGGCGACTCCGGCGGAGGTCACTCGGGCGGCGGTCACTCCTGCGGCGGCGGCTCGTCCTGCGGGGGAGGAGGCGGCGGATGCGGCGGAGGCAGCTGACACGGGGCAGCTGAGCTCCCTCGGGGAGCCGCATCCGGGCCGCGGGTCGCCCCCTGACCGAGGGCGCCCCGCGGTCGCACCATGTCCGGCGGTGGGGCGCACGGGAGTGTGTCGGAACCACACGGCGCACGCCGAGGTTGAACAGTTGAGCTGTGCAGCCCTCTGAGGGATGGAAACCCCACGAAGTTGGGTAAAAACGCTGTGGCGTCGCCACAGTCCATGATTCCCTCTACATCACCAACGCAGCCCCTCGGACCCCTCGGACGTCCCGCGCGGACGCCCTCCCCACGCCGGGCCGGCCGGGGCCGACCCCTCGGAATCACCGGGGTGCGCCGGACCTTCCCTCTTCTTTGCGTCCTTGCGGAGCCGAGTCATGCTCACGACCCTGAACACCTCCTACACCGACACGTGTGCGGCCGACCTGGCCTGGGCCCTGGGGCGTGAGCCCCTGCCCGCCCTGGCCACGCTGGGCCTCGAAATGTCGGGCGCCAAGCTCGAGTTGAGACTGCTCGGCGCCTCGCACCAGGTACTGCTGGAGGAGGAGCAGGACTCCTGTTCCGAGACGGTCGCGTGCCTCCCGGGCAGCAGCACCCCCCTCCCGCTCGGCGTGGCCAAGCGGGTGGGCGACTGGGAGTACGAGTTCGCGGCCCGCGTCGAGGTCCTGACACCGGGCCAGTTCGCGGGCCGGGCCCAGGAACTGCTGGCCCTGGTCTCCGACCATCCGCACGGCCTCGCGGGCGTCTTCCCGGGCAGCCCGCACGCCTTCACGGCCCTGCTCGCACAGCGCCACGAGGGCTATGTGCACTGGCGGACCTGGCACGCCTACCCACAGGACGGACAACTGGTGGCGACGAGGACGCGGGTGGGCGCCCGAGTGCCGACGAGCTGAACCGCCCTCAGCCGAGCCGCCCTCAGCCGAACCGCGCTCACTCGAGCCGCCCTCGGCCGGACGACTCTCAAACGCACGGCACCTGGCGGACGCCGATTTCCACACGTGTGGGTGACGAAGCGTTCCGTACTCGTGACGTAACGTCGCAGTCGTGATCGAACCGCACGCACCGGCCGAGCCCGGCGCGACGCCCGGTGCCCCGCCCGCCGCCCCGCCCGGCGTTGCGCACCGGCAGGGTCCCGCGCGGCTGCCCGTCCGGCCGGACACCGGGCGGTTCCTGGTCCTCGCGTGCGTGTTCGTCTGCGCGGCCTGCGGTCTCGTGTACGAACTCGAACTGGTCGCCCTCGCCTCGTACTTGATGGGCGATTCGGTCACCCAGGCCTCCGTCGTGCTGTCCGTCATGGTCTTCGCGATGGGCATCGGCTCGCTCGCCGCCAAACGGCTGCGCCGCCTCGCGGCCGCCGGCTTCGCCGCCGTCGAGGTGACCCTCGCCCTGATCGGCGGGTGCAGCGCGATGGCCCTGTACGCCGTGTTCGCCTGGACGGGCGACTGGGGCGGCCTGTGGGCGAACGGCCCGCGCGTCCTGCTCGTCGTCTTCTGCCTCGCCATCGGCCTGCTCATCGGCGCCGAGGTCCCCCTGCTGATGGAGCTGATCCAGCGGGTCCGCCGCCAGGACGCGGGCGGCGCGGTCGCCGACCTCTTCGCCGCGGACTACGTGGGCGCGCTGGTCGGCGGCCTGGCGTTCCCGTTCCTGCTGCTGCCCTTCGTGGGCCAGCTGACCAGCTCCCTGCTGATCGGCGCGGTCAATGTGATCGCCGGGGGCGCCCTCGTCCTCGGCCTGTTCCGCGGCGACCTCACCCGCCGCACCCGCTGCCTCGTCCTCGTCGCGAACGTCACCGTCCTGGCCGTACTGGCCTCCACCGCCGTCCTCGTCGACGACTTCGAACGAGCGGCGCGCAACGCGGTCTACGGCGACGACGTCCGGGTCGCCCTGCACACCGGCGTCCAGGAGGTCGTCCTCACCGGCGGCACCCACGGCCGCCCCCTCGCCCTCTACCTCGACGGCCGGCTCCGCGGCGGCGGCCACGACCAGATCCGCTACCGCCAGGCCCTGGTCCGCCCCGCGATGAACGGCGCCCACGCGCGCGTGCTCGTCCTCGGCGGCGGTGACGGACTGGCCGCCCGCGAGGTCCTCGCCCGCCCCGGCACCCACCGCGTCGACATCGTCGACCTCGACCCCGCCCTGGTCCGGCTGGCCCGCACCGACCCCGGGCTCTCCCGCCTCAACGGCCACGCCATCGACGACCCGCGCGTCCGTGTCACCGTCGCCGACGCCTTCCGCCGCCTGCGCGAGACCCCGCCGGGCACCTACGACGTGGTGATCGCCGACCTCCCCGACCCCGGCATCACCGCCAGCACGAAGCTGTACTCCCAGGAGTTCTACGGCCTCGCCCGCCGCGCCCTGCGCCCCGGCGGCCGGCTCGCGGTCCACGCCGGCCCCGTCGACACCCGGCCGCACGCCTTCTGGACCGTCGAGACGACGATGCGCGCTGCGGGCCTGCGCACCGCCCCCTACCGGGCCCGGGGCGACTGGGGCTTCGTCCTGGCCGCGACC
This sequence comes from Streptomyces sp. NPDC058335, assembly GCF_042723915.1. Classification (NCBI taxonomy): domain Bacteria; kingdom Bacillati; phylum Actinomycetota; class Actinomycetes; order Kitasatosporales; family Streptomycetaceae; genus Streptomyces; species Streptomyces sp. NPDC058335. The sequence continues at coordinate 219,698 of NZ_JBHXHX010000012.1, read as the reverse complement.
GCGGCCCGCCCCGACCTCCGCCTCGGAGCCGGCGAGCGGCCGCTGCCGGCGGGGCCGACGGGGATGCGGGCCTCCACCCTGGTGCACCCGCGCTACTGAGCGCGCAGGGTACGCCTGGCCGGTGCGCGGGCGACGGCAATCCAGGTTTCGGCGGGTGCTTTCGCGGACGCGCTGGGTAGGCTCCGCCCTTATGGAGCATGAGGTGTTCGTTCCGGTTCCGGCAGAGCGGCTGCGGGCGGCCCTCGCCGACCCCGCGCAGGTGGCCCGAGCGCTCCCCGGTTTCCAGCAGGACGCCGGCACCGAGCCCGTCGCGGGCCGGCTGAAGCTGCGCGTCGGCGGCCACACCATCACCTACCGCGGCACCCTGCGCGTCACCGCCCGCGAGGACGGCGGGTACGCCGTCGAGGGCGACGCCACCGAGGCCCGCGGCTCCGGCACGGTCAAACTCTCGCTCACGCTGGGGCTGCGGGAGACCGACGGGGCCAGCACGCTCCGCATCGGGGGTACGGCGACGGCGGACGGCCGCATCGCGGAGCTGCCGGCGGACGCCGTGGACGCCGCGGCCGTACGCCTCCTGGACCGGTGGGCGGCGAACCTCGGGGCGGAGACCGCGGCCGACGAACCTCCTGCCGCCGCCACCGTGTTCGAGACCGAGATCCCCCCGCCGGGGCCCGACGGACTCGATTCCGTGAACGGTTCGGTGGACGCGGACGACCTGGATGACATCGACGAGCTGGACCCTGTCGACGCCGTCGAGGCCGTCGCGGGGTTCCCGGACCCCGGTGTGCCCCCGGCCGAGGCCGCGCACGCGCGTCGCACGATGATCGGGCGCAGCGCGGAGGAGGTGGACCACGCCCCGCCGCGCGGCCGGTACGCCCCGGTCCCGGCCCCGCAGACCGTCGCCCGGGACAACGCCCTGCGCTGGGCCGCCCCCGCGGCCGCGCTGGCCGTGGCGTCGGCGATCGTGGTCGGACGGGCGCTGCGGCGACGCCGGTGACCTGAACGCACCGGTGACACCCGGCGCCCCCTTGATCGCCTCGGTAGGGTCGTCCCGTGAGTGACGAAGACTTCACGCTGACCGCGGGAGACGCGGAGGTGACCGTCCGGCCCGGCAACGGCGGGCGGATCGGAGGGCTGCGCGTCGGCGGAGCGGAACTGCTGCGGCAGGGCGAACGGTTCGGGTGCTTCCCGATGGTGCCCTGGTGCGGGCGGATCAGGGACGGCCGCTTCCGGGACGGGGCGGACATCCGCCAGATGCCGCTCAACTCCCCGCCGCACGCCATCCACGGCACGGTCCGCGACGGCGCCTGGAAGGTGGCCCGCAGGTCGGCCGACGAGGCGGTCCTGACGTACGACCTGGTCGACCCCTGGCCCTATCCCGGCCGGGTCACGCAGATCGTGGCGCTGACCGGGGACGCGCTGACGCTGTCCATGGCGGTGGAGACGCACGGCTCGTCGTTCCCGGCACAGATCGGCTGGCACCCCTGGTTCAACCGGAACCTGGGCGGCGAGGACGTGCGGGTCGCCTTCGATCCCGCCTGGCAGGAGGAGCGCGGCGAGGACCATCTGCCGACCGGCAACCGCGTCGAGCCGAAGCCCGGCCCCTGGGACGACTGCTTCGGCATGCCCGACGGCGTCTCCGTCGCCCTCACCTGGCCGGGCCGGCTCCGGCTGGACGTGACGAGCCCGGAGAAGTGGGTCGTCGTCTACGACGAGCAGGAGACCGCCGTGTGCGTGGAACCGCAGACCGGCCCGCCCAACGGCCTGAACACCCTCCCGCGCCTGGTCACACCGCTGGAGCCGCTGGAGGCCACGACCACCTGGCGCTGGACCCGCCTCTAAGCTGAGGGCATGACGACGGACGTACGCGGCGCACTGCTGCAGCAGATCAAGGACAAGGCCGTGGTGCACGGCAAGGTGACCCTTTCCTCGGGTCTGGAGGCCGACTACTACGTCGACCTGCGCCGCGTCACCCTCGACGGCGAGGCCGCCCCGCTGGTCGGTCAGGTGCTGCTCGACCTGACCGCCGAGTTGGACTTCGACGCCGTGGGCGGGCTGACCATGGGCGCCGACCCGGTCGCCGGGGCCATGCTGCACGCCGCCGCCGCACGGGGCCGCACGCTGGACGCCTTCGTCGTCCGCAAGGCGGCGAAGGCGCACGGGATGCAGCGGCGCGTCGAGGGTCCTGACATCAAGGGCCGCCGGGTCCTGGTCGTCGAGGACACCTCGACCACCGGCGGGTCGCCGCTGACCGCCGTGGAGGCCGTGCGGGAGGCGGGCGCCGAGGTGGTGGGCGTCGCGACGATCGTGGACCGGGCGACCGGTGCCGCGGAGAAGATCCAGGAGGGTGCGGGCGTGCCGTACCTGTTCGCCTTCTCGAAGGATGAACTGGGTCTGGACTGACGAGCCGGTACGACCTGGACCTGACCGGCGCATGGACCGATCGCGCATGTCTGGAAAGATGGGCACGACGATGACGTCGCACCCAAGGTCTAGGTCAGGGCCGTAAGTACGCAGAACGCCAACCCGCACACCCAAGGAGCGGACGAATGCCCATCGCAACCCCCGAGGTCTACAACGAGATGCTCGACCGGGCGAAGGCAGGCAAGTTCGCCTACCCGGCCATCAACGTCACCTCGACCCAGACCCTGCACGCGGCACTGCGCGGCTTCGCGGAGGCGGAGAGCGACGGCATCATCCAGATCTCCACGGGTGGCGCCGAGTTCCTGGGCGGCCAGTACAGCAAGGACATGGTGACGGGCGCCGTCGCCCTCGCCGAGTTCGCGCACATCGTCGCCGAGAAGTACCCGGTCACGGTCGCCCTGCACACCGACCACTGCCCGAAGGACAAGCTCGACGGGTACGTACGTCCGCTGCTGGAGATCTCCCGCAAGCGCGTCGAGGCCGGTCTGGGCCCGCTGTTCCAGTCCCACATGTGGGACGGCTCCGCCGAGACCCTCGCCGACAACCTCTCCATCGCGCAGGAGCTGCTGGAGAAGGCGCGCGCCGCGAACATCATCCTCGAGGTCGAGATCACCCCGACCGGCGGCGAGGAGGACGGCGTCTCGCACGAGATCAACGACTCGCTGTACACGACGGTCGACGACGCGCTCCGCACCGCCGAGGCCCTCGGCCTGGGCGAGAAGGGCCGCTACCTGCTCGCCGCGTCGTTCGGCAACGTGCACGGCGTGTACAAGCCGGGCAACGTCGTGCTCCGCCCCGACCTGCTGAAGGAGCTGAACGACGGCGTCGCGGCCAAGTACGGCCAGGCGGCCGGCTCGCAGCCGTTCGACTTCGTCTTCCACGGCGGCTCCGGCTCCTCCGCGGAGGAGATCGCGACCGCGCTGGAGAACGGCGTCGTCAAGATGAACCTCGACACGGACACGCAGTACGCCTTCACGCGTCCCGTCGTCGACCACATGTTCAGGAACTACGACGGCGTCCTGAAGGTCGACGGCGAGGTCGGCTCCAAGAAGACCTACGACCCGCGGACCTGGGGCAAGCTGGCCGAGGCGGGCATGGCGGCGCGGGTCGTCGAGGCCACGCAGAACCTGCGCTCGGCGGGTACGAGGATCAAGTAGCGGACGCCGGCCGGTCGGGGGTCTCCCCGGCAGGCGGTTCCGTTCACGGTGAGCCCGGTGCTTCGGCGCCGGGCTCGCTGTATACCTGGGACCATGTCCGACGTCCGGCTGGCCTCGCCGCAGGGCAGGTGGGTCCTGTTCACCACGGTTCTCGGTTCCAGCATGGCCATGCTGGACTCGACCGTCGTCAACATCGCCCTGCCCCGCATCGGCCGCGACCTGGACGCCGACCTCGCCGCCCTCCAGTGGACCGCCAACGCCTACCTGGTCACGCTGGCCGGGCTGATCCTGCTGGGCGGCTCGCTCGGCGACCGCTACGGCCGGCGCAAGGTCTTCGTGGTGGGCGTGGTCTGGTTCGCCGTGGCCTCCCTGCTGTGCGGGCTCGCTCCGAACGCGGGCGTGCTGATCGCCGCCCGCGCCCTCCAGGGCATCGGCGGTGCCCTCCTCACCCCCGGCTCGCTGGCCATCATCCAGGCCTCCTTCCACCGCGACGACCGGGGCCGGGCCGTGGGCCTGTGGTCGGGCTTCGGGGGCGTCGGCGCGGCCGTGGGGCCCTTCCTGGGCGGCTGGCTGGTGGACGGCCCCGGCTGGCGCTGGGTGTACCTGCTCAACGTGCCCCTCGCCCTGCTGTGCGTCCCGGTCGCGCTGCGGCACGTCCCCGAGTCGGGCGACGGGAAGACCCACGGCCGCTTCGACGTCCTGGGCGCGGTGCTCGGCGCCGTCGCCCTCGCCCTCGTGACGTACGCGCTGATCGAGGCGGGCGAGGGGTCCGTGGTCGTGGCGGTGACGGCGGTGGCCGGCCTCGCACTCGCCGTGGCCTTCGTGTACGTCGAGCGGCGTCGCCCCGACCCGATGATGCCGCCCGGCATCTTCGCGTCCCGCCAGTTCACGGCCGTCAACCTGGTCACCCTGTGCGTGTACGCGGCCCTCGGCGGCTTCTTCTTCCTGTCCGCCGTCCAGCTGCAGGTCGTGTCCGGCTACTCCGCCCTCGGCGCCGGTACGGCCCTCCTGCCGACGACCGTCCTCATGCTGCTGCTCTCCGCCCGCTCGGGCCGGCTGGCCGAGCAGATCGGCCCCCGCGTCCCGCTCACCGTCGGCCCCCTGCTGGCCGCGGCGGGGATGCTGCTGATGCTCCGGGTCGGCCCCGACGCCTCCTACGCCGCCGACGTCCTGCCCGCCGTCCTGGCCCTCGGCCTCGGCCTGGTCACCCTGGTCGCCCCGCTGACGGCGACCGTCCTGGCCTCGGTCGACGTCTCCCGGGCGGGCCTGGCCAGCGGTATCAACAACGCGGCGGCACGGGCGGCGGGCCTCGTCGCGGTGGCCGCGCTGCCCCTGCTGACCGGGATGGGCGCGGAGGCGTACCGCTCGGCCGCCGCCTTCGACGACGCGTTCGGGCGGGCGATGTGGCTGTGCGCGGGCATGCTGGTCGTCGGCTCGGTGATCGCGTTCGCGACCGTACGCCGCCCGGCACCGGGCTGCCGCCGCCCCGAGTGCAGGACGCACGGGGCTGTGCTGGCGCCGCCGCTGGAGGGTGAGCGGGCGGGCGGCCGGCTCTCGGTGGGGCCTGGTGACTCGGGGGCGCCGGGGGGCTGAGGGCGGGGCGCGCGGGCCTTAGGGGGTGCGCGCGGGTCTGAGGGGCGTGCGGGGGTCTGGAGGGGGCGCGGGTCCGGGGGGCGCGGGGGTGCGCGCGGGTCTGAGGGCGTGCGGGGGTGGGGGGCTGAGGGGGTGCGCGGGCGGGCGCTGGGGTGGTGGTACGGCGCGAGGGCCTGGGGATGAGGGTGCTCGGGCCTGCGGGATCCCGTCCTGAGCGGCTCCCGTCGGGGATGTCGGCGGGACTGCTCGGCGGAGGTGGATCTGGGGCGCGTCTGTGTCCGTCCGGGTGGGGTGCATGCGGGGCGGCGCGTCTGTGTCTGTCCGGGGGGTGCGGGGCGGCGCGTGCCTGCCTGGATGGGGTGCGGGGTGGTCCCGACCTGGGACGGCGCGCGGGGGTGCCGTCGGGAACGTGGGTGGGGCTTGTTCGAGCCGGGCTGATCCGGGTGGATCTAGGCAGGTCCGGATGTATCCGGGCGGGTTCGCGCCCTCGAGCGGGTGTGGGGCACCGGTGCCGGGCGGCGTACGGTTGCTCCGGCCGTGACGGGGTCCGGGCGGTCGTACCAGGGGCGGTCGCGGCGACCCCGTCGGCGCAAATCCCGGAGGGTCCCCCAGACTGGACCCATGTCCATTCACGAAAACCTTCTCGGGGGACCGCCCCCGACCCACCTCCCCGACGACCCCGAGCCCCGCGAGCTGCTCGCGGCCGGAACGGCACCCGCCGACGTCGCCGCGAAGTACCCCACGTCCTCCCTGGCCTGGGCCCAGCTCGCCGACGACGCGTTCGAACGCGGCAGCGTCGTGGAGTCGTACGCCTACGCCCGTACGGGCTACCACCGAGGCCTGGACAGCCTGCGCCGCAGCGGCTGGAAGGGCCACGGCCCGGTGCCGTGGGAGCACGAGCCGAACCGCGGCTTCCTGCGCGCCCTGCACGCCCTCGCCCGCGCCGCGGGATCGATCGGCGAGCAGGAGGAGTACGAGCGCTGCACGCAGTTCCTGAAGGACTCCTCGCCGACGGCGGCCCAGACGCTGGGCTAGACGCGGGTGGGTCCCCGGCCGGTACCCGGCTAGTACTTTCGAGGTACGGGCCCGCCCGATGTGATCGGGCGGGCCTTGCACTTTCGGGTGACGATTGCGGAGGATGCCCCTAGGGGACCGGGGCCCCCGTGTCGGTAACGGCAGGGGCGGACCGCTACCCGGAGTACATATCAGGAGACAGCGATGTCCCATGAGGCTCACGAGCCCGAGACCCCGCATCTCGACTTCGCAGGCACGACGCCGTACGAGGACTACGTCAAGGCGGACGTGCTCACCCACCTCCAGCACACCCTCTCCGACGATCCCGGAGAGATGGTCTTCCTGGTCACGACCCAGGTCATGGAGCTGTGGTTCACGGTCATCGTCCACGAGTGGGAGACCGCGGCCGGTGCCCTGCGCCGGGACGACGTGCCGACGGCCGTCGCCGCGCTGAAGCGTTCCGTGCGCGAGCTGGAGGCGCTGAACGCCTCCTGGAAGCCGCTCGGACAGCTCACGCCGGCCCAGTTCAACTCGTACCGCAGCGCGCTGGGCGAGGGCTCCGGCTTCCAGTCCGCGATGTACCGCCGCATGGAGTTCCTGCTCGGCGACAAGTCCGCGTCGATGCTGGTCCCGCACCGCGGCGCCCCGCGCGTCCACGCCGAGCTGGAGAAGGCGCTGCACGAGCCGAGTCTCTACGACGAGGTCCTGCGGCTGCTCGCCCGGCGCGGGCATGCCGTCCCGGAGGCCGTGCTGACGCGTGACGTCGCGCGGCGCTACGAGCCGTCGCCGGAGGTGGAGGCGGTGTGGACCGCCCTCTACGCGGGCGACGAGTCCGACGAACTCGCCCGGCTCGGCGAGGCGTTGACCGACGTCGCCGAGCTGGTGTGGCGATGGCGCAACGACCACCTCGTCGCCACCCGCCGCGCGATGGGCGCGAAGACCGGCACGGGCGGTTCGGCCGGGGTGGCCTGGCTGGAGAAGCGCGCGCAGAAGAACGTCTTCCCCGAGCTGTGGACGGCGCGCTCCCATGTCTGACCTCTCCCTCGTAGCCCGGGAACTGGACTCCGCCGACGAACTGGCCGACAAGCGCAAGGAGTTCGTCCTCGACGAGGTCGTCTACCTCGACGGCAACTCGCTCGGCGCACTGCCCGTGTCCGTCCCCGGACGGCTGGACGACGTCGTCCGCCGCCAGTGGGGCGAGCTGCGCATCCGCTCCTGGGACGAGAGCGGCTGGTGGACCGCGCCCGAGCGGATCGGCGACCGGATCGCCCCGCTGGTGGGCGCGGGTCCCGGCCAGATCGTCGTGGGCGACTCCACAAGCGTCAACGTCCTCAAGGCGGTCGTGGGCGCGGTACGGCTGACCGGGGAGGAGCGGGACGAGATCCTCGTCGACGCGACCACCTTCCCCACGGACGGCTACATCGCCGAGTCGGCGGCCCGGCTGACCGGCCGTACGCTGCGGCCGGTGACCCCGGCGGAGGTGCCGGCGGCGCTGTCGGACCGTACGGCCGCGGTGCTGCTCAACCACGTCGACTACCGCACCGGGCGGCTGCACGACCTGCCCGGCCTCACCGCCGCCGTCCACGCGGCGGGCGCGATCGCCGTCTGGGACCTGTGCCACAGCGCGGGCGCGCTGCCGGTGGGCCTCGACGAGCACGGCGTGGACCTGGCGGTCGGCTGCACCTACAAGTACCTGAACGGCGGCCCGGGTTCACCGGCGTACCTGTACGTACGACGGGACCACCAGGACCGCTTCGACTCCCCGTTGCCCGGCTGGAACTCGCACGCCGAGCCGTTCGGCATGCGGCCCTCCTACGAGCCCGCCCCGGGCGCCCTGCGCGGGCGCGTCGGCACCCCGGACATCCTGTCGATGTCCGCCCTGGAGGCGGCGCTGGAGGTCTGGGAGGGCGTCTCGATCGACACCGTCCGCGCCAAGTCCCTCGCCCTGACGGACTTCTTCCTCGAGTGCGTCGCCGCTTACGTCCCGGACGGCAAGGTGGAGTCCCTCACCCCGCTCCCCCACGACGAGCGCGGCAGTCAGATCGCCCTGCGCTGCGAGGCCGCGGGCGAGGTCATGTGCCGCCTGATCGAACGGGGCGTCGTGGGCGACTTCCGCCGCCCGGACGTACTCCGCTTCGGCTTCACCCCGCTGTACGTCGGATTCGGGGACGTGGAACGGGCGGGGAGGGTGCTGGGGGAGGTGCTCGCCGCCTAGCTGCGGAGCCTGGCTGCGGAGAGTCGTGCCGCACGCAGGTCACGCAGTACGGACGTAGACCCCCGCCACGGCAGCGGCATGCGCGGCCCGCGCGGCCCGCTCCGCGGCGGGGCCGTCCGGCACCACCCCGGCTGTCAGCCACTCGTAATACAGCGGTGCCGACACCGCCCGCACCACCGCCCTCGCATCGGTACCCCTCGGCAACTCGCCCCGAGCCACTCCCTGTTCCACACAGGGCGCCCACTCGGCGACCCGCACCTCGTAGAACCGCCGCAACGCCTCCGCCGTACGCGCGTCACAGGCCGCCGCCGCGATCACCGCACGGAACAACGCGCCCTGCCGCACATCGGCCAGCGTCCGCTGCACAAGCCCCGCGTTGGCGAGCAGGTCGCTCAGCACGGCCCCCGTCTCCTCGCGGGGCGACGAGGTCTCCGCCATGTCGGCGAGGAGATCGGCGACCAGCCCCGTCACGGAGCCCCACCGCCGGTACACGGTCGTCTTGCCGACCTCCGCCCGCCGCGCGACATCCGCGAGGTCGAGCCGGTCGAACCCCTCCTCGACCAGGACGTCCCCGGCCGCCCGCAGCACGGCGGCACGCACACGTGCGGTACGTCCCCCGGGACGCACAGTGCCGGGCTCTGCGGACATAACGGCCTCCTTGGTGCACGTACGGGCGACATCCCGTCCCGGACGTCAGCGTAACGAAACAGCAGAACCGTTTAACCCTTACCGAGCGTGACATCCGCGTGTCCGCGCACGTCACGGGCCTGATACCGTCCCCGCCAGCGGCCGAGTCCCCACCGGGTCCGCCAGAACCGTTCCGTCCAATTCCGTTTTGTCGCTGAGAGGTTGGAGCATGCCGGACGACGTCGTCGCAGCCCGGGCCGCCGCTGAAGAAGAGTCCGCCTTCTCGCATCCGGCGGTCGAGCCCGACGCCACCGCCGCCTACGGCGACCATCCCGACCAGCTGATCGACTTCTACGCCCCGCGCGGCGCGACCGGCCCCGTGCCGCTGGTGGTGGTGCTGCACGGAGGGGCCTGGCGGGCACCGTACGACCGCCGGCACGTCACGCCGTTCGCGGGCTTCCTGGCCCGGCGGGGCTTCGCCGTGGCCAACGTGGAGTACCGGCGGGGCGCGACTGTCGGGGATGGGAATGGGTCCGGGGATGGGTCGGCGCCGGTCGCGGGCCGTTGGCCCGACACCTTCGACGACATCGCCGCCGCGCTGGACGCACTGCCCGCCCTCGTACGGGAGACCCTGCCGCAGGCGGACGCGCGCCGCACGGTGCTCACCGGACACTCGGCGGGCGGCCACCTCGCGCTGTGGGCCGCGTCCCGGCACGTCCTGCCGGCCGGCGCGCCCTGGCGCGTCGACGGGCCGCCCCCGCTGCGCGGCGTGGTCGCCCTGGCGCCGATCGCCGACTTCGAGGTGGCGGAGAAGCTGGCCGTGTGCGGCGGTGCCGCTCGTCAACTCCTGGGAGGTGACGCCTACTTCGGCGAACGTCGGCCGTACGCCGACCCTGCGCTGCTGCTGCCGACGGGCATCGCGACGACTCTGGTCCAGGGCCGCACCGACCTCGTCGTCCCTGAGGCTGTCGCCGAGTCGTACGCGGACGCGGCGGCGAAGGCGGGCGAGGTGGTGGGCCTGACGCTGCTGGAGGATGTCGGCCATTTCCCGCTGATCGACCCGGTGGCGGACGCGTGCGCGGTGGTGGTGGAGGAGATCGCGCAGCTGGCGTGGTGAGGGGTGGGGCCGGCGGCCCGGTGGTGGGCGGCCCGGTGGTGAGGCGTCCCCGTCATACCCCTAGTACCTGAGAGCTACCCCCGAGGACAGCTCCCCGGCGGGACGCGAGTGACGACCACTGATCCGTAACTTCCCTACCAGTGACGCCCGATGGCCGGGCGGACCGGTGGGGGAGGGCGGGGCGATGGGGGTCGGAGCGGGGCGGTCGGCTGAACGGCGGATGGCTGAACGGCGGATGGCTGAACGGTCGTCCGGTGTACGGCGGTTCGGCGTACGCCGGTTCAGTGTGCGCGGATCGGACAGTGAGGCACGGGGAGGGCCGGGCCCTGAGCCTGCGTCGGCCTGTGACGGCTCTACGGCCTGTGACGGCTCTACGGTCCGTGACGGCTCTACGGTCCGTGACGGCTCAACGGTCCGTGTCCGGCGTTGGTTCCGTGCCCTTCTCGCCGTTCTCGTCACCGCGGCCGTCGTCGTTCCTCTGACGGCCGCGGTCGGGCCGCGCATCCCCGCCCCGGCCCCCGCCGGTCTCCCGCCGGTGACGGCGTCGACGCTGGAGGGGGCGTACGCGGCCAACCGGGCCAACGCCGAGCTGGCGGCCCGTATGGCGGCCGGTCACGGGGACCGGCATCGTGCCGCCGCCGACCGGGCGCTCGCGGCGCCGTCCCGCAGACTCCTCTCCTTCGACGGCCGCGGTTCCGGCCGGGCGACCGAGGTCTTCGGCGACCTGGCCCACGCCGACCACGTCGCCGTCGTGGTGCCGGGCTCGGACACCTCGCTGGACACCTACGAGCGCTTCCGTACGGCCGCGGCGGCCCTGTACCGCGGACTCGCCCGGCAGGCCCCGACCGGCACCGGCACCGCGGTGGTCGCGTGGCTCGGCTACACCACTCCGGCGACCGTCAGCACCACCGCGATCACCCCTGAGCGGGCCGACGAAGCCGCCCCGGACCTGCGGGATTTCGTGCGCGGGCTGCGTGGTGTCACCGGCCCGGACTCCCGGATCACCCTCCTGTGCCATTCGTACGGCTCGGTGGTGTGCGGGCGTGCCGCCGACGGTCTGGACGTGGACGACCTGGTCCTGCTCGGCAGTCCGGGCACGGGCGCGGACTCGGCGGCGGACCTGCGCACCCGCGCACGGGTGTGGGCGGCCCGTGGCGGGGGCGACTGGGTGGCGGAGGTCCCGCACACCGACGTCGACCTGCTCGGGACGACGGTCGGCTTCGGCACGGACCCGGTGTCGTCGGCGTTCGGCGCCCGGGTGTTCTCCGCCGGGGACGGCGGCCACAGCGACTACTTCCGACAGGGCTCGGCCTGCCTGGCCAACCTCGTCCGGATCGTCCTCGGCGAGACCTCGGAGGTCACTCATGTCTGACACGACCGCGGTCCGCCCGCTGTGGCGGCGCGTCCTCCCGGCCCGTCCCGGCATACGGCGGGCGGCCGGCCGGCTCGACGCGGCCACCCCGCCCGAGCGGGACCGGGCCGTCGACGCCCTGCGCGCCCTGGCGATTCTCGGCGTCGTCCTCGGCCACTGGCTGGTGACCGCGCTGGTCGCCGACGGCGGCACCCTGCGCGCCGCGAGCCCGCTGGGCTCCATGCCGTGGCTGGCCCCGGTGTCCTGGGCGTTCCAGTCGCTTGCCGTGTTCTTCATGGTGGGCGGCCATGTGGCGACGAGGAGCCATGCCTCGGCCCGCGCGCGGGGTTCGACCTACGGCGGGTGGCTGCGGGTCCGGCTGGCCCGGCTGTTCGCGCCGGTGGCCGCCATGACCGGCCTGTGGACGGTGGCCGCGGTGTGTCTGCTGCTCGGCGGCGCCTCCTTCACCACCGTGCACACGGTGGTGAAGCTGGCGCTGTCCCCGCTGTGGTTCCTGCTGGTGTTCGCGGCGCTCACTGCGGCGACCCCGCTGGTGGCCCGGCTCAACCCCCTGTGGCCGCTGGCCGTCGTCCTCCACGTCGACCTGGTCCGCTTCGGCATGGGCGGCCCGTCCTGGCTCGGCTGGGTGAACCTGGCGGCGGGCTGGCTCGTGCCCTACACGCTGGGCGCGGCCTGGACGCGCGGTGAGCTGGAGCATCGGCGCGCGGGCCGGCTCCTGTGCGGGGGAGGGGCGGTGGCGACGGCGGTCCTGGTCGCCTGGGCGGGCTATCCGGCGTCGATGGTCGGCGTGCCCGGCGCGGCGGTCTCCAACCTCAACCCGCCGACCCTCGCGGCCGTCACCTTCGGCCTGGCCCAGTGCGGCGCGGCCCTGCTGCTGCGCGACCGGCTGCGGCGGGCCATGCGCGGACCGGTGCTCTGGGCGGCGGTGGCCCTGGTGAACCTGTCCGCGATGACGGTGTTCCTGTGGCATCAGACGGCGTTGATGGCGACCACGGCCACCGGTCTCATGGCCGGCCGCCTGCCCGGCCTGCACACCGTGCCCGACGGCCTGGGCTGGGTCGCGGCCCGGCTGCTCTGGCTGCCGGTCTTCGCCGCGGTGCTGGCCGTGTGCTGGGCGGCCTTCCACGGGTTCGAGAGCCGGGGCGGGCGGCGCCCGCGGAAGGGTCCGGCCGGGTCGCGGGTGGTACGGGTCGGGCGGCTGCCGGAGACCTCGGAACTCCGGGAGGCTCGTCGTGCATAAGGTGAGCCGGATGAACGGGGCCGAGGAGCGGGTGCAGCGCGTCCTTCGGGTGCAGCGCGTCCTTCGGGTGCTCCGCGACGACCTGTGGACGATGCGCGCGGCTCCACTGCCGCCCTCGGTGTGGCTGCGCTGGCTGCCGCACGGCCTGGTCTGTCTGGTCGCCGTCGGCACGGCGCTCGCCAGCGCCGACCAACTGGTGGACAACTACCGCTTGGGCGTGCAGTACGGCCTGCTCTGCTCGGTGGCGCAGGGCGTCGGCGTGGTCCTGGCTCTGTGGCGGCCGGTGCCGGCCTGGTGGCTGTCGACCGTGGTGACCGTGGTGGCGGCGCTGGGTGCTCGGCAGGAGATGCTCTCGGACCGGCCGATGGGCACCGAACCGTGGCCGTGGACCGTGTCGGGGATGGTCGCCCAGAGCATGGTGCTCCTCCTGCTGGCGCTCCGGGTGCCCACCCGGGTGTCCGCCGCGGTGCTGGCCGTGACGGTGTTCGTCACCTGGCTCGTCCAAGGAGCCGTCGGCAGCACGGAGTATCAGGCGACCGGTGTGCTCGCGGTGAGCCTCTTCGCCGCGGTCCTCCTCCTCGGCACCGCCCTGCGCGGTCGCCGCGAGGCCCGGCACCAGCTCGTCGAGCAGGCCGGTATCACCGCCGAGGAGCGGGCCCGCCGCACCCTGCTGGAGGAGCGCAACCGCATCGCGCGCGAGCTGCACGACGTGGTCGCCCATCACATGTCGGTGATCTCGATCCAGGCGCAGGTGGCCCCGCACCTGGTGGAGAACCCGTCCGACGAACTGCGGGAGAACCTCGAAGGCATCCGGAAGAACGCCCTGGAGGCGCTCACCGAACTGCGCAGGGTCCTCGGCGTGCTCCGCTCCGAGAACCCCGAGGACCCCTACGGCCTCGGTGCGGCCGGCGGCGAAGGCACCCCGGACGCTCCGCAGCCCACGCTCGACCGGCTCGACGCCCTCATCGACAACACCCGTGCCGCCGGGCTGGACGTCGTGACCCTGGTGCGGGGCAAGGCACCGGCGTATCCGCCGGGCATGCAGCTGTCGGCGTACCGGATCGTGCAGGAGGCGCTGAGCAACGCGCTGCGGCACGCGCCCGGTTCGCAGGTGCGGGTCGAGGTGACCCACGATCGGCGGGGCCTGTCCCTGGAGGTCACCAACTCCCGCCCGCGCGGGCCGGTCCGGTCCTCGCCGGGCGCGGGGCACGGGCTGCTCGGCATGCGGGAGCGAGCCGTGATGCTGGGCGGTCACGTCGCCGCCTACCCGACGCTGCACGGCGGGTTCACCGTCCTGGCGTTCCTCCCGAAGGACGGCGCCGCCCTCCCGCTCACCGAGGACACCGCCCCGCCCGCCGACCTCGAACTGATCTTCCCCGCGCCCCTCCCGAAGCCGCCGACGGCCGAACCCCCGACAGGAGACGAGACCAGATGACGAGCGGCACGATCCGTGTACTGATCGCCGATGACCAGCAGATGGTCCGGCAGGGCTTCACCGTGCTGCTCAACGCCCGGCCGGACATCGAGGTGATCGGACAGGCGGTCGACGGGCTCGACGCCGTCGCGCAGGTCGCGGAGCTGTCCCCGGACGTCGTCCTGATGGACATCCGCATGCCCGAGCTGGGCGGCATCGAGGCCACCCGCCGCATCACCGTCGCCACCCCCGAGATCAAGGTGCTGGTGCTCACCACCTTCGACCTCGACGAGTACGTGTACGAGGCGCTGCGCGCCGGGGCGTCCGGGTTCCTGCTCAAGGACGCCTCCGCCGACCAGCTCGCGGAGGCGGTGCGGGTCGTGGCGGCCGGCGACGCCCTCCTCGCGCCCGGCATCACCCGCAAGCTGATCGCCGAGTTCTCCCGGCTGAACGGCACGCCGCGCGCCCCGCAGAAGGAACGCGTCGGCGACCTCACCGAGCGCGAGACGGAGGTCCTGACCCTCATCGCGCAGGGCCTGTCCAACGCGGAGATCGCCCGCCACCTCGTCGTCGCCGAGCAGACCGTGAAGACGCACGTGGGCCGCATCCTGGTCAAGCTGGGCCTGCGGGACCGCACCCAGGCGGCGGTGTTCGCTTACGAGTCGGGACTGGTGCGGCCCTCCGGGTACTGACCTCCCGGCGAGACCGGCGAGACCGGCGAGACCGGCGAGACCGGTGAGACTGGTGAGACTGGTGAGACCGGTGAGACTGACTGGGACCGGTGAGACCGGCGTCGGGGCCCTGACTCGTGGCCCCGGCCCGCGGTACCGACCCGCAGTCCTGACCCGTAGTACTTCAGACGGACCCGGCGGAACCCCTCTCACTGGTGACGACCGCTACCCGGGTCTCGGCCTACCGTTCTGATGTGACCGAGACGACCCAGACGACCCAGACGCACACCACACCGTCGGACGACCCGTACGCCACCTACCGGCCGCGCAGCCCGGAGATCCGGGCGGCCATGGGCGCCCTGCGGGGGCTGCGGCAGGACCTGTTCGAGGATGCCTTCGCCTACCGCCCGCTACCCCGCCGTGAGCCGAACGGCCGCTTCACCCGTCGGCTGACGGGCCGCAAGCGGGAGTACGCGACCTGGTCGCGGCACGCGCTGGTCGGGGCGGGCGGCGCGCTGGCCGTGCTGGTCTCCCTGGCGGACGGCAGCGGCAGCCTCACGGGCCTGGTGTGCGGCGTGCTGGCCCTGGCCCCGATCCTGCTGACACTGGTCCGCCCGGCGGGTGCGTTCTGGCTGTCGCTGGTGTCGACCACACTCGTCGCCGCCGTCGGCACGGCATGGAGCGACTGGCCGTGGCTGCCGGGCAGCTTCGTCTCCCACCTCGTGGTGCTGACGGTCGTGGCGATACGTACCCGGCCGCGCACGGCGGCCTGGATGTGGCTGCTGACCGCCGCCTATGGCTTCGTCGCCGAGACGGCCTTCAGCTGGGGTCACTACAGCACCAACGTCTCGCCGATGCTGGTCTTCTCCGCGCTCATCCTGCTCGCCGTCACCGTCTGGCACATCCGCCGACAGGCCGAGGAGGAGGTGACCGCCCAGCAGACGGTGACCGCGCACGAGCGTTCCCGGCGCACGCTGCTGGAGGAGCGCACCACGATCGCCCGCGAGCTGCACGACGTGGTGGCCCACCACATGTCGGTCGTCGCCATCCAGGCGGAAGCCGCCCCCTACAGGGTGGAGAACCCGCCGCCGGAGCTGGAGAAGGCGTTCGCGACGATCCGGGAGAACGCGGTCGCGGCCCTGACCGAGCTGCGCCGGGTCCTGGGCGTGGTCCGCGCCGAGGACTACGAGGCCCCGGACACCCCGCAGCCCACGCTCGCCGAGCTGGACGGGCTGCTGGCCAATGTGCGGGAGGCCGGCCTCCCGGCCGAGAAGGTGGTGACCGGCGCGGTGCGGGAACTGCCGCAGGGAGTGGAGCTGTCGGCGTACCGGATCGTGCAGGAGGCCCTGAGCAACACCCTGCGGCACGCGCCCGGTGCGAGCGCCCGCGTGGAGATCGGCTACGTGCTCGGCGGGCTGGGCCTGCGCGTGGTCAACGGCCCGCCGCCGAATCCCGCCCTGGTGAAGCCCTCGCCGGGAGCAGGGCACGGCATCACGGGCATGCGGGAGCGGGTGACCATGCTGAACGGCGAGATGACGGCGGACCCGACGCAGGACGGCGGTTACGAGGTGGCGGTGTTCCTTCCGGTGCCGATGGCCGCCGTGGACGAAGGTGAGGCATGACGATCCGGGTACTGATCGCGGACGACCAGATGATGGTCCGCGAGGGCTTCTCCGTCCTGCTGAACGCGATGCCGGACATCGAGGTCGTCGGCGAGGCGGTCAACGGCCGCGAGGCGGTGGACCGCGTCCGTGAACTGGCTCCCGATGTCGTCCTGATGGACATCCGGATGCCCGAGATGAACGGTATCGAGGCGACGCGGGAGATCGTGGCCGCGGACGGCACGGCGAAGGTGCTGGTCCTCACCACCTTCGACCTCGACGAGTACGTCTACCAGGCACTGCGGGCCGGAGCCTCCGGCTTCCTGCTGAAGGACGCCTCCGCCCGCCAACTCGCCGACGGCGTCCGGATCGTTGCCGCCGGGGAGGCGCTCCTCGCCCCGTCCGTCACCAGACGCCTGATCACCGAGTTCTCCAAACTGAGCGACGGTCCGCGGCTGCCCCGTGGCGCCCAGGCGTCCTACGGCGACCTGACCGAGCGGGAGACGGAGGTCCTGGTCCTCATCGCGCAGGGCCTGTCCAACGCGGAGATAGCCGGGCGTCTGGTGGTGGCGGAGTCCACGATCAAGACGCACGTGAGCAGGATCCTGGTGAAGCTGGGCCTGCGGGACCGCACCCAGGCGGCGGTGTTCGCGTACGAGGCACGGTTGGTGAGGCCGGGGTGAGAAGCCGGACGGCGGCGGCGTAGATCCCCTGGTCACTTGGCCACCCTGGCCACCCTGTCACCCTGGTCAGAGGTGGGGTGGACGGGCTAGCGTCCGGTCATGGCAGCAGTCGACGACCTTCGCTTCGATCCCTGGGACCCGGCGTTCGTGGCCGACCCGTACCCGGCCTACGCCGAGCTGCGGGAGCGGGGCCGGGTGATCCGGTACGAGCCCACCGACCAGTGGCTGGTGCCGCACCACGCGGACGTCTCGGCGCTGCTGCGGGACCGGCGGCTGGGGCGGACCTACCAGCACCGTTTCACCCACGAGGACTTCGGGCGGACGGCGCCCCCGGAGGAGCACGAGCCGTTCCACACGCTCAACGACCACGGGATGCTCGATCTGGAGCCGCCGGACCACACCAGGATCCGGCGTCTGGTGTCGAAGGCGTTCACCCCGCGCACGGTCGAGCGGCTGAAGCCGTATGTGGAGCGGCTGGCCGGTGAGCTGGTGGACGGGATGGTGGCGGCCGGCGGGGGCGATCTGCTGACGGACGTCGCGGAACCGCTGCCGGTGGCGGTGATCGCCGAGATGCTGGGGATCCCGGCGTCGGAGCGGGCCCCGCTCAGGCCCTGGTCGGCGGACATCTGCGGGATGTACGAGCTGAGCCCGTCGGAGGAGACGGCCCGCAGGGCGGTGCGCGCTTCGGTGGAGTTCTCCGAGTATCTGCTGGAGCTGATCGCGGCCCGCCGCAAGGAGCCCGGCGACGACCTGATCTCCGGGCTGATCGCGGCCCACGACGAGGGCGACCGGCTCACCGAGCAGGAGATGATCTCGACGGCCGTGCTCCTGCTCAACGCGGGCCACGAGGCGACGGTGAACGCCACGGTCAACGGCTGGTGGGCGCTGTTCCGCAACCCGGACCAGCTGGCGGCCCTGCGCGCCGACCACTCCCTGGTCCCCTCCGCCGTGGAGGAGCTGATGCGCTACGACACCCCGCTCCAGCTCTTCGAGCGCTGGGTCCTCGACGAGATCGAGATCGACGGCACGGTGATCCCGCGGGGCGCGGAGATCGCGATGCTGTTCGGCTCCGCCAACCACGACCCCGCCGTCTTCACCGCCCCGGACCGGCTGGACCTCACCCGCGGTGAGAACCCGCACATCTCGTTCAGCGCGGGCATCCACTACTGCATCGGCGCCCCTCTCGCCCGCATCGAGCTGGCCGCGTCGATGAGGGCCCTCCTGGAGAAGGCCCCCACTCTGCGCCTGGCGGCGGAGCCCGAGCGCAAGCCGAACTTCGTGATCAGAGGGCTGGAAGGGCTCAGCGTCGAGGTCGGGTAGAAAACCGAGCCTGCCCCCACTCCCCTCACGTCGTCAGGTCCCGCCTGTGCACCCCCGCGACCCCGGCCGCCACCAGCCCCGCCGCCAGCGTGACGAGGGTCAGCACCGGCGCCCACTCCATCCCGCCGCCCGGCAGCTTCGGCAGGTGGCCGAAGGGGGACAGGTCCAGCACCACCTGCGGGAGGTCGAGGGCGGGGCCGATCCAGCCGATCAGCAGGACCGCGCCCGCCACGCCCCACGCGGCCGGGGCCAGCCGCGGGGCGAGGCCGTACAGGAGGACCGTGAGGCCGCCGACGACCCACACCGCCGGGAGCTGGACCAGACAGCCGGCCAGGACCGGGCCGACCTCCTTGCCGTGGCCCACGGCGAAGCCGAGGCCCGCCAGCAGCATGATCAGGGCTGCGCCGCCGAACGCGATCACCAGATGACCGGCGGCCCAGCGCAGTCGGCCGACGGCGTGGGCGAGGACCGGTTCCGCCCGCCCGGAGGTCTCCTCGCCGTGCAGCCGCAGGACCGAGGCGACGATGTAGAGGGCCGCGACGAGGCCGAGCATGCCGATCATCGCGGCGAGGAAGGCGTCGGTGATCGCCGACTGACCGCCCATCCGCTGGAAGATCTCGCGGGCCCGCTCGTTGTCGCCGACCAGGTCGGCCGCGCCCTCCGTCATGCCGCCGTAGACGACCCCGGCGAGGAAGAAGCCGATGCTCCAGCCGAGGACGCTGCCGCGTTGCAGCCGCCAGGCCAGCGCCCCGGCCGTGCGCAGCCGGCCCGTGGCCGGTCCCGGCCGGGTCGGCAGGAAGCTCATGCCGACGTCCCTGCGGCCCGCCAGCGCGTACGCCACCACACCCTGCGTGGCGATCGCCGCCGCGAACAGGGCCAGCACCCACCAGCGTTCGTCCGCGAAGGGCCGTAGGTTCTCCAGCCAGCCGAGCGGGGACAGCCAGGTCAGTGCCGAGGAGCCGTCGTCCGTCGCGGAGTCGCCCGCCGCGCGCAGCACGAACGCGGCGCCCAGCACCCCCGAGGTCAGCCCGCGGGCCAGCCGCGCGCTCTCGGTGAGCTGAGCGACGATCGCCGCCATGGTCGCGAAGAGCATCCCCACGGCCGCGAGCCCCAGCCCGAGGGCCAGCGCCCCGGCCACCCCCTGCCCGGCCAGTCCGGCGGTGACCAGCAGGGCCAGGACCGCGTCGGCGACCGCCGCCGTCAGCAGCGCCGAGGTCAGCGAGGCGCGCCGCCCCACCATGCCGGACGCGATCAGCTCCTGACGGCCGCTCTCCTCCTCGTCACGGGTGTGCCGTACGACGATCAGGATGCTGGTCACGGCCGCGAGGGCACCGGCGTAGACGCCGACCCGCCAGGCGGTGAGGGCGCCCAGGGAGTCGTCGAAGACGGGGCCGACGAGGGCGCGCAGCGAGGAGTTGGTGGCCATCTGCTCCATCAGGCCGGCGCGTTCGCCGGCCGTGCCGTACAGGCCCTTCAGGGTGTTCGGCATGGAGAGGACCATCAGGGCGTTGACGCCCACCCAGAGCGGGATCATGGCCCGGTCGCGGCGCAGCGCGAACCGCAACAGCGTGCCGGTGCCCGCGAGTTGGGGTGCCAGGGTGCTCATCGGACCGCCGTCTCCGCCGCATCGACGGGCTCGGCCCGGTAGTGACGCAGGAACAGCTCCTCCAGCGTGGGCGGCGTCGACGTCAGCGAGCGCACGCCCGTCTCGCTCAGCGACCGCAGGACGGCGTCGAGCCCGTCGGCGTCGACCTGGAGCCGGACCCGGCGGCCCTGTACGTCGAGGTCGTGGACGCCGGGCAGACGGGCCAGCCCGTCGGGCTCGCCGGCGAGTTCGGCGGTGACGCTGGTGCGGGTGAGGTGGCGCAGGTCGGCCAGCGAGCCGGTCTCGACCGTGCGGCCCTGGCGGATGATGCTGACCCGGTCGCAGAGTTCCTCGACCTCGCTGAGGATGTGCGAGGACAGCAGGACCGTACGGCCCCGGTCACGCTCCTCCTCCACGCACCGCCGGAAGACGGCCTCCATCAGCGGGTCCAGGCCCGAGGTCGGCTCGTCCAGGATGAGCAGGTCCACGTCCGAGGCGAACGCGGCGACCAGGGCGACCTTCTGCCGGTTGCCCTTGGAGTAGGTGCGGCCCTTCTTGGTGGGGTCCAGCTCGAAGCGTTCGACCAGTTCCGCGCGGCGCCGGGCGTCCAGACCGCCCGCCCGTCGCCCACCACCACCCTGCCTGACGCGTTTCGCGCGGCCCCCGTCATGCAGCCGGCCGAAGAGGTCGATGACCTCGCCGCCGGACAGGTTCCGCCACAGGGTCACGTCGCCGGGGACGTACGCGATGCGGCGGTGCACCTCCACCGCGTCCCGCCAGGGGTCGCGGCCGAGGATCTGCGCGGCGCCGGAGTCGGCGCGCAGCAGGCCGAGGAGGATGCGGATGGTGGTGGACTTGCCGGAGCCGTTGGGGCCGAGGAAGCCGTGCACCTCGCCCGTCCCGACCTCCAGGTCGAGACCGTCGAGCGCGTGGGTGCGGCCGAAGGACTTGTGCAGTCCGGACACCGTGATGGCCTTCGTCATGCTTCAGAACGTACGCTTACTTCAGAAATTTGTGAAGTTAAGGAAGTGCAGAAAGGCTCGTTAGGATGTGACCATGAGCGAAGCAGCCGGGGCCCGCGTCGAGGGCGGGCGGGACGCGGAGTCCGTGTCGAGGTTCGTCGAGTCCTTCGCCGCGCAGCTGGTCGAGGCGGGCATGCAGCGCATGGCCGCGCGGGTCTTCGCCGCGCTCCTGTCCTCCGACTCGGGCGCGATGACCTCGGCCGAGCTGGGCGAACAGCTGCGGATCAGTCCGGCGGCCGTCTCCGGCGCCGTCCGGTATCTGTCGCAGCAGCACATGGTGGCCCGCGAGCGGGAACCCGGCTCCCGGCGGGAGCGTTACCGGGTGCACAGCGACCAGTGGTACGAGGCCCTCACCAACCGCGAGACGGTCCTCAAGCGGTGGGAGGGCGCCCTGCGCGAAGGTGTCACCAGCCTCGGCGCCGACACCCCCGCGGGCAGCCGGATGGCCGAGACGCTCGCCTTCTTCGAGTTCGTCGAGGGTGAGATCGCGGCCATGATGGAGCGGTGGCGGGTGCACCGCGAGCAGGTCTTCGGCAAGGACTAGGCGGAGACTTTCAGCGTTCCCTGGTCTCCTCCAGCACGGTCCGGCCCAGCAGCGCGTACCGCTCCGGCGAGCGCCGCTTGAGGTACTGGGCGTAGCCGAAGCCCGCCACCGAGATCAGGCCCACGATCCACGGGGTCGCCCGCAGCACCATCGAGTCGGACTCGGGTCCGGCCGCCACGCCCATGTTGGACACCAGCAGCGCGACCACCGCGAGCATCGCGACGCCGCCGAGGAGCGGCGCGGTGAACGTCTTGAACCAGTGCCGGCTCTCGGGGTGGTGCGAGCGGAAGTACGCCAGCACCGCGAACGAGCAGACCGCCTGGACGACGAGGATCGCCATGGTCCCGAGGATGGCGAGGAGGACGTACGTCCCCGTGTACGGGTCCTTGCCGGCGAGCCAGAACGCGCCGAGCAGGACGCCGCTGATCAACGACTGGACCAGGCCGGCGATGTGCGGGGAGCCGTGCCGGGCGTGGGTGCGGCCGACGGTGTCCTTCAGGGAGGGCAGGACGCCCTCCCGGCCGAGGGCGTACATGTAGCGGGCGGCGCAGTTGTGGAAGGCCATGCCGCAGGCCAGCGAGCCGGTGATCATCAGCCACTGCATGACGACGACCGCCCAGTGGCCGACGTACTGCTCGGTCGGGTCGAAGAACAGGGCGAGGGGGTTCGAGGAGGACGCGGCCGCGACGGCCTCCTTCTCGCCGTTGCCGGTGATGGCCATCCAGGAGACCAGGACGTAGAAGACGCCGACGCCGAGGACCGAGACCATCGTCGCCTTGGGGATGATCTTCTTGGGGTCGCGGGACTCCTCGCCGTACATCGCCGTCGACTCGAAGCCGACCCACGACCAGAAGGCGAAGAAGAGGCCGAGGCCGGCGCTCGTGCCCTGGAAGGCGTTGACCGGGTTGACCGGGCCGAAGGTGAAGCCGTCCGGGCCGCCGCCGTGCAGGGCGACCGAGATCGCCATCGCCGCGAGGATCGTCACCTCGGTCGCCAGCAGCACGACGAGCAGTTTCTCGGCGACCGAGACGCCGAACCAGGTGCCCATGGTGTTGACCGCGAGCATCAGCACCGCGAACGCCCACCACGGCACGTCGAGGCCGCTCTGGTCCTTCAGGGTCGTCGTGGCGAACGTCGAGAAGATGCCGATCAGCGCCGGCTCGAACACGACGTAGGCGAAGGTCGCGAGAAGTCCGGAGGCGAGGCCGGCGCTGCGGCCGAGGCCGTGGGAGATGAAGCCGTAGAAGGCGCCGGTGGCGGTGATGTGCTTCGCCATCGAGGTGAAACCGACGGAAAAGATTGCCAGGACGACCATTGCGACGAGGTAGCTCGCCGGGGCGCCGATGCCGTTGCCCGACGACACCATGAAGGGCACGTTGCCCGTCATCGCGGTGATCGGCGCGGCCGTCGCCACCGCCATGAAGACCACGCCCAGCAGGCCCACGGCGTTGGGTTTCAGCCGGTGAACGGTTCCCGGTTCGCTCGTTCTCGCTGCCGGGGCGACGCCCTCGTCCACTGCCATCGGGTGGCCCCTTCCTGACCTCTGCGGATGTCCTGCTGAAGGAGCATGCTGGAGCGCGGATGAGTCGACAAGGGGGCCGCACCGGTTAAATGTTTGTCAACCAGACCTTTGGGAGTCGGGCCGGTCGAACGCTCTTGTTAACTCTGCGCGGAGGCGTGGACCCCTGGCCGGGGCCCTCGTACGGTCGCCCTCATGAGCGTTCACACCGCCACCCTCGGCGGCGAGCGGTACCGCTTCGCCTCCCTCGCCCGCCTCCTCGCCGCCGCGAGCCCCGAACGCTCCGGCGACCGCCTCGCCGGCCTCGCGGCGGACGACGCCCGCCAGCGCGTCGCCGCCCGCTGGGCCCTGGCCGAGGTTCCGCTGGCCGCCTTCCTCACCGAACCCCTGATCCCGTACGAGAGCGACGACGTCACCCGGCTGATCCTGGACACGCACGACCCGGCCGCGTTCGCGCCGGTCGCCGCCCTGACCGTCGGCGAGTTCCGGGAGTGGCTGCTGTCCGAGGCCGCCGACGCGCCGACGCTGGCCGCGCTCGCACCCGGTCTCACGCCCGAGATGGCCGCCGCCGTCTCCAAGCTGATGGGCAACGCCGACCTGGTCGCGGTCGCCCGCAAGGTCCGGGTGGTGACGGCGTTCCGCTCCACGATCGGCCTGCCCGGCCGCCTCGCGACCCGCCTCCAGCCCAACCACCCGACGGACGACCCCGCGGGCGTCGCCGCCGCCCTCCTCGACGGCCTGCTCCTCGGCTCCGGCGACGCGGTGATCGGCATCAACCCGGCCACCGACAGCCCCAAGGCGGTCCGGGACCTGCTCGACCTCCTCGACGGGGTGATCCGGCGCCACGCCATCCCCACCCAGTCCTGCGTGCTCTGCCACGTCACGACGAGCATCGACCTGATGGCGTCCGGCGCCCCCGTCGACCTCGTCTTCCAGTC
Organism: Streptomyces sp. NPDC058335; assembly: GCF_042723915.1. NCBI lineage: Bacteria > Bacillati > Actinomycetota > Actinomycetes > Kitasatosporales > Streptomycetaceae > Streptomyces > Streptomyces sp. NPDC058335. The sequence continues at coordinate 195,642 of NZ_JBHXHX010000012.1, read as the reverse complement.
CGTCGCGGGCACCCAGGCCGCCAACGCCTCCTTCGGCGTGACCCTCGGCCTCCTCGACGAGGCGCACGAGGCCGCGCGGGCGCTCGGCAGGGGCACGGTCGGCCACAACGTCATGTACTTCGAGACCGGCCAGGGCAGCGCCCTCTCCGCCGGTGCCCACCACGGCGTCGACCAGCAGACGGTCGAGGCACGGGCGTACGCCGTGGCCCGCAGGTACCACCCGCTGCTGGTGAACACCGTGGTCGGCTTCATCGGCCCGGAGTACCTCTACGACGGCCGGCAGATCCTGCGGGCCGCCCTGGAGGACCACTTCTGCGGCAAGCTGCTCGGCCTGCCGATGGGCCTGGACATCTGCTACACCAACCACGCGGACGCGGACGACGACGACATCGCCACGATGCTGACGATGCTCGGCGTGGCCGGCGCCTCCTTCGTGATCTGCACGCCCGGCGGGGACGACATCATGCTCAACTACCAGTCGGCCTCGTACCACGACGCGTTGTACCTGCGCGAGGTGCTCGGACTGCGCCCGGCACCGGAGTTCGAAACGTGGCTGGAGTCGATCGGGCTGCTGGACGAGCGGGGCGGCATCCGCGAGGTCACGGGCCATCCGCTGACGGCGATCGGGCGGGGGGCAGCCGCATGACGACCAGTCAGGAAGTCGGTGGGACAGGCGAGTTGTGGTCCGCGTTGCGGCACCGCACCCAGGCCCGGATCGGCCTGGGCCGGGCGGGCTCGGCGCTGCCCACCCGGCACCGCCTGGAACTCCAGGCCGCGCACGCCGCCGCCCGCGACGCGGTCCACTCGCCCTTCGACCCCGACACGGTCGCCGCCCGGCTGCCGGGCCTGCCGGTGATCCGCGTCCGAAGCGCCGCCCCCGACCGCCTCACCTACCTCCAGCGCCCCGACCTCGGCCGCCGCCTCCACCCCACCGACCGCGCGCACCTGCCCGTGGGCGACTGGGACGTGGTGTTCGTGGTCGCCGACGGGCTGTCCAGCCGGGCCGTGCACGAGCACGCGGCGGAGATGGTGCGGGCTACGGCCGCCCGCCTGCCGGACCTGCGGATCGGCCCCGTCGTCCTCGCCGAACAGGCCCGGGTGGCCCTCGGCGACGACATCGCGGCGGCGATGGGCGCGACCGCGGTCGTCGTCCTCGTCGGCGAACGCCCCGGCATGTCGGCGGCCGACTCCCTCGGCGCGTACCTGACCCACCGCCCCCGCCCCGGCACCACCACGGACGCGGACCGCAACTGCCTGTCCAACATCCGCCCTCCGCTGGGCCTCACCTACGAGACGGCGTCCCGAAAACTGGCGTGCCTGCTGACGAGGGCACGGGAGCTGGGGGCGACGGGGGTCGCGCTCAAGGACGTGGAGGGCGGGGAAGTGCGGGGGCCGGGGGAGCTACAGGGGTAGCGAGGGCCGTCAGCGCGCCGTCGAGCCGCGAAAAGCGGCGGAGAGCGCCGGCGCGCGGGCAGCCCACCCTTGCCCCTCGGGCGGGCGTACCTCGATGCCGATCCGGTGGGTGACGGCCGGCAGTGTGGCGATGTACCCCTCGGTGAGCGCGGCGAGTACCGGGTGGGAGGTGCGGTCGTACCGGTCCACCAGGGTCTGGAGGCACGCCTCGAAGACGGCCGGGCCGATCACGCACTCGTCGTTGCGCATCTGGCTCACCCCGCCCTCCCCCGCTCGGACGGTCCGGCAGAGTGACCGGGAGGCTCCTGGTCTCACCGCCCCGGCAGCACCAGCCCGAGCGCCCCCTCCCGCACCAC